>NZ_BAAASQ010000004.1:0-515764 GCF_039532965.1 Streptomyces mauvecolor | reverse complement strand
TGGCCCGTGACGCGATCCGGCTGATCCAGGAGGCCCGCAAGAACAGCGGGCTCGATGTGGCGGACCGGATCGCGGTGCGCTGGGAGTCCACGGACCCGGAGGTGTCCTCGGCCCTGACGGCCCACGCGGGCCTCATCGCGGACGAGGTCCTGGCCACGGACTACGCGGCGGGGTCCGCCGACGCCACGTACGGCTCCGCCTTCACGGACGAGCCCCTGTCGCTGACGTTCCGCCTCCGCAAGGCGTAGCGGCTCCTCCCACCGACGGCCCGCCCCCGGAACCCCGGGGGGCGGGCCGTCGCGTTTCCTGCCCCACCCCGCCCCTTCCCGAGACCCCAGGACAGGCTGGGGATGCCTGCCTGGGCGGCACGGAAGAAGCCGGACGGCCTGAAGATGCGGCGCCGCGGCCGGGATCAACCCTGCCAGGGGCGCGAGGAACTGCGCGAGCAACCATCGACGGTCCGTACCCGACCGCGCACAAAATCAGCCCCTCCGGCGTTTGAGGAGCGGGGCCCGGGGACAGCGCCCCCGGCAACGGGCATCAGCCCACTCCACACCCCCGGAGGGTTTGGGGAAGGGGCGGGGAGGGGCCGACGGGGTCCGGGGCAGAGCCCCAGCGCACCCGCCGAGCCGCCAGGCGCCCACCACCCGCAGCCCGCCGACCGGCTCCGCCCAGGGCACGGCAAAGGGCCGGCACCAGGGGAAACCCCGGAACCGGCCCTCGCAGCCTGCCGACGGCTACGCGTGGGTCACACGCGCAGACCCCGTCAGTTGTCGTCCTCGTCGATCAGAAAGCCGCGCATCGGCGAAGGAGCCTGCTGCATGGGCGAAGGCCCCTGCGGCCGCACCGGCGCCATCGGCTGGGTCATCGCCGGCGACATCTGCTGCTGACCACCGTAGGACGGCGCGCTCGGCATGGACTGCTGGCCGCCCATGGACTGCTGGCCACCCATCGGGTGCCCCATCGCCCCGGCACCGGCCGACGCCATGGACCCGCTCATCTGCGGAGCCGGCGGAAGCGACGCGGTCGCCGGAGTGCGCGGCGGCGCGAGCGAGTCGTCCGCCTGGGTCTCCAGCTGACGCAGCTGGGACTCCAGGTAGGACTTCAGCCGCGTGCGGTACTCGCGCTCGAAGCCGCGCAGGTCCTCGACCTTGCGCTCCAGCGTGGCGCGGGCGGACTCCAGGGAGCCCATCGCGACGCGGTGCTTCTCCTGCGCGTCCCGCTCCAGGGCGTCCGCCTTGGCACGGGCGTCGCGCTCCAGACCCTCGGCGCGGCTGCGGGCCTCGCCGACGATCTTGTTGGCCTCGGAACGGGCCTCCGCGATCGCCTGGTCGGCGGTCTGCTGCGCGAGGGAGAGCACCCGGGCGGCGCTGTCGCCACCGGGAGCCTGGGCCGGCTGTCCCATCTGCGAGCCGTGGCCGCCCATGGGGCCGCCCATCTGGCCCATGGGGCCCTGACCCAGCTGGTTCTGGCCCATCGGACCCTGGCCCATGGGGCCCTGGCCCATCTGGCCCGGGCCGTGCTGGCCCTGCGGGCCGTGACCGCCAGGTCCCGCCGGCAGCTGCGGCGCACCGCTGGGCAGCTGGGGCGGACCCATCTGCGGCTGCTGCTGGACCTGCGGCGGACCGGATATGGCGGCGGGTACGGGTGCACCCGGGCCTCGGCCGTCCTGCGGCTCCGGCTTGCGCATGCCCTGCTGCTGCTGGTTCTGCGCGGCGGCGCGGGTGGCGGCGGCCAGCTTGGCGCGCAGATCCTCGTTCTCGCGGAGCAGTCGCGTCAGCTCCGACTCGACCTCGTCGAGGAAGGCATCGACCTCGTCCTCGTCATAGCCTTCTCGGAGGCGGACCGTCGTGAACTGCTTGTTCCGCACGTCCTCGGGGGTCAGCGGCATCTCTTCTTCACCTCTACGTAGTCGTCGGCAGTCGGCAGGACCGTATCGTTCACAACCTGACCACGATGCTGATCAGGATGTAGACGATGATCATCAGAACGAAGAAGGACAGGTCGAGTGCCACGCCCCCGAGACGCAGCGGCGGAATGAACCGCCGCAGAAGCTTGAGCGGTGGATCGGTGACAGTGTAGGTGGCCTCAAGAATGACCACCATCGCCTTACCGGGTTGCCATGAACGGGCGAACTGGAAGACGTAGTCCATGACGAGCCGGAAGATCAGCACGATGAGGAAGCACATCAGCGCGATGTAGACCACCTGTAGTGCGACGCCCATCTCGCGCTTCCCTCTCCCCTTGCTTCACAAGCCCCGGCCCGTTCCCGGCCGGTTCGTTCCCGGTGTCGTGTTCTCAGCTCTGGTTGAAGAATCCGCCCTCTGCGATGCGGGCCTTGTCCTCCGCCGTGACATCGACGTTAGCAGGAGACAGCAGGAACACCTTCTGCGTCACCCGTTCAATGCTGCCGTGCAGGCCGAAGACGAGTCCGGCGGCAAAGTCGACAAGTCGCTTCGCGTCGGTGTCGTCCATCTCCGTGAGATTCATGATCACAGGAGTGCCCTCGCGGAAGTGTTCCCCGATGGTACGGGCCTCGTTGTAGGTCCGCGGGTGCAGTGTGGTGATGCGGTACGGCTCCCGCTCGGACACGACCTTGGGCATGATCACCGGTGCGTTCTTCTCCAGGCTCGGACGTTCAGGTGTGATGGACGCCACGGGTGCAATTCGCGCCGGACGCCCGCTTTCTACCGATAGCTGAACCGGTTCTCTCGGTGCCGGAGGCTGAGTTACTCGTACCGGTTCGTCCCGTTCGTCCTGGAGCTGGGACTGGTGCGGAGGCTGGTGCCGCCGACGGTCGCGCTCCGGTTCGGGCTCGGGTTCGAAATCGTCGTCGGGGTCGAACCCCCGGCCGTCGTACCCATCGTCCTCCACGAGGCCGAGGTAGACCGCCATCTTGCGCATCGCGCCGGCCATGCTCAGATTCCTCCGCTCTGTGGTGGATCGCTCCTGTCGCCAAGTGGCAGCGTCACCAAGGGCCCACGATCCACGCCGGTCTGCCCACCGAAGAGTGGGAATGACCATATTTTCTGCTGTGGTCCGACTTGCTTCGCGACGTTACCCGAGCCGGGGTCGGACTCCGAGTACCGCCGTTCCGACGCGTACATGTGTCGCTCCGGCCGCAACGGCCTCTTCGAGGTCCGCACTCATCCCTGCTGACACCATGTTCGCAGCCGGATGGTCCGCGCGCAGGCGGGATGAGAATTCCAGCAGCCGCTCGAAGGCCGCCCGTTGCCGTCCGGCGTATTCACCGGCCAGCGGCGCCACCGTCATCAGACCGCCGAGCCGGAGCCCGGGCGCCTGTTCGACCAGCGCGGCCAACTCCTCGATCCCGTCGGGGGCGACCCCTCCGCGCTCACCCCGCTCGCCGGACTCCGCGTCCAGGGCCACCTGGATGAGGCAGCCCAGCTCGCGCCCGGCCCGTACGGCCGCGGTCGAGAGCGAACCGATCAGCTTGGCCCGGTCGATCGACTGCACCATATCGGCATAACTGGCAACAGAACGAACCTTGTTGGTCTGCAACTGGCCCACGAAATGCCAGGTCAGGTCGAGGTCCGCACAGGCCGCCGCCTTGGGGGCCGCGTCCTGGTCCCGGTTCTCCGCGACATGGCGTACGCCGAGTCCGTGCAGCAGGCGCACATCGCTCGCCGGGTAGGTCTTGGTGACCACGATGAGGGTCACGTCCGCGCGCTTGCGCCCGGCGGCGGCGCAGGCGGAGGCGATACGTTCCTCCACCCGTGCGAGGTTCTCGGCGAGTTCGGTCTTGCGATCCGTCATGAGTCGTCAGTCCAGCCAGACATATCCGGCGAGCCGCCCAGTGGTGCGGTCGCGGCGGTACGAGAAGTGGTCGGGCGATTCGAGCGTGCAGACCGGCGAGGCCTCGACATCGGTGACGCCGAGGGCGGCCAGTTGGGCGAGCACCCCCGCGGTGACGTCCACGGCGGGGGTGCCCCAGCTGGTCTCGGACCAGGCGGCGGGCTCGGTCCCGGCGACCTCGGCCCGCATCCGCTCGGGTACTTCGTAACAGCGTCCGCAGACGGCGGGGCCGGTGCGGGCGACGATCCTGGCCGGGTGGGCGCCGAGCGAGACCATCGCCTCGACGGCGGCGGGCACCACGCCCGCGACCATTCCGGGCCGGCCCGCGTGAGCCGCGCCCGCGACCCCCGCCACCGGGTCGGCCAGCAGGACCGGGGTGCAGTCCGCGGTGAGCACCGCGAGCGCGGTTCCGCGACGGCCCGTCACCACGGCGTCCACCGCGGTCCGGTCGCCGGGGCCGAAGGGGCCGTCGACGACGGCGACCTCGCGGCCGTGCACCTGGTTCATCCAGACCACCCGGGCCGGGTCGAGCCCGAGCGACGTGGCGGCCCGTTCGCGGTTGGTGCGGACCGAGGCCGGGTCGTCGCCGACCGCGCCGCCGAGGTTGAGCTCCTCGTACGGAACGGCGCTCACCCCGCCCCACCGGTCGGTGAAGGCGAAGTGCGCGCCGCTCACAGTGCCCTGCTCTCGTATCACTTCAAGAGATCGCTTCGAAACGTCACTTCAGTCACTTGAGGAAGTCCGGGACGTCCAGCTCTTCGGCCTGGCTGTCCGGGTAGGGACGGGCCGTCGGGATGGCCGAGGGGGCCGGGGCCTCGTTGACCGGGGCGGGCTCGACCGGGGCCGGGGGGGCCGGCGGCTCCTCGCGGACCGTGCCGAGTCCGCCGAGCGGGCGGGACACCTCGGCCGGGCGCGAAGGAGCGGGCTCGTCGCGCTTGTTGGACGCGGAGGCGCTGAGCACGTTGTCCCGGCGGGCCGGCGGCTGTCCGCCGTCGAAGCCGGCCGCGATGACCGTGACGCGTACCTCGTCGCCGAGGGCGTCGTCGATGACCGCGCCGAAGATGATGTTGGCCTCGGGGTGGGCGGCCTCGCTGACCAGCTGGGCGGCCTCGTTGATCTCGAAGAGACCGAGGTCGGAGCCGCCGGAGATGGAGAGGAGCACGCCGCGGGCGCCGTCGATGGAGGCTTCCAGGAGCGGCGAGGAGATCGCCATCTCGGCGGCGGCCACCGCGCGGTCGTCGCCGCGGGCCGAGCCGATGCCCATGAGCGCCGAACCGGCCTCGGACATGACCGACTTGACGTCGGCGAAGTCGAGGTTGATGAGGCCCGGCGTGGTGATCAGGTCCGTGATGCCCTGGACACCGCTGAGCAGCACCTGGTCGGCGGACTTGAACGCGTCCAGGACGCTGACCTGGCGGTCGGAGATGGAGAGCAGCCGGTCGTTCGGGATGACGATGAGGGTGTCGACCTCTTCGCGGAGCTCGGCGATGCCGTCCTCCGCCTGATTCGCCCGGCGCCGGCCCTCGAAGGTGAACGGGCGGGTGACCACACCGATCGTCAGGGCGCCGAGCGAGCGCGCGATGTTGGCGACGACGGGGGCGCCGCCGGTGCCGGTGCCGCCGCCTTCGCCGGCGGTGACGAAGACCATGTCGGCCCCCTTGAGGACCTCCTCGATCTCCTCACGGTGGTCCTCTGCCGCCTTGCGTCCGACTGCCGGGTTGGCTCCGGCCCCGAGGCCGCGGGTGAGTTCACGGCCGACGTCGAGCTTGACGTCGGCGTCGCTCATCAACAGTGCTTGTGCGTCAGTGTTGATCGCGATGAACTCGACGCCCTTGAGACCGACCTCGATCATTCGGTTGATGGCATTGACACCACCGCCGCCGACACCGATGACCTTGATGACTGCGAGGTAGTTCTGCGGTGCTGCCACGTCGAAGGCCTCTCGCCTCGAGTTACGGGTCGTCACTTCGCGGTTGCCGCAAGGTGACGACGAATGCCGATTGGGACGGTCCGTATCGCCGGCCCGAACCCTAACGTTGAAGTTTAGGGTTACCAGTGTGTCTGTTCGCTGGACTCTTCCGAACAGGACACTAAGTCGACAAGTGGCGCGCGTTCAACGAACACGCCGAACCTCCCGTTTTTCTTTTCACCCTATGTGATCACCCGTGTCGCTGACCAACCAGGGTGCTGGCCAGCGCATATGTCCGTCAACTACCCGATACCGCAGGGGCGGTGGGGGCGCTCACATCGAAGCGGGCCGACTTCGGCCGCGCTTTCATCAGTGCACTGAGGGTACGTCCCTTCAGCTCACCTTCCTCGCTGCTTCCCCACAGCACGCTGCGGCCGCCGGTCAACTCCAACGTGACGGAGTCGTACGTGGAAATCTTGACGGAACGCGTCTCCTTGGCGACGGCGGGCGGGAGTTCACCCGCGATGCCCACCGCTTCGCGGACGAGCCGGTCGGTGCCGAACCGCCGCTGACTCGGGGAGTGCGAGGGGGTCAATTCGAGCAGCGGGACGCCGTTGAGGGGCTGTTGGATGGTGGCGAAACGCACACCCTTCGCGTCCACTTCGTCGAACTTCGCACCGTTCTTCATGACCAGGACGGGCTTGCGTTCGGTCACTTTCAGACCGATCCCGTGCGGCCAGGAACGGACCACCTCGACGGAGTCGATACGCGGCAGTTTCTGGCGCAATCGCGCCCCAATCGCCCTCGTGTCGACGGAAATCAGCGGCGAACCGATCGGCACCGCGGCCACCGCCTCGACCTCCCGGGGCGTCAGGACCTCCGTCCCGGTGGCCTTCACGTGCTCGACGCGCAGCCAGGTCGAGCCGTAGAGCACCCAGACGAGGCCCGCGCCGAGGAGAACGACGGCGACGGCCAGGACGATCGGAGCCCGCCGGCGAGGCAGCCGGAAGCGGCGGCTCCGCTGGGGACGGGGGCCGGACCGGCCGGACTTCACGGACTTCTTGGTCTGTCCGCCACCGCGCTGAGCGGTCGCCTGTCCGGCCACGGTCCCTGCCTTCCGTCAGTTGATCAGCGTCCTGCGATGGCCTCGTACACCATCTGCACGAGGAGTTGGTCGGCGTCCCGCCGCCCGAACTCGGCGGCGGAGCGCGACATCTCGTACAGCCGGTGCGGGTCGGCGAGCACCGGGAGGACGTTGCCCTGCACCCACTCGGGAGTGAGTTCGGCGTCGTCGACGAGGAGTCCGCCGCCGGCCTTCACCACCGGCTGGGCGTTCAGCCGCTGTTCGCCGTTGCCGATCGGCAGCGGTACGTACGCGGCGGGCAGCCCGACGGCGGAGAGTTCGGCGACGGTCATCGCGCCCGCGCGGCAGAGCATCATGTCGGCCGCGGCGTACGCGAGATCCATCCGGTCCACGTACGGTACCGGGACATACGGCGGCATCCCGGGCATGTTGTCGACACGCGGCAGTTCGTTCTTCGGCCCGACCGCGTGCAGGATCTGAATGCCGGAGCGCTGGAGCACCGGGGCGATCTGCTGGATGACCTCGTTCAGGCGCCGGGCACCCTGCGAGCCGCCGGAGACGAGCAGCGTCGGAAGACCCGGGTCGAGCCCGAACGCGGCGCGCGCCTCGGGGCGGACCCGGGCCCGGTCGAGCGTCGCGATCGAGTAGCGCAACGGGATGCCGATGTAGCGGGAGTTGCGCAGCTTGCTGTCCGGGGTGGCGACGGCCACCGAAGCCGCGTACCGCGAGCCGATCTTGTTGGCCAGGCCCGGCCGGGCGTTGGCCTCGTGGACCACGATCGGCACCCCGAGCCGCTTGGCCGCGAGGTAGCCGGGCAGCGCCACATAGCCGCCGAAGCCGACGACACAGTCGGCCTTGGTGCGCTCCAGGATCTGCTCGGCGGCCTTGATGGTGCCGCGCAGCCGCCCGGGGACGGTGATCAGCTCAGGGGTGGGCCTGCGGGGCAGCGGGACGGCCGGGATGAGCGCGAGCTCGTAGCCGCGCTCGGGCACGAGCCGGGTCTCCAGGCCCTTCTCCGTACCGAGTGCCGTGATCCCCACGGTGGGGTCCTGCCTGCGCAGGGCGTCCGCGAGGGCGAGCGCGGGCTCGATGTGGCCGGCGGTCCCCCCACCGGCGAGTACGACATGCACCGAAATTCACCGCTCTCCGGACGGACGCTTCTTGACGCGCCGTCTCATCGACTTCCAACTCACCCGAGGCTGCCGCATGGCAAGCGCCGCCCGCGCCGCGGGGTCGTCCCGCGCGAACGCGATCAGGAGCCCCACGGCGAACATGGTCGGCAGCAGCGCGGACCCTCCGTAGGAGAACAGCGGGAGCGGGACACCGGCGATCGGCAACAGGCCGAGCACCGCACCGATATTGATCACGGCCTGGGCCACGATCCAGGTGGTCACACCTCCCGCTGCGTACCTCACGAAGGGGTCCTCCGTGCGTCCGGCCACGCGGATACCCGCATAGCCTAGAGCCGCGAAGAGGGCGACGACCGACAGCGTCCCTGCCAGACCCAGTTCCTCACCGGTGACGGCGAAGATGAAGTCGGTGTGGGGCTCGGGGAGTTGGCCCCATTTCTCCACACTTGCACCCAGGCCGGATCCGAACCATCCGCCGGAGGCGAGCGCGTAGATTCCGTGCACCGCCTGCCAGCACTGGTCCTGCGGGCCCGGGTCCGTGGCGCCGATGCAGTTGAGCCGGCCCATCCGGTGCGGGCTGATCTTGATGAAGAGGGCGGCCAGGACCCCCGCGACGGCCAGCACGCCCGAGAAGAGCCGGGTGGGGGCGCCGGCCAGCCAGAGCAGGCCGAACAGGACCGCGGTCAGGACGATCGTCGTGCCCATGTCGCCGCCGAGCATGATGAGCCCGAGCAGCAGCAGGGTGACCGGCACGAGCGGCACAAGCATGTGCTTCCACTCGGTCAGGAGCCGCTTGTCCTGCTTGCGGGCGAGCAGATCGGCACCCCACAGAAGCAGCGCCAGCTTCGCGAACTCGCTGGGCTGGAGCTGGAAGGGGCCGCCGAGGTAGATCCAGTTCTGGTTGCCGTTGACGGATTTCCCTATCCCGGGGATCTGCACCAGGATCAGCAGGAAGACCGTGCCGGCCAGCATCGGGTAGGCGAGCGCCCGGTGGAGCTTGGCGGGCATGCGGGCCGCGACGATCATGAGGCCGCCGCCGATGAGGGCCGCGAGGAACTGCTTGCGGAAGAAGTACGAGCCCGGCAGCGACAGTTCGAGCGCCTTGATCATGGAGGCGGAGTAGACCATCACGAGGCCGAGCACGGTGATGAGCAGGGCGCTGCCGAGGATCAGGTAGTACGCCGTCAGAGGGCGGTCCCAGGCCCTCCTGAACTGGTCGATCAGGCGCCTGACGCCGCGCGGTCCGGGCCGCCGGGGGGCGCCGCCGGTGCCGCCGCGGACGGCAGGGCGCCGCACCGGCCCGGCGGTGCGGCTGCGCAGGAGAAGACCGGCGACTGCGGACACCCCTCGCGGGGTGTCCCCGGAGCCGCCAAGAACATCGGCCGCCATGTGTGCTGTCCCCTCCAGTCGTGCCCGGCGCCGCCGGTCCGTGGAACGGGTGGTCCGGCTAGGCGTGCCCTGCGGCGAGTTCGCGGACCGCTTCCGCGAAGGCCTCGCCGCGCTTGTTGTAGTTCGCGAACATGTCCATCGAGGCGCAGGCCGGGGCCAACAGGACGGTGTCCCCCGGCCGGGCGAGCCCGGCCGCCTCGCGGACCGCCGCCGACATCGCCCCAGTGTCGGTCCGGTCGAGGTCCACCACCGGGACCTCGGGCGCGTGTCGCGCCAGGGCTTCGGCGATCAGGTGGCGCTCGGCACCCATCAGGACGACTCCGCGCAGCCGCTTCGCCGACCGCTGGACGAGCTCGTCGAAGGAGGCACCCTTGGCAAGGCCCCCGGCGATCCAGACGATCGGGTCGTACGCCGCCAAGGAGGCCTCGGCGGCATGGGTGTTCGTGGCCTTGGAGTCGTCGATGTACGCCACCGACGCGATGTCCGCGATGTGCTCGATGCGGTGCGCGTCGGGGCGGAAGGCCTTCAGGCCGTCGCGTACGGCCTTGGGCTCGACGCCGAAGGCGCGCGCCAGGGCGGCCGCAGCGAGGGCGTTGGCGATGTTGTGCGGGGCCGGCGGGAAGACGTCGGAGACCTCGGCGAGCTCCTGGGCGTTCTTCTGGCGGTTCTGCACGAAGGCCCGGTCGACGAGGATGCCGTCGACCACGCCGAGCTGGGAGGGCCCGGGTGTGGCGAGGGTGAAGCCGATCGCCCGGCAGCCCTCCTCCACGTCGGCCTCGCGCACCAGGTCCTCGGTGGCCTTGTCCTGCGCGTTGTAGACACAGGCGATGGTGTTGCCCTCGTAGATGCGGCCCTTGTCGGCGGCGTACGCCTCCATCGAGCCGTGCCAGTCGAGGTGGTCCGGCGCCAGGTTGAGGACGGCGGCCGAGTGGGCGCGCAGCGAGGGCGCCCAGTGCAGCTGGTAGCTGGAGAGCTCGACGGCCAGCACGTCGTACTGCTCCTCGCCGAGCACCACGTCGAGCAGCGAGACGCCGATGTTGCCGACGGCGGCGGTCCGCAGGCCCGCCGCGCTCAGGATGGAGGCCAGCATCTGGGTGGTGGTGGTCTTGCCGTTGGTGCCGGTGATCGCGAGCCAGGGGGCCGGCGTGCGGCCGTCCAGGTCGCGCAGGCGCCAGGCCAGTTCCACGTCGCCCCAGACCGGCACGCCCGCCTCGGCGGCGGCCGCGAACAGCGGCTTGTCGGGCCGCCAGCCGGGGGTGGTGACGATGAGCTCGGTGCCCTCGGGCAGGGTGGCCCCGTCGCCGAGGCGCACGGTGATGCCCTGTGCCTCCAGCTCCGCGGCCTGCGTGCGGGAGCGCTCGTCGGCGCCCTCGTTGACGACCGTGACGGCGGCGCCGAGCCCGTTGAGGACCCGGGCCACCGGCATCCCGGAGACGCCGAGACCGGCCACCGTCACGCGCTTGCCCTGCCAGGTGGTGCTCACTTGTCGGCTGCCCATCCCGCGTAGAAGAGTCCCAGGCCCACGATGACGCACATGCCCTGGATGATCCAGAACCGGACCACGACAAGGACTTCGGACCACCCCTTGAGTTCGAAGTGGTGCTGGAGCGGCGCCATCCTGAAGACCCGCTTGCCGGTCATCTTGAACGAGCCGACCTGGATGACCACGGACATCGTGATCAGTACGAACAGGCCGCCGAGGAGGGCGATCAGGAACTCCGTACGGGAGCAGATCGCGAGGCCGGCGAGCGCGCCGCCGAGCGCGAGCGAACCGGTGTCACCCATGAAGATCTTGGCGGGCGAGGTGTTCCACCACAGGAAGCCGAAGCAGGAGCCCATCAGGGCCGAGGCGACGACGGCGAGGTCGAGCGGATCTCGCACCTCGAAGCAGGCGTTGGGGTTGGTCAGGGTCTGCGCGTTGGCGCAGGACTCCTGGAACTGCCACAGGCCGATGAAGGTGTACGCGCCGAAGACCATCACGGAGGCGCCGGTGGCCAGGCCGTCCAGACCGTCCGTCAGGTTCACGCCGTTCGACATCGCGAGGATCATGAACAGCGCCCAGACCACGAAGATCACGGGGCCGATCGACCAGCCGAAGTCGTTGATGAACGACAGCCTGGTGGAGGCCGGGGTGTTGCCCCGGGCGTCCGCGAACTGGAGGGCGAGCACCGCGAAGGCGATGCCGACGATCAGCTGTCCGGCCATCTTGGCCTTGGCCCGCAGGCCCAGCGAACGCTGCTTGACGATCTTGATGTAGTCGTCGAGGAAGCCGACCATGCCCATACCGGCGGTCAGGAAGAGCACCAGCAGGCCCGAGAACGTCGGGTCCTCGCTGGTGATCACCTTGGTCAGCGCGTACGCGATCAGCGTGGCCAGGATGAAGGCGATGCCACCCATGGTGGGTGTGCCCTTCTTCCCGGCGTGGCCGCGCGGGCCGTCGTCACGGATGAACTGGCCGTAGCCCTTGCGGGCGAGCAGCTTGATGAGCAGCGGGGTGCCGACCAGGGTCAGGAACAGACCGATGGCTCCCGCGAAGAGGATCTGCCTCATCGGGCGGCGACCTCACCCTCGACGGCGTTGTCGAGCAGCGCCAGTGCCACCCGCTCCAGGCCGATCGACCTGGATGCCTTCACCAGCACGACGTCTCCCGGCCGCAGTTCACTGCGCAGCAGGTCGACGGCCGCCTGTGCGTCGGACACGTGCACCGACTCCTCACCCCACGAACCCTCGTTATATGCGCCCAGTTGCAGCCAGGACGCTTCCCGGCCCCCGACTGCCACGAGCTTGCTGACGTTGAGCCGGACGGCGAGCCGTCCGACCGCGTCGTGCTCGGCGAGCGAGTCGTCGCCGAGCTCGGCCATCGGACCGAGCACCGCCCACGTGCGGCGCCCGTTGCCCATGGCCGCGAGCGCGCGAAGAGCGGCTCGCATGGATTCGGGGTTCGCGTTGTAGGCGTCGTTGACGACCGTCACACCGTCCGGACGCTCGGTGACCTCCATACGCCAGCGGGAGAGGGTGCCCGCCTCGGAGAGCGCGCGGGCGATCTCGTCTGCGGACATGCCCAGCTCATGGGCGACGGCGGCCGCGGCGAGCGCGTTCGACACGTGGTGCTCACCGTACAGGCGCAACGTCACATCGCTGCACCCGGAGGGTGTGTGAAGGCTGAAGGAGGGCTGTCCGGCCGCTGTGAGCCGGACATTCTCGGCACGTACGTCCGCGTCCTTGGCCTCGCCGAAGAGCAGCACGCGCGCCTTCGTGCGGGACGCCATGGCCCGTACCAGGGGGTCGTCCGCGTTGAGGACGGCGCAGCCGTCCTCGGGCAGGCCCTCCACCAACTCCCCCTTGGCCAGGGCGATCTGGTCCCGGCCGCCGAACTCGCCGATGTGGGCGGTCCCGACGTTGAGGACGAGACCGATCCTGGGCGGGGTCAGGCCGGTGAGGTAGCGGATGTGTCCGATGCCGCGCGCGCCCATCTCCAGGACCAGGTGTCTGGTGTCCGCGGAGGCGGTGAGCGCGGTCAGCGGCAGGCCGATCTCGTTGTTGAGGGAGCCCGGTGTGAAGACCGTCGGCGCGTGGCGCTGGAGCACCTGCGCGATCAGGTCCTTGGTGGACGTCTTGCCCGACGAGCCGGTGAGGGCGACGACTTCGGTGCCCAGGCGGCGTACGACGTCGCGGGCGAGAGCGCCCAGGGCGGCCTGTACGTCGTCGACGACGATCGCGGGCACGCCGACCGGGCGGGCCGCCAGGACCGCCGCGCAGCCCGCCTCGAAGGCGCGCCGCGCGTAGTCGTGGCCGTCGACGCGTTCGCCGGCGAAGGCCACGAAGAGCGAACCGGCCGCCACCTGGCGGGAGTCGATGACGACGGGGCCGGTGACCGTGACGGACGGATCCGGTATGTCGTGCGGCTGCCCGCCGACGATTTCGGCGATCTCGGCGAGGGAGAGGGCGATCACTACTTCATCCCTGACTTTTCTGGATGGCGGCGCGGAGCACCAGTCGGTCGTCGAAGGGGCGGACCACTCCGTGGATGTCCTGGCCCTGTTCATGGCCCTTGCCCGCCACCAGCACGGTGTCGCCGGGTTCGGCACGGGCGACGGCCGACGCGATGGCGGCGGCACGGTCCTCGAAGACCTGGACCTCGCCGCGCTCGTGCTCGGGCACCTCGGCGGCGCCCGCCAGCATCGCGGCGAGGATCGCGAGGGGGTCCTCGGAGCGCGGGTTGTCGGAGGTCAGCACGGCGGTGTCGGCGAGCCGGGCAGCGGCGGCCCCCATCGGGGCGCGCTTGGTCCTGTCGCGGTCGCCGCCGCAGCCGAGCACGATGTGCAGCCTGCCCTCGGTGACCTTGCGCAGCGAGCGCAGCACCGACTCGACGGCGTCCGTCTTGTGGGCGTAGTCGACGACGGCGAGGTAGGGCTGGCCCGCGTCCACGCGCTCCAGGCGGCCGGGCACGCCGGGTACGGCGGCCACTCCGTCGGCGGCGGTCTGCGGGTCGAGGCCGGCGACAGCCAGCGTCACGATGGCGGCGAGGGTGTTCGCCACGTTGAACGGGCCCGGCAGCGGGGCGGTGGCCGAGATCCGCTCGCCCTTGGGGCCGACGACGGTGAAGGTGCTGCTGTCCTGGCGCACCAGGACGTCCTCGGCCCGCCAGTCGGCGTCGGGGTGGCCCTCGGCGGAGAAGGTGGTGATCTCGATCCCCGCCTCCGTCACGAGGCGCCGGCCGTACTCGTCGTCGAAGTTGACGACGCCGCGCCGGGCCCGCTCGGGGGTGAACAGCTGGGCCTTGGCCTGGAAGTAGTCCTCCATGCCGGAGTGGAACTCCATGTGCTCCGGGCTGAGGTTGTTGAAGACGGCGACGTCGAAGACGCAGCCGTCGACCCGGCCGAGCACGAGGGCGTGGCTGGAGACCTCCATGGCGACCGAGTCGACGCCGCGCTCGCGCATGACCGCGAACAGCGCCTGGAGGTCGGTGGCCTCGGGGGTGGTGCGCTCCGACTTGATGCGCTCGTCGCCGATCCGCATCTCGACCGTGCCGATCAGGCCGGTCGCGTGCCCGGCGCCGCGCAGGCCGCCCTCGACGAGGTAGGCGGTCGTGGTCTTGCCGGAGGTCCCGGTGATGCCGAGTTGGAGGAGCTCGCGCCCGGGGTGTCCGTAGATCTCGGCGGCGAGCTCGCCCATCCGGCCGCGCGGGTCCCCCGCGACCAGGACCGGCAGGCCGGTCGCGGCGGCGCGGTCGCGGCCCGCCGGGTCGGTGAGGATCGCGACGGCTCCGAGGCTCGCGGCCTGCGCGGCGAAGTCGGCGCCGTGCGCGTTGGCGCCCGGCAGAGCGGCGTACAGGTCTCCGGGGCGTACCGCCCGGGAGTCGTGCGTGATGCCGGTGACCTCTCCCGGTCCGGGGTTACTCGTCCCCAGTCGCTCGGCCAGCTCGCCGAGCGGGGTCGGACGGGCCTGTTCCGGTCGGGGCGCTCCCGGCTGTTTCGCGGGGGCGTCCTGCTGGGCGGTTCGGTACTGATCAGCGTGTGGCACGGCGGTGAGCGTACCGGGCGCACCCGCCGGGTCGCCAAAAGAGGGGGGCACGGCGTCCTGGGTCCCGTCCTGGTTCCCAGGGCCCTGGGTGATGGTTGTCACTGAGGCTTCCGGATTCAGTCGTTGCCGCCGAAGGTGACGGGCAGGTTGGGAGGCTGGGCTCCGGTCGGCGGGACCTGGAGGGTCTTGAGCGCGAACTCCATGACCTGCTTGTAGATGGGGCCGCAGATCTGACCGCCGAAGTAGCTGCCCCTGGTGGGGTTCTGGATGGCGCAGTAGACGGTGATCTTGGGGTTGTCGGCGGGGGCGAAGCCGGCGAAGGACGCGGTGTAGCCCCGGTAGGTGCCGGTCTTGGGATCGATGCGGTTGGCGGTGCCGGTCTTGCCCGCGACCCGGTAGCCGGGGATGGCGGCCTTGGTTCCGGTGCCCTCGGCGTCGCCGACGACCGACTCCAGCATCTGGGCCAGCGTCTTGGCGGTCTTCTCGCTGATCACCCGGGACTGCCTGGGGGCGGGAGCGGGGGTGAACCGCCCGTCGGGGCCCTTGGTGCCGCGCACCAGGGTCGGCTCGACGCGTACGCCGCCGTTGGCGATGGTCGAGTACACCGAGGCGGCCTGCATCGCGTTGAGCGAGAGGCCCTGGCCGAACCGGACCGTGTACTGCTGCGAGGTCGACCACTTGCTCGCCGGGGCGAGGATGCCCGGGGTCTCCCCGGGGAAGTTGAGCCCGCTGGGCGAGCCGAGGCCGAACTTGCGCAGGTAGGAGTACAGGACGTTGTCGGCCTGGGCGTCGGTCTTGCCCAGCTGCTCGACGGCGAGGATGGTGCCGATGTTGCTGGACTTGGCGAGTACGCCGTTGAGTGTCAGGTTCCAGGTGGGGTGGTCGATGTCGTCCTTGAAGAGGCGGTCGCCGCGCTGGAGCCGGTTGGGCACCACCACATGGGTCGCGGGCGTCGCGACGCCCTGCTCAAGAACCGCCGCCATGGACATGACCTTGGCGGTAGAACCGGGCTCGAAGGCGTCCTGGAGCGCGGCGTTGCCCATGGCGGCCGAGTTGGCCTGGGCGAGGTCGTTCGGGTCGAAGCCGGGCGCGTTCGCCATGGCCAGGACCTCGCCGGTGTCGGACCGTTGCACTATGACGTAGCCGCGGTCGGCGCCGGACGTGGCGACCTGGTCGGAGATCGCCTTCTGTGCCATCCACTGGATGTCCCGGTCGATGGTCAGCTCGACGTCGGAGCCGGGCACGGCCGGGGTCTCGTGGGTGCCGGCGGTCGGCACCCGGCGGCCGCCGGACTGGGCGTAGGTGATCTTGCCGTCGGTGCCGGCCAGCTCCTTGTTCAGGGACGACTCCAGGCCGCCGCCGCCCTTGCCGTCAGCGTTGACGTAACCCAGTATCCCGGCGGCGAGGTCGCCGTTGGGGTACACGCGCTTGGTGCTGGACTCGTTGAGGACGCCGGCCAGCACATTGGCGCCGGGGCCGCCCTTGGCGCGGTCGGCGGACGCCTTCTCGCCGAGGACCTTCTTCAGGTCCTTGATCTGGTTCCAGACCTGCGGGGTCTGCCGGCGGGCGAGCACCACATAGCGGGTCTTGGGCGTCTTGAGCTTCTTGGTGAGCTCCGAGCGGCCCTTGCCGATCAGCGGCGCGAGCAGCGCGGCCGCCTGCGCGGCGGCGTCGGGGATCTTGGTGGCCTCGGGGGTGAACAGCGTGGGGTCGGCGGTGATGTCGTACGCGTCGACGCTGGTGGCGAGCGCGATACCGGCCCGGTCGGTGATCCGGCCGCGCTCGGCGGGCAGCGCGTAGCTGGCGTACCGGTTCTTGTCGGCCTTGGCCGCGTACGCGCTGGCGTCGATGGCCTGCACCTGGAGGAGGCGTACGACGAAGGCCAGCATGACCAGGGTGAGTCCGAGGCTGACCAGGCGAAGCCGGGGCCGGTGGCTGCCGAGCCTGAGCTTCTTGGCCGCCGGGCGCCGGGCCGGCGGACGGGAGCGCGCGGGCGGGGGGACCCGGCGGCGCGGGGGTTCCTTGGGGCTCACTGCGTCACCTGCCGGGGGCCGTGGTCGGGGAGGTCTTCGCGGGCTGCCGGGGCCGGGGGGCCGGGGTGTGGTGCTTGGGGCGTGCGGAGTCGGGGTTCTGCGCCACGGGCAGCGGCGCGGGCTCGGCGGCCTCGGCCGGGGAGGGGTCGCCCGCATTGGCGAGGGCGCCCTTGACGGTGCCGTCGGGGCCCAGGAAGACGGGGCTGCCGCCGGGGATCATGCCGAGGTCGGCGGCCCGGCGGGACAGCGCGTCGGGTGCGGACAGGTCGTCCACGTCCCGTTGCAGCGCCTGCTGTTCGTCGGTGCGTTCGGTCGTTTGCCTGCGGTACTCGCTGAGCTTGAACGAGCCCGCGTTCAGCGCCGAGTTCAGCACCAGGAGGGCGATGAGTCCGCCGCCGAGGAGCGTGACGACCAGGAACACGAACGGGGTGCGGGCGGCACTGTTGGCCCCCTGCGAAGGCATCAGCCTGCCGAGCCGCGCGGCCGTGCCGCGCAGCTGCCTGGCCGGTTTGCTCACACGTCCTCCCTGATCCGCTGGACCCCCCGGAGCCGGGCGGGGGCCGCGCGCCGGTTCTCGGCGACCTCCTCCTCCGTGGGGAGTTCGGCACCGCGGGTGAGGAGCTTGAGCCGCGGCTGGTAACGCTCGGGCACCACCGGAAGCCCGGGCGGCGCGGTGTTGGCGGCGCCGGCCGCGAACACCTGCTTGACGATGCGGTCCTCGAGGGACTGGTAGGAGAGCACCGCGACCCGGCCGCCCACCGCGATGGCATCGACGGCCGCGGGGATCGCCCGCTCGACGCTGGCGAGTTCGCCGTTGACCTCGATGCGCAGCGCCTGGAAGGTGCGCTTGGAGGGGTTGCCGCCGGTGCGCTTGGCGGCCTGCGGCAGCGAGTCGCGGATCAGCTCGACGAGCCGGGCGCTGTTGCTGAACGGCTCCTTCTCGCGCTCGCGGACGATCGCCGAGACGATCCGCTTGGCCTGCTTCTCCTCGCCGTACGCCCGCAGGATCCGTACGAGTTCGCCGGCCGGGTAGGTGTTGAGCACCTCGGCGGCGCTCATGCCGGTCGACTGGTCCATGCGCATGTCCAGGGGCGCGTCCTGAGCGTAGGCGAAGCCGCGGTCGGCCTCGTCGAGCTGCATGGAGGAGACGCCGAGGTCGAACAGGACGCCCTGGACGCGGGGGGTGCCCAGACGTTCGAGGACCTCGGGCAGCTCGTCGTAGACGGCGTGCACCAGGGTGGCGCGCTCTCCGAAGGGAGCCAGTCGCTCGCCGGACAGGCGCAGCGCCTCCTTGTCCCGGTCGAGGGCGATGAGGCGCGCCTCGGGGAACTGGGTCAGGAGTGCCTCGCTGTGGCCGCCGAGGCCGAGGGTGCAGTCGACGACGACCGCACCCGGCTGGGTCAGGGCCGGGGCCAACATGTCCAAGCATCGCTGGAGCATCACCGGGACGTGTCGCTGGCTCAAAGCCGCCCTCTCAAGGATCCGGCGCAGCGTCGCGCATACGTGCCGGATCCCCGCTCCCCCGAGGTGAAGGGGACGAACTGCTGGCGCCGGGGAAGGGGCGTCAGCCGACCGGTGGGCGGGAGGAGGCCGAGCCGTACGTGCGCCGCGCACGCGGGTAAACGTAGGTCCGGGAAGGAGTGCTTCCCGGAAGCTTGGGATTCCGTAAAGGGGGAGACCGTGTGTCACGGCTCCCACTTCGCGCCACTTTAGTCCACTCGTTCTTCGGGTCAATCAACCCTTCAGCGCGCCGCCGAGCACTTTTTTCACTCGTTCGGGTGAGCGGCCGCGGGGCCTGTGGGTTACCTCACAGACGCCCGAGTTGACGGTCTTTTTCCGCCCCCATGACAAGACTGGACGATCAGTGGCGGCTACCGTCATATGCATGTCGACTCCTGCGCACATACCCGCAGAGCCTCCTGCCCGCCGTTCGCACCTGACCGTCCAGAGCGGAGGGACGGTGACCGACCGGCTCGTCGAGGCGAACCGCCGGTACGCCGCCGCGTTCGACGACCCCGGCATGGATGCCCGCCCCGTCCTTCACGTCGCCGTCGTGGCCTGCATGGATGCCCGGCTCGACCTGCACGCGGCGCTCGGTCTCCAACTCGGCGACTGCCACACCATCCGCAACGCGGGCGGTGTGGTCACCGATGACGTGATCCGCTCCCTCACCATCAGCCAGCGGGCGCTCGGCACGACGAGCATCATGCTGGTCCACCACACCGGCTGCGGCATGGAAACCCTCACCGAGGACTTCCGGCACGCGCTCGAGGACGAGGTGGGCCAGCGCCCGGCCTGGGCCGTCGAAGCGTTCCGCGACGCCGACCAGGACGTACGCCAGTCCATGCAGCGGGTGCGGACCTCGCCGTTCCTGCCGCACACCGAGGACGTGCGCGGCTTCGTCTTCGATGTGACGACGGGGCTGCTGCGGGAAATCGATCCGGCCGGCTGAGGATCACAGGAACGGAAATAGGGGGACAACTCACAATCAATCCCCCGCAGTTGTCCACAGGCGAGTGACACGACGCGGCAACGGCAACAAGAATGCGGAAGTGACACCGGTCCGAACCGTTCGGCCGCGCTGTCCGTATTCCGGGGTGGGCCGGGCCGTTCGCAGTGCATCGGCCCGTATGAAAGGGCCGAGGAGGGCCGGGTGACGACCTATGACGATCGAGCGAGCCTCACAGATCTGACCGCCACAGCGGAGCGAGTCCGCAGGTCGGTGGAGAGTGTGATCGAGGGCAAGCCCGAGGTCGTACGGCTTTCGCTGACCGTACTGCTCGCCGAGGGGCACCTCCTGATCGAGGACGTGCCCGGCGTGGGCAAGACCATGCTGGCCAAGACGCTGGCCAGGTCGATCGACTGCTCGGTCCGGCGCATTCAGTTCACGCCCGACCTGCTGCCCTCGGACATCACGGGCGTGTCGATCTACGACCAGCAGCGGCGGGACTTCGAGTTCAAGCCCGGCGCGATCTTCGCCCAGATCGTGATCGGCGACGAGATCAACCGCGCCTCGCCCAAGACGCAGTCCGCGCTCCTGGAGTCCATGGAGGAGCGGCAGGTCACCATCGACGGGCAGACCTACGAACTGCCCAGCCCCTTCATGGTCGTGGCCACCCAGAACCCGGTCGAGATGGAGGGCACCTACCCGCTGCCCGAGGCCCAGCGCGACCGGTTCATGGTCCGCGTCTCGATGGGGTACCCGACGCCCGAGGCCGAGCTCCAGATGCTCGACGTGCACGGCGCGGTCTCCCCGCTCGACGACCTCCAGCCGGTGGCGCACGCCCACGACATCGCCAAGCTGATCGACGCGGTCCGCAAGGTGCACGTGGCGGACTCGGTACGGCGGTACGCGGTGCAGCTGGTCGGCGCGACCCGCAACCACCCGGATCTCAGACTCGGCGCCTCGCCGCGCGCCACGCTCCATCTGCTGCGCGCGGCGAAGGCGTCCGCCGCCCTCAGCGGCCGGGAGTACGCGCTCCCCGACGACGTGCAGGCCCTGGCCGTCGCCGTCCTCGCGCACCGGCTGCTGCCCACCGCACAGGCCCAGCTCAACCGGCGCACCGCCGAGCAGGTCGTCCTGGAGATCCTCCAGCACACGCCCGTTCCGCAGGCCGGGAATCCGCTGTACGGCCAGCAGCCGCCCGGCGCCCGGCGGCTGTGATGGCGGCCGGGGGGCTCCCCGCCGAGTCCGCCGAGGATCAGGCCAAGGGCGGGCTGTGGGCCGCCTTCGCCGGCCTGACCACCCGTGGCCGTTCCTTCCTCGCGGCCGGCATCGCCGCCGCGATCTGCGCCTTCGTGCTCGGCCAGGAGGACCTGCTGCGGGTCGGGCTGCTGCTCGCCGTGCTGCCGCTGGTCTGCACGGTCGTGCTCTACCGCACCCGCTACCGCGTCGCGGGCAGCCGGGGCCTCGCCCCCGGCAGGGTCCCGGCCGGCGCCGAGGCCCGGGTCCAGCTGCGCATCGACAACGTCTCGCGGCTGCCCACCGGCCTGCTCATGCTCCAGGACCGGGTGCCGTACGTGCTCGGCCCGCGCCCCCGCTTCGTACTGGACCGGGTCGAGGCGGGCGGCAAGCGCGAGGTGTCCTACCGGGTGCGCTCCGACCTGCGCGGGCGCTATCCGCTCGGCCCGTTGCAGCTGCGGCTCACCGACCCCTTCGGGATGTGCGAGCTGACCCGCGCGTTCAGCGCGTACGACACGCTGACCGTGATCCCCCGGACCGAGCCGCTGCCGCCGGTGCGGCTGTCCGGCGAGGCCGCCGGGTACGGCGACGGGCGGCACCGCTCGCTCGCGCTCGCCGGTGAGGACGACGTCATTCCGCGCGAATACCGGCACGGCGACGACCTGCGCCGGGTGCACTGGCGCTCCACCGCCCGCTACGGCGAGCTGATGGTGCGCCGCGAGGAGCAGCCGCAGCGGGCCCGCTGCACGGTGCTGCTGGACACCCGCGACATCGCGTACGCGGGCGCGGGCCCCGACTCGGCCTTCGAATGGGCGGTCGCGGGCGCGGCCTCCGCCCTGGTGCACATGCTGGAACGGGGCTTCTCCGTACGGCTTCTGACCGACACCGGCAGTTCGGTGCCCGGCGAGGGCGCGGGCGGGTTCGCCGGCTCCACCCAGGACTCCTCGGACTCGGCCGGGCTGATGATGGACACCCTCGCGGTCGTCGACCACTCCGACGGCGGCGGCCTCTCGCGCGCGTACGACGTGCTGCGCGGCGGCAACGAAGGGCTGCTCGTCGGGTTCTTCGGCGACCTCGACGAGGAGCAGGCGGCGGTCGCGGCGAAGATGCGGCGGCGCAGCGGCGCGGCGGTCGCCTTCGTGCTCGACAGCGGTCTGTGGATGCACGGCTCCGAGGCGCGCGGCCCGGTCGAGGAGCGGCTGCGGCTGCTGCGCGAGGCGGGCTGGACGGCGCTCGCGGTGCGTCCGGGCGCGGCCCTGCCGGAGCTGTGGCGGCTGGCGGGCCAGGAACGTACGAACGCGGGAGCGGCGCCCGGCGGCGCGGCCGGCACGGCAGGGGGATGGTCATGAGCGGGCGCGGACGGCTGGCGCTGTGCGCCTACGCGGCCACGGTGATGGCGGCGTGCTCGATGCTGCCGCTGGTCGACCCGGCGAGCTGGATCCTCCAGGCCGCGTTCCTGCTCGCGATCCTGAGCGGGGTCGGCGCGCTGGCCCGGCGGGTTCCGCTGGCCCGGCCGCTGACCGTGCTCGCCCAGGCCGTGGTGGCACTGTTGATGGTGACGCTGGTGTTCGCGCGCCAGCAGGCGATCGGCGGGCTGCTGCCCGGGCCCGAGGCCTTCGAGCAGCTCAACTCCCTTCTCCAGCAAGGCACTTCAGACGTCGGGCAGTACGCGATTCCGGCGCCGGCCACCCCGGGGATCCGGCTGATGATGGTCGGCGGGGTGCTGATCATCGGCCTCGCGGTGGACGCGCTCGCGGTGACGTTCCGCAGCGCGGCCCCGGCGGGCCTGCCGCTGCTCGCGCTGTACTCGGTGGCCGCGGGGCTGTCCGGGGGCGGCGCGAGCTGGCTCTGGTTCGTGCTCGCGGCCGCCGGCTATCTGCTGCTTCTGCTCGCCGAGGGCCGCGACCGGCTCTCGCAGTGGGGGCGGGTCTTCGGCGGCGCCGCGCGGGCGCCCGGCCGGCCTCAGCAGAGCGTGTTCGAGAACAACGCGCCGCTGGCCCCGGTCCGTACCGGGCGGCGCATCGGGGTGCTCGCGCTCGGCATCGCGCTGGTGATCCCGGCGATGCTGCCCGCGCTGGACAGCGGGCTGCTCGGCGGGGCCGGCGGCGGTGGCGGCGGGGACGGAGCCGGCGGGACCATCTCCGCGGTCAACCCGCTGGTGTCGCTGCAGAACAGCCTGAACCAGCCCGAGGACCGCGAGGTGATGCGGTACAACACCAACGCCCCGGACACCAAGGAGATGTATCTGCGGATCGTCGCGCTCGACGAGTTCGACGGGGCGTCCTGGAAGTCCTCGGAGCGGCACATCAAGGACGTGCCCGATCCGCTGCCGAAGCCCGACGGGCTGAGCACGGCGGTCGCGACCACCGAGGTGCAGACCAGCGTCTCGGCGGCCGGCTGGTACGCGCAGAGCTGGCTTCCAATGCCGTTCCCCGCGACCCAGGTGAAGATCAAGGGCGACTGGCGGTTCGAGCCGGTCGGGCGGACCCTGGTGGGCGACCGCAAGCAGACGACCCGGGGCGCGCAGTACACGGTCTCCAGCCTCCTGGTACGGCCGACGGCGGCCCAGCTGGCGGATGCCCCGCGTCCGTCCGCGGACCTTCTGAAGGAGTACACCCGGGTCCCCGACTCGCTGCCTTCCGTGGTGAGCGCGACGGCAAGGCAGGTCACCAGCGGCGCCGCGAACGACTACGAGAAGGCCGTCAAGCTCCAGGACTGGTTCTCCACCAGCGGCGGCTTCACGTACAACACGCATGTCGAGTCGGGCAGCGGCACCGAGGCGATCGCGGGCTTCCTCAAGGAAAAGGAGGGCTTCTGCGTCCACTTCTCCTTCTCGATGGCCGCGATGGCCCGCACGCTGGGCATCCCGGCCCGGGTCGCGGTCGGCTTCACGCCCGGCGCGGCGCGCCCGGACGGCACGATGTCGGTGGGCCTGCGCGACGCGCACGCCTGGCCCGAGCTGTACTTCGAGGGCGTGGGCTGGACCCGTTTCGAGCCGACGCCGACGCGGGGTTCCGTCCCCGACTACACCCGCCGGCAGGCCCCGGCGGGCAGCCCGAGCAGCCCTGCCGAACCGTCCACGCGTAGCTCGGCGCAGCCCTCGGCGGCGCCCTCCGCCACGGATTCCTGCCCGCCCAGCGCACGGCGCCTGGGCGACTGCGGCCCCTCGGCCGCGGCGGGCGTCGCGGGCCCGACGGACAGCGGTCCCCCGGCCTCGGCCCTGGTCGGTACGGCCCTGGGAGTGGCCGCGCTGCTGGTCCTCCCGCTGCTGCCCCTGCTGTGGCGCAGGCGGGTCCGGGCCCGGCGGCTCGGCTCGGGCGGGCGCACCCCGGCCGACGCGGTGGCCCGTACGCTCGCGGCCTGGCAGGAGATCACCGACACGGCCTGGGACTACGGCATCGCGCCCGACGACTCCCAGACGCCCCGCAAGGCGGCGGCGCGGGTGGTCCGCCTGGGCCGCCTCGACGGCCCGGCGGCCGAGTCCGTCCACCGGGCGGCGGGCGCGGTGGAACAGGTCCTGTACGCCCCGGAGCCCCGGCCGGCCCCGGGCCTGGCGGACGACGTGACCCGGGTGGCAGCCGGCCTGCGAGCAGCCGCGGGCCGCTGGCCGTCCCTGCGGGCAATTCTCGCCCCGCGCTCAGCCGTCAGGGTGATCTGGTCGGTGTCGCAGCGCTGGGAACGGGCGAGGACGGGGGTGGCGCTGCGCACGCGAGGCCTGGCCGAGCGCCTACGCCCCCGCCGCGGCAAGGAAGCCCCGCCGGAACCCGCGTCCGGCACCTGAACATCCCCCCGGGGCTCCGCCCCGGACCCCCTGTTCGTCTGCGGACGGTGCTGGGCGGTCGCGCGGTTCCCCGCGCCCCCAGCAGGATCGATCCCGGCCACGCCCGAGCGTCTCCAGCCCCTCCGGCGTTTGAGGAACGGGGGTTCGGGGCAGGGCCCCCGACGGTTCGGGGACGCCAGGCCACCCCGGCCGGCACCGGAACAAGCGGGCCCGGCGGACGCCGAAGGGCGGCCACCTCAAGAAGGTGACCGCCCCTCGGTACGGGTCAGAACGGGGCGGGGCTAGCGCCCCTCGTCGCGACGCCGCTGCCAGCGCTGCTCGATCCGGTCCATCATCGAGCGCCGCTGCCGGGCCTGCCGCGGCGCGGCGGAACCGCCCGCACGCGCCTGTTCACCGGGACGCGGCGCCTTGCGCCAGCCGGTGACCGCGAGCACCGCACATCCGAGCATGACGAGGAATCCCACCACACTGATCCAGATCTGCTGCGCGACCATTCCTGCCATGAGGAGCGCGATACCCACCAGGAAGCCGGCGACCGCCTGGTAGACCCGTCGCCGGGTGTACGTACGCAGCCCGCTTCCCTCAAGCGCTGTCGCGAACTTGGGATCTTCGGCGTACAGCGCTCGCTCCATCTGCTCGAGCATGCGCTGCTCGTGCTCCGAGAGCGGCACGGAGTCCTCCTACTCGTCGGTCGCGGGGGGCGACCGGATGCGGCCCCTTCAGGATAGGCAGGGAATCGCCCCCGTGAAACCCGCCCTCTACGCCAATTCGCCAGCCGGGCCGCCACGGCGGCTCGGCTGTGGAGATTCAATTCCCCATGAGCCGATCCGTCATGCCGGACGGTGTCCCCCGATCATACGGGGCGAAGCCGCCGATCGGGGGGCCTGTGGCGTACTCCATGCGGCACAGCGTCGCTGATCAGCCCGCCGGGGACGGCCGCAGCGGGGTCAGCCGCGCTTCTCGCCCAGTACGTGCAGCTGGGTGGCGACGGCGTGGAAGGCGGGCAGTTCGGCGGCCGCGGCCTCCAGCTTGAGGAGCGCGTCCAGGGCTCCGGGCTCGGTGTCCACCAGGACGCCGGGGACGAGGTCGGCAAAGACCCGCACACCGTGCACCGACCCGGCGGTGGCCCCGGCGCCGCCGACGAGCTCGGTGAGCTGCTCGGCGGTGAAGCGGTGCGGGACCGGGTCGCCCGCGCCCCAGCGGCCCGCCGGGTCGGAAAGCGCGTGGCGGGCCTCGGTGAAGTGTCCGGCGAGCGCGCGCGAGAGCACCGCGCCGCCGAGACCCGCGGCGAGCAGGCTGAGCGCGCCTTCGGGACGCAGCGCGTCCACCGCGTTGCGCACGCCTTCCGCCGGGTCCTCGACGTACTCCAGGACGCCGTGGCACAACACCGCGTCGTAGCCGCCGCGTTCGACCACGTCGAAGAGGCCGAGGACATCTCCCTGGACACCCTGGACCCGCTCGGCGACCCCGGCCTCGGCGGCCCTGCGCTCAAGCGCGAACAGCGCGTTGGGGCTGGGGTCGACCACGGTGACCCGGTGTCCGAGGGCGGCCAGCGGCACCGCGAAGTTGCCGGAGCCGCCACCGGTGTCGAGCACGTCGAGGGCCTCGCGCCCGGTCGCCTTGACCCGGCGGTCGAGCGCTTCCTTGAGGACCTCCCAGACCACGGCGGTACGGAGGGAGGCGCGGGGGCGCATGGGGTCCGACACGGCAGTTGACTCCTCGGCGCGGTGCCGCCGCGGACGCGGCGTGGGAAGGGGTTGCGACGCGTCCACCCTAATGGGAGGTGAAGCGGCGTCCCGTCATCCCCGGTGCCTGCCCGAGCCGCTCCGGATCAGCCGCAGGCCGCTGCCGCCGGGCCGGACCGGACGGGCGCCGTCAGCCGGCTCCGCGTTCCCCCTCCGCCTCCGGCTCGCGGCTCCTCGGCTGCGGCAGCACGGGCTGGAGGACCAGGAGGCGCTCGACCAGGCGCAGGAACATCGCCGCGTCGCGGAGCAGGTCGTCGGCGTCCCGGGTGGTGGCCGCGCCCTGGATGCCGGCCTCGGCGCGGGCCCGCCGGTCCGCCCCCGAGGCGAACAGGGCGCTCCACTCGGTCAGTTCGGGCGCTATCTCCGGCAGCACTTCCCAGGCGCTGCGGATCCGCTGCCTGCGGCGCGGGTTGGTCTCGGGCCGGCCGCGCGCGGCGAGGACGGCGGCCGCGGTGCGCAGGGCGGCCAGATGGGCCGTCGCGTACCGCTCGTTGGGGGCGTCGAGGACGGCCGCCTCGTCCAGGCCGCCGCGGGCCTGGGCGAGCAGGTCGAGCGCGGCGGGTGGCGCACCGGCCCGGCGCAGCACGGGGTGGACGTCGTTGGGGGCGCCGTTCAGTGAGGGGGCAGGGCTGCTGGCGCGGCGCCGGGGTGCGGCTGCCGCGTGGGAGCTGGCCATGACGAACCTCCTGTCGTCGTGTGACGGCACTGTGGCCGTATGTGTCCATCGTGAGGCCCACCACTGACAATCGGCCCGAATCGCCCGCCGACCTGCGGCTTTGCCTCGCATACCGGTTCGGGCTATCTTTTGTACTGACCAGTCAGTTCAAAAGAAGGGGGCCGGAGTTCCGGCCCGGGGGACGCGCAGAGCAGGGGGGAATGTGGACAGCCCGCACTCGGAAGTGACCGGCGCGGCGATCCGTGCCGAGGGCTTCGGGCTTAAGGGGCCGCGCGGCTGGGCCTTCAGGGGGGTCGGCATCGACGCGGCCCCCGGCTCGCTCGTCGCGGTCGCGGGGCCCTCCGGTTCCGGCCGGACCTGCCTGCTGCTCGCCCTCACCGGCCGGATGAAGCCGGCCGAGGGCCGGGCGCGGGTGGCCGGCCATCAGCTGCCGCGCAACATGGCCGCCGTGCGGCGGATCAGCGCGCTCGGCCACGTGCCGGGCGTCAGCGAGCTCGACCCGGCGTTCACCGTCGCCGAGCACCTGCGCGAGCGCGTGATGCTGCAGCGCCGCTACGACGGTTCGGTGCGGGCGCTGCTGCGCTCCCCCGCCCGGCGCCGGGCGGAGTCCCGCGCCCGGATCGACGAGGCGCTGGCCGCGGCGGGGCTCGACCTCGCCTCGCTGCCCAAGCGCGACCACACCTCCGTACGCGATCTCGAACGGCTGGAGGCGCTGCGGCTCACGGTCGCGCTCGCGCTGATCCAGCGGCCCCGGCTGCTCGCGGTCGACGACACCGACCTCAAGCTGTCGGACGCCGAACGGGCCACCGCCTGGGCGCTGCTCCGCTCGGTCGCGGACGCCGGCACCACCGTGCTCGCGGTGTGCAGCGAGGCGCCCGCCGAGGCCGACATCACCGTAGTGACGACAGAAGTGGGCGCCGAGGACGGGGCCACGAGCGAGGAGGGGGCGGCGGATGCGTTCGCCACGACTGGCAGCGCTTGAGCTGAAGCGGTTCGGCAGGGGGAAGCTTCCGCGGGCCGCCCTGGTCGCGCTGCTCCTGCTGCCGCTGCTCTACGGCGCGCTGTACCTGTGCTCGTTCTGGGACCCCTACAGCCGGCTCGACCGGATTCCGGTGGCGCTCGTCAACGACGACGAGGGGGCCGACGCCGCAGGGCAGAAGCTCCATGTGGGCGACGACCTCAGCAAGAAGCTGCTCGACAGCAAGACCTTCGAGTGGCACGAGGTCAGCGGCGCCGAGGCGCGCAAGGGCCTGGAGAAGGGCACGTACTACCTGTCGCTGACGATGCCCGCCGACTTCAGCAAGAGGATCGCGTCCAGCTCGGGGGACGTCCCCGAGACGGGTGCGCTCCAGGTGCGGACCAACGACGCGAACAACTACATCGTGGGGTCGATCTCCAAGACGGTGTTCTCC
This sequence comes from Streptomyces mauvecolor, assembly GCF_039532965.1. NCBI lineage: Bacteria > Bacillati > Actinomycetota > Actinomycetes > Kitasatosporales > Streptomycetaceae > Streptomyces > Streptomyces mauvecolor. The sequence continues at coordinate 487,584 of NZ_BAAASQ010000004.1, read as the reverse complement.
GAGGTGCGCGCCGCCGCCTCCAGCAAGGCCTCGCGGTCCTTCCTCGACAAGATCTTCATCTCGTTCGGGGATCTCCACGACGCCACCGAGAAGGCCGCCAAGGGCGCGGGCGACCTCAAGGACGGGCTCGGCAAGGCCAAGGACGGCTCCAAGGCACTGGCCGACGGGCTCGACGACGCCAAGGACGGCAGCGGCAAGCTGGCCGGCGGCATCACGAAGCTCGACACGGCCGCGGGCACCCTGGCCGCCGGCGCCCAGAAGGTCGCCGACGGCACTCAGCGGATCGCGGACGAAGCCAATGGGGCGGCCGGCCAGGCGCGGCCGCACCTCAAGGACAACGGGAAGACCGTAGGGGACTCCGCCAAGCTCCTCGCCGACTCGATCCAGCCCGTACGGGACAACCTCAAGAAGATCGTCGAACTCGCCCCCGGGGCGGCGGCCGGCACCCGCAAGGCCTCCGAGGACGTCAACAAGCTCTACCAGCAGCTCTGTGTGGACAAGCCCGCCGACGGCCAGGTCTGCCCAAAGCTGAACGAGGCCAAGAAGGCGATGGCGACCGGCGCGACCCTCACCGCGGACGTCAACGAGCTCGTCAAGGACCAGGGCGGTGATTTCAAGAAGCTCGGCAAGGACCTCGAAGACCTCCAGACCAAGGCCAGGGACCTGGCCGCGAAGGCGCCGCAGCTCTCCACCGACCTGGAGACGAAGATCGCCGACATCAACAAGCTCAACAAGGGCGCGCACGACGTCGCCAAGGGCGCGGCCGGCATCCACGCCGGTCTGGGCAGCGCCAAGACGGGCTCCACCGACCTCGACTCGGGCGTCGGCAAGCTGAAGAAGGGCGCGGGCGACCTGGACGGCGGGATCGTGAAGCTCTCCGACGGCTCCGTCCAGCTGTCGACCGGCCTGCACGACGGCGTCGGCAAGATCCCCGACTACGACAAGCAGCAGCGCGACCAGCGCACCGACGTGATGGCCGACCCGGTCAAGCTGGCCTCGCAGGCGATGCACAAGGCGCCCAACTACGGCACCGGGTTCGCCCCGTACTTCATCCCGCTCTCCCTGTGGGTGGGCGCGATGGTCGCGTACATGCTGATCCAGCCGCTCAACCGGCGCGCCCTGGCCGCCGGGGCCTCGGCCTGGCGGATCGCGTTCGCGGGCTGGCTGCCGGTGGCGGCCGTCGGGGTGCTCCAGATCGCCGCGCTGATGTCGGTGCTGCACTTCGGGCTCGGCCTCGAAATGCAGCGGACCGCGGGGACGCTGGGCTATCTGGCGCTGACCTCCTGCTGCTTCGCGGCCATCGTGCAGTGGCTGAACGCCAAGTTCGGGGCAGCCGGGCGCATCCTGGTGCTCGCCGTCCTCATGCTCCAGCTGACCTCGGCGGGCGGCACCTACCCCGTCCAGACGAGCCCGGCGTTCTTCAACGCCATCCACCCCTACCTGCCCATGAGTTACGTCGTGGACGGGCTGCGCAGGCTGATCACCGGCGGCGACCTGGGCGTGGTGTGGCAGGGCTGTGCGGTCCTGGCGGCCTTCACCGTGGGCGCCCTCGCGCTGACGGCGCTGTCCGCCCGGCAGAAGCAGGTGTGGTCGCTCGACCGGCTGCACCCCGAGCTGAGCCTGTGAGAATCGACGCCATGGACAGCAGCAGCACCAGACGGCAGGCGACCCGGCAGAAGCTTTACGAGGCCGCTGTGACGCTCATCGCCGAACAGGGGTTCTCGGCCACCACGGTCGACGAGATCGCCGAGCGGGCCGGCGTCGCCAAGGGCACGGTGTACTACAACTTCAAGAGCAAGACCGAGCTCTTCGAGGAGCTGCTGCGCCATGGCGTGGGGCTGCTGACCGCCTCTTTGCAGGCGGCCGCGGACGAAACCGCCGAGCGGGGTGGAACCAAGGTCGAGGCGCTCGACGCGATGATCCGGGCCGGCCTGGACTTCATCCACCGCTACCCGGCCTTCACCCAGCTGTACGTCGCCGAGCTGTGGCGCACCAACCGCGCCTGGCAGTCGACCCTCCTGGTGGTGCGCCGGGAGGCGGTGGCGGTCGTCGAGACGGTGCTTCGGGACGCGGTGGCGGAGGGCGAGCTGAGCGAGGAGATCGACATTCCGCTCACGGCCGCGGCCCTGGTCGGCATGGTCCTGGTGGCCGCGCTCGACTGGCAGGCCTTCCAGAGCGAGCGCTCCCTGGACGACGTCCACGCGGCGCTGTCAAGGCTGTTGCACGGCAGAGTCAGCGGCCGTTAGCCGCCGCTCCGGAAACGAAAATACGCCGGGCCGGTGCGGTTCAGTCCTCCATGAACCGCGCCGGCCCGGCGCTTCCCCCGAACGTCCCCCCGGGTCTCCCCCGTACCCCGTTACGTCCAGGGAGCCGCGCCGGTTCCGCCGCCCCGTGTCGGCGGTGCCGGCGCCGCGCCCCTTCCGTGGTCTCCACCTTCCCGTCCGCGCAGGTAGGAGCCCATCCGTGCAGGTACTCATCTCACCTCCTAGGTACGGATACTCAGACGTCCGTGCTCAACCTCAGTCGCGAACGGCCGGATCTGGTTAACATCGCGACCGTGTCCGTACTCCCCCTCGTGTTCACCAGCGGCTGGGCGAGCGGGGTCAACGCGTACGCGGTGGTCCTGCTGCTCGGCATCTTCGGCGCCACCGGCCTCACCGACGACGTGCCCGAGGCGCTCCAGCGTCCGGACGTCCTGATCGCCGCCGGCGTCCTGTTCCTCTGCGAGGCGGTCGCGGACAAGATCCCGTACGTCGACTCGGTCTGGGATTCCGTGCACACGGTGATCCGGCCGATCGCGGGCGCGGTCGTCGGGGCGCTGCTTGCCGGACAGAACGGCTCGCTGCCGGATCTCGCGGCGGGCGCGGTGGGCGGTTCGACGGCGCTCATGAGCCATCTGGTCAAGGCCGGGACGCGGATGGCGGTGAACACCTCGCCCGAGCCGTTCAGCAACATCGCGCTGAGCACGGCGGAGGACCTGGGCGTCGCCGGGATCATAAGTTTCGCGATCTTCCACCCGCTCGCGGCGGCCGTGATCGCGGGCACGCTGCTGCTCATCGGCATCGTGATACTGGTCGTGCTGTGGCGCAAGATCCGCCGTTTCCGGCGGCGCAGGGCGCAGCGCCGGGAGGAGAAGCGGCTGGCCGCGGCGGGGGTTCAGCGGCCGCCGGAGTGAGGTGTCAGTGGCGGCGGATACAGTCGCAGACATGGCACGGATTGCGGTGATCGGCGCCGGTGTGGGCGCCATGGCGGCTGCTGCCCGGCTGGCCGTGGCAGGCCACCGGGTGACGGTGTACGAGCGCTCGTCGACGTACGGCGGCGCACTGGGGCGGTTCGAGCGGGACGGGTTCGTCTTCGACACCGGCCCCGGTCTGCTGCGGCTGCCCGCCGTCTACCGCGACCTGTTCGTGAAGACCGGCAAGGAGCCGCTGGAGAGCCTCGTGGAGCTCGCCGCGGTGGATCCGGCCTCGCACCACCTCTTCGCCGACGGTACGGAAGTGTCGCTGCCCAACGCCTCGCGTGCGGGCGTGATGGCGGCCCTCGACGCGGCTCTGGGGGCGGGCGCGGGCGAGCGCTGGGGCGCGTTCCTGATCCGGGCCAGGGAGGCCTGGGACCGCACGCGCCGGCCGCTCCTGGAGGAGCCGCTGTGGCCCAATTGGCAGGTGCTGGCCCGCGAGCCGTATCCCGCGCCGAAGCAGCGCCGGCTGCTCCGATCGCCCCGGCAGGCGGCCACGCTGGGCGAGGTCGCCGAGTGGGAGCTGGGCGGCGGGCACCTGGGCGCGCTCCTGGAGTGCTACGCCCTGGAGTACGGCCTGGACCCCGGCACGGCCCCCGCCTCGGCGGCGGTTCTGCCGTACATGGAGCAGACCTTCGGCAGTTGGTACGTGCGCGGCGGCATGCGGGAGCTGGCGCGCGCGGTGTACGAGCGCTGCCTGGCGAGGCGGGTCGAGTTCGTCTTCGACGCCGAGGTGGCGCGGGTCCGCGAGAAGGACGGCCGGGCGGCAGGCGTCGAGCTGGCCGACGGCACCCTCGTGGAGGCGGACCACGTGGTGTGCGGCGCGGACCCGCGCGGGCTCGAACGGATGCTGCCCGGCCGGGAGTTGTGGGGGCCGGACACGGTCCGCCCCGCCGCCACGGCCCGGCCGAGCCGTTTCACGGTGCTGCTCGCCCTGCGCGGCGCCCGCCCCGCGGACGCCGCGCACCGCACGGTGGTCCACTCCCCGGGCGCCACGGCCGAGGCCCGCGCGGCCTTCACGGGAAAGCACGACGAGCCGCCGACGGTCACGGTGCTGCGCCCCGACGATCCGGCGGTGCGGCCCGACGACGACCACGAGGCGGTGACGCTGACGGCGACGGTCGCGCCCAGCGGGCCCGTCGACTGGACGGACGAGGCGCTGGTCCGCCAGTACACGGACAGGCTCATCGCGGCCGCCGCGCGGGCCGTGCCCGACCTCCGGGAGCGGATGCTCTGGCACGAGCCCCGCACCCCGGTCCACATCGCGCAGGCGACCGGCGCCGGGGGCGGTTCGGTGCCCGCGCCCTCGCTGGCCGGCGCCGGGGCCACCCTGCTGCACCCGTCCAACACCACCGGTCTGCCGGGGCTGTACCTGGCGGGCGGCTGGGCACACCCGGGCGGCGGGCTCGCGCACGCCGGGATGACGGGCGCGCTGGTGGCGGGGCTGATCGTGGAGGGTGACGACTTCCGGGGCTCGCAGTGAGCCCCGGACCGGCGAACGGCCCGGCGAAAGGTCCGGGGAGCGGTGCCGGGACCGGTCAGTAGCGGTAGGGCTGCTGCTCGGGGTACTGCGGCAGATCCGGGTGGTTCGGGTCGTACGGCTGCTGGCCCGGCTGCTGCGGCTGCTGGGCCTGCTGCTGCTCGTAGGAGACGTACTCCCCGTCGCGCTGCTGCGGCACCCAGACGCCGCCGGGCGGGGTGTCCGTCGCGTACTGCGCGGTGAGCGGGTCGGCGGGGTAGGACTGCTGGCCGCCGAAGCTGTCGTAGCCGTTGTACGTGCCGTATGCCTGGCCGCCGTTGCCGATGTACGGGTCCGAGTAGGCGGCGTACTGCTGCTGCCCGGCGCCCGGCTCGTCGTACTGCGGGGCGTAGGGGTCGGCGTACGGCTGCTGGGGGTCGTACGCGGGGTACTGGGGCTGTGCCTCGGGCTGCTGGGCGGGGCTGTAGATGCCGTACTGGCCGGTCTCGTCGGGCATCGGCTGCGGCTCGTAGACCGCGTCGGCGTGGCCCGGATCGGCGTGCAGCATCTCGCCGTTCCCGTCCGGGGAGCCTGCGGCGGACGCGTCCTCGTACTGGAGGTCCGAGACTTCGAGGACCGGTTCCGGGGCGGGGGCGCCCTTGCCGCGGCTCGCCCTGCGGCGGCGGCTTGCGCCCGGCCTGCCGCCGAGTGCCCAGCCGGTGGAGAAGCCGCGCCGGAAGGAGAGCGTGACGTACACCTGGCCGACGGCGAAGGCGATCGCACCCAGGATGATCACGAACACGGACGGAATCAGGACACCCAGAACCACGCCCACGAATCCGGTGAAGGCGAGCAACCGCCAGCGCAGCCGCGCCTTGTACTGCAGCAGCACCTCGCCGAGCAGCCACAGTGCGACGATTGCGAACGCGATGTAGAGGACCGTCCAGCCCATGTACGCCCCTCATTCTCCTGCCCCGGGTACAGCTGTCCCCTGACCCGGGCCGGTTTTCGGCTACGCCTGCTGGTGCAGGCCGAGATTCTCGTAGATTTCGAGCGTCGCCGTGGAGTTGTTGAGGGTAATGAAGTGCAACCCGGGTACGCCATCGGCGAGCAGCCGCGAACAGAAATCCGTGGCGAACTCGATGCCAATGGAGCGTACAGCGGCCGGATCGTCCTTGACGGCAAGCATCCGGTCCCGCAGGTCCTCCGGGAAGGCCGCGGTGCTGAGTTGGGGCAGTCGTTCCAGCTGCTTCACGCTGGTCACGGGCAGGACTTCGGGGATGATCGGGGTCTCGCAGCCGGCCGCCGAAACCCGGTCGCGCAGCCGCGAATAGTTCTCGGGCACGAAGAACATCTGGGTGATGGCATAGTCCGCACCCGCGCGGCACTTGTCCACGAAGTGCCGGATGTCGGAATCCCAGTCCGTGGAGCGCGGGTGCATTTCGGGGAAAGCCGCGACACCGACGCAGAAGTCGCCCGACTCCCGGATGAGCGAAACGAGTTCGGCCGCGTATGTCATGCCCTGGGGGTGTTTGACCCACTCACCCATGGGGTCGCCCTTCGGGTCGCCGCGTACCGCGAGGATGTTGCGGATCCCGGCGTCGGCGTACTGGCCCACCGTGTGGCGCAGCTCGGCGACCGAGTGGCCGACGGCGGTGAGGTGGGCGACCGGGGTGAGGGTGGTGTCCTCGGTGATCTGCTGGGTGGCCTCGACGGTTCCCGTGCGAGTGGAGCCGCCGGCCCCGTACGTCACGGAGACGAAGTCGGGGGCAACCGCTTCGACCCGGCGCAGCGCGTTCCAGAGGTTCCGCTCGCCCTTCTCGGTTTTGGGCGCGTAGAACTCGAAGGAGTACGTCGTCTCGCCGGTCGCGAGCATGTCGCGCACGGTTCGCGCGCGATCAGTCCTGGTGGAAGCTGTGCCAAGGGCCATACCTGCAGGTTAGCCAGGGCTGGTCGGCACCCCAACAAAACAGGGGTGAATTGTCTCAATTGCCGGACTTCCGTCCACCCCTCGGACAGCGGGCTACGCGAGCCGCTCCCGGACCCGCTTGGCGAGGTCGGCGGCGGCCGCGGCCGGGTCGCCGGCCTCGGTGATCGCCCGTACGACGACGACGCGGTCGGCGCCCGCGTCCAGAACCTCGTCCAGGTTGCCCGCGTCGATGCCGCCGATCGCGAACCAGGGGCGGTCGGTGCCGAGCGAGGCGGTGTGGCGCACCAGGTCGAGGCCCGGTGCGTACCGGCCCGGCTTGGTGGGGGTGGGCCAGCAGGGGCCCGTGCAGAAGTAGTCCACACCCGGCTCGGCGGCGGCCGCGGCGGCCTCCTCGTTCGCGTGCGTGGAGCGGCCGATCAGCACCGCGTCGCCCAGGATCGCCCGCGCGGCGGGCACCGGCAGGTCGCCCTGGCCCAGGTGCAGCACGTCGGCACCGATGGCGTGCGCCACGTCGGCCCGGTCGTTGACCGCGAGCAGCTTGCCGTGCCGGCGGCAGGCGTCCGCGAATACGGCCAGGTGCTCCAGCTCCTCGGCGGCCTCCATGCCCTTGTCCCGCAGCTGGACCATGTCCACGCCCGACGCGAGGACGGCGTCCAGGAACTCGGGCAGATCACCCTGGCGCTTACGGGCGTCGGTGCACAGGTAGAGGCGGGCGTCGGCGAGCTGTTCACGGGCCGTGGGCATGGAAGGTCCCCCGTTGGTGTTCGTCTTCGGCCGGGCCGCGCGGTGTACGGACCGGGTGGACCGGACCGTACACCGCGGGCTTGTCGGCACTGTCGGGTGGGCTCTTACGACTCAGAGGGCGAGCGCCTGGGCGCGGCGCTTCACCTCCGTGCCGCGATTCTCACTGAGGGCCTGCGCGGGGGTGCCGGGCAGGCTCGGGTCGGGAGTGAAGAGCCACTCCAGCATCTCCTCGTCGGAGAAGCCGTCGTCCCTCAGCAGCGTCAGCGTCCCGGCCAGGCCCTTCACCACCTTGTCGGTGTCGATGAAGGCGGCGGGCACCTGCAGCGCCCTGTTCTCACCGCGGCGTACGGCGATGAGCTGGCCCTCCTTGACCAGCTGCCGTACGCGCGTCACCTCCACGTCCAGCATCTCCGCGATGTCGGGGAGGTGGAGCCAGGCGGGGACGAGAGCATCAATCTTTGCGTCAATCTCGGTCACGGTCACAAGCGTGCCACCTCGCACTGACACTCGGTACCGGGGTGGTCCCTCGGGGGCTGTGCCCCCGGCCCCCTCCGCGGCGTGTCGGCCGCTCGGCCACCCCGGCTACCCCTGCTCCGCCGATTTCAGCGGCACAGCCGAATCCGCCACCTTTTCCCTGTCCAGGGGCTTGGCCGATTCGATGAGTCTGCGGCCCTGGGCCAGATCCCTTGGGCGGCCCACTGCCAGGACCGCCACCAGCGCGCCCTCCCGGAGCCAGCAGACCGACCACGAGGCCGCGGACGGGTCGCCGCGCCAGATCACTTCGTCGGCGTCCGTGTGGTGGCCCGCGTACTGGACGAAGCGGCCGAACTGCTCGGACCAGAAGTACGGGACCGGGTCGTAGTCGGCGGCGGCCTCGCCCACGATGTCGGCGGCGACCGTGCGCGGGCCCTGGAGCGCGTTGTCCCAGTGGTGGACGAGCAGGCGTTCGCCGAAGCGGGCCGAGGGGAACGAGGCGCAGTCGCCGACCGCGTACACGTCGGGGAGCGAGGTGCGCAGGCGGGCGTCCGCAGTGATCGCGCCCTCCGGGCCAAGGGCGATGTCCGAGCCGGCCAGCCAGCCGGTCGCGGGGCGGGCGCCGATACCGATGACCACCGCGTCGGCGGGCAGCCGACGGCCGTCGGCGAGCAGCACCTCGCCCGGCACGACCGCCTGGACCCGGGCGCCGGTGAGGAGTTCGGCGCCCGACTCGGCGTACCAGCCGGCCATGGGGGCGGCGACCTCGGCGGGCAGCACCCCGGCCAGCGGGCGGTCGGCGGCCTCGACCACGGTGACCTCGCAGCCCGCGTCGCGCGCGGCCGTCGCGAACTCGGCGCCGATCCACCCGGCGCCCACCACCACGATCCGGTGCCGCTGGTCGAGGACCGGGCGAAGGCGCCGCGCGTCGTCGAGGGTGCGCAGCAGGTGGACGCCGGGCACTCCGCCGCTGCCGGGCAGGGTGAGCGGTTCGGCGCCGGTGGCGATGACCAGGATGTCGTAGCCGACCTCGCCCGCCTCGGTGACCACCACGTGCTCGGCGGGCCGTACCCCGGTGACTTCGAGGCCCAGGCGCAGGTCCACGCCGAGCGCCTCGAAGTCCACCTCGAAGGCGGAGCCCTCGGCCTTGCCGAGCAGGACGGCCTTGGACAGCGGGGGCCGGTCGTAGGGCTGGTGGGGTTCGGCGCCGATGAGGGTGATGGCTCCGGCGAAGCCCTGTTCGCGCAGGGCCACCGCGGTCTGCACGCCGGCCATGCCCGCGCCGACGACGACCACGTGCCGCGCTTCGGATTGCGTCTGCTGTTCGCTCACCCGATCACCATAAGCAGCTGACTATTCGTCAGGTAAGGGGTCCGGTCAACGCGGGCACCCGCCTGTCGCCCGGACGCTCCCTTACTCGGGGCCGGAGGCTCGGGCTATGGTGGCAGGCGTAAAGCACTCGCGGGAGCCCGGACGCACCGGGCTGAGAGGGAGGCTGGCGGCCTCCGACCGTACGAACCTGATCCGGGTCATGCCGGCGAAGGGAGGGGCTGGACGCCCATGCGTTCTTCACGAAACGGGTCCGGGAACGGGTCCGACGTCCTCGTGGTCGGGGGCGGCATCATCGGGCTCGTCACCGCCTGGCGGGCCGCCCAGCGCGGCCTCGGTGTCGTGCTCGCCGACCCCGAGCCGGGCGGCGGCGCCGCCCAGGTCGCGGCCGGGATGCTCGCCGCCGTCACCGAGCTCCACTACGGCGAGCAGACCCTGCTCGCCCTCAATGTCGAGTCCGCCCGCCGCTACCCGGACTTCGCGGGTGAGCTGACGGAGGTCACCGGCCTCGACACCGGCTACCGCGCCTGCGGCACGCTCGCCGTGGCGCTCGACTCCGACGACCGCGCCCACCTGCGCGACCTGCACGCGCTCCAGGCCCGCTGCGGCCTGGAGTCCGAGTGGCTGTCCGGCCGTGACTGCCGCCGCCTGGAACCGATGCTGGCGCCCGGCGTGCGCGGCGGCCTGCGGGTCGACGGCGACCACCAGATCGACCCGAGAAGGCTGGCGAAGGCGCTGGTCGGCGCGTGCACCCAGGCCGGGGTGCGGTTCGCGCACGGCTGGGCCGAGCGGCTCTCGGTCGTACAGGAGCGGGCCTCGGGCATCGTCCTGGCGGACGGCACCGAGCTCGCCGCCGACCAGGTCGTGCTCGCCGCGGGCAGCCTCAGCGGCCGCCTCGCGGGCGTACCGGAAGAGCTCCTGCCTCCCGTGCGTCCCGTGAAGGGCCAGGTCCTGCGGCTGACCGTGCCGCCCGCCTACGCGCCCTTCCTGTCCCGGACCGTGCGGGCCGTGGTGCGGGGCAGCGAGGTCTATCTCGTACCGCGCGAGAACGGCGAACTCGTCGTCGGCGCCACCAGCGAGGAGCTCGGCTGGGACACCACGGTCACCGCGGGCGGGGTGTACCAACTCCTGCGCGACGCCCACGAGTTGGTACCCGGCATCACCGAGCTGCTGCTCACCGAGACCCGGGCCGGGCTTCGCCCCGCCTCCCCCGACAACGCGCCCCTGCTCGGCCCGACCGCGCTGCCCGGGCTGCTGCTCGCGACCGGCCACTACCGCAACGGCGTGCTGCTCACCGCGGTCACCGGCGACGTCATGGCGCACGTCCTGACCACCGGTGAACTGCCCGACGAGGCACGCCCGTTCACCCCCCGACGCTTCACCTCCGCACCTTGGGAGCTGACGACCGCATGACCATCTCCGTCAACGGCGAGCCCCGCGCGCTCGCCTCCGGGACCACCCTCGACGCCCTCGTCGCCACCCTCACCCCGTCCCGCTCCGGGGTCGCGGCCGCCGTCAACGAGACGGTCGTGCCGCGCGGCGCCTGGCCCACGACCACGCTCGGCGACGGCGACCGCGTCGAGGTCCTCACCGCCGTACAGGGGGGCTGACATGGCCGACGATCTGCTGACCATCGCCGACACCACCTTCGACTCCCGCCTGATCATGGGCACCGGCGGGGCGCCCAGCCTCGACACCCTGGAGCGGGCGCTCACGGTGTCCGGCACGGAGCTGACCACCATCGCGATGCGCCGCCTCGACCCGACCGTGCAGGGCTCGGTCCTGTCCGTGCTCGACCGGCTCGGCATCCGGGTGCTGCCCAACACGGCGGGCTGCTTCACCGCGGGCGAGGCCGTCCTCACCGCGCGGCTTGCCCGCGAGGCGCTGGGCACGCACTGGGTGAAGCTGGAGGTCATCGCCGACGAGCGCACTCTCCTTCCCGACCCGATCGAACTGCTCGACGCCGCCGAGGTGCTGGTCGACGACGGGTTCACCGTGCTGCCGTACACCAACGACGACCCGGTCCTCGCGCACAAGCTGGAGGACGTCGGATGCGCGGCGATCATGCCGCTCGGCTCCCCCATCGGCTCCGGCCTCGGCATCCGCAACCCGCACAACTTCGAGCTGATCGTGGACCGGGCGAGCGTCCCGGTGATCCTCGATGCGGGGGCGGGCACCGCATCCGACGTGGCGCTCGCCATGGAGCTCGGCTGTTCGGCGGTGATGCTGGCCTCGGCGGTGACCCGGGCCCAGGAGCCGGTCCTGATGGCGGAGGCGATGCGGCACGCGGTGGAGGCGGGCCGCCTCGCCCACCGCGCGGGCCGCATCCCGCGCCGCCACTTCGCCGAGGCGTCCTCGACGATGGCGGGCCGGGCCGTGCTGGACCCGGAGCGGCCCGCGTTCTAGCCCCTCCTGGGCCCTACCCGGCCGCGGATCCAGCCTTTCCCGGCCCGGTCCGCGTCACAGCTCGGCTTCAGTCCGGCCCCCGGAACGCCCGCGGCGTGAAGGGGGCCGGACCGCGCTCGTAAACTCTCCCCCGTGGATACGACCCTTCATGACCCCCTCGTCGGGCAGGTGCTCGACGGCCGCTACCGCGTCGACGCGCGCATCGCCGTCGGCGGTATGGCCACGGTCTACCGGGCCGTCGACACCCGCCTCGACCGTGTGCTCGCCCTCAAGGTGATGCACCCGAGCCTGGCCGCCGACGCCTCCTTCGTGGAGCGCTTCATCCGCGAGGCCAAGTCGGTGGCCCGGCTCGCGCACCCCAATGTGGTCGGCGTCTTCGACCAGGGCGCGCAGGACCAGTACGTCTACCTCGCGATGGAGTACGTCGCCGGCTGCACCCTGCGCGACGTGCTGCGCGAGCGCGGCGCGCTCCAGCCGCGCGCGGCCCTCGACATCCTGGAGCCGGTGCTCGCGGCCCTCGGCGCCGCCCACCGGGCCGGTTTCGTCCACCGGGACATGAAGCCCGAGAACGTCCTGATCGGCGACGACGGCCGGGTCAAGGTCGCCGACTTCGGCCTGGTCAGGGCCGTCGACTCGGTGACCAGCACCACAGGGTCGGTCCTCGGCACCGTCTCCTACCTGGCCCCCGAGCAGATCGAGCACGGCACCGCGGACACCCGCGCCGACGTGTACGCGTGCGGTGTCGTCCTGTACGAGATGCTCACCGGCGCCAAGCCGCACCACGGGGACACCCCTGCCCAGATCCTCTACGCCCACCTCCACGAGGGCGTGCCCGCGCCGTCCGTGGCCGTGCCCGGCCTCGCCCTGGAGCTGGACGAGCTGGTCGCCTCGGCGACCGCCCGCAACCCCGACGTCCGTCCGCACGACGCGGTGGCCCTGCTCGCGCAGACCCGTACCGCCCGCGCCGCCCTCGACGACGAGCAACTGGACGCGGTCCCGCCGGGCGCGCACTCCTCGGCCGGCCGGAGCGGCGCCGACGACCGTACGAGCGTGATCCCGCGGGCCCTGACGACGCCGGTCACGCCGGCGGCCGGACCCCTGCCCGCCGAGGCCGTCCGCGAGGAGGCCGTCAACCGCACCAGTCGGCTGATCATGCCGCAGCGCATCGAGGACGAGCCGGAGCCGGCCCCCCGCAGGCCGCGCCGCCCGTCGCGCGGCCGGTTCGACAACCGGCGCGGTCTGATCGCGATCGTGGCCGCGCTGCTGCTGATCTTCGGCGTCGGCGCGGGCGTCTGGTACATCAACTCCGGCCAGTTCACCCGGGTTCCGGCCCTCATCGGGCAGAGCGAGGACGCGGCGAAGAAGAAGCTGTCGGGCGCCGGGCTCGGCGTCAGAAAAGTCGACCGGCAGTTCAGCGACACCGTCGAGCGGGGCCAGGTCATGTCGACCGACCCGGCGACCGGTGCCCGCATCCGGGGCAACGGCTCGGTCACCCTGGTCGTCTCGCGCGGCCCGGAGACGGCGCAGGTGCCCCAGCTGGACGGGATGCCGCTCGACAAGGCGAAGAGCGAGCTGAACAAGGCGGGCTTCGCGCCGGGCGACACCTCCAGCGAGTTCAACGAGAGCGTCCCGCAGGGCTCGGTGATCCGTACCGACCCGGCCGCGGGCGTCAAGCGCCACACGGACACGGCCGTCTCGATGGTCGTCAGCAAGGGCGCCCCCGTCGACGTGCCCGGCGTGGTCGGCGACTCGGTGGCCGATGCCACCGCCGCCCTCCAGAACGCCGGGCTCCAGGTCACCGTCGCACCCGACCAGGTCAACTCGGCGCAGGAGGCAGGCAAGGTCGCGGCCCAGTCCGCCGCCGAGCACGCCCAGCTCGCCAAGGGCGACAGCGTCACGCTGACCGTGTCCAAGGGCCCCCGGATGATCCCCGTGCCCAAGGTGACCGGCGAGAAGGCCGCCGACGCCCAGCGGGACCTGGAGAAGGCCGGCTTCAAGGTGAAGGTCGACCGCGGCTTCCCGTTCCTCAGCGATGAGGTGTCGGGCCAGTCCGTCGCCGCCGGGGCGCAGGCGCCCGAGGGCTCCACCATCACCATCACCACCAAGGGACTGTAGGTAGTCACCCCATGCGCAACCCCATCGGCGGCCACGTCCCCGTGGCCGGCGGCCTCGCCACGACCGGCCTCACCTACGCGCGCGAGATCGGCGCCGAGACCGTGCAGGTCTTCGCCGCCAACCCGCGCGGCTGGGCCACCCCCACCGGGAACCCGGCCCAGGACGAGAAGTTCCGGGCCGAGTGCGCCGAGGCCTCGATACCGGCGTACGTCCATGCCCCGTACCTGATCAACTTCGGCTCGCACACCGAGGCGACGGTGGAGAAGTCGGTGGAGTCGCTGCGGCACTCGCTGCGCCGGGGCCGCGAGATCGGCGCGCTCGGCGTGGTCGTGCACACGGGCTCGGCGACCGGCGGACGCCCGCGTGCGGAGGCTCTCGCGCAGGTCCGTACGCATCTGCTGCCGCTGCTCGACGAGCTGACCCACGACGACGACCCGTTCCTGCTCCTGGAGTCGACGGCCGGGCAGGGCGCCTCGCTGTGCTCGCGCACCTGGGACTTCGGCCCGTACTTCGAGGCCCTGGACGCCCACCCCAAGCTGGGCGTCTGCCTCGACACCTGCCACATCTACGCGGCCGGGCACGACCTGGCCGGGCCCGGCGGGATGAAGCAGACCCTGGACCTCCTGGTGGAGACCGTCGGCGAGGGGCGGCTCCAGCTGATCCACGCCAATGACTCCAAGGATGTGGCCGGCGCACACAAGGACCGCCACGAGAACATCGGCACCGGACACATCGGCGAGGAGCCGTTCCGCGAGCTGCTCGCGCACCCGGCGACCGAGGGCGTACCGCTGGTCATCGAGACCCCGGGCGGCAAGGAGGGGCATGCGGCGGACGTGGCCCTGCTGAAGTCCCTGCGGGCCTAGCCCGGCGGCATGCTCAGAGCTCGGGGCCGTCCCCGGGCTCCTCCTGGTAGGAGTAGCGCTGCTCGCGCCAGGGGTCGCCGATGTTGTGGTAGCCCCGCTCCTCCCAGAAGCCCCGGCGGTCCGCCGTCATGTACTCGATGCCGCGGACCCACTTGGGGCCCTTCCAGGCGTAGAGGTGCGGGACGACCAGGCGCAGCGGGAAGCCGTGTTCGGCGGTGAGCAGCTCGCCTCCGTTGTGGGTGGCGAAGAGCGTGCGGTCGCCGAGGAAGTCGGCCAGGCGCAGGTTGGAGCTGAAGCCGTACTCGGCCCACACCATGACATGGGTGACATCGGGTGCGGGCGGCGCGAGTTCGGCGATCGTGCGGGCGCTCACCCCGCCCCATTCGGCCCCGACCATCGAGAACTTGGTGACGCAGTGCAGGTCGGCGACCACGGTCTCGAACGGCAGCGCCGAGAACTCCTCGTGGTTCCAGCAGTGCTTGTCGCCGCCGGCGGTGGCTCCGAAGACCCGGAACTCCCAGCGCTCCGGCTTGAACTTGGGCACCGGGCCGTAGTGGGTGACCGGCCAGCCGCGCTGGAGCCGCTGCCCCGGCGGAAGCTCCGTCTGCGCTGCTCCCTGCCGCTCCCGGCTCTCCGGCTGACCCATGACTCCATGGTGACAGACCCCGGGGGGTGGTGATGACCAGGGACGTCCGGATTCGGGCAACTCCTACTAAGCGTGCACTTACTGGACGCCCCCTGATCACGGTGCAAGGATGCGCGGAACCTGCCCAGTTACCGCTTGGAAGGAGCCTCTGCGATGCAGGGCGACCCCGAGGTCATCGAATTCCTGAATGAGCAGCTGAGTGCCGAACTGACGGCGATCAACCAGTACTGGCTGCACAGCGCGATGCAGGCCAACTTCGGCTGGACGAAGCTGGCCAAGTACACGCGTCACGAGTCGATCGACGAGATGAAGCACGCGGAGGTGCTGACCGACCGGATCCTCTTCCTGGACGGCCTGCCGAACTTCCAGCGGCTCTTCCATGTGCGCATCGGGCAGACGGTCACCGAGATGTTCCAGGCGGACCGGCAGATCGAGGTCGAGGCGATCGACCGCCTCAAGCGCGGCATCGAGGTCATGCGGGCGAAGGGCGACATCACGTCCGCGAACATCTTCGAGTCGATCCTGGCGGACGAGGAGCACCACATCGACTACCTGGACACCCAGCTGGAGCTGGTCGACAAGCTCGGCGAGGCGCTCTACATCGCGCAGCTCATCGAGCAGCCGGAGAGCTGAGGTCCGGGGGTTACGCGGCCTCGTCCAGGGCCGGGGCCGACTCCGGGACGACCGCGGTCAGCGCGGGCTTGCCCTGGTCCACCAGCTCCCGGCGGGGGCAGGCGCCGCGGCCGAGGAGCGCCTGGATGCGGCGTACGCACGAACCGCAGTCGGTGCCGGCCTTGCAGGCGGAAGCTATCTGGCGGGGGGTGCAGGCACCGCCGTCCGCGTGCTTCTTGACCTGCTCCTCGGTGACACCGAAGCAGTTGCATACGTACACGCGGTTCACCTCCCGGAGCGATCGACGCGGGGATCGATGGGTAAGGCCAGTCCCGGTTGATCGGTTCCCGATCCCTCGGTGAGGCTAACCTAACCTTACCCGGCACCCCGGATGCGCAAAAGCCCCGGATGCGCCAGTGGGGCGCGGATCACATCGATCCGCGCCCCACTGTTGCGTGCGGGACTACTGGTCGCGGTACATCTCGGCGACCAGGAACGCCAGGTCCAGGGACTGGCTGCGGTTCAGGCGCGGGTCGCAGGCCGTCTCGTAGCGCTGGTGCAGATCGTCGACGAAGATCTCGTCGCCGCCGCCCACGCACTCGGTGACGTCGTCACCGGTGAGCTCGACGTGGATGCCGCCCGGGTGCGTGCCGAGCGCCTTGTGGACCTCGAAGAAGCCCTTGACCTCGTCCAGGACGTCGTCGAAGCGGCGCGTCTTGTGGCCGGAGGCCGCCTCGAACGTGTTGCCGTGCATCGGGTCGGTGACCCAGGCGACGACCGCACCGGACGCGGTGACCTTCTCGACAAGGTCGGGCAGCTTGTCGCGGACCTTGTCGGCGCCCATGCGGACGACGAAGGTCAGCCGGCCCGGCTCACGGTCCGGGTCGAGGCGGTCCACGTAGGTGAGCGCCTCGTCGACGGTGGTCGTCGGGCCGAGCTTGATGCCGATCGGGTTGCGGATCCGGGAGGCGAACTCGATGTGCGCGCCGTCCAGCTGCCGGGTGCGCTCACCGATCCAGACCATGTGGCCGGAGGTGTCGTACAGGTGGCCGGTGCGCGAGTCGGTGCGGGTCAGCGCCGACTCGTAGTCGAGCAGCAGCGCCTCGTGGGAGGCGTAGAACTCGACGGCCTTGAACTCGGCGGGGTCGGTGCCGCAGGCCTTCATGAAGTTGAGCGCGTTGTCGATCTCGCGGGCGAGCTGCTCGTAGCGCTGGCCGGAGGGCGACGACTTCACGAAGTCCTGGTTCCAGGCGTGCACCTGGCGCAGGTCGGCGTAGCCGCCGGTGGTGAAGGCGCGCACCAGGTTGAGCGTCGAGGCGGACGCGTTGTACATCCGCTTCAGGCGCTCGGGGTCCGGCACGCGGTCCTTCTCCGTGAAGGCGAAGCCGTTCACGGAGTCGCCTCGGTAGGTCGGCAGCGTCACGCCGTCGCGGGTCTCGGTGCCCTTGGAGCGGGGCTTGGAGTACTGGCCGGCGATGCGGCCGACCTTCACCACGGGCACGGAGGCCGCGTAGGTGAGGACGGCGCTCATCTGGAGGAGGGTCTTCAGCTTGGCCCGGATGTGATCGGCCGAGACGGCGTCGAAGGCCTCGGCGCAGTCGCCGCCCTGGAGGAGGAACGCCTCGCCCTGGGCGACGGCTCCCAGACGGGCGCGCAGCTGGTCGCACTCGCCCGCGAAGACGAGCGGCGGATACGACTCGAGGTCCGCGATCACATCGCGCAGAGCCTCGGCATCGGGGTACTCGGGCTGCTGCGCCGCGGGAAGGTCACGCCAGGTGTTTACGTTCACGGTCACCGGACCCACATTACGGGGTCCGCCAAGCCGTCCACCCCAGCGACCACCAAATGAGACACCGGCCACGCCGAGGCGGCCGGAAGGCGCGACGGCTTGAAGTCCCTCCCGCCTCTCCCCTCGCACGTCACCCCCTGTTAATCTCACGCCACTTACTGAATACAGGGCAAAGCGACCAGGGGTGGGTGTGAGCCGAAGCGTGAGCAGAAGGCAGCAGAGACACGTGACGAAGAAGTTCCTTGCCTACGGGGTGGCCGGGGCCGTGGCCGTCACCGCGCTGGGCTCGGTGGCCGTGGCGGCGCCGCGCGTCGTGGGGGCGACGCAGGACGGCGGAGGACAGCCGGGCACGGCCCTGCAGGCCCAATTCGCCGATGCGGCGAAGGAGTTCAAGGTTCCGCAGAGCGTCCTGATGGCGGTCTCCTACCGCCAGACGCTCTGGGAGGACCACGACGGCAGGCCCAGCACGTCGGGCGCGTACAACGTCATGGGTCTGACCCGGGTCATGCCCGGTGACGTGGCGCCGCCCAGCGCCCAGGAGCAGCTGGCGCACCTCGACATGAGCGGCGACCCGGCGGTCATGAAGAAGTTCGACGCCAAGAAGGCGCCGGCCTTTGAGCCCGCCGTCGACACCAATGACCCGGCGCTGCACACGCTGGACGAGGCCGCGAAGCTCATCGGCAAGCCGGTGGACGCGGTACGCACCGACGCCGCCCAGAGCATCCGGGCGGGCGCGGCGCTGCTCGCCCGGTACCAGCGCGCGGCCACCGGCTCACTGCCGGCCGACCCGGGCGGCTGGTACGCGGCGGTGGCCCGCTACAGCCAGGCCTCCGACGCCAAGGCCGCCGGCGCCTTCGCCGACCGCGTCTTCGAGACGGTGCGCTCCGGCGAGAGCCGGCTCACCACGGACGGCCAGTACCTCGCGCTGCCCGCCGACCCGGCGGTGAAGCCGGTCAAGCCGGCGAAGATGCCGCTGGCCGCAGGCACCGGCAAGGCCGCGGCCGACGCCGCGACGCCCGAGTGCCCGGCCGGCCTGCCGTGCGACTTCAAGCCGGCGAACGCGAACAACTACAACCTCGCCACCCGGCCGGACAACGGATTCGACATCCGGCAGATCATCATTCACGACACCGAGGGCAGCTACGACGGTTCGGTCGCCGTCTTCCAGGACCCCGGGGCGCAGGCGAGCACGCACTACCTGATCAAGGACGACGGCAGCCTCGTCACGCAGATGGTGGCGACGAAGGACGAGTCGTACCACGCGGGCAACAAGACCGTGAACATGCACTCCCTGGGCATCGAGCACGTGGGCTTCGCCATCAAGGAGGGCAGCTGGTACGGCGAGCCCCTGTACGACGCGTCCGCGACGCTGGTCAAGTACCTGGCGAACCGGTTCGGCATCCCGATCGACCGCGAGCACATCATCGGCCACGACGAGGTGCCCGGCGTCCTCGACCCGAACGTGGCCGCGATGCACTGGGACCCGGGCCCGTTCTGGGACTGGAACCACTACATGTCCCTGCTCGGCGCCCCGACCGGCGCCGGCGGCGCGGGCCAGCCGCTCAGGGCCGGCCAGGTCGTCAAGGTCGTACCGCCGTTCACCTCGGCGAACCAGCCTCCGCTGACGTACGGCGGCAAGAACGTCACCCCGCAGCCCGCGAACTTCGGCTACCTGTACGCGACGGCCTCGACGGCGACGCCCATCGCCGACCCGTACATGCCGAACGTGCTGTGGAGCGACGGGCCGAACTGGGGCGACAAGGTCGTCGCCGGCGGCAGTTACGTGGTGGCCGACTGGAGCGGTGACTGGACGGCGATCTGGTACGGCGGCCAGAAGGCCTGGTTCTACAACCCGGGCGGCCAGTACACCTCGGTCGTGGCCCCCTCGGCCCCGGTCGTCCTGAAGGCCAAGGGCACCGCCGCGGTCCCGGTCTACGGGCGCGCCTACCCCGAGGACGCGGCGTACGCGGGCACCGGGGTGCCGGTGCAGAACAACAACTCGGCCTCCCTTTCGAAGTACAGCATCCCGGCCGGCCAGACCTATGTCGCCGCGGGCGCCCCGGTCGCGGGCGACTACTACTACGGCGGCACCACGCTCGGCACCCTGGTCAAGGGCACCCAGACCTTCTACCCGATCCGGTACAACCACCGGATCGCCTGGGTGCGCACGACCGACGTCGAGCAGGTCGCCCCGGTGGGCCCCGTGCCCGCCGACAACCGCTACAACCTGCTCGCGCGGGACGCGAACGGCGGCTTCTGGCAGTACCAGGGCTCGGGCGACATCACGCAGCCCTTCCTCACCCGCTTCAAGATCGGCAGCGGCTGGGGCATCTACAACGCCATGACGGACCTGTCGGACTTCCGCGCCGACGGCCAGGGCGACCTGATCGCCCGGGACACCTCCGGGGTGGCCTGGTACTACAAGGGCAGCGGCAACCCGGCGGCCCCGTTCGGCGACCGGGTCAAGCTGGGCGCGGGCTGGGGTGCCTTCACCTCCCTGGTGGGCGCGGGCGACCTGACCGGTGACGGCCGGGCCGACCTGATCGCCCGCGACGGTGACGGCAAGCTGTGGCTCTACCCGGGCACCGGCGGCCCCGCCTTCGGCGACCGCACGCAGATCGGCAGCAGCTGGCAGATCTACGACCAGATCCTGAGCACCGGCGACCTCGACGGCGACGGCAAGGGCGACTTCGTGGCGCGCGAGCCGTCCGGGAAGCTGTGGTTCTACCCGGGCACGGGCAGCGCGGTGCAGCCCTTCGGCGACCGCCACCAGGTCGGCACCGGCTGGAACATCTACAACGCGATCGTCAGCTCGGGCGACCTGAACGGGGACGGCAAGCCGGACCTGACCGGCCGCGACGCCGACGGCAAGCTGTGGTTCTACCCGGGCAACGGCGGCTCGGTGCAGCCGTTCGGCGACCGCCGCCAGATCGGCACCGGCTGGAACATCTACAACACGCTGCTCTGATCAAGAGATCCCGATGGCACTGCCTCCCGGCGGTGCCATCGGGTAGAGTGCCCGGCATGTTCGCGCACTCGACCCAGAACTGGTGGTGGACCGCTCATCCGGCGGCCCGCTGATTTCTGCGCGTACACAGACTCGCGAAGGCCGCCCCGAGGGGCGGCCTTCAGTGTTTCCCGGGCCGTTCCTCCCGCTCTCCCCGGAAGGAACCACACAACTCATGCTCATCCAGAGGCTGTTGGACGAGAACTGCCCGCCCTTCGCGCTGCTGCGCAGGCGCACCCCGGGCCGTGATCACGACATCGTCGAGGTGCTGATCGGCGAGGTTCACGAGGCCGAGCACCTCTCCGATCTGCCCGTCGGGGACCGGCCCGCGCTCGCCCTGGTGCCGTTCCGGCAGATCAGGGAGCGCGGCTTCGACGTCCGCGACGACGGGACACCGCTCTCGGTCCTCGTCGCGGACGAGACGTACGAACTCCCCCTCGCGGACGTGCTCGACGGGCTGCCCGCGCACGAGGTGCGGGTCGAGGGCGGCGGCTTCGATGTCGGCGACGAGGAGTACGCGGGGATCGTGCGGCGGGTGATCGACGACGAGATCGGCCGCGGCGAGGGCGCCAACTTCGTCATCCGGCGCACGTTCACCGGCGAGATCCCCGGCTTCGGACGGTCCGACGCGCTGGCCCTGTTCCGCCGCCTGCTGGTGGGTGAGCAGGGCGCGTACTGGACGTATGTGGCGCACACCGGTGACCGCACTCTGGTCGGCGCCAGCCCCGAGGTGCACGTGCGGATGTCCGGCGGCACGGTCGTCATGAACCCGATCAGCGGGACCTACCGCTACCCGGCGGGCGGCCCCACGCCCGAGGACCTGCTGACCTTCCTCGCCGACCGCAAGGAGACCGACGAGCTGTCGATGGTCGTCGACGAGGAGCTCAAGATGATGTGCACGGTCGGCGACATGGGCGGCGTCGTGATCGGCCCCCGACTGAAGGAAATGGCCCATCTCGCGCACACCGAGTACGAGTTGAGGGGCCGCTCCTCGCTCGACGTACGCGACGTCCTCAGGGAGACCATGTTCGCGGCGACGGTCACCGGGTCGCCGGTGCAGAACGCGTGCCGGGTCATCGAGCGGTACGAGGACGGCGGGCGCGGCTATTACGCGGGCGCGCTCGCCCTGCTCGGCCGGGACGCGGGCGGCTCCCAGACCCTGGACTCCCCCATCCTGATCCGCACGGCGGACATCTCTCCCGAAGGGCACCTCAGGGTCCCGGTCGGCGCCACGCTCGTACGCCACTCGGACCCGGCGAGCGAGGTCGCCGAGACGCACGCCAAGGCGGCCGGTGTCCTGGCGGCGCTCGGGGTGCGGCCCGCCCGTCCGGCCACCGAGTCCGTACGGCCGCGCCTCGCCGACGATCCCCGGGTGCGGGCCGCGCTCGACGCCCGGCGGGCCGACCTCGCGCCGTTCTGGCTGCGGATGCAGGACCGGCCGGCCGAGCCGAGCGGGTCCGCGCTGGTGGTGGACGGGGAGGACACGTTCACGGCGATGCTCGCGCATGTGCTGCGCTCGGCGGGCCTCGCGGTCTCGGTGCTCCGCTACGACGTCCCCGGGCTGCGCGAGCGGGTCCTCGGCCACGAGGGCCCGGTGATCCTCGGCCCCGGTCCGGGCGACCCTGCGGATGCGGCCGACCCGAAGATGGCGCTGCTCCGCCCGCTGGCCGCGGAACTGCTGCGCTCGCACCGGCACGGGCTGCTCGGCGTGTGCCTGGGCCATGAGCTGATCGCGGCGGAGCTCGGTCTGGAGATCGTGCGCAAGCGGGAGCCCCACCAGGGCGCGCAGGTGCGGATCGACCTGTTCGGCCGCGAGGAGACGGTGGGCTTCTACAACAGCTTCGCGGCGCGCTGCGCGGGGGAGCTGCCCGGCGTGGAGATCGCGCGCGACCCGGTGACCCACGAGGTCCACGCGCTGCGGGGGTCCGGGTACGCGGGCATCCAGTTCCATCCGGAGTCGGTGCTCACCCTGCGCGGCCCGGAGGTGGTCAAGGACCTGCTCGCGGGGGTGGCGGCGGTGCGCTGAGCCGGGGCTACGGCGCTGCCGGGACCAGGACGTTCTCGGTGTGGCGGCCTGCCAGGTAGGCCGCCACGTTGTCCACCGTCGCCGCGATGATCTCGCCCACCGCGTCCTCGGTGTAGTACGCCTGGTGCGAGGTGACCACCACGTTCGGGAAGGTCATGAGGCGGGCCAGGGTGTCGTCCTGGACGGCCTCCAGGGACTTGTCGAGGAAGAAGAGCCCCGCCTCGGCCTCGTACACATCGAGGCCGACGCCGGCGAAGCGCCCCTTGCGCAGCTCGCCCACCAGCGCGTCCGTGTCGATGAGCCCGCCGCGGCTGGAGTTGACCAGGATCGCGTCGTCCTTCATCGCCGCGAGTTCCCGGCGCCCGATGATGTGCTGGGTCGAGGGCAGCAGCGGCACGTGCAGGCTGATCAGGTCCGCGTTCGCGAGGAGCTCTTCCTTGTCGACGTACTTCATGCCGAACTCGACGCAGGCCGCGTTCTGCGCCACGTCCCAGCCGAGCAGGTTCATGCCGAAGCCGTGGGCGATCCGGGTGAACGCCTCGCCGATCTTGCCGGTGCCGAGGACCCCGACGGTGCGGCCCCGCATGTCGCGACCGAGCAGCCCGTCGAGGCGGAAGTCGAAGTCGCGGGTGCGGTTGGAGGCCCGCACGATGCGGCGGTTCACGGCCATCGCCAGGGTCCAGGCGAATTCGGCGACGGAGTACGGCGAGTAGTAGGAAACCCGGGCGATGGTGAGGCCGAGACGGGCGGCCACGTCCAGGTCGATGTTGTTGAAGCCGGTGGAGCGCTGGGCGATCATCCGCGTCCCGCCGACGGCCAGGCTCTGCAGCACCTGGGCGTTGAGGCTGGCGTTGACGCTGGTGGAGACCACTTCGTGCCCGGCGGCGATCGGCGCGGTGTCCTCGGTGAGGAAGACGTCCAGACAGCGGATGTCGTGGAGTCCCGCGAAGGCCTTCTCGATCAGCGGCTTCTCGTCGGCCTGCACGCCGAATGCCAGGATTTCCACGACTTTCCCCTTATGGGCGGTCCCTGGCCATCGGGCCAGTCATGAGGGCTATGGGCCGGATATCGCGAATATACGGCCCACAGCCCGGACCCGCCCGGCCTGCTCGGCCGGGGTCAGCCGAAGAAGACGCCCACCTCGGCATAGAGCGCGGGGTCCACGGTCTTGAGCTTCGAGGTGGCCTCCGAGATCGGCACCCGCACGATGTCGGTGCCGCGCAGCGCGACCATCTTGCCGAAGTCGCCGTCGCGCACCGCCTCGATGGCGTGCAGGCCGAAGCGGGTCGCGAGCCACCGGTCGAAGGCGCTCGGGGTGCCGCCGCGCTGGACGTGGCCGAGGACGGTGGTACGCGCCTCCTTGCCGGTGCGCTTCTCGATCTCCTTGGCCAGCCACTCGCCGACACCGGAGAGCCGTACGTGCCCGAAGGAATCGAGCGTGCCGTCCTTGAGCACCATCTCGCCGTCCTTGGGCATGGCGCCCTCGGCGATGCAGACGATCGGAGCGTAGGAGGCCTTGAAGCGGGAGGTGACCCACGCGCAGACCTCGTCGACGTCGAAACGCTGCTCGGGGATGAGGATGACGTTGGCGCCGCCGGCCAGGCCCGAGTGCAGGGCGATCCAGCCCGCGTGCCGGCCCATGACCTCGACGACCAGGACCCGCATGTGGGACTCGGCCGTGGTGTGCAGCCGGTCGATGGCCTCGGTCGCGATGCCGACGGCGGTGTTGAAGCCGAAGGTGTAGTCGGTGGCGGACAGGTCGTTGTCGATCGTCTTGGGCACGCCGACGCAGGGGATGCCGTACTCGTCGCTGAGCCGGGCCGCGACACCCAGGGTGTCCTCGCCGCCGATCGCGATCACGGCGTCGATCTCGTACTTGGTGAGGTTCTCCTTGATGCGGCGGACCCCGTTCTCCGCCTTGAGGGGGTTGGTGCGCGAGGAGCCGAGGATGGTGCCGCCGCGCGGCAGGATGCCGCGCACCGCCGGGATGTCCAGCTTGACGATGTCGCCCTCCAGGGGGCCCCGCCAGCCGTCCTTGAACCCGGTGAACTCGTATCCGTACTCCTGCACACCCTTGCGGACGATGCCCCGGATGACGGCGTTGAGTCCGGGGCAGTCACCGCCTCCGGTCAGTACTCCGACCCGCATGGAATGGTCCCTTCACCTGGGAGTGACGTACGCGTCCACGCTAGTGGTGACGTATGTCACTCCGGGATGGGGCGAAGGGTCAATTCACTTGATCCGTACGGGAGTTGAAGATCCTCCGGTCACCCGTACGGGGGATGGCCCGGTCAGGCGTCGTCGAGGCCGCGCTCGATCGCGTACCGCACGAGCTCGACCCTGTTGTGCAGCTGGAGCTTGCCCAGGGTGTTCTGGACGTGGTTCTGCACCGTGCGGTGCGAGATGACCAGGCGCTCGGCTATCTGCTTGTAGCTCAGGCCCTTGGCGACCAGGCGCAGCACTTCGGTCTCGCGCTCGGTGAGCTGCGGGGCCCTGGGCTCGTCGGACGTGGCGGGTGCCGGATCCTTGGCGAGCCTGCGGTACTCGCCGAGGACGAGGCCGGCCAGGCCCGGGGTGAACACCGGGTCGCCGACGGCCGTGCGGCGCACCGCGTCGGTCAGCTCTTCGGTACTGGCGGACTTGAGGAGGTAGCCGAGCGCGCCGGACTTCACCGCCTCCAGTACGTCGGCGTGCTCGCCCGAGGCGGACAGGACCAGGACCCGCAACGCCGGGTTGGCGGCGACCAGTTCCTTGCAGACCTGGGCGCCGGGCATGCCCGGCAGGTTGAGGTCGAGGACCAGGACGTCGGGCGCCGCGGCCTGGGCCCTGCGCACCGCCTGCGGTCCGTCGCCGGCCGTGGCGACCACGTCGAAGCCGGCGGCGGCGAGGTCGCGGGCGACCGCGTCGCGCCACATCGGGTGGTCGTCGACCACCATCACCTTCACCGTCGCATCAGCCCGCACCGTCTGCTCCCTGCTCATCCGTGCCGTCCTGCCTTCCCCCGTGGGACCTTCAGCTCAACTTCTGTGCCCTGGCCCGGCACGGAGATCAGCTCCGCCGTGCCGCCCAGGTCGCGCAGCCGGCCCCGGATCGAGAGGGCGACGCCCATGCGTCCCTCCCCCTCGGCCTGGTCGAGCCGGCCCGCCGGGATTCCGGGCCCGTCGTCCCGTACCGTCACGATCACTTCGTCCCCCCAGTCCTCCACCAGGATCCAGGCCTGGGCCAACTCCCCCGCGTGCATACGGACATTGTCCAGTGCGGCACTGACAGCGGCCGCGAGCTCCCTGGCCGCGAGGGGTGGGAGCAGCACCGGAGCGCCCGGTTCCGCGAAGGAGACCTTCGATCCGGCGTGCCGGGCGAGCAGCGAGCGCAGGTCGGTCTCGCCCCTCTCGCCGGGCTCGTCGTCCACCTCGACCACCCGTACGACGGCGCCGTCCTCGAAGTCTTCGGAGGCCCGGGTCGGCGGCACCAGGCCGCTGGAGACCAGGGTGCGCAGGGCGACCTCCTGCTCGCCGGCGAGGCGGCCGAGCTCGGCCGCCTCGCCGCCCAGAGCGGTGCCGCGGCGCTGCACCATGGCGAGTACCTGGAGCACGCTGTCGTGGATGTCGCGGGCCAGCCGCTCGCGCTCGCGGGTGGCCGCCTCGATCTCCAGGGCGCGGGCGAGCGTCGCCTCACTCGCCCGGGCCACCTCGACGATGTAGCCGATTCCGATGGAGGCGATCCACACCAGGATCACGTTGTGGAAGGTGTCCCGGGTCGGGTGCGCGCGCTCCACGATGTTGGCGACGGCCACCAGCGACGAGGCGAACCCGGCCCAGCGCCAGCCGCCCTTGATCGCGAAGGCGATCACCGCTCCGGCCGCCGCTATGGTCGGCAGCGTCGGCCCGTCCACATGCTGGGCGTCCACGTCGGCGACCGGTGTGAGCAGGATGCCGGTGAGCACCACCGTGAGGTCGACGGCGAGGAACCGCTTGGTGCAGGCGGCCGCGTTGGCCACCCTGGGCAGGGTCGCGAAGTTCCACACGGTGAGCACCGAGAGGTATCCGACGCCGACCCAGGGCCGTTCGAACTTGTGGTAGCCGTTGGCGAAGATCGCCAGCGCGTAGAGCGTCGTGAGCACCCGGTAGCCGGCCAGGGCCCGCCACAGGGGCAGTTCCACCGACATCCGTACGACGCGTTCGCGTTTCGCCATGTTCCCCACCCCTGGCCCGGCCCCCTGAACGGGCGCCGCTAGTCGCCGGGCTGTTCCGCCCGCTTGGCCTGCTCGATCTCGCGGGCCCGCTCCGCCTTCTCGGCGGCCTTCTGCTCGTCGGCGATCCGCTTGGCCTCGTCCGCGATCTGCCGCTTGGCGGCCGTCGCGTAGATGTCGACGTACTCCTGGCCGGAGAGCTTCATGATCTCGTACATGACCTCGTCGGTCACCGAGCGCAGAATGAAGCGGTCGCCCTCCATGCCCTGGTAGCGGCTGAAGTCGAGCGGCTTGCCGATCCGGATGCCGGGGCGCATCAGCTTGGGGACGACCTTGCCCGGCGGCTGGATCTTCTCGGTGTCGATCATCGCGACCGGGATCACGGGGGCGCCGGTGGCCAGGGCGACCCGGGCCAGACCGCCCGGCTTGCCGCGGTAGAGGCGGCCGTCGGGCGAGCGCGTGCCCTCCGGGTAGATGCCGAAGAGGCCGCCGCTCTTGATGACGTCGATGCCCGCGTTGATCGCGGCCTCACCGGCCCCGCGGGCGCCCGAGCGGTCCACCGGGAGCTGGCCGACGCCCTTGAAGAACGCGGCCGTCAGCTTGCCCTTGACCCCGGGGGAGGTGAAGTACTCGGCCTTGGCGATGAACGTGACCTTGCGGTCCAGGACGGCCGGCAGGAAGAAGGAGTCCGAGAAGGAGAGGTGGTTGCTCGCGAGGATCGCCGGACCCTCGGCGGGAATGTTCTCCAGGCCCTCCACCCACGGCCTGAAGGCGAGCTTCAGCGACCCGCCGATGGAGAACTTCATTGCGCCGTAGATCAACTCGGATGCCTTCCTGTGCTTGTCGAACAGACCTTAACCCGTGCCGGGCCCGGCCTCCCGCGCGACGGCCCTGGTCGGTGTCGGTCCGGTCGCGTACCGTGAAGTACGACTCCCCCGCACAACCCCGCCCCTGCTCATGAACAGGAGACCCCTGGTGCCGGTCCTCCCTGGAGCCGAGCCGTTCCGCCACGAGGGCGGAGAGGTCGGCGTCCTCCTCTGTCACGGTTTCACCGGTTCCCCGCAGTCGCTGCGCCCCTGGGCCGACTACCTCGCCGAGCGCGGCCTCACGGTCTCGCTGCCGCTCCTTCCGGGGCACGGCACCCGCTGGCAGGACATGCAGCTCACGGGCTGGCAGGACTGGTACGCCGAGGTGGACCGCGCGCTGCGCGAGCTCACCGAGCGCTGCACCCAGGTCTTCGTCTTCGGGCTCTCCATGGGCGGCGCCCTGTCCCTGCGCCTCGCCGCGAAGCACGGCGACGCGGTCACCGGCCTGGTGCTCGTCAACCCGGGCAACAAGGTGCACGGCGCGGCCGCGCAGGCGCTGCCCGTCGTCCGCCACTTCGTACGGTCCACGAAGGGCATCGCCAGCGACATCGCCAAGGAGGGCTCCGAGGAGGTCGGCTACGACCGGGTGCCGCTGCACGCGGCCCACTCGCTGCGCAACTTCTTCAAGATCGTGGACAGTGAACTGCCGCAGGTCACCCAGCCGTTGGTGGTGCTGCACAGCCCGCAGGACCATGTGGTGCCGCCGGTCGACTCGGCGCGGATCCTCAGCCGGGTCTCCTCCACGGACGTCGAGGAGATCCTGCTGGAACAGAGCTACCACGTGGCGACGTTGGACCATGATGCGGAGCGGATCTTCGAGGAGAGCTACTCGTTCATCGGCCGCCTCGCTCCTGGCGTCGGGAAGAAGGGGAGCACGACCGGTGGCTGAGCACGACGCGGACCGCGAACCGCAGCCGATCGACGAAGAGGCTGCCTGGGCGGCGATCGTGGCGGGGTACGGCGAGGAGCCGGCCGACCCGCCGGGCGCCAGGCCGTTTCGATCGGTGGAGGACCTCGCCCTGATCGAGGACGAGCCCGACGAGAACGACGAGGACGACGACAGCACGCCGCCCGAGACCGACAAGAGACCCGACAAGGGCCTCGACAAGAGCGGCGACAAGGGCGTCGGCAAGCCGGCGCTGGGCAGTTCGGTGGTGTTCGCGCCCGGCGTGGGCGGCCCGCGCGACTTCGCGCCCGCCGAGCCGTCCGACGACGACCCGGACGCCTCGGACGAGGGCCACTTCGTGCCGCCGGAGCCGCCCCCGCTGCCGGAGGCGGACGTCACGGCGAAGTTCGCGTGGCTGGGCGTGGTGGGCGGCCCGCTGCTGCTGATCCTCGCGGCGATCTTCGGCTGGGACATGACGTGGTGGCTCACCATGCTCGGCGTGGGCGGCTTCCTGGGCGGCATCGGCACGCTCTTCGCCCGCATGCAGCACGACGAGGACGACGACGACCCGGGGCGCGGCGCGGTGGTCTGAGCGCTCCGCAAAGCAGGCCCCTCCGGTGTTCGAGGAGCGGGCGCCCGGGGGCGGAGCCCCCGGCAACGGACCTCAGCCCACCCCTACCCCGGAGGCCCGCCGCGGAGCCGCTGAGTGTCGCAGCGGGGAGGGGAGGGGCGGGGCGGGGGAAGAATCTCACCCCGTCGGCACCCGCAGCGCCGCGAGCACCGGCAGGTGATCGGTAGCGGCCTTCAGGTCCTCCGGGTCCGCGAGCCCCAACGGCACGCCGCAGCCCAGGACTTCGACGCCCGGGGTCGCGAAGATCGCGTCGATCCGCTGGTGCGGGTCCTTCGGCGTGGAGGTCGGCCCGCCGCCCCACGGCGCCGCTTCCCAGCAGTCCTGGAGCGCCCCGGCAAGCCGGGTGAAGCTGCGCCCGCCGGGCCGCTCGTTCAGGTCGCCGCCCGCGATCGCGTGCTCCACACCCATCCCGGCGAGCCGGTCGAGCAGCGCCCCCGCCTGCTCGTACCGCTCGGCAGCCTGAAGGCTGAGGTGGGCGCTCAGGACGCCGATCCTGGCCCCGCCGATCCGTACCACCGCGGTCGCGAAACCGCGCCGGTGCAGGCCGGGGGTGAGCGGAAGCAGCACGTCCTCGGTGCGTTCCACGGTGGCCCGCAGCGAGCAGAGCAGCATCGGGCCCGCTGCCGTGGCACCGCCGCTCAGGATCACCAGGTCGGTCGCCGCCGCGAGGCGCGCCGCGGCCTTGCGCCAGCGGAAGAATCTGGGCGCCTCCTGGACGAGGACGAGATCGGGCTCGCAGGCGCGGATCACCCGGGCGAGGGCCGCGTTGTCGTCGCGCATCGAGCGGATGTTGTAGCTGAGGACGCGGATCACGGCCGAGCCGTTCTCCGTGGCGGACGCGGGCAGTTGGGCGGCAGGGGTCGTCATGGTCCACAACGTATGACAGCGCCCGCCGGTCCGGGGAGGACTCGGCGGGCGCTGTCGGTGGTGCGGGAGTTACATGATCGGGTCGGGCTGCCGCGCGAGGTCGGCCGCGCCGACCAGGCCGGCCTTGTTGCCGAGCTGGGCCGCGATGACATCGGCGACCGGGCGCCAGTTGCCGCCGACCAGCCAGCGCTTGTAGGACTTGCGGATCGGGTCGAGCACCAGCTCGCCCTCGTCCGAGAGGCCGCCGCCGACGATGAACGCCGACGGGTCGAAGAGCGAGGCCAGATCGGCCAGGCCCGCGCCCGCCCAGCGCGCCAGTTCGCGGTACGAGTCGACCGCGACCGGGTCGCCCTGGCGGGCGGCCATCGAGATGTGCTTGCCCTCGATGCCCTCGGGGGTGCCGTCGCCGAGGCCGAGCAGGAACTCGGCGTTCTCGGGGGTGGCGTTGGCGCGCTGCTTGGCGTAGCGGACCAGGGCGCGGCCGGAGGCGTACTGCTCCCAGCAGCCCTGGCTGCCGCAGCCGCACAGCAGACCGTCCGGCACCATCCGGATGTGGCCGAACTCGGCGGCCACGCCGAAGTGGCCGCGGCGCAGCTTGTTGCCGATGATGATGCCGCCGCCGAGGCCGGTGCCGAGCGTGATGCAGATGACGTTCCGGTGGCCCTTGCCGGCTCCGAAGCGGTACTCGCCCCAGGCGGCCGCGTTGGCGTCGTTCTCGACGACGACCGGGAGGCCGGTGCGCTGCTCGACCTTCTCCTTCAGCGGTTCCTGGCGCCAGTCGATGTTGGGCGCGAAGTAGACGGTGGACCGCTGGCGGTTCACATAACCGGCGGCCCCGATCCCCACGCCCACGATCTCGTGTCCGGCGCGTGCGCCGTCGACGGCCGAGGCGATCGCGTCCACGATGGCATCGGGCGTGCCGGGGGTCGGCACCTTGTGGGTCGAGAGGATGTTGCCGTCCTCGTCGACCACGCCCGCCGCGATCTTCGTGCCGCCGATATCGACACCGATGGTGAGTCCCATGAATCCCTCAGTTCGGTCGAGCCCCGCTACGGCCAACCGTACCCGAGCCGGGGCGGCACTCAGCGTGAGGAGCCCGTGTTCGCGGCGGGTGTGAGGGCGGGTCCGGTGCCGGGTGGGCGGCCGGTCCCGGTGGGGGTCTCAGTCGAGGTCGATGTGCTCGGTGGGGCCGGTGCCCTCGTCACGCTTCCGGTCGTCGGCGGACGTCCAGCGGCGCTCGTGGCCCTCGACGGCCGAGCGGTAGGCGGCGAGCAGTTCGTTGCCGGCCGCGGCGAGGTGGTCGAAGACCTCGGGGTTGCGCTCGATGACGGGCTCGACGGCGGACTTCGCCTGGCTGATCAGCTGCTGTACGGCGCCCTGCGTCGCCAGGCCGGACAGCGAGGACGGGCCGTCGAAGATGCCGGCGACCTTGTCGGTGACGGCGTCGAGGAGCTTGCGCAGCTCCTCGGCGGCGGATCCCGGCGGGGAGCCGTACTGGGCGCGGCGGCGCGCCTTCTCGGCGGCCAGGTCCTCGGCGCAGGCCTCGGCCCAGGCATCCGCGTCGGGGGCGGGGCGCTCGGTGGCTTCGCTCATGGCGGACTCCAGCGGCTGGTTTTCCTACAGGGCTGTTTCCCTCGACGTTACCCGAACGGGGGTACCCCGTTCAGCGACCGCGGGGCCACAGCTCGGGATCGGGGGCGAACCGGATCTCCAGTACGCCGTCGTGAAGGCCGGCCCCGGTGACGGTGCAGCGGCGCAGCGCGGACGGCAGCGGCGCGATGCGCCGGAACGGGCCGACGGTGAGCAGGAGTTCGTCGCCGCGCCGCACCAGCGAGAGGCCGTCCTTGACCGCGCCGGGCAGCGGCAGCCGCCACACCAGGACGTCGTCCTCGGCGAGCCGGTCCTCGATGTTCCACTGCGGGGCCGGGGCACCGTCCGGCCCGGATCCGGTGCCGAGCCGCTCCAGGTCGTCGTCGCCGCGCGGATCACGCCCGAGGTGCGCCACCTCGCGTACGACGGGGAACTCCCCGGCCAGCTCGTCCAGGTGCTTGCGCTGCTGGGCGACCAGGCCGGCGAGCCAGGGGTCGGGGGTCTCGGCGGGCAGCAGCCGGTTGGCGACCACCGCGTCGAGGGCGAGCCGCTGCACGGCGATGCCGAGCCGGGCGGTGCGCAGGGCCTCGGCGGCGGCCGGTCCGGGTTCCGCGACGAGCCGTACGGTCGTGCCCGGGTCCTCGATCACGGCCTGGACGGCGGCCAGTTCGAGGTCCCAGCGGGCGGCGGTCTCGTACAGCCACTGCGCGGGCATGGGGACCCCGGCGAGCTGGGCGAGGACCGGGCGCAGCGAGCGGGCTGCCTGGCGCTCGGGCGGCAGGAGGCGGCGCAGATAGCGGCGCAGCTGCTCGGGCAGCGCGAGGGCGGCGAGCGCCCGGTCGGCCGGCGGAAGGTCGACGACGAGCAGGTCCGGCTCGTCGGCGGCGGCCTCGCGCAGGGCGCTGAGCAGGGCGAGCTGTTCGGCGCCGGGGAGTTCGGTGAGCTCCTCGGCGTCCAGGCGGGAGGCGCCGAGCAGGTCGAGGGCGGCGCCCGCGCGGTCCTGGAAGGCGAGGAGTTCGGCGCGGAAGTGCGCGGCCGAATCGATTCGCCGGACGGTGACCGCGGCGAGTTCGCCGGGGAGCCGGTCCGAGGTCAGCAGCGTGACGCGGGAGCCGCTGCGGGCGGCGGCGAGCGCGGTCGCCGCCGCGACGGTGGTGCGGCCCGCGCCGCCGGGGCCGGTGACGAGGACCGTACGCACGTCTAGAGCTTCTTGGCCCCGTCGGCGGAACCGGCCTCGGCTTCGCCCGGGCCGCTCTCGACGCGCTTCTTCAGACCGGCCAGCGCGCGGTCGATGATGACCTTCTCCGCCTTGCGCTTGATCATGCCGAGCATGGGGATCTTGACGTCGACGGTCAGCTGGTAGGTGACCTCGGTCCGTCCGCCGGGGGCGTCGGCCAGGGTGTACGAGCCGTCGAGGGTGCGCAGCATCTGGGACTTGACCAGCGTCCAGCTGACCTGGTTGCCGTTCCAGGTGTAGGCGAGGGTGTGGTCGTCCTTGATGGCGCCCGCGTCGAGCAGCAGGCGCACCTTCTCGGCGTGACCGGCGGCGTCGGTGGCGAGCACCTCGGCCTCCTTCACCTCGCCGGTCCACTCCGGGTAGCGGGCGAAGTCCGCGATCACGCCCATGACGTCGGCCGGGGCCGCCTCGATGGTGATAGACGAGCTGGTGTGTTCCGCCATCGTCGTGGCTCCTCCAGTGCGCGGTCCGGGTCTGGTTTCTCCCCCGCCCCGCGCGGGCGGCGGCGGTGGGGAGGTGTGCGTGCAGGCTATCGCGTACGGGCCCCTCGTCACTCCAGTGGCCGGATCACCACTCCAGGGCGAAGGGCCGGGAGGTGGCGGCGAAGTGGCCGACGTTCACGCACTCGGTGCGGCCGATGCGCATCCGCCGGGCCAGCGGCTGGTGGACGTGGCCGAACAGGGAGTAGCGGGGCCGGGTCCTGTGGATCGCGGCGAGCAGGGCGCGCGAGCCTCGCTCGAAGCGGCGGGCGACGGTGTCGTACACGAGCTCGGGGACCTCGGGCGGGATGTGCGAGCAGAGCACGTCGACCTCGCCGAGCGCCTCGACCTTGGCGGCGTACTCCTCGTCCGAGATTTCATAGGGCGTTCGCATCGCGGTCCGCAGACCGCCACCGACGAAGCCGAAGACGCGCCCGGCTATCTCGACGCGCTGGCCGTCCAGGACGGTGGTGCCCGGGCCCGCGTACTGCGGCCAGAGGTCCGGCATGTCGACATTGCCGTACGTGGCGTACGTCGGAGTGGGGAAGGCGGCGAACATCTCGGCGTACTGGCGGCGGACGGCGGCCTCGATCGCGGACTCCCGGTCCAGTCCGGCCCACAGCGTCCGTCCCAGCTCGCGGGCCTCCTCGAAGCGCCGGGCGGTGCGCAGGGCGACGATCCGGTCGGCGTTCTCGACGCCGAAGAGGTCGGGGAAGATGCCGCGCGAGTGATCGGCGTAGTCGAGGAAGAGAACCAGGTCACCGAGGCAGACGAGGGCGTCCGCCCCGTCGCCCGCCTTGGCCAGGCCCTCGGTGTTCCCGTGCACGTCACTGACCACATGAACTCGCATGAGGGTCACCTTAGGCCGTCGGACCTGCGGTTACTTCCGAGTGCCCGAAGGTGTGGACTACTGTGCGCGAAGCAGTGTCAAACATGTGTGACGCACCGAACATCTGGCCAGAACCCCCTATCGGGAACCCACTACCCATGGGTAACGTCCGGGCAGTCCAGTCGTGCTCGGAGTTCCGCCCCCCACGGAAGCCTCCGGGCACCTGCCCGATCTTGGACCGCAGCCGGTGCATCACACAGAGCCGTGGCACCGGCGCCCGATGAGGAGCAGCAGTCTTGCGCGAGTTCAGCCTTCCGGCCCTGTACGAGGTCCCTTCGGACGGCAACCTGACGGATCTGATCCGCCGCAATGCCGCTCAGCATCCCGATGTCGCGGTCATGGGCCGCAAGATCGCGGGTGCCTGGGCCGATGTCACCGCCCGCCAGTTCCTCACCGAAGTGCGCGCCGTCGCCAAAGGCCTGATCGCCTCGGGCGTCGAGGCCGGCGACCGGGTGGCCCTGCTGTCGCGGACCCGGTACGAGTGGGTGCTCCTCGACTTCGCGATCTGGAGCGCGGGCGCCGTCACCGTCCCGGTGTACGAGACCAGCTCGCCCGAGCAGATCCAGTGGATCCTCGGCGACTCCGGCGCGACGCTCGCCATCGTCGAGTCCGCGGCGCACCAGGCCTCCGTGGCCTCGGTCCAGGCCGGTCTGCCCGCCCTGAAGGGCATCTGGCAGCTCGACACCGACGCGGTGGGCCGGCTCACCGCGACCGGCACGGACGTCTCCGACGAGCTGCTCGACGCGCGGATGTCCTCGGCCCACGCCGACGACCCGGCGACCATCGTCTACACCTCCGGCACCACCGGCCGCCCCAAGGGCTGTGTGTTGACCCACCGCGCCTTCTTCGCGGAGTGCGGCAACGTGGTGGAGCGGCTCAAGCCCCTCTTCCGGACCGGCGAGTGCTCGGTGCTGCTCTTCCTGCCCGCGGCCCACGTCTTCGGGCGGCTGGTCGAGGTGGCCTCGGTGATGGCGCCGATCAAGCTCGGCTGCGTACCGGACATCAAGAACCTGACCGACGAACTCGCCTCGTTCCGGCCGACGTTGATCCTCGGCGTGCCGCGCGTCTTCGAGAAGGTCTACAACTCGGCGCGCGCCAAGGCGCAGGCCGACGGCAAGGGCAAGATCTTCGACAAGGCCGCGCACACCGCGATCGCCTACAGCACGGCGCTCAGCACGGACGCGGGGCCCTCGTTCGGTCTGAAGATCAAGCACAAGGTCTTCGACAAGCTCGTCTTCAGCAAGCTGCGGGCGGTGCTCGGCGGGCGCGGCGAGTACGCGATCTCCGGCGGCGCGCCGCTGGGCGAGCGGCTGGGCCACTTCTTCCGCGGCATCGGCTTCACGGTCCTGGAGGGCTACGGCCTGACCGAGTCCTGCGCCGCGACCGCGTTCAACCCCTGGGACCGGCCGAAGATCGGCACGGTCGGGCAGCCGCTGCCGGGCTCGGTCGTCCGCATCGCCGACGACGGCGAGGTGCTGCTGCACGGCGAGCACCTCTTCCAGGGCTACTGGAACAACGAGGCCGCCACCGCCGAGGCGCTGGCCGACGGCTGGTTCCACACCGGCGACATCGGCACCCTCGACGAGGACGGCTACCTCGCGATCACCGGCCGCAAGAAGGAGATCATCGTGACGGCGGGCGGCAAGAACGTCGCCCCCGCGGTCATCGAGGACCGCATCCGCGCGCACGCCCTTGTCGCGGAGTGCATGGTGGTCGGCGACGGGCGGCCGTTCGTCGGCGCGCTCGTCACCCTGGACGAGGAGTTCCTGGGCCGCTGGGCCGAGGAGCACGGCAAGTCCGTGGCGACGGTGGCCGCTCTGCGCGACGACGCGGATCTGCTGGCGGAGGTGCAGCGGGCGGTGGACGACGGCAACGCGGCGGTGTCGAAGGCGGAGTCGGTACGGAAGTTCCGCGTTCTCGGCGCGCAGTTCACCGAGGAAGCGGGCCACATCACGCCTTCCCTGAAGCTGAAGCGCAACGTTGTGGCGAAGGACTTCGCGGACGAGATCGAGGCGATCTACACCCGCTGAGCCCCGGCGGGCCGGGCCTCTCGGGGGCTGCGCCCCCGGCCCCCCTCTCTCCTGCCGTCCGGTGACCTCGGGGCTCCGCCCCGAACCCCGTTCGCGCCTTGAGGGCGCTCGTCCTCAAACGCCGGACAGGCTCAAGATGCCTGCATGCGCACCCTGCCAAGAGAGACCCTGCCAGGGGCGCGGGGAACTGCGCCAACAGCCCCCGACTGCCCCCGCGTCGAATCCCCCGCCCCCGCGGAGCGGAGCCGCACCCCCTACAGCAGACCCCTCAGCTTCTCCGCCAGGAGGTCCCAGCGCCACTTCGACTCGACCCACTCCCGCCCCCGCTCCCCCATCCGCCGCCGCAACTCCGCGTCCTGGAGCAGCGTGACGATGCGGTCGGCCGAGTCCTCCGGGCAACCGCCCCGCACCACCCAGCCCGTCTCGCCGTCGAGCACCGCGTCGGGCGCGCCGCCGGAGTCGCCCGCGACCACGGGCAGGCCGGTCGCCGAGGCCTCCAGGTACACGATGCCGAGGCCCTCGACGTCCAGGCCGCCGCGCCGGGTGCGGCAGGGCATCGCGAAGACGTCACCGGCCCCGTAGTGCGCGGGAAGTTCCTCCCACGGCACCGCCCCGGTGAAGCGGACGGAGGCCGAAACCCCGGTGTCCAGGGCGAGTTTGCGCAGGTCGGCCTCGTACGGCCCGCCGCCCACGATGAGCAGTACCGCCTCCGGCACCTGCGCGAGGATCGCCGGCATGGCGAGGATCAGGGTGTCCTGGCCCTTGCGCGGCACGAGCCGCGAGACGCAGACCACGACGGGCCGGTCGGCGAGCCCGAGCCGGGCGCGTACGGCGTCGCCGCCGGAGCCGGGGTGGAAGGTCTTCTCGTCGACGCCGGGCGGGAGTTGGACCATGCGGGCCGCGGCCTGCTGGGTCAGCGCGTCCGCGATCCGGGAGCGGGTGTACTCACCCAGATAGGTGATCGTGTCCGTGCCCTCGCCGATCCGCCTCAACAGCTGCCGCGCGGCGGGGAGTTGGGCCCACCCGGCCTCGTGCCCGTGCGTGGTCGCCACCAGACGCTCCGCGCCCGCCCTGCGCAGCGCCGGCCCCATGAGGCCGAGCGGCGCCGCCGCCCCGAACCACACGGAGGAGCAGCCGTGTTCGCGCAGCAGGGAGACGGCCCGCCGGGTGACCCGGGGGGTGGGAAGCAGCATCGTGGTGCGGTCGCGTACGACGGTGAACGGCTGCTCGGCGTCGAACGCGGCGGTCGCCTCGATGCCCTCCCGGCTCCGCTTCCACGTCGAGGCGTAGACGACGATCTGCCCGGGATCGAGGCGCAGCGCCATGTTGTGCAGGAACGCCTGGATCCCGCCGGGGCGCGGCGGGAAGTCATTGGTCACGATCAAGGTCTTGTGCATCGCCGCCGACAGTACCGAACCCGGGGCACACGGCCGAAGGGAGGCCGCGGGGCGGCGCCACGAACGGAAAGGGCCCCGCCTGACGGCCGAGGCGCCCGGGTACCCGGCATCATGGCTGGTCCGGCCCCCGAAATGAGGACGAGACGGACACCATGAGCATCCTGCGGCGCCCCTTCGCGGTGGCGGCCACTTGGGCCACGACCCGTTATCTGCTGCTGTTCGGCGTCTTCAGGGTGCTCGTCCTGCCGGGTCCGGACG
Organism: Streptomyces mauvecolor; assembly: GCF_039532965.1. Classification (NCBI taxonomy): domain Bacteria; kingdom Bacillati; phylum Actinomycetota; class Actinomycetes; order Kitasatosporales; family Streptomycetaceae; genus Streptomyces; species Streptomyces mauvecolor. The sequence goes on along the minus strand of NZ_BAAASQ010000004.1, from coordinate 449,630 downwards.
TCACCACCGACGTCCATGTCATCTACCAGGGCTGGGCGCACGTGCTCGCGGCCGGCACCTATCCGCTGGACGACGTGACCTGGCAGTATCCGCCGGCCGCGGCCCTCGCGATCCTCTCCCCCACGGCGCTGCCCTTCCTCGACTACGCGACGGCGTTCTTCCTGCTCGCCTTCCTGGCGGACACGGCGGTCCTCGGCCTCCTGATGTACGCGGCGGGCCGCCCCGGCAAGTCCCTGAACGGCGCCTGGATGTGGGCCGTCGGCGTCCCGCTGCTCGGCCCCACCGCGTACGCCCGCTACGACCTGATGGTGACCGCGGTCGCGGTCGCGGCACTGCTCGCGGGGGTGCGCCACCCACGGATCCTGGGCGCCCTCGCCGCGTTCGGGGCGCTCCTGAAGGTGTGGCCGGTGCTCCTGCTGATCCGGGCGCCGCGCCGGTCCTGGACGGCAGCCGCGGTGGCCGGCGCCGCGATCCTGGGGGCGTGCATGGCGGCGGCGCCGGGCGCGCTCGCCTTCCTCACCTTCCAGCGGGAACGGGGCACCGAGGTCGAGTCGCTCGGGGGTCTGGTCTTCCACATGTCCCGGCACTTCGGCTGGAACGGCCGGGTGCAGCTGAACTACGGCTCGGTGGAGTTCCTCGGCCCGTACGTCTCGCTGGTGTCCACCCTCGCGATGGCGCTGACCGTGCTCGCCTTCGGCTGGCTGCTGGTGTGGCGTCTGAGGGCCTGCGGCCCGATGCGCCCGAGCACCCCGGCGGACGCGGCCTTCACCGCCGTCCTGCTCTTCACCATGACGAGCCGGGTGATCAGCCCCCAGTACCTCCTGTGGCTGGTGGGTCTGGCCGGGGTGTGCCTGGTCTTCCGCCGCACCCCGATGACCCGCCCGGCCCAGCTGGTCCTGGCGGCGACGCTCGTGACCCTCCTGGAGTTCCCGGTCTGGTTCTCGCACGTGGTGGCGAGCGACTGGCTGGGCATGCTCCTCCTGGTCGTACGCAACGGCCTGCTCCTGTCCGCCTCGCTCCTCGCGTGCCGCCGCCTGTGGCAGTCGACGTCCCCGACCGGCAACCTCCCGCCGCTCCCTCTTCAGCCCACCCGCAGGACCGAGCCGTCCACCACCTGCTGACGCCTCGGGACGCGTCGGCAGAGCCACGCCAGGGCCGCGCACTGGGCGGCGGTGCCCAGCGCCATGGCCAGGCAGATGCCCGGCAGGCCGATCCCCGACAGGCCGTGGGCGAGCGCCAGTTGGAGCACCACGCCGCATCCGGTGATCCGCGCCAGGAGCGGGCTGCCGCCGCTGCCCTCGAAGACTCCGCCGACCGAAATGAAGCAGGCGAGCAGCACCAGGTAGGGCCCCAGACAGCGCAGATAGAGCGCTCCGGCCGCGGCCACCTCCCCGCGCGCGCCGAACCCTGCCATGATCCAGGGCGCCGCGGCGAGCAGCACGAGGACCGCTGCGGCCCCCACCGCACCCGAGACGCGCAGCGCCGCCCGCGCGACGGCCCGCCGCTCGTCCCGCCCGGCCCCGAGCAGCCGCGCCGTGTGGATCGCGGCGGCCTGGCGTACGGAGTAGAAGGCCATGGTCGCCCCGTACATCGCCTTGGTCGCGATGCCGTACGCGGCGACCTCGGCGACACCGATCCGGGCGACGACCCCGACAAGCGCGAGCGCTCCGCCCATGCGCACGACGAAATCGGCGGACATGGGGAGCCCGGTGCGCACCGTGCGGCGCAGATCGGCGGACAACGGGCGCGGCGAGGGCCCGGCCGCGGACAGCACGGCGCTGCGCCGCAGCACCACCAGCCCCCACCCCAGCGCGACGGCCCGCCCGAGCACGGTGGCGAGGGCCGCGCCCCGCACACCGAGGCCGCAGCCCAGGATGAGCAGCGGGTCGAGGACGAGGATCAGCCCGTTGGCGAGCAGCGCGAAGCGCATCGGGGAGCGGGTGTCGCCCGCGCCCTTGAGGATGCCGTCCACGACGTTGGTGGCGAAGAAGACCGCGATGCCGGGCAGCGCGACGGAGAAGTAGCCGGTGGCGAGCGGCAGGGCCGCGCCCGCGTCACCGCCGAGCACCAGGCGCGCCAGCGGCTCCCGGCACAGGAACCCGCCCGCCGCGACGACCGGGGTGAGCAGCGCCCACAGCGCCCAGCCGCCCCGCACCGCCGCCCGCACCCCGCCCGGATCCCCGGCACCCCTGGCCCGGGCGAGCAGCACGGTCGTGCCCGACCCGGCCATGAGGACGACCCCGAGCAGCACGTTCTCGACATTGGTGGCGACGGCGACCGCGGCCACCGAGTCCCCGCCGAGCCGGGCCACCCAGACCATGTTGATGATCCCGGCCGCGACCCCGGCCAGGAGCTCGCAGTAGACCGGATACGCGAGCGACACCAGCGCGCGGCGATGAGCCGTCGACCCCATGGACCTCTCCCCCTCGTTCGCAATACCTCGATTCGAGGTAGCTCGATAAGAGGTAGCATGAGACACGGCAACCGGACAAGACGAGGGGCGCCCATGCTGGAGCTGTCGATCCTGGGATTCCTGTACGAGGAGCCCCTCCACGGCTACGAGCTCAAGGAGCGCATCAAGGGCCTCAGCGGGCACATCCGGCCGGTCAGCGACGGGGCGCTCTACCCGGCGATCACCCGCCTCGCCAAGGCGGGCGCCCTGGAGCAGCGCACCGAGCCGGGCAGCGGGGCCGCGCCCCGGCGCATCCTCTCCCTCACGGACACCGGCCGCGCCGGACTCCTGGAGCGGCTGCGGCACCCCAAGGACGTCGAGATCACCGACGGGCAGCGGTTCTTCACCCTGCTCGCCTTCCTGCGGCACCTGCCCGACCCCGCCGAGCAGGCGGCCGTCCTGAGGCGACGCCAGGCCTTCCTCGAAACGCCGGCCAGCTTCTTCTACCGCGAGGGCGAGCCCGTCGCGGCCGAGCAGGCGCCGGACCTGTTCCGCCAGGGCATGCTGCGGATCGCGCGCGCCACCGGCACGGAGGAGAAGAGGTGGCTGGCGGAGGCGATCGGGCAGCTGGACAAGCCCTGATCAGGCCAGCTGCCCCCGTACGTACTCCCGCCACCGCGCCGTGAACTCCCGTGGGGACAGACCGAGTTCGCCCTGCATCGCCTTCTCCAGCGCCCCCTCGCGGTGGGGCTGGTCGCCGACCTTCGTGTAGAAGCGGGCCAGCGTGGCCTCACCCCACTGGGTGGCGATCAGACGGCAGGCCAGCCAGCCGCCCTCGTACGCCCGCGCCAGGCGGTCCGCGCCGCCGTCGAAGCCGAAGTCGGCGTCGCTCGGCAGATCGGCGGGCAGGCCGCCCGCGCGGACGGCCTTCTGGAGTTCGGGGGCCGCCTGGGGGGCGGTGCGACCGGTGCCGCGGTAGCCGACCCAGTCCGCGTAGCCCTCCGAGAGCCACATCGGAGTGGCGGGCGAGGTGTGGGCGCGGGTCGCGACGTGGGTGGTCTCGTGGGTGAGGACGACCTTGCGGCCCAGGTCACCGAGGACCGCGTACGCCTCCGGGTTGACGATCACCCGGTCCGCCGGGGCCGCCGCCGCGCCGCCCGCCTCTCCGGTGGTCACCGCCGCGATGCCCCGGTAGGAGGCGGCCGGCGCACCGAGCAGCGCGGCCATGCCGTCGAGGGAGGAGGGCACGAGGACGACGACCCGGCCTGCCCACTTCCCCGGCCACGCGGCCGAGACCGCCGGTACCGCCGCGTCCTCCGCGGCCGCGATCCCGTCCAGCTTCGCCCGGTCCTGGCCGACCCCGAGGATCAGGCTGTGGGTGCCGCGTACGGCCACGACCGGGCCCTGCTGCCACAGCAGCTGGGCGGCGCCCTGGGCGGGCCGGTCGTCGGTGACGTACCAGCCGCCGCCGCGCCGGTCGAGGGTCAGGGTGCGGGCGGCCGTCACGGGGGCGCTGTCGTAGCCCTCGATCCGGTAGCGCAGATCCACCTTGGCGGTCGCCGTCGCGCCGTGCCGGTCCACGCCGGTGACCTTGTACGCCCAGGAGCTGAGCGGCACCTGCGCGAGGTTGCCGAGCTCGGTGCGCTGGGCCACCCGCAAGCCCGTGGCGGCGGGGTCGACGGCGGCCAGATAACCGGCCTCGTCGTGTTTCAGGACCGCGGCGGCGCGCCGGTCGAGGACCTGCTGCACCTGGCTCGCCGTGGCGTCGGGGGCCGAGCCGGGCGCCGAGCAGCCGACCACGAGCAGCAGCGCGGTGAGCGCGCAACCCGCCGCCCGCCCGCGCCACACCCCTCGACCACGCCCATGACCTGCCACGCCGCCGATCGTACGGTCAGACGCGCGTCACGGAGGAAATGGGCATCATCCCCACGGGGTCGTAGCGCACCGGCGCCCCCGGATACGGAGCGTGCACGACCTGGCCGTTCCCCATGTACATGGCGATGTGGCTGGCGTCGTGCCGGTACGTGATCAGGTCGCCCGGCTTCGCCTCGGAGAGCGGCACCTGATGGCCGGCGTACCGCTGCTCCTGCGAGGTGCGCGGCAGGCCGAGCCCGGCCTGGGCGTACGACCACTGCATCAGGCCCGAACAGTCGAACCCGGCGGGCCCGCTGGAGCCCCAGATGTACGGCTTGCCGATCGCCGCGCGGGCCGCCATCACGGCCGCCGCGGCCCGCGCGGAGGCGGGCGCCGAGTCGGAGAGCGCGGGCAGTTGGGCGCGTCCCGAGCGTGAGGCGCGGTCGAAGGCGGCCCGCTCGTCGGTGGGCATCGCGTTGAGCGTCCGGCGCGCCTCGGCCAGCTTCGACTCCACGGTCCGCTTGTGCCGGGCCACCTCGGTGCGGCTGCGCTCCAGCTCGGCGAGTTTGCGGCCGGCCTCGGCGCGCTGCTGGGACAGGCGCCGCTGCTCGCGCTGGAGGTCCTGGAGCGCGCTGGTCTGACGCTCGCTCAGCCGGTCGAGGGCGGCGGCCCGGTCGAGATACGTGGCCGGGTTCGAGGACAGGAGCAGGGCGATCGCGGGGTCGATGCCGCCCTGGCGGTACTGCGCCCCGGCGATCGCGCCGAGCGCGCCCCGCATGCGGTTGATCCTGTCCTGGCCGCGCGCGACGCCGTCCTGCGCCTGCTTGACCTGCTCACGCAGCTCCCGCGTGTGCGCGTCGGCCTTGTCGTACTGCTCGGTGGCCTGCTCGGCCTCCTCGAAGAGGCGGTCCACCTTGGCCTGTCCCGAGGAGGCCGGCCCGTGCGGGTCGGCGCTCGCCGCGGGTGCCGCGAGGGCTGCGGCGGCGGTCGCCGCCGCGGCCGAAAGGACGGTGACGCGCGCGCTCTGGGTCAGGCCCGACTGCGAAGGCCGGCGATGGGACGCCACGTATGCCGCACTCCCTTGCACTGCGTGCGGCCCCTGCCGCCCGGGCGGGCGGCGAGTCACCGGGGAAACCGCACGCCGGACAGTAACCGGGCGCACACCGGGCGGCCAACGACCCCGCCGCCTACGCAAAGTGACGCCCCACCGGAGAGCACAGGTCACCGGCGGGGCGTGGCGTCAGCGCGAGTTGCCGCAATTCGCCCGTTTGGGCGGCATCGGCGGCTGACGGAGGGGAAGGCGGGTCAGCCGATGCGCACACCGAACTGGAACGGCATGTTGTCCATCGACTCGTAGCGCACGACCGTGCCGGTCCTCGGCGCGTGCAGCACCATGCCGTTGCCGGCGTACAGGCCGATGTGGTGCAGGTCGCCGAAGAAGAGCACCAGGTCGCCGGGCTTGAGGTCGCCGCGGCCGATCCGGGTGCCCGCGTTGGCCTGCTCCTGCGAGGTACGCGGCAGGTGGACGCCGGCCTGGGCGTAGGCGTAGCCCGTCAGGCCCGAGCAGTCGAAGGTCGCCATGCCGGTCGCGCCGTAGCTGTACGGCTTGCCGAGCTGGGTCTGGGCCGCGGCGAGGGCGGCACCGCCGACACCCGAGGCGGGCACGTTGCCGAGGTTCGGGCGCTCGTTGGAGCGGTTGGCGCGCGCGTCGTCGGCGGCGAGCGCCTGCTTCTCCTGCGCGGTCAGGGAGTTGAGCAGGGTCTGCGCGTCGCCGAGCTTGCCCTGGACTTCCTTCTTCTTGTCGTCGAGCACCTTGCGGGTGTCGGCGAGGTCCTTCAGCTTGCCCTCGGCCTCCTTGCGCTCCTGCGCGAGGGTGCGCTGCTTGCCCTGGATCTTCTGCAGCGCCTCGGTCTGAGTGGCGCTCAGCTGGTCGAGGGAGGAGGCCTTGTCCAGGAAGTCGTCCGGGTTGGAGGAGAGGAAGAGCGCGAGCGAGGGGTCGATGCCGCCGGAGCGGTACTGGGCCGAGGCCATCGAACCGAGGCCGCTGCGCAGGGTGTTGAGCTCCTGCTGACCGCGGGCGACCTTGTCCTGGATCTGGCCGATCTCCTTCTCCAGGGCGGCCTGCTTCTCCTTGGCGCCATTGGCCGCCTCGGTCGCCTGCTCGGCCTCGTCGTAGAGCTTGTCGACCTTGCTCTTGACCTCGTCCTTGGAGGGCTTCGGGTCCGCCTGGGCAGCCTGCGAAGTAAGGGCGACGACTGCGGCCGCGGTCGCGCTGAGCACGGTCACACGGGTGCGGCTCGCGGGCTTGGGACGACGGTGGGACCCCACGAAGGCGAGCTCCTTCTTCCTCAGCCGCCGAACAGGGCACACTCGGCGGGACCTTCACGGTCACCCCGGGACGAGTGATCAACGCGTGAAGGTACGAGGCCCGACCCTAGTGACCTTCCTGTGATCAGTTCAAATCCTGATAGGAAAAAACTCCGGGGCCCAGATGATTCTTTACTGTCACCCCACGCGCAGTAGTTGGCACTTGACGGAGCGCTGGTCGGCGATCACCCGAATTCGGGCATTGAACACAGGAGTTGCCAAACGCCCTGAATGCGTCAGACGCGTGAAAGACGCTTCAGGAGCAGCAGCGAGGCGACCGGGCGGGCGCCCGCCTTCGCGACGCCGTCCGCCACTTCCTTGTCCGTCGAGACGACCACCACGGGCCGCCCGGACGGCTCGGCCCGCACCAGCTGACGGATCAGCTCGTCGGCGGTCACCCCGGGCTTCGAGAACAGGACCCGCACGCCCCTGGGCGGCGCGAGCAGCACCGGGGCCGCGAGTTCCGCACCGTCGAAGACACACGTGACCTCGGCGCCCGTCTGCGCGGCGAGCACGGACAGGCCGCCGAGCAGCCTGAGGCGCTGCTTCTCCAACGGCATCGTCGGATAGCCCGTCTTGGTCACGTTGTAGCCGTCCACGACCAGGTGCACCTGGGGCAGCCCGAGCAGCTGGTCGAGCAGCGCCGGGTCGGTCTCCGACAGGGCCCGGGCCGCGATGTCCTTGGGCGTCATGTTGCCCGGCGCGACCGCGTCCACGGTGTCGGCGGGACGTACGGATGCGGGCGGCAGGGCCAGTTCGCGGCGCAGGCCCTGGGCGCCCTCCAGGACGGTGTCGAGCAGCAGCCGCAGCCGCATGTCCTCCACCGAGCGCCCCTCGCGGACCGCGCGCCGGCTCGCCTCAAGTCCCGCCTCGGCCTCGCCGAGCCGCGTCTTGAGGCGCCGGGTCTCGCTCTCGGCCGCGGCCACCTGGGCGGCCGCCTCGGACTTGATGCCGTCGATCTCGGAGGTGGTCCGGCGCAGCGCCGCCTCGCCGCGCTTCACATCGCTCTGGGCGCTGCGCAGCTTGCGCTGGAGCGTTTCGGCTTCCTTGCGGGCGGCGAGCAGTTCGAGACGCAGCGCCTCGTTCTCGGACTTGACCAGGGCGCGGGCCTCGGCGAGTTCCTCACGCAGCCGCTCCAGTTCGCGCCTGCCCTCCTCGTCGGCCCGCTCGGCGAACGCCCGCTGGGCCTCCTCGCCGGCCGCCGCGACCAGCTTCACCCAGCCGGTGGGGCGCAGCACATAGGCGGCGGCCGCCACGTCCACGGGGTCGGCGGCCGCGGGCGGCGATCCGGCCTCGACGGCGCCGGCGAGCTCGGGCTGCGCCTCCTTGAGCCGCTCGCCGATCCGCTGGCGGAAGACGGGGTCGCTCTCCAGCGCGGCGGCCATCGCGTTGCCCGCGAACTTGGCGCGCCGGGTCGGGGTGAAACGGGCGTACTGCCGCAATTGTCCCGGCAGTTCGGTAACGGTCAGGCCGCCGAACGCCTCCGAGACGAAGGCGACGACCCGGCGCCGCACCCCTTCGGGCAGCGGGCGGTCGAGCACCTCGGCGGGGCCGTCACCGGCCGCAGCGGCCGGGTCGGCACCGCTTGCATGCTCCACAATCCGTCACCCCAACTGTCATCCGTACCGCTCGGGAGGCCGCCCTCAGGAGGCGGTCGCGGCGTCGGTACCCGGCCGGTCCACTAGCTCGATCTGGTCCACCGCGTTGCACCAGCGGCAGCGGACCGACTCGATGGTCTCACTGACCACCTCGCGTTCTTCCACCTTGGGCTCTCCGGCGAGGTCCAGGTGGACGTACTCGATCACTTTCGACGAGCGGGTGACATCGAAACGGGTGAGGTTTCCGCAGAGCGTGCAGCGCCACCGGGTCTCGGTGGTCGGCTGGGGAACGGTGGTCATGTGGTGCCGCCCTCTTTTCCACTTCCATGGTCCAGGATCTCGCGGTGCGCCGTCGAACTGCGGGAGTACTGCCCGCAACCCTACGGCCTACCCGTCGCCGCCCGGCACGGCGAGGCGCTCTGTACCGAAAGCTCCCTTTAGGCCATTCTCTCCCCATGATCAAGCGGCGGGGAGCGGCGATCCTCAAGAGCGCGGTGCACGGCCCGGCCATGACATACGGCCTGATCACCGCCTGCTGCCTGCTCTTCGTCATCGGCCCGGTCTCGGGCCTCAACACGGGGTACGGAACCGGTGACGCGATCCTGAGCGCGCAGAGCGACTACTTCACCCGCTGGGGCGTCATCCCGGAAGAGCTGACGGCGGGGCGGCCGCACACCCTGCTCACCCCGCTCACCGCCCTGTTCGTGCACGGCAGCTGGCTGCACCTGCTCGGCAACATGCTGTTCCTGTACGTCTTCGGCGCGATGGCCGAGGAAGGGATGGGCCGGCTGGAGTTCGCCCTGTTCTACCTGGCGGCCGGCTATCTGGCACTGCTCGGGTACGCGGCGGCGCACGCGGATTCGGACCAGACCCTGGTGGGGGCGTCCGGGGCCATCTCGGCCGTGCTCGGCGCCTTCCTCCGCCTGTTCCCCAGAGCCAGGGTGACCAGCATCTTCCCGTTCCTGCTGTTCCTGCCGCTGCGCTTCCCCGCGTGGATGGTGCTCGTCTTCTGGTTCGCCCTGCAGTGGCTGGCGATCCGGAGCGCGCCGCCGGGGCCCGGGGTGGCCTACCTCGCCCATCTCATCGGCTTCGGCCTCGGCTTCCTCTACGCGTGGGCCCGTTTCCGCGGGGCGGATAGAGTGAAACGCCGAAAGCCCGTGAAGCCCGCGGGTCCGGCCGCCACCGAGGGAGAAAGCCAGCCGTGATCACCGCGATCGTGCTCATCAAGACCAGCGTGGACCGGATTCCCGAGATCGCGGAGTCCATCGCGGCGCTCGACAGCGTCAGCGAGGTGTACTCGGTGACGGGTACGTACGACTTGATCGCGCTGGTCAGGGTGGCCCGCCACGACGACCTGGCGGACATCATCCCCGGCAGCATCAGCAAGATTCCCGGTGTCGAGGGCACGGATACGCATGTCGCGTTCCGCACGTACTCCCAGCACGACCTGGAAGCGGCCTTCGCGATCGGCCTGGATTCCTAGAGCCCCCTTTGCTCGGAGGCTGCGCCCCCGCGCCCCTGGCAGGGTGCGATACGGGCATACCCAGCCCGTCCGGCGTTCGAGGACGAGCGCCCTCGAGGCGCGAACGGGGTCCGGGGCGGAGCCCCGGGAGGTTCCGGGGGCGAGAGCCCCCGGAAAGGCGTGGCCCGGCGGGGTTCACACCGCCGGGACGCAGCGCCCCGACTCCGTGCGGTACTGCCACTTCGCACCCTGGGTGACCAGCTCCCGCACAGCCGCTACGAAGCGGTCGACGTGCTCGTCCGGGGTGCCCGCCCCGAAGCTGACCCGGATCGCGTTCAGAGTGGGGGTCCCCCCGGACGAAGTCTGGGGGAGCTGGCCCGGCTCCGCCTCGGGCGCCCCGCACTCGCCCGGGTCCTGCGGGTCGCTGCCGAGCAGCGTGCGCACCAGCGGGTGGGCGCAGAAGAGGCCGTCGCGCACCCCGATGCCGTACTCCGCGGACAGCGCCGCCGCGAAGTGCGAGCTGTTCCAGCCGTCGACGACGAACGAGATGACGCCGACCCGGGGCGCGTCGTCGCCGAAGAGCGAAAGGACCCGGACCTCGGGCACCTCCGCCAGGCCGGCCCGCACCTTCGCGACGAGGTGCCGCTCCCGCTCGACCAGCGAGTCGAAGCCCGCCTCGGTCAGCGCCTTGCAGGCGGAGGCGATGGAGTAGACGCCGATGACGTTGGGCGACCCGGCCTCGTGGCGGGCGGCCGTGGTGTGCCACTCGACGTCCACGCCGCCGTCGGCGCGCCGCGCGACCTTCTTGGAGGCACCGCCACCGGCCAGATACGGCTCGGACTCCTGGAGCCAGTCCGCACGCCCGGCGAGCACGCCCGAGCCGAACGGCGCGTACAGCTTGTGCCCGGAGAAGGCGATCCAGTCGACGTCCAACTCCCGTACCGAGACGGGGTGATGGGGCGCGAGCTGGGCGGCGTCGAGGACGATGCGGGCGCCGTGGGCGTGCGCGGCGGCGGCGAGTTCCTTCACCGGCCACAGCTCACCCGTGACGTTGGACGCGCCGGTGACACAGACGAGCGCGGGGCCGTAGGGGTCGCGGTCGGCGAGCGCGCGCTCCAGGGTCTCGACGGCCTGCTGCGGGGTACGCGGCGCGTTCAGGTACGTCACGCGGGCGTCGCGCCACGGCAGCAGCGAGGCGTGGTGCTCGGTCTCGAAGACGAAGACCTCGCAGCCGGCCGGGACCACCTGGGCGAGCAGGTTCAGCGAGTCCGTCGTGGAGCGGGTGAAGACGACCTGGTCGCCGGGGCGGCAGTCGAGGAATTCGGCCACCGTGACGCGGCTGTTCTCGAACAGGTCGGTGGAGAGCTGCGAGAGGTAGCCGGCCCCGCGGTGCACGCTGCCGTAGTAGGGGGCGTACGCGGCGACGTCGTCCCAGACCCGCTGGAGGGCGGGCGCGCTCGCCGCGTAGTCGAGGGCGGCGTACGTCACCTCGCCGCCGGTGACCAGCGGCACGGTGACATCGCGGCCGAGCACCGGAAGCGGCGCAGCACAGCAGGGGTCGGCGGACTCGGCGGCGGCAGAAGCGGTGGCGGTCGCGGTGGCGGCAGGGCGTGCGGACATGGCGGTATCTCCCGGCAGGAAAAGGCGAGTTGGCTTCGGATCCCGGGTACGGCGGCGCGACCCTGCATCGAGCGAGAGGGTTCGACTGCCTTGCCGTGTACGGGTGTCGACCTCGAACACGCAGCCCGAAGAAGGGTGCGCGGAGGGTGTGAAGAAGGGGCGGTACGCCCTATCGCATTCGCTTGCTCACGAGACTGCTCCCTTGAGGACCAGGACCCCAGGGCTGTGACATCACGCGATGTCCAGGGGTCCGCGCTTGCCGTAGGCCTTGCTGCCTACGACCTGGTCTTCACCCGGGGCACCCCGCCACGGACGGAGGGTTGCCGGACAGCGAGCCGGGGCCTAAATCGCTGTCACTCATGACCTTGAACAGCATCCTGCCACACGTCCCGGCGTGTGCAAGGCACAGTCCGCGATCTGGACTGCGCCTTGCGTCACATCGGGTACGAGCACATCCGGTGCGGGCTACGCGTTGCTGGCCGCGACCCACCGCTCCAGGGCGCGCCGGGCCGACCCCGAGTCGATGGCCTCGGCGGCCCGGGCCATCGCGGCGCCGAGCTGCCCGGCGAGCGGCCCCTCCCCCGGTTCGAGGGCGACCAGGGCAGCCGCCGAGTTGAGCAGCACCGCGTCCCGCACCGGCCCGCGCTCGCCGGCGAGCAGACGCCGGGCGACATCGGCGTTGTACGAGGAGTCCGCACCGCGCAGTGCCTCGATGGGCACGATCTCGATGCCGACGTCCCGCGGGTCGAAGCTCTCCTCGCGGACCCGGCCGTCGCGCACCACCCACACCCGGGACGTGCCGGTGGTGGTCAGCTCGTCGAGGCCGTCGTCGCCCCGGAAGACCAGCGCGGAGGAGCCCCGTTCGGCGAGCACGCCCGCCACGATGGGCGCCATCCGCGCGTCCGCCACCCCGGTCGCCTGCGCCCGTACCCGCGCGGGGTTGGTCAGCGGGCCGAGGAAGTTGAACGTCGTGCGGATGCCCATCTCGCGGCGGGCCGCGGCGACGTAGCGCAGCGCCGGGTGGAACTTCACGGCGAAGCAGAACGTGATACCGGCCTCCTCGGCGACCTCGACGACCCGCTGCGGGGTGAGGTCGAGGTTGACGCCGAGCTTCTCCAGTACGTCGGAGGCGCCGCTGGCCGAGGAGGCGGCCCGGTTGCCGTGCTTGACGACCTTGGCGCCGGTGCCGGCCACCACGATCGCCGACATGGTGGAGATGTTGACGGTCTTGGCGTTGTCGCCGCCGGTGCCGACGATGTCCACGCTGGGGCCCGGCACCTCGATGAGGTTGGCGTGCTCGTACATGGTGCGTACCAGGCCGGTGATCTCGGCGACGGTTTCGCCCTTGGCGCGCAGGGCCACCGCGAAGGCGGCGATCTGGGCGTCGGTGGCCTCGCCGCGCATGATCCTGTCCATCGCCCAGGCGGTCACGTCCGCGCTCTGGTCGGTGCCGCTGAGGAGCGCGTCCAGGACGCCCGGCCAGGAGTGGGCCGCCACGGTGTCGCCTCCGGTGGGGGTAACAGCGCTCATGCTCGCTCCTGGTGGTCAAGGGACTGGATACCGCCCGCAAGCCTATCGACAGGGGCGGGTCACCCCGCGCCCGTGCCCGCAGTGCGGACGTGCGAAAGGCCGCGTACGCGAAAGACTCCGGCCCGGCTCCCGTGAAGGAGCCGGGCCGGAGCCTCGGTTGTGGCGACCGTCAGGTCAAGCAGAGATCAGTGGTGGCCGTGGCCGCTCATGATCTCCTCGTACTCCTCGGCCGTCGGCTTGGGGATCTGGTTCCCCTCGCCGAAGTAGCCCTTGCTGAGCTTCGCGCGCAGCTTCTGCGTCCGCGAGATCTTNAGCTTCGCGCGCAGCTTCTGCGTCCGCGAGATCTTGCGGGCGACACCGTTCTCGTCGACCGTCGGGCCGATCTCGGCCGGCTTGTACTGCTCGTGCGCGGTGAGCTTGTAACGCGCGTTGGCGTCCAGCGGCTCGTGGATCTCGACGAACTCACCGTGCGGCAGCCGCTTGATGATGCCGGACTCGCGCCCGTGCAGCACCTTCTCGGCGTCGCGCCGCTGCAGACCCAGGCAGATCCGCTTGGTGGCGACGAACGCGAGGACCGGGGCCACGAAGAACGCGATCCGCACGAACCAGGTGATGACGTTGATCGAGAGGTGGAAGTGCGTCGCCCAGAGGTCGTTTCCACCACCGATGAGCAGCACCATGTACCAGGTGATCCACGCGACACCGAACGCGGTACGCGTCGGCGCGTTGCGCGGCCGGTCCGCGATGTGGTGCTCGCGCTTGTCGCCGGTGATCCAGGACTCGATGAACGGGTACACCGCGATGGTCGCCAGGACCAGCGGGAAGATCACCAGCGGGATGAACACACCCAGGACGAGCGTGTGGCCCCAGAGGTTGATCTCCCAGCCCGGCATCACACGGATGAGGCCTTCGGAGAAGCCCATGTACCAGTCGGGCTGGGCGCCGGTGGACACCTGGTCCGGCCGGTAGGGGCCGATCGCCCAGATCGGGTTGATCGAGGCGATCGCCGCGACCACCGCGATGACACCGAAGACCAGGAAGAAGAAGCCGCCCGCCTTCGCCATGTACACCGGGAGCAGCGGCATGCCGACGACGTTCTTGTTCGTACGTCCCGGACCCGCGAACTGGGTGTGCTTGTGGTAGAAGACCAGGATCAGGTGGGCCACCATCAGGCCGAGCATGATGCCCGGCAGCAGGAGGATGTGCACCGAGTAGAACCGGGCCACGAAGTCCCCGCCGGGGAACTCGCCGCCGAAGAGGAAGAACGACAGGTACGTGCCGACGATCGGCACGGACATGATCGCGCCCTCCATGAAGCGCACACCGGTGCCCGACAGCAGGTCGTCCGGGAGCGAGTAACCGGTGAAGCCGGTGAACATGCCCAGGACGAACAGCAGGAAGCCGAACAGCCAGTTGACCTCACGCGGCTTGCGGAAGGCGCCCGTGAAGAACACGCGCATCATGTGCACGAACATGCCGGCGAGGAAGATCAGCGCCGCCCAGTGGTGGATCTGCCGGATCAGCAGACCACCGCGCACATCGAAGCTGATGTGCATGGTCGAGTTGAACGCCTCGGACATGTGCATGCCCTGCAGCGGCACGTACGAGCCGTCGTAGACGACCTCGTTCATGCTCGGGTGGAAGAACAGCGTCAGATACACACCCGTGAGGATGATGATGATGAAGCTGTACATGCAGATCTCGCCGAGCATGAAGGACCAGTGGTCCGGGAAGATCTTGCGCATGTTGGCCTTGGCCAGGGAGTAGATCCCGAGCCGGCCGTCCGCCCAGTCCGCGATCCGCTCACCGGCGGGCGCTTCGCGCCGTGCGTCTGTCGTGGTGCTCATCCGCGCTCCCAGAAGGCAGGACCGACGGGCTCTTCGAAGTCGCCGAGCGCTTCGAGGTAACCCTCGTCATTCACGCCGATCCGCAGCTGCGGAAGGGCGTGACCGGCCGGGCCGAAGATGACGCGGGCGCCGTCGGAGAGGTCGAAGGTGGACTGGTGGCACGGGCAGAGCACGTGGTGCGTCTGCTGCTCGTACAGGGAGATCGGGCAGCCGACGTGGGTGCAGATCTTCGAGTACGCGACGATGCCCTGGTGCGACCACTCGAGCTCGCGCTTGTCCTTGATGTCCTCCGGCTTGATCCGGACGAGCATCAGGGCCGCCTTGGCGATCTGCGTCTGGAAGTCCTCCGCCGTCTCCTCCAGGCCCTCGGGCTTGGCGAAGGTCAGCGATCCGACCGTCAGGTCCTCGGGACGCAGCGGCTCGTTGGTGTTCATGTTGATCAGGGCCTTGCCCTTGGACCACATGGTGTGCCGCAGCTTGTCCTCGGGCAGCGTGCCCAGGTCGCGCAGCAGCATCACACCGGAGAGCGGCACCAGGGCGAGCGCGCCGAACATGGTGTTGCGGATCAGCTTGCGGCGTCCGAAGCCGGACTCGGCCGCGCCCTGCTTGAAGTCGGCCAGGACCTGCGCCTTGACCTCCGGCGGGGCCGCGATCTCGTGTCGCTCGGCCGGCATCTCCACGTCGGACATCAGGGTGCGGGCCCAGTGGACCGCGCCCGCGCCGATGCAGAACAGCGCCACGCCCAGGGTCAGACCCAGAGCGAAGTTGAGGACGCTGACGTGCCCGAACGGGAAGATGAAGACGATCTTGTCGACCGGGAAGATCACGTACGAGGCGATGAAGCCGACCGTCGCGACCATGGACAGGAAGAACAGGAACGCGACCGCGCGCTCGGAGCGCTTGGCCGCCCGCTCGTCGATGTCCTGGATGCGCGGCTTGTGGGCCGGCAGTCCCGGGTCGGCGAAGGGGTCGCCCGCGGTCTCTACCGCGCCGTGCGCGGTGGCCTGCGCTTCAGGCAGGCTCTCGGAATTCTCTTGGCTACTCATGACTTCTTGGCCTTAGCGGTGTGGGCCGCGACCCAGATGGCTACTGCGATGAGGGCACCCAGACCGAAGATCCAGCCGAACAGACCCTCGCTGACCGGGCCGAGCCCGCCGAGCTTGAGGCCACCGGGGCTCGCGGACTTGTCGCTGTTGACGGCGTGCAGGTACGCGATGATGTCCTGCTTCTGCTTCTGCGGCATCGTCGTGTCCGGGAAGGACGGCATGTTCTGCGGGCCGGTCTGCATGGCCTCGTAGATGTGCTTGGGGTCCACGTCCTCCAGGCTGGGGGCGAACTTGCCGTTCGTCAGGGCACCGCCCTCACCCGTGAAGTTGTGGCACTGGGCGCAGTTGGTGCGGAACAGCTCGCCACCCTTGGCGATGTCCGCACCGCTCGGGTTGTACTGCGAGTCGGTCGGCACGGCCGGACCGGCGCCCAGCGAGGCCACGTAAGCGGCGAGCTGGTCGATCTGGGACTGCGAGTAGATGGCCTTCTTCTTCGGCACCTGCGCGCCGGGCTGCTGCGCCGGCATACGGCCGGTGCCGACCTGGAAGTCCACCGCGGCGGCGCCCACGCCGACCAGGGAGGGGCCGTCAGTGGTTCCCTGACCGCCGGTTCCGTGGCAGCTGGCGCAGCCGACGGAGTAG
Source organism: Streptomyces mauvecolor (assembly GCF_039532965.1). Taxonomy (NCBI): domain Bacteria; kingdom Bacillati; phylum Actinomycetota; class Actinomycetes; order Kitasatosporales; family Streptomycetaceae; genus Streptomyces; species Streptomyces mauvecolor. Next base: position 433,272 of record NZ_BAAASQ010000004.1, on the reverse strand, counting down.
AGCTTCTTGCCCTCGTCGATGGCGAGGGACTGGGCGGTTTCGTCAGCCTGAGCCTTGCCCGCGGGCGCGAACGCGGCGTACAGCCCCCCGGTGGCCGCCAGCGCGAGGAGTAGGACGACGACCGCCGCCAGCGGATGGCGTCGTCGTGCGGAGAGCTTTTTCACGGATTACCCCGGTGTCAGGATCTTCTGCGTCGATGCTGGATGTGGTGCGGACCTACGGGCCCGGTTACTGGATCAGGTAGATCGTGGCGAAGAGGCCGATCCACACGACATCGACGAAGTGCCAGTAATAGGACACGACGATGGCCGCGGTCGCCTGTTCATGGGTGAACCTCTTGGCCGCGTACGTCCTGCCGAGAACCAGCAGGAAGGCGATCAGACCGCCCGTCACATGCAGTCCGTGGAAGCCCGTGGTCAGGTAGAACACCGAGCCGTATGGATCCGAGGACAGCGAGAGGCCGTCCTTCTTCACCAGGTCGGTGTACTCGAAGACCTGACCGCCGATGAAGATCGCACCCATCACGAACGTGATGATGAACCAGGTGCGGAGCTTCTTCACATCGCCCCGCTCGGCGGCGAAGACGCCGAGCTGGCAGGTGAGGGAGGAGAGCACCAGAATCGTGGTGTTGGTCGCCGAGAACGGAAGGTTCAGGGACGAGGCCATTTCTGACCAGTGCGCGGCACCCGTTACCGATCGCAGAGTGAAGTACATCGCGAAGAGGGCCGCGAAGAACATCAGCTCGGAACTCAACCAGATGATGGTTCCGACGCTGGTGAGGTTCGGCCGATTGACCGACGGGTGCGCGTGCCCGGTTTCTACTGTCGTTGCTGTCGCCACGACCGACATTATGTCGGTCGCTTATCCCGCCCTCACCCCGGGGGGTGCCGTTCGGTGTGTCAGCGGCGTATGCAGGGCCCGAACGGCCCATCGAAGGGCTGTCCGAACCGGTGTTGACGGGCAGTCGGACGGAGTAGCATCCGCGCATCGGTTCATGAGCCAACGCCGGCGAATCCGCCGGACCTTCGGAGGATCCATGCAGTCGAGCGCCACCGTTCTGGTCTACAGCGACGACGCGAACACCCGCGCACAGGTGCGGCTCGCGGCCGGCCGCAGGCCCGCCTCCGACGTGCCCCCGGTCGAATTCCTGGAGTGCGCGACGCTGCCGGCGGTCCTCAAGGAGCTGGAACGCGGCGGCATCGACGTCTGCGTCCTGGACGGCGAGGCGGTCCCGGCGGGCGGCATGGGGGTCTGCCGCCAGATCAAGGACGAGGTCTTCCAGTGCCCGCCGGTGCTGCTCCTCATCGGCCGCCCGCAGGACGCCTGGCTGGCCACCTGGAGCCGCGCGGACGCCGCCGTGACCCTCCCGGTCGAGCCGGTCGAGTTCGCGGACTCGCTGGCCTCGCTGCTGCGCAAGCGGCTTGCCGTGGGTGCCTGACCTCACACTCCCGGCCGCAGCCGGGCGGAGTTGGCCTTGATCTGGCCGGCCTTGAGGTCGGCCAGCAGGAAGCTGCCCTTGCGCCAGTCGTCCCAGTCCACGTTCCAGTCGCCGTACCCGTTGTCGAAGGGCGTCATGTCCTCGCCGATGCTGTTGACGACCTTGACGATGTCGCCCTCGTTGATGTTCTCGTAGAACCAGGCCGCGTTGCCGGTGCTCATGCCCGTACAGCCGTGGCTGACGTTCTCGTAACCCTGCGAGCCCACCGACCAGGGCGCGGCGTGCACGTATTCGCCGCTCCAGGTGACCCTCGTGGCGTAGTAGACGGGCAGGTCGTAGCCGTCCGAGCTGTTGGAGGAGATGCCGACGGTCTCCCCGCGCATACGTACGAAGTACTGCTTGCCCAGGACGACCTTGACGCCGTTGCGGGTGGAGAATCCGGGCTTTCCGGTGGTGACCGGAATGGTATTGATCACTTCTCCGTTGCGCTTGACCGTCATGTAGTGCCCGGCGGCGTCGGTGATGGCCTCGACGCGGTCGCCGGTGGTGATCTTCAGGGGCTTGCCGGGACCGCCGTACAGCTTGTCGGCGATCTTCACGCCCTCCAGGTTGGAGTGGACGTTGATGGTGGCGTGCGTGGGCCAGTACTCCTTCGGCCGGTAGTGCAGCACCTTGTCGCCCACCCAGTACCAGTTGCCCTCCACCTTGGGCGTGGACTCGACGACCAGGGCGCGTTCGACGATCGTCCGGGCCTTCTTGTCCTTGATCGGCTTGCTGAGTTCCGCGGTGATGGGCTGTCCGACGCCGTACTGGCCCGCGTCCGGGCCGAATTCGACCTCCACGGCGTCCGTGACCGCCGCGGTGTCGAACGTCAGCGTGCGCAGCCCCGGGGAGCCGTCCTCGTTCTCCGTGGAGACCTTGACGGTGTAGTGCGCGCCGGCCAGCAGGGCGCCGGTGGAGTGCCAGCGGGTGCCGTCGGCGGCCAGTTCGCCCGCCAGGTAGCGGCCGTTGCCGTCGACGGCGGTGACGTCCGTGAGGCGGGCCTCCTTGCCCTTGACGGTGATCTCCAGGGGCTTGCCGGGGTCGGCCTTCTGACGGCCCGCCGGGCCGTTGTAGACGACCTGCCCGGCGGCGTCGTACGGCTTGGCGGACAGCGGGTTGGCGTCTGACCCACCGCACCCCGTGGCCCCCACACCGAGGGACAGGACAAGGAGGGTGCAGCTCAATACGGTGCGGATGCGCGGTGCGTGGCTCATGAGCTCACGGTATGAAGGTTCGTCAGTTCCGGCGCGCGGGGTGACTGCAAACGAGGGGCCCTCCGTCTCGCGGTGAGACGGAGGGCCCCTCTTGGCGCAGTGCGGCGTGTGCGGAACTACTGGTTCTGGTTCTCGCCGCGGTAGTACTCGAACACCCAGCCGTAGAGACCGACCAGGATCAGCGGAGCCGAGAAGTACAGCAGCCACCAGCCCATGGCGATCGCGAGGAACGCCAGGGCGCCGCCGATGCCCAGCGAGAGCGGCTGCCAGGAGTGCGGCGAGAAGAAGCCGACCTCACCGGCGTCGTCCGCGACATCGGCTTCCTTGTCGTCCTGGGCGCCGACGTCGACCCGCCGGGCCGTGAAGGCCAGGTAGAAGCCGATCATGACGCTCAGGCCGAAGGCCATGACGAGCGCGGTGGTGCCGGCCGCTTCCTTCGACCACACGCCGTACACGACGGCCATGACCAGAATGAAGACGGACAGCCACAGGAACATCTTGCCCTGGATCTTCACTTCCCGGCCTCCTTGCCACCGGTGAGCATGTGGTCACCGTGGACGTCGCCGTGGTTCTCGAGCTGGTCGAGAGCCGCGATCTCCGGGTGGTGGAGGTCGAAAGCCGGCGATTCGGAACGAATGCGCGGCATCGTGAGGAAGTTGTGCCGCGGCGGCGGGCAGGAGGTCGCCCACTCCAGCGAACGGCCGTAGCCCCACGGGTCGTCGACCTCGATCTTCTTGCCGTACTTGGCGGTCTTCCAGACGTTGTAGAAGAACGGCAGGATCGACAGACCGAGCAGGAACGAGGAGATCGTCGAGATCGTGTTCAGCGCGGTGAAGCCGTCGGCCGCCAGGTAGTCCGCGTAACGACGCGGCATGCCCTCGACACCCAGCCAGTGCTGCACCAGGAACGTGCCGTGGAAGCCCACGAACAGCGTCCAGAAGGTGATCTTGCCGAGCCGCTCGTCCAGCATCTTTCCGGTGAACTTCGGCCACCAGAAGTGGAATCCGGAGAACATCGCGAAGACCACGGTGCCGAAGATGACGTAGTGGAAGTGCGCGACCACGAAGTACGAGTCGGAAACGTGGAAGTCCATCGGCGGCGAGGCCAGGATGACGCCGGTCAGACCGCCGAAGGTGAAGGTGATCAGGAAGCCGACGGCCCACAGCATGGGTGTTTCGAAGGACAGTGAGCCCTTCCACATCGTGCCGATCCAGTTGAAGAACTTCACGCCTGTTGGCACGGCGATGAGGAACGTCATGAAGGAGAAGAACGGCAGGAGCACGCCACCGGTGACGTACATGTGGTGCGCCCACACGGTCACGGACAGACCCGCGATCGCGATGGTGGCGCCGATCAGACCGCTGTAGCCGAACATCGGCTTCCGGCTGAACACCGGAATCACTTCGGAAATGATTCCGAAGAATGGCAGCGCGATGATGTACACCTCTGGATGGCCGAAGAACCAGAAGAGGTGTTGCCAGAGAATCGCGCCGCCATTACTGGCGTCGAAGACATGCGCACCGAACTTGCGGTCCGCCTCCAGGGCGAACAGCGCGGCCGCGAGGACCGGGAAGGCCAGCAGGACCAGCACACCGGTCAGCAGGACGTTCCACACGAAGATCGGCATCCGGAACATCGTCATGCCGGGCGCGCGCATGCAGATGATCGTGGTGATGAAGTTGACCGAGCCGAGGATCGTGCCGAAGCCGGAGAAGGCCAGACCCATGATCCACATGTCGGCGCCGACGCCCGGCGAGCGGACCGCGTCCGACAGCGGGGAGTAGGCGAACCAGCCGAAGTCGGCCGCGCCCTGCGGGGTGAGGAAGCCACCGACCGCGATGGTCGAGCCGAACAGGTAGAGCCAGTAGGCGAACATGTTCAGCCGCGGGAACGCCACGTCGGGCGCGCCGATCTGCAGCGGCATGATCCAGTTCGCGAATCCGGCGAACAGCGGCGTCGCGAACATCAGCAGCATGATCGTGCCGTGCATCGTGAACGCCTGGTTGAACTGCTCGTTCGACATGATCTGCGTGCCGGGGCGGGCGAGTTCGGCGCGCATGAAGAGCGCCATGATCCCGCCGATGCAGAAGAACGCGAACGACGTGACCAGGTACATCGTGCCGATCGTCTTGTGATCAGTGGTGGTCAGCCACTTGATGACGACGTTTCCCGGCTGCTTGCGCCGGACCGGCAGCTCGTTCTCGTACGAGTCGTCTGCTGCCGCGGCACCCTGAGATTCGTTGAGGATGCTCACAGTTTGTTCGTCTCCGCGTTCTTGGCGGGGTCGGTCTGGGCGATGCCCGCCGGCACGTAACCGGACTGGCCCTTCGCCGCCAGCTCCTTGAGGTGCTGCTGGTAGCGCTCCGGGGAGACGACCTTCACGTTGAAGAGCATGCGCGAGTGGTCGACGCCGCAGAGTTCGGCGCACTTGCCCAGGAAGGTGCCTTCCTGGTTCGGCGTGACCTCGAACGAGTTGGTGTGCCCCGGAATGACGTCCTGCTTCATCAGGAACGGCACGATCCAGAAGGAGTGGATGACGTCGCGCGAGGTCAGCACGAAGCGGACCTTCTCGCCCTTCGGCAGCCACAGGGTCGGGCCCGGGTTTCCGGTCTGCGGGTTACGGGTGCCGGGGATGCCGACGTCGTAGACACCGCCCGCGTTCGCGGGGAAGTCCTTCTTGAACCGGTCCGGGATCGCGTCCAGGTTCTTGTCCGTCTTGGCGTCGCCCTTGACACCGGGCACGTCCTCGACGTAGTTGAAGCCCCAGCTCCACTGATAGCCGACCACGTTGACCGTGTGGGCGGGCTTCGGGGACAGAGCCAGGAGCTTCGTCTCGTCGCGTGCCGTGAAGTAGAAGAGCACGGAGACGATGATCAGCGGGACCACGGTGTACAGCGCCTCGATGGGCATGTTGTACCGGGTCTGCGGGGGTACCTCGACCTTGGTGCGGCTGCGCCGGTGGAAGATGACGCTCCACAGGATCAGGCCCCAGACCAGCACGCCCGTGGCGAGCGCAGCCGCCCACGAGCCCTGCCAGAGGGACAGGATCCTGGGAGCCTCGTCCGTCACCGGAGTGGGCATACCAAGTCGAGGGAAGTCTTTCCAGTTGTACGAGCAACCGGATGCTGTCGCCAGGACCAGGCCCGCAGTCAGCACCTGCGGCAGCTTCCGCCGCATCGGGCGCCGCGACGAGCGGTCGGAGCCGTTGGGACTCACGTAGCGCCTTCCCGAGAGTCTCGCCCGCGGTGGTCGGCTACGGCCGTCTCGCTGGTCGGTCGCCGCCCTGGCACACGGGCAGGGGTTTGGATGTTTATGCGGACCAAACCCTACTGGACGCTATTTGGGGTCGCGCGGGGAGGGTGCCCAACGCGCCGCCCGACTCCCCGAAGGGGTGGAGCCGCGGTGGAATCCCGGCCTCCGGGCGCCATCTGACGACCCCTCGCCCCATCCCCCGCAGCTCGTTCGCCGGGGCGGGGTTAGCGTGGCCGGGTGCCCTACTTCGACGCGGCCTCCTCGGCCCCCCTGCACCCCGTCGCCCGCCAGGCCCTGCAAGCCTCTCTGGACGAGGGGTGGGCCGATCCGGCCCGGCTCTACCGGGAGGGCAGGCGCGCCCGGCTGCTCCTGGACGCGGCGCGGGAGGCCGCCGCGGAGGCCGTCGGCTGCCGCCCGGACGAGCTCAGCTTCACCAGTTCGGGGACGCGCGCGGTGCACTCCGGAATTTACGGATCCTTGTCCGGGCGTCGGCGTGTCGGGCGGCATCTGGTGGTGTCCGCGGTCGAGCACTCCTCGGTCCTCCATTCGGCTGCCTCCCATGAGGCGGGTGGCGGTTCGGTGACGGAGGTCGTGGTGGACCGCACGGGCCGGGTCTCCCCCGATGCGTACGCCGCCGCCCTGCGGCCCGACACCGCGCTCGCCTGCCTGCAGTCCGCCAACCACGAGGTGGGCACCCTCCAGCCGGTGGCCGAGGTGGCCGAGGCGTGCCGGGCGGCGGGGGTGCCACTGCTGGTGGACGCGGCCCAGTCGCTGGCCTGGGGGCCGGTCGAGGGTGCCTGGTCGATCCTCGCGGCGAGTGCCCACAAATGGGGCGGTCCGGCAGGAGTCGGGCTGCTCGCGGTGCGCAAGGGCGTCCGGTTCGCGCCTCAAGGGCCCGCCGACGAGCGGGAGTCGGGGCGCGCGGCCGGCTTCGAGAACATCCCGGCGATCGTCGCGGCGGCCGCATCCCTGCGGGCGGTACGGGCCGAGGCCGAGGCCGAATCGGCGCGTCTGCGGGGCCTGGTGGAGCGGATCCGCACCCGGGTCGCGGAGCTGGTGCCGGATGTCGAGGTGGTCGGCGATCCAGTGCGGCGGCTGCCGCATCTGGTCACCTTCTCCTGTCTCTATGTCGACGGAGAGACCCTGCTGCACGAGCTCGACCGGGCGGAATTCTCCGTTTCCTCCGGTTCGTCCTGCACCAGCAGCACCCTGACGCCCAGCCATGTGCTGCGCGCCATGGGGGTGCTGAGCGAGGGCAACGTCCGGGTGTCGCTGCCGCTCGGCACTCCGGCGCAGGAGGTCGACCGCTTCCTCGACCTGCTGCCAGGTGTGGTCGCGTCCGTACGGACGAAGCTCGGGGCGCCGGTCGCGACGGCCGGTCCCGCCGACGCCGAGGAGTTCGTGGTGGACTCGCTCGGCCGGCTCTGCCCGATCCCGGTCATCGAACTCGCGAAGGCGATCGGGAACGTACCCGTGGGCGGTGTCGTGACGGTGCTGGCCGACGACGAGGCGGCCCGCCTCGACATCCCGGCGTGGTGCGAGATGCGGGGCCAGGAGTACCTGGGCGAGCACCCGGCAGGGGAAGGAACCGCCTACCGGGTGCGTCGCGTCAGCTGAGAGCCTGGCTCCGAGGACTACTGGAGGTGGGCCCGCACCTCGGCGGCGGCCTCGTCGCCGTACGCCTTGGTGAAGCGGTCCATGAAGTGGGCCCGGCGCAGGGTGTACTCCTGGGTGCCCAGCGTCTCGATGACCAGGGTGGCCAGCATGCAGCCGAGCTGGGCGGCCCGCTCGTGGCCGACGCCCCAGGACAGGCCGGTCAGGAACCCGGCCCGGAAGGCGTCGCCCACGCCCGTCGGGTCGACCTTGGCCTCCTCCTCCGGGACGCCGACGACGATCGGCTCGGCGCCGACCTGCTCGATGCGCACGCCGCGCGAGCCGAGCGTGGTGACCCGGTAGTCGACCTTGGCGAGGATCTCCTCGTCGCTCCAGCCGGTCTTGTTCTCGATGAGCCCCTTCTCGTACTCGTTGGAGAAGAGGTACGTCGCGCCTTCGAGCAGGGTGCGGATGTCGTCGCCGGACATGCGGGCGATCTGCTGCGAGAAGTCGGCGGCGAAGGGAATGCTCCGCGCCTTGCACTCCTCGGTGTGGCGCAGCATCGCCTCGGGATCGTCCGCGCCGATCAGCACGAGGTCGAGGCCGCCCACGCGGTCGGCGACGGCCTTCAGCTCGATCTGGCGGGCCTCGCTCATCGCGCCCGTGTAGAAGGAGCCGATCTGGTTGTGGTCGGCGTCGGTGGTGCACACGAAGCGGGCGGTGTGCAGGACCTCGGAGATCCGTACCGAGCCGGTGTCGACGCCGTGCCGGTCGAGCCAGGCGCGGTACTCGTCGAAGTCGGATCCGGCCGCGCCGACCAGGATCGGCCGGCCGCCGAGCTGGCCCATGCCGAAGCAGATGTTCGGACCGACTCCGCCACGGCGTACGTCGAGGTTGTCGACCAGGAAGGAGAGGGAGACCGTGTGCAGCTGGTCGGCGACCAGCTGGTCGGCGAATCGGCCGGGGAAGGTCATGAGGTGGTCGGTGGCGATGGATCCGGTGACTGCGATACGCACGGCGAGGGCGCTCCTGAAGGGAATGCAGAGGGGCGCGCGAAGCGCCCCCATAAGGGCGGTGGTGGGTGACGGGCGGGCGTTGACAGTTCACGCTACCGGGTCGCCCCCGCCGGGCCGACCGGTGGAAACTACCCAATAGTAGGTCTTTCTGCGCACGCTTCCTGTGCGTACGGTGCGAAGCATGGAGACCAAGGTGAGCAGTGGGCACGGGGTGGCGGTCGATCTTCCGGGGCTGGAGGAGCTGCGCGGGGACTGCGCGCGGATGGCTCCGCACTGGGTGGCGCCCACACGGAACGCTCCGGCTCCGGTGCCGCCGTCCCGGATCCACGGTGTGACGGTTCCGCCCTCCTCGGTACGGCTCATCGCGGACATGTCCGAATACGGGGACTGAAACGGCTTGATCACGCGGGTGCGGCGCACGGGGATGGAACCGTGCGCTCCCCCGCTCCGTCCAAACGGCGTCCCTCGTAAGGGGGATGCGGGATACGACTGGACAGGAGCGATCTGGTGAGCAGCGAGCACACGCAGGACGAGCCCGAGCAGCGGCGTTCGCGACGATCTCCCTTGATCCTCGCCGCGGCCGCCGTGGCCGTACTGGCCGCGGGCGGCGGTGGGGCGTACTGGGCCTCGACGGCTTCCTCGGGCGGTGGCAGTACGCCCGGCGGGAACGGCGCACCTCCGCCGCTCGCACTCGACAGCGCCCCGGGCGGCGACGCCGGCGGCAGTAGCGGCGGCGGCAACGGGATCGCCCCCGGCGAGCCGGACCCGAACGGGGTGGTCTACCGGGCGTCGGTCAAGCTGCCCGGCGGCCCCGGCAAGGCGCCCGTCTTCCAGCCGCGCGGCACGGTGAGCGAGGCCGATGCGACGCGGCTCGCCCGGGCGCTGGGGGTCGAGGGGGCGGTGCGCCTCGAAGACGGCAGCTGGAAGGCAGGGGTGACCAAGGACAGTTCGGGACCGGTCCTGACGGTAAGCCAGAAAGCCCCCGGCACCTGGTCGTTCGCGCGGTACGGCACCGGCGGCTCGGACAACTGCCCCAAGGGCAAGATGTGTCCGATGCACACGACGGGCGCGGACACCGGGAGCGGCTCGGGTGCCGACGGCGGTGCGGGCTCCGGCAGCCCTGTGAGCGAACAGGCGGCGAAGGCGGCCGCGGCCCCGGTCCTCAAGGCGCTCGGCCAGGACGACGCCAAGCTGGACGCCAAGGAGATCCTGGCCTCGGCCCGGGTGGTGAACGCGGACCCCGTCGTCGACGGCCTCCCCACCTACGGCTGGACGACCGGCATCCAGGTCGGCCCGGACGGTCAAGTGGTCGGCGGCAGCGGCCAGTTGAAGATGCCGGACAAGGGCGCCACATATCCGGTGATCAGCGCGGACCAGACGCTGGCGCAGCTCAACAGCCACGTCACGAACCGGCCGAAGCCCAAGGACTGCACGGGTCCCGTGCCGGTGGAGGGCCAGCCCACCAAGGGCCGCCTTCCGAGCGATCCCCAGGGCAACATCCAGCCGTGCAAGCAGCCCACGCCCTCGACCGTGACGATCGACGGGGCCACCTTCGGGCTCGCCGCGCAGTTCGTGGACGGCACGCCGACCCTCGTACCGTCATGGCTGTTCCAGGTGAAGCCGGACGCCGGCCGGCCGTTCACGATCACGGCTCCGGCGGTGGCGCCCCAGTACGTGACGAAGCCGCCGACCGGTGCTCCCGTGCCGCCGCCTTCGGGGTCGGCCACCGCGCCGGGCACGCACGGCCAGGCGCTGGAGTCGTACGCCGTCGCGCCGGACGGGCGGACCCTGAACGTGACGTTCTGGGGCGGGGTGTGCAGCACGTACACGGCGACCGCCGACGAGAGCGGCGACGGCGTGCGGGTCAAGGTGACCGGGCAGGTCAAGGACCCGAAGAAGATGTGCATCATGCTGGCCAAGCAGCAGACGGTCCCGGTGCAGCTGCACGAGGCGCTCGGGGCCCGCAAGGTGCTCGACGCGGACACCGGCAAGGAGCTGCCGAAGAAGTAGCGCGGACACGGCAGAGGCGGGTGCCCCCGGTCGGGGGCACCCGCCTCTTTGCTGCCGCGAGGCTTAGCTGAAGGAGTCGCCGCAGGCGCAGGAACCCGTCGCGTTCGGGTTGTCGATCGTGAAGCCCTGCTTCTCGATGGTGTCGACGAAGTCGATCGAGGCGCCGCCCAGGTACGGGGCGCTCATGCGGTCGGTGACGACCTTGACGCCGTCGAAGTCCTTGACGACATCGCCGTCGAGCGAGCGCTCGTCGAAGAACAGCTGGTAACGCAGGCCCGAGCAGCCGCCCGGCTGAACGGCGACGCGCAGCGCCAGGTCGTCCCGGCCTTCCTGCTCAAGGAGGCCCTTGACCTTGGCCGCGGCGGCGTCGGACAGGAGGATGCCGTCGCTCACGGTGGTGGTCTCGTCCGATACGGACATCTGCTTCTCTCCCGGGTTGTACGGAGACTGCTTGCCGACGGTTGCAACCGGCGGGGCCCCGGATTCATTCCGGGTTCTTCCCTTTCATGCTCGCACACGCGGGGGCGGGCGAGGAAAGGCCTGTGGACAACCCGGTACGGGAGCCGGCGCGGGCCGGGTGCGTCACATCGACGCTATGGCCATCGTCAAAGTGACGTGAAGCAGTTATGATAGATAGCGTCATTTAGACGAAAACCCCTCGGTGGAAGCACCGGGGCCACTGGAGCGGCTCCGCCGCACTGCTCAGGAAACAGAAAGGGTGCGTGACGTGACCACCGCCCAGCCCCGCCAGGACACCGCCGGCCGCGTCGAGCTCGACGTCCAGCCGACGCCGCTCGCGCTGCTCCTGCTCGGCCGCGAGGCCGACCCGAAGAGCGAGCGCGGCGTGGAGTGCCCCGGCGACCTTCCTTCGCCCTCCGACCCGGACCTGGTGGCCCGCGCCCGCGCGGCCAGGGCGAAGCTCGGGGACAAGGTCTTCATCCTCGGGCACCACTACCAGCGCGACGAGGTCATCGAGTTCGCCGATGTGACGGGCGACTCGTTCAAGCTGGCCAAGGACGCCGCCGCGAAGCCCGAGGCCGAGTACATCGTGTTCTGCGGTGTGCACTTCATGGCCGAGTCCGCGGACATCCTGACCGGCGACGACCAGAAGGTCGTCCTGCCGGACCTCGCCGCGGGCTGCTCGATGGCCGACATGGCCACTGCCGAGCAGGTCGCCGAGTGCTGGGACGTGCTGACCGAGGCCGGCATAGCCGAGCAGGTCGTGCCCGTCTCGTACATGAACTCCTCCGCCGACATCAAGGCGTTCACCGGGAAGCACGGCGGCACGATCTGCACGTCCTCCAACGCCGAGCGCGCCCTGAACTGGGCCTTCGAGCAGGGAGAGAAGGTGCTGTTCCTGCCGGACCAGCACCTGGGCCGCAACACCGCGGTGCGCGAGCTCGGCATGTCCCTCGACGACTGCGTGCTCTACAACCCGCACAAGCCGAACGGCGGGCTCACCGTCGAGCAGCTGCGGGGCGCCAAGATGATCCTGTGGCGCGGGCACTGCTCGGTGCACGGCCGCTTCTCGTTGGACTCGGTGAACGACGTGCGCGAGCGGATCCCGGGCGTGAACGTCCTGGTGCACCCCGAGTGCAAGCACGAGGTCGTCGCCGCGGCGGACTACGTGGGCTCGACCGAGTACATCATCAAGGCCCTGGAGGCCGCCCCGCGCGGCTCGAAGTGGGCGATCGGCACCGAGCTGAACCTGGTGCGGCGCCTGGCCAACCGGTTCGCCGCCGAGGACAAGGAGATCGTCTTCCTCGACAAGACGGTCTGCTTCTGCTCGACCATGAACCGCATCGACCTCCCCCACCTGGTGTGGACCCTGGAATCGCTCGCCGAGGGCAAGCTGATCAACCAGATCCAGGTCGACAAGGAGACCGAGAGCTTCGCGAAGCTGGCCCTGGAGCGGATGCTGGCGCTGCCGTAACCCGCCCGCCGCACTGCCCGCGACACGACGGAAGGCCGCCCCCCGGCTGGAGGGGGCGGCCTTCGTCGTTACGTCACCGGGTTGCTCGCCCGGGTCAGGCGTTGGCCGGCTCCAGCTGGTCGGAGTCGTCCGACGGGACCGGCAGACCCGCCTTCCTCGCGCGCTTGGCCGCCTTCTTCTTGGCCTTGCGCTCCTTGCGCAGCTCAACCATCGCATAGAGGGTCGGGACCAGGAGCAGGGTGAGCAGCGTCGACGTCACCAGGCCGCCGATCACCACGACCGCGAGCGGCTGGGCTATGAAACCGCCCTCGCCGGTGACGCCGAGCGCCATCGGGAGCAGCGCGAAGATCGTCGCCAGTGCCGTCATGAGGATCGGGCGCAGACGGTGGCGACCGCCCTCGACGACGGCCTCGACGACGCCGAGACCCTGCTTGCGGTACTGGTTGATCAGGTCGATCAGGACGATCGCGTTGGTGACCACGATGCCGATCAGCATGAGCATGCCGATCATGGCCGGGACGCCCATCGGGGTGCCGGTGGCGATCAGCAGGCCGATCGCGCCGGTGGCCGCGAACGGGATCGCGACAAGCAGGATCAGCGGCTGGATCAGGGACTTGAACGTCGCGACCAGGAGCATGAAGACGATCGCGATCGCCGCCAGCATCGCCAGACCCAGGTTCTTGAACGCGTCCGACTGGTCCGAGGAGACGCCGCCGATGGAGGCGGTGGCGCCAGACGGCAGCTTCAGGTCCTTGATCTTGGCCTGGAGGTCGGTGCTGACCTTGCCCGTGTTGTCACCGACCGGCTTGGCGGTGATGGTCGCGGAGCGGGCGCCGTCGATCCGGGTCATCGAGACCGGGCCGGGGACCAGCTTCACATCGGCGATGTCGCCGAGCTTGACCGCGCCCAGCGAGAGGTTCTTGAGCTGGTCCACGGTCGTGGCCGGGTCGGCCGCGGTGATGTACACATCACGCTCGGAGTCGCCCATGATCGCCTTGGTGACCTGGGTGCCCCGCACCTGCTGGGCGACGGCCATGCCGAGGGTGGTCTGGTTGAAGCCCGCGTCGGCCGCCTTGTCGTTGGGCTGCACCGAGACCCGGGGCACGCTCTGCGCCAGGTCGCTCTGGACGTCGCTGACGTCCTTGAGGCTCGCGACCGCCTGGCGGACCTGCTCCGAGGCCTTCTTCAGGACGTCGCCGTCGGCCGCCTTGACGACCACGCTCAGGTCCTGGCTGCCGAAGCCGCCGCCGGTCGAGATGGCCGGGTTGCCCGGCTGGCCCTTGAGGGCCGCCTCAAGGCGGTCGTGCGCCTTGTCGTAGTCGCCCGCGCTCTTCAGCGTCACGGTGTACGAGGCCTGGTTGGCGCCGGTGCCGCCGCCGAAGGCCGCCATGAAGCCGGAGGAGCCGACGGTGACCTGGTAGCTCTTGACCGCCGGGTCGGCGGCGAGGATCTGCTCGACCTTCTTGGAGGCCGCGTCCGCCGCGTCCAGGCTGGTGCCCGGGGCGAGCTCCTGCTTGATCGAGAGGGTGTCCTGCTCGCCCTGGTCGAAGAAGTTGGTCTTCAGGAGGCCGGCCATGCCGAACGTGCCGACCAGGATGACGACCGCGATCAGCACGCTGGTGAGGCGGCGCCGGGTGGCGAAGCGGAGCACGGGGACGTACATCCGCTGGAGGCGGGCCTTGTTCTCCTTCTCCTCGGCCTTGCGGCGCGCCTCGTCCGGGTCGATGCCCGCGATCGCCTTCGGCGGGCGCAGGAACCAGTACGACAGGACCGGGACGACGGTGAGCGAGACGAGCAGCGAGGCGAGCAGGGCCGCGGTGACGGTGAGGCTGAACGAGCCGAACAGCGCGCCCACCATGCCGCCGACCAGGCCGATCGGCAGGAAGACCGCGACGGTGGTCAGGGTCGAGGAGGTGACCGCGCCGGCGACCTCCTTGACCGCGGTGAGGATCGCGTACTGGCGCTCCTCGCCGTAGCCGAGGTGGCGCTTGATGTTCTCCAGGACCACGATCGAGTCGTCGACGACCCGGCCGATCGCGATCGTCAGCGCGCCCAGGGTGAGCATGTTGAGCGAGAGGTCCTGCGTCCACAGCACGATCAGCGCGAGAACCACGGACAGCGGGATGGAGACCGCGGTCACCAGCGTCGAGCGGACCGAGGCCAGGAAGAACAGGATCACGAGCACCGCGAAGAGCAGGCCGAGCGCGCCCTCGGTGGTCAGGCCGGAGATGGCCTTGGAGACCTGCGGGCCCTGGTCCGAGACGACGGTGAGCTCGGCGCCCGAGCCGAGGTCCTTCTTCAGGTCGGGCAGCTTGTCCTTGACGGCCTTCGAGATCGCGACGGCGCTGCCGTCGTGGTCCATGGTGGCCATCACGGCGAGGCTGGGCTTGCCGTTGGTGCGGGTGATGGAGACCCGCTGCGAGGGCTGCTGTTTGACGGTGGCGATGTCGCCGAGGCGGACCGGGGAGCCCTGCTGCGGCTTGATCCGCAGGTCCTCGATCTGCTTCAGCGAGGTGTACGGGGCGCCGACCTGGACGGTGCGGCTCTTGCCGTCCTCGGAGAACGAGCCGCCGGGGACGGTCGCGCCGCCCGCCTTCAGGGCGTCGCCGAGCGTCATCGTGGTGAGGCCGGCCGCGGCCAGCTTCTTCGGGTCGGGCGTGACGTTGACCTGGAGGTCCTGGACGCCGTCGACGCTGACGCGGCCGACGCCCTTGATGTCCTGGAGGACCGGGACGACCGTGCGGTCCAGCTGGTCGGCGAGCGCCTGCTGGTCCTTGTCGGAGGTCACCGCGAGCACGACGGTCGGCATGTCGTCGGTGGAACCGGCCACGACCTGCGGGTCGACTTCCGAAGGGATCTGGGTGCGGGACCGGTTGACGGCCTGCTGGATGTCGGCGACGAGCTGCTTCGTCCCCGTGCCGTAGTCGAAGGTCGCCATGATCACGGCGTTGCCCTCGGACGCCGTGGACGTGATGCCCTTGACTCCGCTGACGGCCTTGATGTTCTTTTCGAGCGGCTCGACGACCTGCTTCTCGACCACGTCGGGGGACGCGCCCTGGTAGGGGGCGAGCACCGACACCATCGGCAGTTCGATGGTGGGCAGCAGTTGCTGCTTGAGCTGCGGAATGGCGATCGCCCCGAAGACGATCGCGACGATCGACATCAGGCCTATCAGGGCCCGTTGTGCGAGGCTGAATCTGGACAGCCAGGACATGGGTGGGGTCTCTCTTCTGTGGCGTGCGAGCGGCGGTACCCGGCAGGGGGCAGGCGGGACCGGCCCGTGATCACGCGGCGCATCACCCGGGAAGACCCGGCCCCCACCTATAACCCTCGGTCATGGGGCGGGGCCGATTCCTCGCTCCCAGGTCCCTTTCCTTATCCCGCGCATACCGCAGCCGCAGTACGCCGCGCTCCACCCTTCAGTCCACCCGTGGGCGGACAAGGCCCGATTCGTACGCGATGACCACCAATTGGGCGCGGTCGCGGGCGCTCAATTTGGCCATCGCGCGATTGACGTGGGTCTTGACGGTGAGCGGGCTGACCGCCAGGCGCTCGGCGATCTCGTCGTTGGAGTGGCCGCCCGCGACCTGGACCAGGACCTCGCGCTCGCGGACGGTGAGGGCGGCGAGCCGCTCGCCGTGCCGCCGCGGGTCCTCGCCGCCGCCGTCCCAACTGCCGCCCTGCGCGAGGAAGGTGGTGATCAGGCCCTTGGTCGCGGCCGGGGAGAGCAGCGCCTCACCGGCCGCCGCGATCCGGATCGCGCCGAGCAGTTCCTCGGGTTCGGCGCCCTTGCCGAGGAAGCCCGAGGCGCCGGCCCGCAGCGACTGCACCACGTACTCGTCGACCTCGAAGGTCGTCAGCATCACCACGTGGACGGCGGCCAGCGCCGGGTCGGCGGTGATGGCGCGGGTGGCGGCGAGGCCGTCGGTGCCGGGCATCCGGATGTCCATCAGGACCACGTCCGGCAGGGTCTTGTGGACCACGTCGACGACCTCGGCGCCGTCGGCCGCCTCGCCGACGACCTCCATGTCCGGCTCGGAGTCGACCAGGACGCGGAACGCCGAGCGCAGCAGTGCCTGGTCGTCGGCGAGTACCACCTTGATCGTCATGACGTGCCTTCCCCCGTGGCCCCGGTCTCCGGGGCCTTGACCGGCAGTATCGCCTGTACGCGGAAGCCGCCGCCGTAGCGGGGCCCGGCCGTGCAGCTGCCGCCGAGCGCGGTGACGCGCTCGCGCATGCCGAGCAGGCCGTGCCCGCCGCCGTCGCCGTTCCCGCCGCCCGCTGCGGTGCCGTTGTCGATGACGGTGATCTCGGTGTTCGGGCCGACCCGTACGACGCTCACCTCGGCCTTGGCGCCGGGACCCGCGTGCTTCTGCACATTGGTGAGCGCCTCCTGGATGACCCGGTACGCGGCGAGGTCGACGGAGGCGGGCAGCGGGGAGTCGTCGATGCGGGCGAGTTCGACCGGCAGCCCCGCGCGCCGGAATCCGCCGAGCAGGTCGTCGAGGACGGCGAGCCCGGGGGCGGGCTCGGTGGGGGCGGCCGGGTCGCCGGACTGACGCAACAGGCCGACGGTGGAGCGGAGTTCGTCGAGCGCGGAGCGGCTGGCCTCGCGCACATGGGCGAGGGCCTCCTTGGCCTGGTCGGGCCGTTTGTCCATGACGTGGGCGGCGACCCCGGCCTGGACGTTGACCAGCGCGATGTGGTGGGCCACCACGTCGTGGAGGTCGCGGGCGATCCGCAGCCGCTCCTCGGCGACCCGGCGCCGGGCCTCCTCCTCGCGGCCGTGCTCGGCCCGCTCGGCGCGCTCCCTGATCGCGTCGATGAAGGCGCGCCGGCTGCGCACGGCGTCTCCGGCGGCCGCGGCCATGCCGGTCCAGGCGAAGATCCCGACGTGTTCCTGGGAGTACCAGGGCGGGGTCCCGAAGAGCATGGCCGTGCCGGTGAGCACGACGATGGTGAGCACGCCGACCCGGTAGGTGGTGGGCCGGTCGGTGTGGGCGGCGACCGTGTACAGCGCGACGACGGCGCTCATCGCGACGGGCGCGGGCGGGGCGCCGAGGCTCAGCTCGACCACGGTGAGCGCGCTGGTGCAGGCCAGCACGGCCATGGGCCTGCGCCGCCGCAGGACGAGGACGGCCGCGCCGAGAGTCATCAGGACGAGCGAACGCAGGCCCGGCGTACGGGTGCCGAAGGTGGGACCGTTCGGCCCGTGCGGGTCGGCGAAGGACCCGATGACCATGCACAGCAGTACGCCGAGGGCGAGGGCGGCATCCAGGGCCAGCGGATGCGCCCTGAGCCATGGGCGGGCACGGTCGACGGGAGTCACGGTCACCTACCGTAAGGGGGCCGGGAGCCCGGCCCCCGGTCAGCCCGGAATGAGCCCCTCGTCGCCGAGCATCTCCCTGACCTCGTCCAGCGTCGCGTCCGGCCTCGGAAGGATCAGCTCGGACGGCTCCAGGGCGTCGTCGGGAAGGGGCTCGCCCAGGCGGCGCACCGCGTCGAGGAGGGAGCCGAGCGTGCGACGGAAGCCCTCCTCGTCACCGGCCTCCATCTCTTCGAGGAGCTCGTCGTCGAGCTTGTTGAGCTCGGTGAAGTGGCTGTCCGCCAGCTTCACCTGCCCCTCCCCCATGATCCGGACGATCATGAACGTCTCCCGTTGCTCGTCACTGCTTGTCGAAGCGCGGGCTCTGCTGCGGGGCCTTGTCCTGGGGAGCGGCGGTGCCGCCCTCGATGGCCTGCTTGCCGCCGGCCGGGCCACCCATCAGCTCGGCCTTCATCCGCTGCAGTTCCAGCTCTACATCCGTACCACCGGACAGCCGGTCCAGCTCGGTCTGGATGTCGTCCTTGGCGAGGCCCGACTGGTCGTCGAGGGCGCCGGAGGCGAGCAGCTCGTCGATCGCGCCGGCCCGCGCCTGGAGCTGCGCGGTCTTGTCCTCGGCCCGCTGGATGGCCATGCCGACGTCGCTCATCTCCTCGGAGATGCCCGAGAAGGACTCCGCGATCCGGGTCTGGGCCTGGGCCGCCGTGTACGTCGCCTTGATCGTTTCCTTCTTGGTGCGGAAGGCGTCGACCTTGGCCTGGAGGCGCTGGGCCGCAAGGGTGAGCTTCTCCTCCTCGCCCTGCAACGTCTGGTGCTGCGTCTCCAGGTCGGTGACCTGCTGCTGCAGCGAGGCCCGGCGGGACAGGGCCTCGCGGGCCAGGTCCTCACGGCCGAGCGAGAGGGCCTTGCGGCCCTGGTCCTCCAGCTTGGAGGACTGGCTCTGGAGCTGGTTGAGCTGCAGCTCCAGACGCTTGCGGGAGGTCGCCACGTCGGCGACGCCCCGGCGCACCTTCTGGAGCAGCTCAAGCTGCTTCTGGTACGAGTAATCGAGGGTCTCGCGAGGGTCCTCGGCCCGGTCAAGGGCCTTGTTCGCCTTCGCGCGGAAGATCATCCCCATACGCTTCATGACACCGCTCATGGGCTTCGCGCGCCCCCTTCTGACGGACTCCAGCTCCAGCTGCTGCAACAGAACCCACAGTACGGGCCCTGCATCCATTACCGCACTGTTCGGGCGACGATGCGCTCATCCCCAAGGACGACTGCGTCCCGCGCCGATCCGGCGCAGGGAGTAGGTGAACCTCGGGGAACCGTGCATCCGCTGCCTCTACAGACGCAAGGCGTTGTGGGATCGTTCCCCACCGGCCTGGGGTCCATTCCCGATACCCCGTACCCTTGGGGATTGTGTTCCGTAGCCGTTCCAACGCAGAGAAGGCCCCCACCGACAAGGTGACGGCGGACCTCTCCAAAGCGCCCCGCGACCCCGAGGCCCCCAAGGGGCGCCCCACTCCCAAGCGGAGTGAGGCCCAGACCCAGCGCCGCCGTGCCTCGACCGCGCCGACCGACCGCAAGGAGGCCGCCAAGCGCCAGCGCGAGGCCCGCCGGGTCGACATGGCCAAGCAGCGCGAGGCGCTCGCCAACGGCGACCAGCGCTATCTGCCGGCCCGCGACAAGGGCCCGGTGCGGAAGTTCGTCCGCGACTTCGTCGACTCCCGGTTCTCGGTCGCCGAGATGTTCCTGCCCCTCGCGGTGATCATCCTGGTCCTCTCGATGATCCGGATCGGCAGCCTGCAGAACCTTTCGCTGCTGCTGTGGCTCGTCGTGATCGTGCTGATCGTCCTCGACTCGATCGGGCTCGCCTTCCGCCTGAGGAAGGCGCTGGCCGCCCGCTTCCCGGACGAGCCGAAGAAGGGCGCCGTCGCCTACGGCCTGATGCGCACGCTCCAGATGCGCCGGCTGCGGCTGCCCAAGCCGCAGGTCAAGCGCGGAGAGCGGCCCTGAGCGGCGGGCCGTCCGGCTTCACCGGCGCAGGTGACGCCTGGCTCAAGGGCCTCGCCGGGCTGCGCAACGTCGTCCGCCAGGAGCTCGTGGCCCGTCAGCTCGACGAGCAGATAGCCGCGCGCTTCCCGGTGGGCCAGCGCCTGCGCATCCTGGACGTCGGCATGGGCCAGGGCACCCAGGCCCTGCGCCTGGCCCGCGCCGGGCACTCGGTGACCGGCCTCGAATCCGATCCCGGGATGCTGAAGGTGGCCCGCGAGTCGCTGGCCACCGAGCCCGAGGGCATCCGCGAGCGGGTCCGCCTGATCGAGGGCGACGGCCGCGAGACCGGGGTGCACTTCCTGCCGGGCTCCTTCGACGTGGTGCTCTGCCACGGCGTCCTGATGTACGTCCAGGAGCCCGACGCGATGCTCGCGGGCCTGGCCCGGATGCTCGCCCCCGGCGGCCTCCTCTCCCTGCTCGTACGGAACGCGGACGCGCTGGCCGTGCGGCCCGGGCTCGCCGGCGACTGGCCGGGCGCCCTGTCGGCCTTCGACACCGACTCGTACACCAACCGGCTCGGCCTGCCGGTGCGGGCCGACAAGCTGGCCGCGCTGACCCGCACGCTCGACGGGATCGCGGCGCCGCTGCACGCCTGGTACGGGGTGCGGGTGTTCACCGACAACGTGCCGAACGAGACGCCGCTGCCGCCCGCCGACGAGCTGGACCGCCTGCTCGCCGCCGAGGACCGGGCGGGCCGCACCGACCCCTACCGCCAGGTCGCGGCGCTGCTGCACCTCTTCGGCGTACGGGACTGAGCCAGGGGTATCCGCCGATTGGGCCCCGGCCCGGGGTCCCGGTACCTGATCGGGCGCACCGACAGGCCGTCAAATCGGACCAAAGGGATACTCCTGCCATGGATGCATCTCTTCGCACCGGCCGGGTGCGCCGTGCTGCCCTGCCCCTGACCGCCGCCGTCGCCACCGCCCTTCTCCTCGGCGGCTGTTCGGACACGGGCGCCGCGGCGGTCAAGGCCTCGCCGAGTACGTCCGCGAGTGCGTCGGCGAGTTCTCCGGCGGCCCAGCGCAACGGCGGCGGGGCCGACAGCCTGCAGAGCGACTACCAGCGGGTGATCAAGGACGTGCTGCCCTCGGTCGTGCAGATCGAGGCGTCCAGCAGCCTCGGCTCGGGGATCGTCTACGACAACCAGGGGCACATCGTCACCAACGCCCATGTCGTGGGCAACGAGAAGAGCTTCAAGGTGACGACGTCCGGCAGCAGCTCGGCGGTCAGCGCCCGGCTTGTCGCGGCCTATCCCGAGCAGGACCTCGCGGTGATCAGGCTGGACTCGGTGCCGGGCGGCCTGAAGGCCGCGAAGTTCGGCGACTCGGCGAAGGTCGAGATGGGCCAGATCGTCCTCGCGATGGGCTCCCCGCTCGGCCTGTCCTCCAGCGTCACCCAGGGCATCGTGTCCGCGACCGGCCGCACCGTCTCCGAGGGCCAGGGCGGCGGCGGGACCGGCGCCACCATCGCGAACATGGTGCAGACCTCGGCCGCGATCAACCCCGGCAACAGCGGCGGCGCGCTGGTCAACCTGGACAGCGAGGTCATCGGCATCCCCACGCTCGCCGCGACCGACCCGGACATGGGCGGCAGCGCGGCCCCCGGCATCGGCTTCGCGATCCCGGTGTCGATGGTGCGGACGGTCGCCGACCAGATCATCAAGAGCGGCAGGGTCACCGACTCCGGCCGGGCCGCGCTCGGCATCACCGGCCGCACCGTGGTCGACGCGGGCTACCAGCCGGCCGGCGTCGCCATCGTGCAGGTCGCGGCCGACGGCGCCGCGGCCAGGGCGGGCCTGAAGCCGGGCGACATCATCGTCAAGCTCGACGACACCGGCATCACGACCATCACCTCGCTCACCGAGGCACTGGCCGCGGACAAGCCCGGCCAGAAGGTGCAGGTGACGTACACGCGCGACGGTACGAACAAGACGGCCGAGGTGGCCCTCGGCGAGATCTGAGCCGGGCCGGGGGCGACGAGCGCGCCCCCGGCCGGGCCGTCAGACCTGGTCGGCGTGCAGGCTCATCGGGCCGTAGATCCGTGTGCCGTCCTCGGACAGGAAGACCTGGTCGGCCCCGCCTTCGAGCAGGTCCTTCCACACCTCACCGATCCAGGACTCCGCATCGCCCTGGGTCGTGAACTCCTCCGGCACCACCGCCGGCTCGACCTCCGTACCGTCCGACTTCTCGAAACGCCACGTCCACGCCATGTCCGCCTCCTGGGTCACGTTGCTGCCCGCAGCGTAACCGGGCGCGCAAGAGGGCCGGTGACGCGGGAGGATCGTGCCTGTGGAACTGACTCTCCTCGGTACCGGGGCCCCCACCGGCCTGCCGCGCCCCGACTGTCCCTGCGCCGCGTGCGCCGTCGCCCGCGGCGACGACGCGCGGGCCGCGACCGCCCTGCTCGTCGACGGCGCGCTGCTGCTCGACCTCACCCCGGGTGCGGCGTTCGCCGCCGCCCGGGCCGGACACACCCTCGCGGGCGTGCGCCAGGTACTGCTCACCCATCCGCACGCCGGGCCCGCCGTGGAGCTGCCCGCCGGGCTGCCCACGGCCGGGCGGGTGCCGGACGGCCGCAGGCTGACGTTGATCAGCGGCCACCGGGTGCTCGCGGTGCCGCTGGACTCGCCCGGGACCGGGTACGAGGTGACCTCCCCGGAGGGCGAGCGGCTCCTCTACCTGCCCCCGGGCGGCGCACCCGCCGGGCCCGCCGAAGTGCGCCCGTACGACATGGTGGTGGCCGATGTCGCCGGGCGGCCCGACGCGCTGGCGCGGCTGCGGGCGGCGGGCGGCATCGGTCCCGCGACGGACGTGATCGCCGTCCACATCGACCACGACGTGCCGCCCGGGCGGGAGTTGGAGCGCCGGCTCGCGGCGCTCGGCGCGCGGGCGGTGCCCGACGGCACGACGCTGGTCGTCGGCGAGTACCACGCGGTGCCCGACCTGCCGCGCCGCACGCTCGTGCTCGGCGGCGCGCGCTCCGGCAAGTCGGTGGAGGCCGAGCGGCGCCTCGCGGGCTTCCCGCAGGTCGTGTACGTGGCGACGGGCGGCACCCGCGACGGCGACGCGGAGTGGGCCGCGCGCGTCGGCCTGCACCGCGAACGCCGCCCCTCCTCCTGGCGCACCGAGGAGACCTGCGAACTCGCGCCGCTGCTCGACGAGTCGGGGCCGCCGCTCCTGATCGACTGTCTGGCGCTGTGGCTGACCGACGCGATGGACCGGGTCGGCGCCTGGGACGACGAGAAGTGGGCGGCGGGCGGCGAGCGGGCGCTGAGGGACCGTACGGCCGAGCTCGTCGCGGCGGTCCGGGGCACCTCGCGGACGCTGGTGGCGGTGAGCAACGAGGTCGGCTCCGGCGTGGTGCCCGCCACCTCGTCGGGGCGGCGGTTCCGGGACGAACTGGGGCGCCTGAACGCGCTGTTCGCGGCCGAGTGCGAGCAGGTCCTGCTCGTCGTGGCGGGGCAGGCGCTCACGCTGCGCGGCTGACGCGAGCGCGCTGGCGGTACTGTTCGGCAAATGAGCAGGCTGAACCTGGACGACTTCTCCGATCTGATCGAACGCCCCGACAACGGTGTGCGGCGGGACGCCGAGGAACGCCGGGAGCGCCTCACCGTGCCGCCCGGCGCCCTCGGCCGGCTCGACGAGCTGGCCACCTGGCTGTCGGCGGCGCAGGGCGCCAACCCGGTCCGGCCCGTGGAGCGGCCCCGCGTGATCCTCTTCGCGGGCGACCACGGCGTGGCCGGGCTCGGCGTCTCGGCCCGCCCGGCGGCCTCCGCGCACACGCTCGTACGCGCCGTCCTCGAAGGCGCCAGCCCCGTCGCGGTGCTCGCCCGCCGCCAGGGCACCCCGGTCCGCGTCGTCGACGCAGGCCTGGACTGCGACCCGGCCCTGCTGCCCGAGGACGTCGTACGCCACCGGGTGCGGCGCGGCAGCGGCCGGATCGACATCGAGGACGCGCTCACCGTCGAGGAGGCGGAGGCGGCCGTACGGCTCGGCATGAGGATCGCCGACGAGGAGGCCGACTC
Organism: Streptomyces mauvecolor; assembly: GCF_039532965.1. Classification (NCBI taxonomy): domain Bacteria; kingdom Bacillati; phylum Actinomycetota; class Actinomycetes; order Kitasatosporales; family Streptomycetaceae; genus Streptomyces; species Streptomyces mauvecolor. The sequence continues at coordinate 409,390 of NZ_BAAASQ010000004.1, read as the reverse complement.
CGGCACCGACCTGGTGGTGCTCGGCGACCTCAGCGTGGGCGGCACCACGCCCGCGGCGGTGCTGATCGCCGCGCTGTGCGGCACCGACGCCTCCGTGGTCACCGGCCGCGGCGGCGCCGGGATCGACGACCTGGCGTGGATGCGCAAGTGCGCCGCGATCCGGGACGCGCTGCGCCGGGCGCGGCCGGTTCTCGGCGATCAGCTGGAACTTCTGGCCGCGGTGGGCGGCGCGGACCTTGCCGCGACCACCGGTTTCCTGCTGCAGTGTGCGGTGCGCAGACTGCCGGTGATCCTGGACGGGGTCGTCTCGTCGGCCTGTGCGCTGGTGGCTCAGCGGGCGGCCTTCCGGGCTCCGGACTGGTGGCTCGCGGGCCAGCTGAGCGGCGAGCCGGGCCAGTCGAAGGCACTTGACCGGATGGCGCTCAACCCTCTGCTCGATCATGGCGTCACAGTGGGCGAAGGAACCGGGGCATTGCTCGCTCTTCCCCTCGTACAAGCCGCGGCCGCACTGGCCGCGGAGCTGCCCGAGCGCACCGACCGGCGCACGGAGAGCTCCGAGGAGAACGGCGACGCGTGAGCCGCGGCGGAGCCGGGGGGCCACCCCTCGGCTCCGCCTGCGACCACTGTGAAACGCTTTGCCGCCATATCATCGCGTTTCATGGGAGAAGTCCGCTTGAGCACCACCGAAGGAACGAACCGGAGCACCCCCCGGTCGCGGCGCGGGGCGGCATTCGCCGTCTGGTACCTGCGCGTCGTGACGTTCATCAATTTCCTCAGTGCCGTCTGGGTCACCCTCGGCCAGGGGCTTCGGCGGCACAACACGGACGACTACTTCACTCCGTACCTGCTCGAAGCCGGCTTCACCTCGGGCGTCGTCACGCTGTTCCTCGCCGTCACCATGCGCCGGCGCAAGCGGGCCGCCTGGATCCTCAACATGGTGCTCGGCGGCCTTTTCCTGGCCCTGTTCGCGTTCGCCATGGCGTTCCCGGAGATCCACCGCTACGCGCAGAACTGGGTCTCGCTCGCCCTGACCGCGGCCTTCGTCCTCGCCCTGCTGCTCGGCCGCCGCGAGTTCTACGCCAAGGGCGACCGCTCCAACCCGCTGGCCGCGGTCGCGACCGCCGTCGGCGGCCTGCTGGTCACCTCGCTGATCGCGGCGGTCCTGGTCAGCGCCACCAACACCTACGACGGCACCGACCACTCGACGTTCCTGCAGCGCTGGCGCTACGGCGTGATGCGGCTGGTGTTCCTGGTCCCCGACGACCGGCACACCCAGGGCATCACCACCCCGGGCTGGGTCAACGTCACCATCAACGTGCTGGCCACGCTGCTCCTGATCGCCGTCATCTACGCCGCCTTCCGCAACCGCAAGGCCGTCGACCCGCTCACCGTCGAGGACGAGGAGAAGCTGCGCGCGCTCCTGGACAAGCAGGGTGAGCGCGACTCGCTCGGCTACTTCGCGCTGCGCCGCGAGAAGGCCGTCATCTGGTCGCCGACCGGCAAGGCCGCCGTCACCTACCGCGTCATCAACAGCGTCTCGCTCGCCTCGGGCGACCCGATCGGCGACCCCGAGGCCTGGCCGGGCGCGATCGAGCCGTGGCTGGCCGAGGCCCGCGAGCACGGCTGGATCCCGGCCGTCACCGGCGCCAGCGAGGAGGCCGGGCAGATCTACGCGCGGCACGGCCTGGACGCCCTGGAGATGGGCGACGAGGCGATCGTGGAGACCGCCGAGTTCACCCTGGAGGGCCGCGCGATGCGGACCGTGCGCCAGGCGTACAACCGGGTGAAGAGGGCCGGGTACGAAGTACGGATCCGCCGCCATGCGGACATTCCTGCAGAGGAGATGGACGAACTTCTGCGCAGGGCCGACGACTGGCGCGACGGCGCCACCGAGCGCGGCTTCTCGATGGCTCTCGGCCGGCTCGGCGACCCCGCCGACGGCCAGTGCATGATGCTCGAATGCTTCGACGGCGAGGGCGAGTTGAGGGCACTGCTCAGCTTCGTGCCGTGGGGGCCGAACGGCCTCTCGCTCGATCTGATGCGCCGTGACCGCGACTCCGAGAACGGCCTGATCGAGTTCATGGTGATCGAACTCCTGCAGCGCGCCAAGGAGATCAAGATCACTCAGGTCTCGCTGAACTTCGCGATGTTCCGTTCCGTCTTCGAGCGCGGCTCGAAGCTCGGGGCAGGACCCGTGCTGAGGCTGTGGCGCTCGCTCCTCAGCTTCTTCTCCCGCTGGTGGCAGATCGAGTCCCTTTACCGGTCCAACGCCAAGTACCGGCCGATCTGGGAGCCACGGTTCACGTTGTTCGAGAAGAGTGCGGATCTGCCGCGGATCGCCATCGCGTCCGCGCGCGCCGAAGGGTTCCTGGAGGCCCCCGGGCTGCCCAAGTGGCTGCACCGCAGGCATCTGGAATCGCAGAGATGAACGGCCCGCGCAGGGGCGCCGTGGGCCGGTTCGCCGAGCGCGAGTGGGGGCCGCTGTACAAGACCGTGAAGTACGCGCTGCGCACCCGGCGCTGGCGGGCGATCCCGCTGACGATCTCCGCGGTCCTGCTCACCTCGGTCTTCCAGGTCATCCAGAACCAGTCCTGGGGCTTCCGGCCGATCCAGGTCATCGGCTCCGTGAAGGCCGAGTACCCCTTGTGGATCTCGCTCCTGCGCACCCCGTTCTCGCTCTTCGTGCCGGCCCTCGACCTGCCGGTGTGGGGCGCGCTCGCCCAGGTCCTTCTCGTGTTCGGCATCGCGGAGATCTGCGTCGGACGCGGCCGGATGCTGCTCATCGCGTACGCGGCGACGCTGGCCGGCACCCTGTACGCGCGGGTCGGCATCCACATCGGCCCGGACAGCGTCTTCGGGCTGCCCGCCTCCGCCGCCAAGATGGTCGACACCGGCCCCTCGGCGGCGGTGGTCGCCCTCGCGGTGTACGTGTGCTGGCGCTACCGGGCGTACTGGACGGCCGGGACGGTCGCGCTCGCGATGGTCGTCGAGGTGGTGCTCAAGAACAACCTCGCGGGCAAGGAGCACATCGCGGCGCTGATCGTGGTCGCCGTGATCTGCTGGATCACCCATGTGCGGCGCAGGCGGCGACGCGACCGCCATGATCAGGGGCGGCGCGCCGGGAGCCTGTCGGGTGCGCCGCCGATCCAGTCCTGAAAGCGGCGCAGCGGCTGTGACCAGCGCCGGTCGTGGCGATAGGCCCTGAGCCCGGCCCTGGCCCTGGCCCGCGGCCGGTTCCGATAGAAGCGCTGGGCCCACGGAGAGCCCGGCCGGGCGAGGCGGATCGCGCCGAAGAGGGCCACGAACGGCACGAACGTGCCGATCACCGACAGCCGCACCTTGCCCTTGAACAGCGAGATCAGCACGAAGCAGAAGTTGATCGCGATCGTGGTGATGAACGAGCCCCGGCTCTCCCGCTCCCCGGGGCTCACGTCGTTGACGCCGAGCGGTGAGAAACCGGCGAGCACCAAAGCCATGAGGGCGGCCGTCATCACCACGATCTCGACGCTCTTGCGCCCGTTCTCGCTCCAGTACACGTCGTCGAGGTGCAGGATCAGCGCGAACTCGTCGAGGACCAGGCCCGCGCCCATCCCGAACAGGACGGCGAAGACGGCCGCCGCGACCCCGTGCCGGCCGCTGCCGACCGCCCCGAAGCCGCCGACGACGGTGAGGATGACCCCGGGCACCACATGGTGGATGTGCAGCCCGCCCGGCCTGATGTTCCGGAAAGGGCCGCGCCCGGCCCGGATCAGACGCGTGATGGAGCGCGTGACCAGGAACGTCACGACGAACGCCGCCAGCGCGAGCAGCATGGGGAGCTTGCCCGGCTCGGTGATGTTCCGGTAGAACCAGTGACCCATCCCACCCGCCCTTGTTTGCGCTGGTATGCGCAATTTACCGCCGCCGGGGGGTGCGGTGCTCGGGATACCCTGCGCCGGGTGAACCCCAGCAAGGCCCTGCACGGCGTACGTTTCGCCTTCGGCACCCTCACCGTCTTCCCCGCCCGGATCACCCGGTGGGACCGCGCCGCCGCTCGCGCGGGGATGACTCTCGCCCCGCTGGCCGGGCTCGCCGTCGGCCTGTGCGCGGCGGCCACGGGCGCGGGGTTCTGGGCGGCCGGGGCCGGGTCGCTGCTCGTGGCGGTGGTGAGTGTGGCCGTGCCCGCCCTTCTGACCCGGGGTCTGCATCTGGACGGGCTCGCCGATGTCGCCGACGGGCTCGGCAGCGCCAAGCCCGCCGAGGAAGCGCTGCGCATCATGAAGCGCAGCGACATCGGCCCGTTCGGGGTGGTCGCCCTGCTCTTCCTGCTGCTCGCCCAGATCGCCTCGCTGTCCCGGCTGTACGAGGACGGCTGGGCCCGGGGTGCCGCGGCCACCGTCGTCTCGGCCGTGGCCGCCCGCGCCGCCCTCACCCTGGCTTCCCGGCGCGGGGTTCCGGCGGCGCGCCCGGACGGGCTCGGCGCGGTGGTGGCGGGCACGGTGCCGGGGCGCCGCGCGGCGCTGGTGGCCGCCCTGGTGACGGCGGCCTCCGCGGCGGCGGGACTGCTCTTGGGGCCCTGGTCCGCGCTGCACTTCGCGCTCGCCGTGCCGGCCGGGCTCGCGGTGGCCCAGGTGCTGCTGCGGCGCTGCGTGGGGAGGTTCGGCGGGGTGACGGGCGATGTGTTCGGGGCGGTCGCGGAGGCTTCCGCGACGGTGACGCTGGTCGCGCTCACCCTGGGCTGAGCCTCAGCAGGGCTGCCGCCAGACCAGCAGGTCGTACTTCTTCTCCATCGAGCTGAGCCCGAGCTTCCTGGACTCGGCGCAGAACTTGGCCGGCGGGAGTTCGTACTCGACGTGGAAGACGGCCTTGCCCGCCTTCACGAACGGCGTGAGCTTGTCGCACTCGCCGTACTGGGCACACTGTTCGTTGACCGCGAAGTCGAAGTGGGCGAGCAGCTGCGGGATCTGGTCGAGGTCGTTCTTCAGGCCGACGGCCAGGCCCCGGTCATGGGCCAGCCGGGCGATGAGCTCGTTGTACTTGAGCTGGTCGGCGGCCTTGAGGGGGAAGCCGGTGTCGTTGTTGTAGCCGTCCATGTTGTCCGGCTCGACCGCGTCGAAGCCCTTCGCCCTGCACAGGTCGAAGCGCTTGGCGATCAGCGGTTCGAGGACGTCGGTACGGCGGATGTCGAGCCAGCGCTCCCCGTCCCAGCCGTTGCCCTTGCCGAGCACGTCCCGGGGGAACTGCTTGGCGTCGGGCCGCCAGTTCTCCCAGGCACCCGTCGAGACGTAGCAGATGACCTTGCGGCCCCGGCGGTGCAGATCGGCGACGGCCGCCGCGTCCTGGTCGACGGCGTCGATGTCGTACACCTGGACGTCCACGGCCGGGTCGAGCTTGCCCTTGAGCTGCCACTGCCAGGTGAGACCCGGCCTGGGCTGCCAGTGCGGGCCGGACGGGGCGGGCGGCACGGTGTCGCCGCCGCCCCCGTCCCCGTCGTCGGGTCCGTCCGGGGAGCTGGTGCACGCCGCCGCGAGCAGGAGCAGCGGGACGAGCAGGCGGAGTGGGCGTTTCACCGGACGGGCTCCAAGCAGTGCGGCAACGTGCCCCAGGGGTGCGGCAGTTGACCGGGGACGAGGCAGTGGACCGGGGCCTGGGCGACCGCGTCGGGCGGGGCCCCGTACACCAGATGGCAGGTGTCGGGCCCGGTCGGCCCGGCCGGCGGGTAGGCGGACCAGGGCCCCTCGAAGGTGACCAGGAGGTCGGCGATCCGGGCGTAGCCGGGGTGCGGGACGGCGCCGTGGTTCAGGACGAGCGTGACGTACGTGTCGTACGTGGCGGCGAGCGCGGCCCGCAGGTCGGCGTAGTACGGCAGTTGGAGCGCGGAGGTGGCCACCTGGTCGAGGAAGAGCCCGTGCACCCCGTACCAGGCGCGGTGGCGGGCCGCCTCGCGCACGACGTCCTGCGGCGGGCGCGCGCCATAGGCGGTGTCCACATAGCCGAGCACCCGCACGCCCGCCGAGCGCAGCCGGTCGGCCACCTCGGCGAAGGCCGCGTCGGCCGAACTCCCCGCGCCGTTGGCCGGGTTGAGGACGACCCCGTACAGCGAGGGCGCGGCGGCGATCAGCGCGTCCCAGGCCTCCGGCTGCTCGGCCGGGTGCTCGTAGTAGGGCACCAGCAACTTGCTCATGTGCTTCCTCGCAGCGCGTTCGGGGTACTCGGGGGTCCTCGATCCGATCATGGCCGGTGGGCGGTCGCCCTTCCCACCAGGACGCAGACCAGCATGGCAAGCAGCGCGGCCGCTGTCCCCGACACCACCAGACCGGTCGGCGGCGGCGCGCCCAGGAGCAGCGCCAGGGTCTGGGCGACGGCCGCCGTGCAGCACACCAGGGCCGCGCCCGGTGCCGCCCCGAACGACTGGAGCAGCAGCCCGGTCCACAGCACCGCGCCGATCAGGAGCAGCGTGGCCAGGCGCAGCCCGCTCAACGCGGGGGCGTCCGGCCACAGCCGGGTGCCGGCCTCGGCGAGCCCGGCCAGGATCAGCAGGTACGCGCCGATGCAGACGGTCACGGTGGCGGCGACCGAACCGCGGAACCCGCGCGCGCTGGAGGTGGTCCGAAGCCCCGCCAGGCTCTCGGCGCGGAAGCGGTGCAGAAGCCATTCGGCGGGGCCCATGCTGAGAGTGAGGGCGACGGCGGAGGGGCCCGCGACCGTGCCCGCCGAGCCGTGCCGGAAGATGTCGCCGAGGGCGGCGTACAGGACGAGGACGCCCGCCCCGAGCCCGAACAGGCCGTACGGCACGGAGGCGGCGATCCGGGGCGAGACGGCGCCGCGCGGCCCGGGACCCGCCGCCTCGCCGCGCAGCGTGAGCACGGCCAGCGTCACGGCCGCGGTCAGCGAGACGACCAGCAGCACCGGCCCGACGAAGGACGGAAGCCCCGGTACGACGCCGAGGGTGAGCGGCAACAGGGCCCAGAACAGCGGGCGTTCACGGCCGAGCACGAGCAGCGCGGTGGCCGCCGCGAGATAGCAGCACTGCCCGGCGGCGAACGCGGCGGCGGGCAGCTCGCCCGGGCCGGTCGCGGCGAGGGCGGCGAGCGAGCTGAGCGCGGCGCCGAGCGGGGCCCCCAGGCGCAGCGCGCGCACGGCGGCCGGCCGGTCGGCGAGGCTGAGCCAGGAGTGGGCGCGGTGCGAGAGCGACTGGTTCCACACCCAGCCGGTGACGGCCCCGGCGAGCAGCGGAATGGTTCCGGCAGGCAGGCCGAGCGCGGTGCGGGGGCCGGACAGGAGGGGCGCGCCCAGGACGTAGGCGAGCCCGGGCAGCGCGAAGACGAGGCCGCGCAGGAGGCAGGAGCCGAGGTGGGCGTGCCAGGGTTCGGCGGGTGGCGCCGGGGGCTCGGGGTAGCGGCGCTCGACGCGGCCGTAGAGCTCCTCGGCGAGCGAGAAGGAGTCGGGGTGCCCGTACACAGCTCTTATCTGAGCGTCCGACATGCCGTCGGACTCGATAATGGCGGCTATTTCATCCGGATGGACGGCAGCCGCTATCAAGTCCTCCAGACGCAGGGCGAGTTCGGCGAGGGGGTCGTCCTCGGGCAGCCGGGGCAGGCGCTGGCGCGGGATGAAGGGCAGGGTGTCCTGCCCTTCATCCCCGCCGACCCACAGGGAACCGCTCACCGGGGCGCCCCGCCGAGGGTGGGCTGCGGGTCGCCGGACAGCTCGCGGTACCAGGGGTCGGTGAGCCGCAGCGTCCAGTCGTCCTCGGGCGTGAACCCGGCCGGGGCGAGTTCGGGTTCGGGGCATCCGGCGAGTTCCAGATAGATGCGCCGGAAGCCGTCCACCGAGCGGTGCAGGGTGAATTTGTCGACCACGCGCTGCCGGGCGGCGGCGCCCAGCGCGGCCCGCCGCTCGTGGTCGCGGAGCAGCCCGAGGGTCGCCTCGGCCATCACCGCGGGCTCGCGCGGCGGCACCACGAGACCGGCCTCGCCGGCCGCCTCCCGTACGCCTCCGACGTCCGTGGAGACGGTGGCGCGCCCGCAGGACATCGCCTCGATCAGCGAGAACGGGAAGCCCTCGCTGATGCTGGAGAGCATCACCACGCTGCCCGAGGCGTACGCGCTCGCCACGTCGCTGACCCGGCCCTCGTACGAGATGCCGTCGGTGACGCCGAGTTCGGCGGCCAGCTTCTCCAGGCGGGTCCGGTAGTCCTCGCCGCCGGCCGGCACGCCTCCGTACAGCCTGAGCCGGGTCTCGGGGAGTTCGGCGCGGACGATGGCGTACGAGCGGATCAGGGTCTCCAGGTCCTTGATCGGGTCGATGCGTCCGCACCAGCTCAGGGTGGGGACGGCCGGGTCGGGTCCGGCGTGCGGGAAGAGGTCGGGGTCGACGCCGTTGTAGACGGTGCGGATGCGCTCGGCGGGGGCGCCGCCGCGCTCCTCCCAGCGGCGGTTGTACTGGTTGCACGGGGTGATCAGGTCGGCCTGCTGGTAGCCCATGGTGTTGAGCTCCCGGTAGAAGCCGAGCAGCACCGCCTTGACCGGCCAGCTCTGCTCGCCGGTGCGGTAGCCGAGGTAGCGCTCGCGCAGGTAGATGCCGTGTTCGGTGAGCAGGAAGGGCACGCCGTCGAAGTGCTGGGCGGCGAGCGCGGGCAGCGTGGCGAGGCCGCTGCTGACCGCGTGCGCCACGCTGTCCGCCGGAATGCGGGCGGACAGCGGGCGCAGTGCGTGTTCCAGGAGGTCGGTCGCGGTCAGGGCGTCGTGCACGGTGGGCCTGGCCCTGGACAGCGCCAGGTGCGGCATGGTCCAGATCCACATCAGCGACTTGAGCGCCGCTTCGGAGCGGAGCGCCGCCGAGAGCCGCCCGGCCCGGGCGAGCTCCGCCAGGCCGTACAGGGCCGAGGCGAAGTCGCAGCCGGAATCCGGGTCGAGCATGGCGAGCAGGAAGCGCTCGTAGGTGTCGGTGAACCGGCGCCTTTCCTTGCCGAGGAGCGGCCGGCGCCTGCCGGGCTGCGGCCCCCACAGGGGGAAGGCCGTGTGCCGGTAGACGTTGGCCGGCAGCTCCCAGGCGACCGGCTCGCGGCCGCTGCCGGTGAGGGCGACGACGTTGAAGTCGACCTCCGGCATGCCGCGTACGAGCTGATCGCACCAGGTGCTGACGCCCCCGTGTATATGCGGATATGTGCCTTCCGTGAGCATGCTGACATGACGGCCACTGCTCGGCATGGATGTCCCCCCAGGACAAGCGGTCGTGCGTGACGAGCGGTCGGGCAGCTGGTCAGGCCGGCAGCTTCAGCGTGATGGCCGACTGGAGCAGCTCGGGCGAGGACCAGTCGGAGCGCTGACCCGCGTACGGCGTCCCGAACGCGGTGGTCCCGAGGAGCAGTTGCTTACGGGTGCCCTCCGGTGCCGTGATCGGTGCGGCCACCCCCTTCGGAGCCTGCACGGTGACGGTGTCGCCGATCCGGTAGGCGGTCACCGAACCGGAAGCCAGCGCCTTGTCCCAGGACGCCCTGCGGCTGAGCTCGGTTCCCGCGTCCTTCTCGCGCAGGTTCACGATCGGCGCGCTGTCCGCGTACAGCGCCTTGTAGTCGCCGAGGACCTTGTCCAGGACCGGGTAGAGGATCCGCTCCTCTGCCAGGTTGGACTGGTGCACGTAGTGCGGCCGCGGGTCGTTCCACAGCACGTGCGACAGGGCGGTCCTGGCCTCCCTGGGGACGATGTACGACTGGTAGCCGGTGGCGGTGTCGAGCGGGGCGGTCATGCAGGTGGAGGCCGGGTTGTTCTCGCAGACGCCGCTGCCGCCGTCGGCCTTGGAGGTGTACAGCCAGTTGTACTCGTCGGTCATCTCGGCGGCCTTGCCGACGTTGTAGTACACGTTCATCGGGTGCCGCGGGACGGTCTGGGCGGCGCCGACCGCACGCTGGTCGGGCTCGCGCGAGGCGTCGCTGCCGGTCCACTTGACCCCGTTGTCGGCGAGCGCGCCCGCCAGGTTCGGGTTGTCGTCGGGCTGCTGCGGCAGGACCCTCATCCCGGAGTGCTCACCGGTGACGAGCTCGCTCTTGTCGACCGGGAGGCCCTTCTGGGCGGCCCAGGTGTTGTTCTGCGAGATCTGCGCGGAGATGTCGGCCCGGCTCATCCACTGGGTGGAGCCGTCGGCGTTCTTCTTGCACTGCCACGGCACGACGGTGTTGTCCTGGACACAGCCGAGGAACTCGTGCGTGTAGGTGTGGTTCACCCAGCGGTACTTGGTCTTGTCGGCGAGCAGTTGGGTGGCCAGCGCGTCGGTGCCGCCGTTCTCGGACTTCCACTCCTCGCCCGCGCCCGCGTTGAAGACCATGTCGAGCGTGAACCCGTTGGCCTGCTCCCACTGGGCCGCGTACACGGCGTCGGCCGCCGTCATGCGGATGTCCGGGTTGGTCGCGCCGCCGTCGGGGCAGTCGAAGTCGCCCGGGGTGCAGTTGTGGACGCTGTCCCAGCGCGAGTCCGGCGCGAACACGTCGTCCACGTGCACCGTGAAGTAGTTGCGGCTCTGGCCGAGGTGCACCCCTTGCGTCACCCACTCCACCATGCCCTTGGCCAGCGCCTGGAACTGCTCCTGGTACTGGTTGTAGGCGAAGGTGACGACCAGTTCGCTGCGGCCGTCGTGGGCGTACTGGCCGAGCAGGGTGCCGCCGGTCGGCGCGTCGAGGTAGCTGGTGAAGCCGTCCCTGGGGTGGCCCGCGTAGCCGTAGCTCTCCGGCACCGCGGGGTCGTTGTCCTCGAAGGTGAGCGGCCCGTCGAGGTAGCCGAAGGGCCCCGCCTTGCCGGCCGCGGTGACCTGGGACTTGACGCCGTCCAGGACACCGGACCAGCCGCCGTTCTGGTCGGTGTAGTCGATCCCGACCTCGGGGTGCGCCCAGGTGTACGCGTCGACCTGGCGGATCCCGAAGGTCTTCTCGTACGTGGCGAGAGCGGCCTGCTCGGGGGCGTCGGCGGAGCCGAACGGGATCTCGTTGGGCGCGACGACGCCCTGGAACTTGGCGCGCGGGCGCCCGCCGACGGTGTCGCTGAGGAAGGCGGCGTTGATGACCGGCCGGCCCTGGGCGGCCAACTCGACCGTCTGGTACGGGACTCCGGTGTTCTTCAGCTCGGCGACTATCGCCCCGACCGCGCTTCCGCCGTCGTCGAGGACCAGCACCTTCAGATCGATCCGCGGCGCGACGGTGGCCGCCGCGTTGGCGGCCGGGACGGCTGTGGTGAGCAGCCCGGCAGCCATCAGCGCCGTGAGCGCAAGCCGGGTTCTGCCCATTTTCAAGGCCTTCGCCTTCATGTGTCCCCCCAAAGAGAGTCTCCGCGCGCGGAGTGCGCATGGAGAACCTGTGGTGATGATGCAAAGAGGCACGGTGCCCCCCGTGCCCGATTGAGGCGAGTGTGACGTAGCTCTCACGAAGCGTGCGGGCCAAACATGAAAGAGACACCACGGATGAGTGAATTACCGCCACCGCTATCGAACGCCGTCACCGCGCGTAGGCTCGGTGACCGATGGTCGACCCGCCCGAAATACGATGTCCCCGGCCCCGGCCGGCCCATCCGACGGTCGAACACTCCACAGGATTCTCAAGGAAGAGAGATCTCACCACCGTGACTGCTCTGACTCTCAGCACTGCCGGTGCGGCGACGCTGCGCGCCGACGCCCTCGTCGTCGGCGTCGCCAAGGCCGCCGGCCCCAAGGGTGGGCTGGTCGTCGCGCCCGGCGCCGAGGCCGTGGACAAGGCGTTCGACGGGAAGCTCGCCGCTGTCCTGGCGACCCTCGGCGCCAGTGGTGCCGAGGGTGAGGTGACCAAGGCCGTCTCCCCCGCCGGCCTCAAGGCCCCGTTCGTCCTCGCGGTGGGCCTCGGCGCCGCCCCCGCCGACGACGAGGCGTATGCCTCCGAGGTGCTGCGCACCGCCGCGGGCAACGCCGCCCGCGCCCTGCACGGCGTCAAGAAGGCCGCGTTCGCGCTGCCCATCGAGGCCGCCGAGGACATCGAGGCGATCGGCGAGGGCGCCCTCCTGGGTGCTTACGCCTTCACCGCCTACCAGGACCGCGGCGCGGACGCCAAGGGCCCGCTCGCCGAGGTGGCCCTGCTCGGCGCCAAGCCGCGCGACAAGGCCCACAAGGCCGCCGCCGAGCGCTCGCTCGCGCTGGCCGAGGAGATGAACCGCGCCCGCGACCTGATCAACACCCCGCCGAACGACCTCACTCCCGAGGCCTTCGCCGCGGTCGTGTCGGCGGCCGGCAAGGAGCACGGCCTCAAGGTCCAGGTCCTGGACGAGAAGGCGCTGGAGAAGGGCGGCTTCGGCGGCATCCTCGGCGTCGGCGTCGGCTCCGCGAACCCGCCGCGCCTTGTGAAGATCTCGTACACGCACGCCAAGAACGCCAAGCACCTCGCGTTCGTCGGCAAGGGCATCACCTACGACTCGGGCGGCATCTCGCTCAAGCCGGCCGGCCACAACGAGACGATGAAGTGCGACATGAGCGGCGCCGCCGCCGTGTTCGCCGCCGTCGTCGCGGCCGCGCGCCTGGGCCTCGAAGTGAACGTCACCGGCTGGCTCGCGCTCGCCGAGAACATGCCGTCGGGCTCCGCCACCCGCCCGGGTGACGTCCTGCGCATGTACAGCGGCAAGACCGTCGAGGTCCTCAACACCGACGCCGAGGGCCGCCTGGTCCTGGCCGACGCGCTGTGGAAGGCCTCCGAGGAGAAGCCCGACGCGATCGTCGACGTGGCGACGCTGACCGGCGCCATGGTCCTCGCGCTCGGCGACCACACCTTCGGGATCATGGCCAACGACGACGCCTTCCGCACCGCGATCCACGAGATCGCGGAGGAGTCCGGCGAGCAGTCCTGGCCGATGCCGCTGCCCGCCAACCTGCGCAAGACCATGGACTCCCCCACCGCCGACCTCGCCAACATGGGCGTGCGGATGGGCGGCGGCCTGGTGGCAGGCCTGTTCCTGAAGGAGTTCGTCGGCGAGGGCATCACCTGGGCCCACCTGGACATCGCGGGCCCGGCCTTCAACGAGGGCGCCCCGCACGGCTACACCCCCAAGGGCGGCACCGGCTCCTCGGTGCGCACCCTGCTCCGGCTCGCCGAGCGCACCGCCTCGGGCGACCTCGGCTGAAAGGCCGCGCACAGCCGACACACGGTGCGGCCCCGGGCATGAATCCCGGGGCCGCCCGTGTTCACGCTCCGTACCGTCACGCTTCGGCCGGATTTCGCTGTCGATGAAATCCGTACGCCGCCGCGGTGCGGTGGAGTCACCCCTGAGAAGCGCCGAGTCCGACGATCGGACGTCTCAGACCCCGGCCCCGCGTCCCGCCTTCCGTCAACAAGTGCGAAGATGGGTTCTCGGCAGGACAGGGCCCCCACCACAGGGCCGAAGATAAGCGGCCGAACACCAGCCGCCGCCGGTCATCGACGACCGCGCCCGGCGCACATGCATGGAGGACGTGACGTGGCGAACGACGCCAGCACCGTTTTCGACCTAGTGATCCTCGGCGGTGGCAGTGGCGGCTACGCCGCGGCCCTGCGCGGAGCGCAGCTGGGCCTGGACGTCGCACTGATCGAGAAGAACAAGCTCGGCGGCACCTGCCTGCACAACGGCTGCATCCCCACGAAGGCCCTGCTGCACGCCGGCGAGATCGCCGACCAGGCGCGCGAGGCCGGCCAGTTCGGTGTCAAGGCCACCTTCGAGGGCATCGACATCAACGCGGTCCACGCGTACAAGGACGAGGTCATCTCGGGCCTGTACAAGGGTCTGCAGGGCCTGGTCGCCTCCCGCAAGGTGACCTACATCGAGGGCGAGGGACGCCTGTCCTCGGCCACCTCCGTGGACGTCAACGGCCAGCGCATCCAGGGCCGCCACGTCCTCCTCGCGACCGGCTCCGTGCCGAAGTCGCTGCCGGGCCTGGAGATCGACGGCAACCGCATCATCTCCTCCGACCACGCGCTGACCCTGGACCGCGTCCCGCAGTCCGCGATCATCCTGGGCGGCGGCGTCATCGGCGTCGAGTTCGCCTCGGCGTGGAAGTCCTTCGGCACCGACGTCACCGTCATCGAGGGCCTCAAGCACCTCGTGCCGGTCGAGGACGAGAACAGCTCCAAGATCCTGGAGCGCGCGTTCCGCAAGCGCGGCATCAAGTTCAACCTGGGCACCTTCTTCCAGAAGGCCGAGTACACCGCCAACGGTGTGAAGGTCACGCTGGCCGACGGCAAGGAGTTCGAGGCCGAGGTCCTCCTCGTCGCCATCGGCCGCGGCCCGGTCTCCCAGGGCCTCGGCTACGAGGAGCAGGGCGTCGCGATGGACCGCGGCTACGTCCTGGTCGACGAGTACATGCGCACCAACGTGCCCACCATCTCCGCCGTCGGCGACCTGGTCCCGACGCTCCAGCTCGCGCACGTCGGCTTCGCCGAGGGCATCCTGGTGGCGGAGCGTCTGGCCGGTCTCAAGACCGTCCCGATCGACTACGACGGCGTGCCCCGGGTGACGTACTGCCACCCCGAGGTCGCCTCCGTGGGCATCACCGAGGCCAAGGCCAAGGAGATCTACGGTGCGGACAAGGTCGTCGCTCTGAAGTACAACCTCGCGGGCAACGGCAAGAGCAAGATCCTCAAGACCGCGGGCGAGATCAAGCTCGTCCAGGTCAAGGACGGCGCCGTGGTCGGCGTCCACATGGTCGGTGACCGTATGGGCGAGCAGGTCGGCGAAGCCCAGCTGATCTACAACTGGGAGGCTCTGCCGGCCGAGGTCGCGCAGCTCATCCACGCGCACCCGACGCAGAACGAGGCGCTCGGCGAGGCCCACCTGGCGCTGGCCGGCAAGCCGCTGCACTCCCACGACTAACAGCCCCTCGGGCGCGACGACCACTTCCGCAATTCGTAAGGAGCAACCGAAACCATGTCGGTTTCCGTAACCCTTCCGGCGCTCGGCGAGAGCGTCACCGAGGGCACCGTCACCCGCTGGCTGAAGGCCGAGGGCGAGCGCGTCGAGGCCGACGAGCCGCTGCTCGAGGTCTCGACCGACAAGGTCGACACCGAGATCCCCGCCCCCGCCTCCGGCATCCTGGCCTCCATCAAGGTGGCCGAGGACGAGACCGTCGAGGTCGGCGCCGAGCTCGCCATCATCGACGACGGCACGGGCGCCCCCGCTGCCGCCCCGGCCGCCGAGCCGGTCGCCGCCCCCGCCCCGGCGGCTCCGGTCGCCGAGGCCCCCGCCGCGCCGGCTCCGGCCGCCGCTGCTCCGGCCGCCCCGGCCGCCGGTGGCGCCTCCGGCACCGACGTCGTCCTCCCCGCGCTCGGCGAGAGCGTCACCGAGGGCACCGTCACGCGCTGGCTCAAGGAGGTCGGCGAGGAGGTGGCCGAGGACGAGCCGCTGCTCGAGGTCTCCACCGACAAGGTCGACACCGAGATCCCCGCCCCGGTCGCCGGTGTCCTCCTGGAGATCGTGGTCGGCGAGGACGAGACCGCCGAGGTCGGCGCCAAGCTCGCCGTCATCGGTGCTCCGGGCGCGGCTCCGGCCGCCGCCCCGGCTCCGGCGGCTCCGGCCCCGGTTGCCGCTCCGGCGCCCGCCCCGGCCCCGGCCCCGGCCCCCGTGGCTGCACCGGCCGCCCCGGTCGCGCCCGCCCCGGCGCCCGCCGCCCCGGCCCCCGTGGCCGCTCCGGCTCCGGTCGCCCCGGCTCCGGCGCCCGCCGCCACCGCCGGTGACGACGGCGCGTACGTCACGCCGCTGGTCCGCAAGCTCGCCTCCGAGTCCGGTGTGGACCTGGGCGCGGTCAAGGGCACCGGCGTCGGCGGCCGTATCCGCAAGCAGGACGTCATCGCCGCCGCCGAGGCCGCCAAGGCCCCGGCCCCGGCCGCCGCCCCCGCCGCCAAGAAGGCCGCCCCGTCCGTCGAGGCGTCCCCGCTGCGCGGCCAGACGGTCAAGATGACCCGCATGCGCAAGGTCATCGGCGACAACATGATGAAGGCCCTGCACTCGCAGGCCCAGCTGACCTCGGTCGTCGAGGTCGACATCACCAAGCTGATGAAGCTGCGCGGCCAGGCGAAGGACTCCTTCGCCGCCCGTGAGGGCGTCAAGCTGTCCCCGATGCCGTTCTTCGTGAAGGCGGCGGCCCAGGCGCTGAAGGCCCACCCGGTCATCAACGCCCGGATCAACGAGGACGAGGGCACCATCACGTACTTCGACTCGGAGAACATCGGCATCGCCGTCGACTCCGAGAAGGGTCTGATGACCCCGGTCATCAAGGGTGCGGGCGACCTGAACATCGCCGGCATCTCGAAGGCCACGGCCGACCTGGCCGGCAAGGTCCGCGCCAACAAGATCACCCCGGACGAGCTGTCCGGCGCGACCTTCACCATCAGCAACACCGGCTCGCGCGGTGCGCTGTTCGACACGGTCATCGTGCCGCCGAACCAGGTCGCCATCCTGGGCATCGGCGCCACCGTCAAGCGTCCGGCGGTCATCGAGACCGCCGAGGGCACCGTCATCGGCGTCCGCGACATGACGTACCTGTCGCTCTCCTACGACCACCGTCTGGTGGACGGCGCCGACGCGGCCCGCTACTTGACGGCCGTCAAGGCGATCCTGGAGGCCGGCGAGTTCGAGGTCGAGCTCGGCCTGTAAGGCTCCCAAGGCAGCGTGGGACGGTTGTAAGACTCGTCTCACCAGCGGCCGCGCCCCCGCCCGGGCTCTTCCGGGCGGGGGCGCGGCCGTATTGTTTGGAGGTCACCGCTCGCCTTAAGGAGCCCCCATGACCGTGCCCGTCGTCCACTCGCTGCGCGAGCAGATCCGCGAGCACATCGTGGAGGGGATCGTCAGCGGGCGCTGGAAGCCCGGTGAGCGGATCGTGGAGCGGCGTATCGCGGTGGAGCTCCAGGTCAGCCAGACGCCTGTGCGCGAGGCCCTGCGCGAGCTGGAGAGCCTGCGCCTCATCGAGTCGGCACCCAACAAGGGCGTACGGGTGCGCAATCTGACCGCGGCCGACCTGGAGGAGAGCTACCCGGTGCGGGCCGGTCTGGAGCAGATCGCGGCCGAGCTGGCGGCCGGGCGGCTCGCCGAGGACTGCTCGGCCCTGGAGCCCCACGTGGCGGCCCTGTACGAGGCGGACCGGGCGGCCGACGGCACCGCGCAGGTGCGCCACACCGTCGGTTTCCACCGGGAACTGGTGCGGGCGGCCGACAACAGTGTGCTGTTGCACACATGGGAAGGCCTCGGCATCGAGGTGTTCACGGCGCTGTCCATCCGCTGGCTCGGCACCGTCCAGAAGTCCTACGCGGAGGAGCACGAGGACCTGGTCGCCGCGTTCCGGCGGCGGGATCCGGCCATCGGGGCGCTGGTGAAGGCCCATGTCCTGGGGTGCGCGCCGCGGAGCGCCTGACCTGCGCGGCCGGGTGCCGGGATCCTTCAAAAGCAAGGCACCCGGTGCCCTTTTTTGCGGCACCCTGTGCCGACTTTCGCGATTCGAAGAAGTTTTTGGCTCAGCACTTTGATCGATCATCGATCGGCGGCTTACAGTCGACGGCGGACTCACCGGTCCAAGGCCCCGTCCTGCCAGACAAAGGCCCCCTTTTCTCCACCCCCCTCCTGTCCGGAAGGCGGCGATCATGATCGACCCCGTAGCCAAGTTTCCGAGCGAGCTCGACCAGCTCCCGGACCGTGACACCGAGGAGACCGCCGAATGGGCGGCCTCCCTCGATGCCGTCGCCAAGGCCGCCGGCCCGCATAGGGCCGCGTATCTGATGCGCCGCACGCTCCAGCATGCCGAAGGCGCGGGCCTGGCCCTGCCCAAGCTGCTGGAGACGGACTACGTCAACACCATTCCCTCCTCCTCCGAGCCCGTCATCGACGGCGACGAGGAGATGGAGCGCCGGATCACCGCGTGGAACCGCTGGAACGCGGCGGCCATGGTGACCCGCGGCTCGAAGCACGGCGTCGGCGGCCACATCGCGACCTTCGCGTCCGCGGCCTGGCTGTACGAGACCGGCTTCAACCACTTCTTCCGCGGGAAGGAGGGCGACGGCTCCGGCGACCAGCTCTACATCCAGGGCCACGCCTCGCCCGGCATCTACGCCCGCGCCTTCCTCGACGGCCGCCTCACCGAGGCGCACCTCGACAAGTTCCGCCAGGAGTCGGCCGGCGACGGCCTGCCCTCCTACCCGCACCCGCGCCGCCTGCCCTGGCTGTGGGAGTTCCCGACCGTCTCCATGGGGCTCGGTCCGCTCTCCGCGATCTACCAGGCGCGCTTCAACCGGTACCTCACCAACCGGAACATCAAGGACGTATCGAACTCCCACGTGTGGGCGTTCCTCGGCGACGGCGAGATGGACGAGCCCGAGTCGACGGCGGCCCTCGCGCTCGCCTCCCGCGAGGGTCTGGACAACCTGACCTTCGTCATCAACTGCAACCTGCAGCGCCTCGACGGCCCGGTCCGCGCCAACTTCAAGATCGTGCAGGAGCTGGAGGCCCAGTTCCGCGGCGCCGGCTGGAACGTCGTGAAGTCGCTGTGGGGCGGCGCCTGGGACGAGCTCTTCCAGCTCGACACCACCGGCGCCCTGGTCCGCCGCCTGCGCGAGGTTCCCGACGCCCAGGTGCAGACGTACCAGACCCGGGACGCGGCCTACATCCGCGAGGACTTCTTCGGCAAGGACCCGGCGCTCGTCGAGATGGCGAAGCTGCTCTCGGACGACAAGATCCTGGAGTGCTTCCACCTGTCGCGCGGTGGCCACGAGCCGCGCAAGGTGTACGCCGCCTACAAGGCCGCCCTGTCCCACAAGGGTGCGCCGACCGTCATCCTGGCCCAGACCGTCAAGGGCTTCACCCTCGGTGACGGCTTCGCGTCCAAGAACGCGAACCACCAGATGAAGAAGCTCACGAACGACGAGTTCAAGAACATGCGTGACCTTCTTGAACTGCCCATCTCCGACGCCCAGTTCGTCGACGGTGTCGTTCCCTACGGCCACCCGGGCGCCGACTCCCCCGAGGTCCGCTACCTCCAGGAGCGCCGCGCGGCCCTCGGCGGCCCGGCCCCGGCCCGCCGCAGCCACGCGATCGCCCCGCTGCCGGCCCCGGCCGACAAGTCGTTCGCGGCCTTCGACAAGGGCTCCGGCCACCAGTCCATGGCCACCACCATGGCGTTCGTCCGGCTGATGAAGGACCTGATCCGCGACAAGACGACCGGCAAGCGCTGGGTCCCGATCGTCCCGGACGAGGCCCGCACCTTCGGCATGGAGTCGCTGTTCCCCTCGCTCGGCATCTACTCGCCGAAGGGCCAGACGTACGAGCCGGTCGACCGCGACCAGCTGATGTACTACCGCGAAGCCAAGGACGGCCAGATCCTCAACGAGGGCATCACCGAGGCCGGCTCGATGGCCGACTTCATCGCCGCGTCGTCCGCGTACGCCACGCACGGCGAAGCGATGATCCCCTTCTACATCTTCTACTCGATGTTCGGCTGGCAGCGCACGGCCGACCAGATGTGGCAGCTCGGCGACCAGCTCGGCCGCGGCTTCCTGGTGGGCGCCACCGCCGGCCGGACGACCCTGACCGGTGAGGGCCTCCAGCACGCGGACGGCCACTCCCCGATGATCGCGGCGACCAACCCGGCGGCGATGTCGTACGACCCGGCCTTCGCCTACGAGGTCGCGGCCATCGTCAAGGACGGTCTGCGCCGGATGTACGGCGAGGCGGCCCCGGGCGAGGACCAGAACGTCTTCTACTACCTGACGGTCTACAACGAGCCGATGCCGCAGCCGGCGAAGCCCGCGGGCATCGACGAGGGCATCGTCAAGGGCCTGTACCGCTTCAACACGGCGGAGTCCGCGGGCGTCACCGTCCCGTCCCCCAAGCTCTCGGCTTCGCTCGAGCAGGGAGGTGCCCCCATCGCCCCCCGCATCCAGCTCCTCGGCTCCGGCACCGCGATCCACTGGACCCTTGAGGCCCAGAAGCTGCTCGCCGAGGAGTGGGGCGTGGCCGCCGACGTGTGGTCCGCCACCTCCTGGACCGAGCTGCGCCGCGACGCGCTCGAGGCCGACGCGGCCCTGCTGCGCGGCGAGGAGCGAACTCCCTTCATCCGCACGGCACTTGAGGGCGTGGACTCCCCCGTCCTCGCGGTGTCCGACTACATGCGCCAGGTCCCGGACCAGATCGCGCAGTGGGTCGAGCAGGACTACTCCTCGCTCGGCGCGGACGGCTTCGGCCTCTCCGACACCCGCGAGGCGGCCCGCCGCCACTTCGGCGTCGACGCCCAGTCGATCGTCGTCGCGGCCCTGGCCCAGCTCGCCAAGCGCGGCGAGGTCCCGGTCACGGCCGTGAAGGAAGCGCGCGAGCGCTACGGCCTGTAGGCCTTCACAGGTACGCACGCGTGCCCCGTCCCGATTGCCGGGGCGGGGCACGCGTGCGTGAATGGTCGACCGGGGGCGCCACCACTCCGGGAGCACCGCATGAAGATCTACAACCGCCCGTCGGCGCCCGCCTGGGCCGACCTGTCGACGACCGACGTGGCCGCCGCCAAGGCCTTCTACGGCGGGCTCTTCGGCTGGCAGGGCGCGGACGTGCCGATGGAAGAGGCGGGCGGCTACGGGATGTTCCTGCTCGGCGACCAGTACGTCGGCGGGTACGGGCCCTGCCAGGCGCCTGGGCAGCCGGTGGCCTGGCTGGCGTACTACCAGGTCGACTCCGCCGACGCCACGGCCGCGGCGGTGACCGGCAACGGCGGCTCGATCGTCGCGGGGCCCATGGACGTCTTCGAATCGGGCCGGCTCGCGGTGTTCGCCGACCCCGAGGGCGCGGTCTTCGGCGTCTGGCAGCCCAAGGAGCACAAGGGCTTCGGGATCGCGGACAAGCCGTACAGCATGTGCTGGTTCGAGCTGCTGACCCGGAACGCGGACCAGGCCAGGACCTTCTACCGGACCGTCTTCGGCTGGAGCGGCGACAGCGAGCCGTACGGCAGCTCCGAGTACACGGAATGGGAGCTCGAAGGCAAGAGCTTCGGCGGCATGATGCGGATGAACGAGGACTTCCCGCCGGAGGTGCCGCCGCACTGGATGGTGTACGTCGAGGTCGAGGACTGCGACGCGACCGCGGCGAAGGCGCGGGAACTGGGCGGCGAGGTCCACGTCCCGCCCACGCCGATCCCGCCCGGCCGTTTCGCTCTGCTGCGTGACCCGCAGGGAGGGGTGTTCTCGGTCATCCAGCTGGACGAGGCACATCGGTAGGCATCCACCGTGCGGAACTGCGCGATCAGCCACAGCCCCGGCACATCACAGCCCGAGCACCCTGCATCATGGGCGCATGCGTGCAGCCCGGCTCATCAAGATGGTGCTCCTGCTACAGGCGCGGCCCGCCATGACCGCCACAGAGCTGGCGCGCGAGCTGGAGGTCTCGGAGCGGACCGTCACCCGGGACGCGCAGGCGCTGGCCGAAGCCGGGGTGCCGGTGTACGCGGACCGGGGCAGGACCGGCGGGTACCGCCTGGTCGGCGGCTACCGGACGCGCCTGACCGGCCTCGCCCGCTCCGAGGCCGAGGTGCTGTTCCTGTCCGGAGTGCCGGGCGCGCTGCGGGAGATGGGCCTGGAGGACGCCGCATCGGCCGCCCGGCTGAAGGTCTCGGCCGCCCTGCTCCCCTCCCTCAAGGACGCCCCGTCCGCCGCCGCCCAGCGCTTCCACCTGGACGCCCCCGGCTGGTGGCAGGAGCCCGAGACGCCGGAACTGCTGCCCGCCGTCGCCGAGGCGGTGTGGGACGACCGCAGGGTGCGGGTCGGCTACCGGCGCCCGGGCCGGGCCGAGGCGGAGCGCGAGCTGGAACCGTACGGCCTGGTCCTGAAGGCGGGCGTCTGGTACCTGTGCGCCCGGGCTGCCGACGAGGGCGACGGCTTCCGGGTGTACCGGCTCGACCGGTTCACCGCGGTCGCGGTCGGCGAGGACCGCTTCGTACGCGACGAGAACTTCGACCTGCCGCGCTTCTGGGAGGCCCGCGCCGAGGAGTTCGCGCGCTCGGTGCTCAGGGAGACCGTGGTCGTACGGGTCTCGCCGGCCGGGGCCGCGCGGCTGCCGTACCTCACCGGCGACCGCGGCGCGGTGCGCGAGGCCGTGGAGAACGGTGCGGGGCCGGACGAGCACGGCCGGCTCACGATCACGCTTCCGGTCGAGTCGCAGGACGTGGCGTACGGCCAACTGCTCAGCCTGGGGCCGGAGTTGGAAGTTCTGGAGCCCGCCGAACTGCGCGACCGCTTCGCCGAGGCGGCCCGCGCCCTGCGCCAACTCTACGAATAGGACAGCCGCATTGGCAGATACAGTCAGTTTCCGGCAGACAACTCGCCGTCATTGGCAGGAAGTTGTACGCTGGCAGGGTGCCTGGTAGCAGCGCTTCGACCGATGGACAGCGTCGTCCGCGGGATGTGGTCGCGGACGGCTTACGTGCGCTCATCACCGCCGGTGAGCTGCGGGTCGGTGAGCACATCCCGACCCAGGCCCAGCTCAGCGCGCGTTTCGCCGTGCCGCGTGGCGCGGTCCGCGGCGCGGTCGAACTCCTGGAGCGGGAAGGCCTGATCAGGCGGGCCCAGCAGGGCACCCCGCCGACGGTGGCCCGCCCCGCGGTCGTCCAGGCGTCCGTGAACAACCGGCGCGAGGTGCCCGGCGGGCGCCGCCATTCGCCGCGGCCCGCGGGGATCTTCCTGGGCGAGCGGGTGGCGCAGTGCTTCCGCCAGGAGGAGGTCACCATCGACGCGTACTGCCTCAATGGCGAGACGCTGGCCTCCGCGCTCGCGGGCCCGCTGGTCACCGTGCAGGCCGAGGGCTCGGGCCCGCGCCGGGTGGCGGTGCGCATCCTGCTGCCCGACGCCGAGGCCCCGCTCGCCCTGCCCCAGGTGATCGGCGACCTGCAGAACGGCCGGCCGCGCGAGCGGCTGCGGATCACCAGCAACCACATCTACGGCTCGCTGCGGCACTCGCTGCGCATGCTGAAGGTCCGCGACCTCGTGCCGGACGTGACGGTCGAGGCCCGCAAGGTGTCGATCACCCCGACGCAGAAGGTCTACATCCTCAACGGCCGCGAGGTTCTCGCAGGCCACTACCAGGTGACCGAGCGCACGGTGGATCTCGACCGGAATCCGATCGAGATCTACGACATGCTCGGCGTGGAAGGCATGCTCTTCCGGCACACCGTGGTGGACGACGACCAGGTCACCCGCAGCTATGTCGAGCAGACCCAGCAGTGGTTCGACTCGCTGTGGAACACCATCGCCCGCCCCATGGACCCGAACTGAGCCGGATCCGGAGCGGGCCGTCCTTCAGCCGGCTGCGGTCAGAGCGCGGCGATCAGCAGGAGCACCAGGATCACGGCCGCCACGCACACCAGGTTCGTGCGCGGCCCGGCCGGAACCGGCCCCGGCTCCCGAGGGGCCGCGCCGGCTCCGCCGCCCTTCGCGAGCAGTACGCCCAGGGCGAGCACCAGCAGGCCCGACGGGCCGAGCAGGGACACGACACCTACGTTCGAGAGCAGTTCGAGGACGATTTGCACGCGCGTCTCCAGTCCCATGGAACACCTCCTCCGGTTGTCGCCGCCGGGGACCGCAAGTACTGAGCCCGGTACCTTCATTGGCAGGCGATTGTGTTCCCTTCTCCTACCCGGCCTGAATGGTGGCCATCTATGGTCAGCCCGCTGCATATCGAGCAACACAGCTGTGCCAATGGGGACTTGAGCGACCATCAGGTCCAACCAACCGGTCAATCAGGAGAGTTGACCGATGGATGCAGCCATCTGTCCTGTCCTGACCGCGAGTTGTAGCCTCGCTGGGTGACGACCCACTCCACAGGGGCCGACCGGGACGACGCCGGGGAGACCCCCCGCTACCGACTGGTCGCCGACGCGCTGCGCCAGGACATCCAGAACGGTGTCCCCGCGCCCGGCGAGGCGCTGCCCAAGCAGGAGCAGCTCATGCGCCGTTTCCGCTGCGGGCGCGGCACCGTGCAGAAGGCGCTCCAGCTGCTGCGCGACGAGGGGCTCCTGGAGGAAGGGGTGCCGGGCCGGGGCGCCCGGGTGGCCCGCCAGGCTGCCATCGGGCGGCCATTGGTCTACTACATCTCCCGTGCCTTCGAGGCCCCGCACGTCTCGCTCGACGTCTGGTCGCTGCACACCGAGGAGCTCTCCCGGGCCGTGCAGCAGCAGGCCGAGCTCATCCGGCTCGGCGACCGGCCGGCTCCCCAGTCGGTCCGGGTACGGGTCCTGGTGCCGGATCTCGACACCCACCACCCCTACCCCCGCCACCTCGACGACCCGTCGGACCTGCGCCCGCTGCGGCGCCTTCGCCGGGTCATCCGGATGTACACGGAGGCGCTGCACCACTCGCTCACCCAGCTGGCCGAGGAGGGCACGGTCGGCTCGGTGTCCGTGGAGATCCGGAGTCTGCCGACGGTGCCCGGCGAGAAGCGCTACCTCATCAACGGCAGCCAGATGCTGACCGGCTACTACTTTCTGCGCAGGACCCGCATCCTCGTCGACGCCGAGTCCATAGAGGTACTCGAACTGCACAGCGACACCCTCTTCCCGGCCACCCTGGAGGGGAACGGCGCACGGTCCGTGGAGCGCGCGGAGTTCCAGCAGGTGCAGGCCTGGTTCGACTCGCGCTGGGAGATGGTCGCCACCGCGCTGCCCCTCGACGAGTAGCGAACCGACGGGCGGGCCGAGCACGCGCGTCGAGTGGCGAACGGATGGCGAAGACGCGGCGGGCGAATGGCTACAGGTGTGCCAGGGGTGAGCCAGGAGCGGCAACCGGACGAAAAGCGCCGCTCCGCGTGCGCCGCCTCCCCCTACCCACGATGCTGGTTCCGTGATGGACGAGACGGAGTTCTGGGAGATCGTCGACCGTACCCGCGAGGCCGCCGACGGCGACCCCGAGGAACAGGCCGACCTGCTCGTGGAGCGGCTGCTGCAGTACGACCCCGACTCCGTGCTCGACTTCGCCCGGCACTTCGAGGCGCGCTACAACCGCGCCTACCGCTGGGACCTGTGGGGAGCCGCCGCCGTGCTGCTCGACGGGGCCAGCGACGACGCCTTCGACTACTTCCGCTGCTGGCTCATCGGGCAGGGCCGCGAGGTCTTCGAGGGCGCGCTGCACGATCCGGACGCGCTGGCCGACCTCCTCGGCGAGTTCGACGAGGAGGTCGACGGCGACGGCGAGGAGCTCGGCTACGCGGCGGACGAGGCGTACGAGCAGCTCACCGGTGTCGTCGCGCCCGACCTCGGCATCCCGGCCCAGTCCGAGGAGCCGGCCGGAACGACGCTGGACTTCGAGGACGAGTCGGCGCTGGCGGCCCGCTTCCCCCGCCTGTGGGAGCGCTTCGGGACGGGCTGAGCCGGGCCGTTCACCGGCTCAGTAGTGCGTTCCGCCGTCGATGCGGATCTCGGTTCCGGTGATGAAGCGGCCGTCGTCGCTGGCCAGCATCGCGACCACGGAGGCCACCGTCTCGGGGCCCGCGAAGCCCTGGCCGATGGCCGGGGCGAGCTTCATGAAGAGCGACATGTCGGCGTCGGCGGGCAGGCCGGGGCCCACGCTCGCCCTGGAGGCGCCGGTTCCGTCGGTCATTCCGGAGGAGATCGAGCCGGGCTGTACGGCGGTGAACCGGATGCCCTGCTTGCCGTACTCGGCGGCGAGCGCGTGCGTCATCGACTGGATGCCGCCCTTGCTGGCCGCGTACGCCGCCATGTAGGGGTGGGCGAACATCGCCGAGGTCGAGCTGAAGTTCACGACGGCCGCGCCGTTGCCTTCGAGCAGCGCCGGGATCGCCTCGCGGATCATGAGGAAGGTGCCGGTCAGGTTGACCGCCACGACCTTGTTGAAGTCGGCCAGGCTCGTCTCGTGCGTGTGCGAGGAGCGCAGGATGCCGGCCGCGTTGACCAGGACGTCCAGGCCGCCGAGCGCCGAGACCGCGGCGGCGACGGCCTCGCGCACCGAGCCCTCGTCGGCTATGTCGACGACCAGGGTGGTGAGCCGGCCGATGGCGGCGCCCGCCTTCTCGGCGGTGTCCTTCAGACCGGCCTCGCTGACGTCCGCGGCGACGACGTGACCGCCCTCGGCGAGCAGGCGCAGCACGGTGGCCTGCCCGATGCCGGAGCCGCCGCCCGTGACAAGGGCGCGGCGTCCTTCGTAGCGGTCGGTGACGGTGTTGACGCTCATCGCGGTCCAGCTTTCTTGACGCAGGGGGAGCGGGAGGCTCCTGGTGGATGTTTCCACCGTACGCCTTGATGGCACGCTTTGCCACGAAGTCAATCCATGCAGATGCCCAGGCCCCGGGCGTACGCTTGCGAAGTGACCCAGCCTGTACCGCAGCCCGTTCCCCCACCCAAGGCCTCGCTCACCGAGCGCCGCAAGGCCGCGACCCAGCTCGACATCGCCCGTGCCGCGGCCGCGCTCTTCGCCGAGCACGGGCCCGACGGAACCACCGCCGAGGCCATCGCCCGGCACGCCGGGGTCGCCCTTCGCACCTTCTACCGCTACTTCCGCTCCAAGCAGGACGCGGTCGGCCCGCTGCTCTCGGGCGGCGCCGAACGCTGGCGGGCGCTGCTCGAAGCGGCCGAGCCCGGCCCCCTGGCGAAGACCCTGGAGGTCGCCGTCCGGGAGGCCCTCGCGGTGCCGGACGCGCACGCCGCCGAGCAGTTCCGGTGGACCCGGGGACTGCTGCGCGCGGCCGAGCACGACGCGGCGCTGCGCGCGGTCTGGTACCGCGTGAACCAGGACTCCGAGGAGCGCCTGCTGCCCGTGCTCGCGCGCCTCGCGGGGCCGGGGGCCGACGCCCTGGAGGTACGGCTCGCGGCGGCCGCGGCCACCGACGCGATCCGGGTGGCCCTCGAAGCCTGGTCCGCCACCGACGCCGCGGCCACAGGCCCGGGCTCCCCCGCCGAGCTCGCGGTGCGCTGCCTGCGCGAACTCACGGGCGGAATGCGGCTGTTGGGCCACTGAGCCCGTTCAGCCGAGGTCGAGCCAGGCCAGCGCGGCGGTCGTCAGGGCCGTGACGCCGGTGGTCAGGGTGGGTTCGACCAGCGGGGCGAAGAAGGGCGAGTGGTTGGAGGGGATGTCCTGGTCGACGGTACCCGCGGCGGACGCGGCGCCGAACACCTCGGCGTCCGCGCCCCCGAACAGCCAGTAGCAGACCGGCACCTGGGCCTCCGTACCGAACAGGCCGACGTCCTCGCTGCCCGTCACCGGACCCGGGTCGAGCACCTTGTCGTCGCCTATGACCGCGCCGACGGCGGCCATCGTCCGCGCCACCGCGTCGGCGTCGTTGACGACCACCGGGAAGGAGTCGATCCCGGTGATGTCGGGCTCGCGGTCCGCCCCGGCGACGGCGGCCTCGCCCCGCACGATCCGTTCGACGGCGGCAAGGACCCTGGCCCGCACGGTCTCCTTGTACGTCCGGATGTTGATCTTCAGCTCGGCCTCGTCCGGGATGATGTTGTCCTTGGTCCCGGCGTTCAGCGCGCCGACGGTCACGACGGCCGTCTCGCCGCCCGGGATCTCGCGCGAGACGATCGTCTGGAGCCGCAGCACGGTCGAGGCGGCCATCACCACCGGGTCGACGGACGTCTCGGGCCGCGAGGCGTGCGCCCCCTTGCCGTACATGACGACCTTGAGCCCGTCGGTGGCGGCGAAGGCGGGGCCCGCGTGCGCGCCGATCAGCCCGGCCGGGAACGGGCCCACGTGCTGGCCGAGCACGACGTCGGGCGTCCCGAACCGCTCGTAGAGCCCGTCGTCGAGCATGGCCCGTGCGCCCTGCGCGATCTCCTCGGCGGGCTGGAACACGCCAAGGACGGTGCCGCTCCACAGCGAGCGGGAGTCGGCGAGCAGCTTGAGCGCGCCGAGCAGGCAGGTCACGTGCATGTCGTGCCCGCAGGCGTGCATGACCCCCTCGACGGTGGAGGCGTAGTCGAGCCCGGTCCGCTCGCCGACCGGCAGCGCGTCGAAGTCGGCCCGGAGCAGCACGGTGGGCCCGGGCCCGTTCCTCAGGACGGCGACGACGCCGGTGCGCCCGACCCCGGTGGTCACCTCGCACCCGAACTCCCTTGCCCGGTCGGCGACTTCGGCGGCGGTGCGGTGCTCGGCGAAGGACAGCTCGGGGTGCGCGTGCAGATCGCGGTAGACGGCGGCGAGGTCGGCGCGGATGGCATCGAGCCCGCGCAGGGCGATACCGGCCGCGTCGGCGGCGGCCTTGGCGGCATGGTTCGAGTGGCTGGGGTGTGACACGGGCCTGCCTTTCGGGGGTGATCGGCGGTCAGGCGGTCAGGGCACGTCCCATGAGGACGTCGTCCACGTACTCGCCTTCGAGGAGGAACTCGCCGGGCAGTACGCCTTCCACCGCGAAGCCCTCCGCCTCGTACAAGGCGCGGGCCGGGGCGTTGTGGCCGAGGACACGCAGGGTGATGCGGGTGGCGCCCTGACGGCGCGCGTGCTCGCAGGCGGCGCGCAGAAGGGCTCGCGCGACGCCCCGGCCACGCGCGGCTTCGGCGACTTCGAGCCCCTGGATCTGCCGGACGTGCCGGTTGCAGGCGAGCGAGGTGGCCGAAACCAGCCGGATGAACCCGACGACCTGACCGTCCGTCTCCGCGACGAGATAGTCCGAAGGCTGGTGCCGCTCGTCGAAGAAGGGCTCGTACGGAGGTGTCGGACGCGGCTGTACGGAGTGCAGTGGGGACCAGGCGGCCCGGCTGAGCGCGCCCAGCGGCTCGCCGTCGGGGCACTGGGCGGCGCGTATGAGCAGAGGAGGAGAAGTACTGGGCTCGGTGTACGACTCGGGCATGCGGCCACTGTGCCATGCGGGCCGTGGAGCGCGAGGATGGGATCCATGAAGATCGCGGTGACGGGTTCGACAGGACTGATCGGTGCGGAGCTGGTGCGCTCGCTGCGGGCGGACGGGCATGAGGTGCTCCGTCTCGTACGGCGCGAGGCCGAGGGCCCGGACGAGGTCGAGTGGGATCCGGCGCGCCAGTACGTGGACACGGCGGGCCTGGTGGGATGCGAGGCGGTGGTGCATCTGGCCGGGGCGGGGGTGGCCGACCACCGCTGGACGGCCGCGTACAAGAAGAAGATCCGGGACAGCAGGGTGCTCGGCACGGCGGCGGTCGCGGAGGCGATCGCCTCGCTCGACACCCCGCCGAAGGTGCTGGTCAGCGGGTCGGCCATCGGCTACTACGGCGACACGGGCGGCCGTCCGGTGGACGAGTCGGCGCCGCCGGGCGACGGGTTCCTCTCACGGGTGTGCGTGGAGTGGGAGGAGGCGGCGGCCGCCGCGGAGGAGGCGGGCATCCGGACGGTGTTCGCCCGTACGGGTCTGGTGGTGGCCCGCGACGGCGGGGCCTGGGCGAAGCTGTTCCCGCTGTTCCGGGCGGGGCTGGGGGGCCGGCTCGGGAGCGGGCGCCAGTACTGGTCGTTCATCGCGCTGCACGACGAGGTGGCGGCGCTGCGGTTCCTGATCGACACGGAGTCGCTGTCCGGCCCGGTGAACCTGACCGCCCCCGAGCCTGTGACGAACCGGCAGGTGACGGCGGCGATGTCCCGCATCCTGCACCGCCCGGCCCTCCTCCCCGTCCCGGCGGCTGCGATGCGGCTCGCGGTGGGCGGGGCGGCCTCGGACGCCCTGTCCAGCCAGCGCGTCCTGCCGTCCCGGCTGCTCTCGGCGGGCTTCAGGTTCGCGTTCCCGAGCGTGGAGGGGGCGATTGGGGCGGCGGCGGGGTAGCGCTCGTCCTCACCCCACCAGGCCTCAAGGGCCAGGACCCCGATGGCGGGCTCAAGATGCCGGCCTCGCCGGCACCAGTCCCGCCAGGGGCGCGGGGAACTGCGCGAGCAACCACGGCGGCCCACAAGTCGTACTCCCACCCATCCGCGGGGGTCCGGGGCGCAGCCCCAGGGATGGCCGCCCCAGCATGGGAAACCCCTCCCCCGCCCACCCCCGGACGGGACTCGTGCGCCCGGCATGCTCCAACGTGCGCGGCCCCGCCCACCCAGAACGTACCTACTCTCTCCTCGAACTGCCGCATTCCGTGGGCCAGTTGGGGGCATGAGGCCTCCACCTACCGCGCCTACCCCGGGGAGGGCCACGTGCTCAGCACCGCACACCATGCGGACGTACTCATCGTGGGGGCCGGGCTCGCGGGCCTGTCAGCGGCTCATCAGCTGACCGGCGCGGGAGTCACGGTCAGCGTCCTGGAGGCGGCCCCTTCCGTGGGCGGCCGCATGTCGACCACCACGGTCGACGGCTTCCGCCTCGACCGGATCGGCCAGCTCCTTTCGACCTCGTACCCGGAACTGACCCGCACTCCGGGCCTGGAGGACCTGCCGCTGCGCCCGTTCTCGCCCGGCGTCCTCGTGCACAGCGAGGGCCGACGCTACCGGGCGGGCGCGACAGGGAGCGCGAGGGGCGCACTGGCCGCCGCGCGCGCCCGCGCGAGCGCCCCTCGGGGCACGGTCACCCCGCTCGGGGGCGCACTCGACCAGGCCCGGCTCGGCAAGGCGCTCGCCAGGCTGGCCGCGACCCCGGTCGAGCGGATCGTCGCCCGGCCCGAACTCCCCATCGGCCAGGCCCTGTCGGGCCGGGGCCTGCCCGCCCGCACCCTGGACGGCTTCGTCCGCCCGCTGCTCTCCGCCCTGCTCTGCGACCCGGACCTGACCACGTCGAGCCGCTGCGCCGACCTCGCACTGCGCGGCTTCGCACGCGGCCGGCTGTGCGTCCCGGCGGGCGGCGCGGCCACCCTGCCGGAGCTGCTCGCCGCGGCCCTGCCGCCCGGCACGGTGCGTACCGATGTGAAGGTGACGGCCGTCGCCACGACCTCGGTCACCACCGCCGACCACGGCGTGCTCGGCTGCCGCTCGCTGCTCCTGGCCACCGACGCCCCGGCCGCCGCCGAACTGCTGCCCGGCCTGCGGGTGCCCGCGTTCCACCCGCTCACCGTGCTGCACCACGCCGCCCCGCACGCCCCGCTCGCCGACCCCGCGCTGCTCCTGGACGCGGACCGCAGCGGCCCGGTGGCGTACAGCTCGGTCATGAGCGAGGTCGACCCGAGCCGGGCGCCGCGCGGCCGGGCGCTGATCACCTCGACCGTGCTCGGCACCCCGCCCGACGACCTGGAGCGTGCGGTGCGCCGCCAACTGGCGCGGCTGTACGCCACGTCCACGGACGGCTGGGAGCTGCTCGCCGTGCACCACACCCCCCAGGCCGTGCCGTCGATGCCCGCCCCGCACGATCTGCGCCGCCCGGTCCGGCTGCTCGCCGGCCTGTACGTGTGCGGCGACCACCGCGACACCAGCACCGTCCAGGGCGCCCTGTACTCGGGCCGCCGGGCCGCCCAGGCGATCCTCGCCGACCTGGGCGTCCAGTCCTGGCACTCGGCCCCGGAGGTGATCCGCAAGGCGGCCTGACCCCCGCCGCCCTCAGCCCAGCGCGGCCACCCGGTCCCGGTAGTTGCGCACCGCGGCGGCGTCCCGGTACGGCTCCAGGCGGCGCTCGAAGTCGCGTACGTACTCGACCGCGCGCGCCGAGCGCATCTCGCTGGCCTGCTGGGCCGCCTCCGCGCCCAGCGCGCACGCCTGGTCGAGTTCGCCGAGGCCGAGCCGGGCCGTGGCGAGCACGACCCGGCAGAACAGCCGGGACCGGGCGTAGCCGGGCGCGCGCAGCTGCAGCGAGCGCTCGGCGTGCTGGGCGGCCGCGCGGTACTGCTGGAGGTCGCGGTGGCAGTGGCCGAACTCGTCGGCGAGCTGCGCCTCGTCGAAGAAGCGCGCCCAGTGCGGCACGTCGTCGCCCGGCCGCGCGCTCTCCAGGGCCCGCTCGGCCCGCACGAGCGAGGCGGTGCACGCCCGCACCTCGCCGAGCACGCCGTGCCCGCGCGCCTCCACCGCGTTGAGGAGCGACTGCACGACGGGCGGCGCCGCCGACCCGACGCCCTGCTGGGCGACCCGGGCCAGCTGCACCGCCTCGCGGCCGTGCCCCAGATAGACCGCCTGCCGGCTCATGGTGACCAGCACGTACGAGCCGTACGCCCGGTCCCCCGCCGCCTGGGACAGCCGCAGCGCCTGCACGAAGTACCGCTGGGCGAGCCCGTGCGCGGCGATGTCGTACGAGGTCCAGCCGGCCAGTCTGGTCAGGTCCGCCGCGGCGGCGAAGAGCCGGCGGCCCACGTTCTCGCCGTACGTGCCGCGCAGCATCGGCTCGGCCTCGTGCTCCAGATAGCGCACCAGGGCCTGCCGCGCGTGCCCGCCGCCGTAGGCGTGGTCCAGGGTGCGGAACAGCTCGCCGACCGAGCGGAGCGCCGCGATGTCCCCGCTGGTCACCCGCTGGCCCGGGCCGCGGTCGGTGGTCCGCTGGCGGGGCACCGACGGGCGGCCCTGGACCGGGATGCGGGTCACGTTGCCCTGCGGGCTCGGCTCGCCGCGGCCCACCCGGTCGTCCGCCCGCCCGATCAGCCAGTCCCTGCTGGGGACCACCAGGCCCGCCGGGGTGAACGCGATCTTGCGGAGCTCGGCGTGGCTGCCCGAGTCCTTGCGCCAGAGCCCGCTGACGATGTCGACGGCCTCCTCGGGCGTCGCCGCGAACTCCAGGCCCGCGTACACGGGCGCGCAGGCGTCGAGCCCGAGGTCCTGTGCGGAGAGCCGCCGGCCGAGCCGCCGGGTGAACACCTCGGCGATCAGCGCGGGTGTGGTGCCGCGCGGTTGCTGGCCGCGCAGCCACCGCGTGACCGAGGTCTTGTCGTAGCGAAGATCCAGGCCGTGCTCCAGACCGAGCTGGTCAACGCGACGGGCGAGCCCGGCATTGGAGAACCCGGCTTCTGCGATCAGTGCGGCGAGCTGGCGGTTGGGGGTGCGCTGCGAGGGTCGTTCCGTCATCAGCTCTGCGTTCTCCTGCCTTCCGGGCCAATCTTGCAGCCCTCATGGAACGGCGAGAATTTAGCGGTCAATACGGCCGGTGCCGCCACCTTCGCCCCGCATTCATCCGATCGTGTGGTGACGTGCCGTTTCTGCCCGGGTCTGGGGGCCGTGCGGAGGCCCTCGAACACGGTCGTACAGTGAATGAGGGCGCGCACCGCATTGCATCCGCAGTGCATCCGAGAAGTTCGACAGGGGAGCTGGCGTGAACGAGCTGCGATTTGTCCGGCTGGGATTCGGCGAGGACGCGGTCGAGTACCAGGAGGCCTGGGACGAGCAGCGCCGGGTGCACGCGGCCCGGTTCGCCGACGAGATTCCGGACACCTGCCTGCTTCTGGAGCACCCCCCGGTCTACACCGCGGGCCGGCGCACCGAGGACAGCGAGCGCCCCCTGGACGGCACTCCGGTCATCGACGTCGACCGCGGCGGCAAGATCACCTGGCACGGCCCCGGCCAGCTCGTCGGCTACCCGATCCAGAAGCTGCCCCGCCCGGTGGACGTCGTCGCGCACGTACGCCGCCTCGAAGAGGCCCTGATCCGTACCGCCGCCGACTTCGGCCTGGCGACCACCCGGGTCGAGGGCCGCAGCGGCGTCTGGGTGCTCGGCGACCCCGTCGAGCAGCGCCCGAAGCTCGGCGGCCTCTCGCTCGACTTCGACCCGCGCCTGAACGACGACGAGTTCGACGCCCGCCTCAACGGCCCCGAGTACGCGCCCTCCAACGCCGGCCAGCGCCGCGAGGACCGCAAGCTGGCGGCCATCGGCATCCGCGTCGCCAAGGGCGTCACGATGCACGGCTTCTCGTTCAACGTGAACCCGGACAACACCTGGTTCGACCGGATCGTGCCGTGCGGGATCCGCGATGCGGGTGTGACGTCGCTCTCGTACGAACTGGGCCGCGAGGTGACCATCGCGGAGGTCCTCCCGGTGGCCGAAAAACACCTGCGCGACATCCTGGAGAACGCGGAACTGGCCCCGCGGGAGATCGAGCAGGCCTCGGCGTAAGGGCGGAGCCCCCAGGGCGCCGAGGGAATGCAGCAGAGCCCCCCCGGGTTACCCCCGGCGGGAGCCGCACCCCACCTAAGCAAACAACGGGCGTACCCTAGGTTCGCCGAAGAATCGAAGTCACAGGGAGCCGGACGTGTCCGCAGTCGCACCCGACGGACGCAAGATGCTGCGCCTGGAGGTCCGGAACAGCCAGACCCCCATCGAGCGCAAGCCCGAGTGGATCAAGACCCGGGCGAAGATGGGCCCCGAGTACAACCAGCTGCAGAAACTGGTGAAGAGCGAGGGGCTGCACACGGTCTGCCAGGAGGCGGGCTGTCCGAACATCTTCGAGTGCTGGGAGGACCGCGAGGCGACCTTCCTCATCGGCGGCGACCAGTGCACCCGGCGCTGCGACTTCTGCCAGATCGACACGGGCAAGCCCGAGGCGCTCGACCGTGACGAGCCCCGCCGCGTCGGCGAGTCGGTCGTCACGATGGACCTGAATTACGCCACCATCACCGGCGTCGCCCGCGACGACCTGGCGGACGGCGGCGCCTGGCTGTACGCGGAGACGGTGCGCCAGATCCACGCGCAGACCGCCGAGCGCGCCGAGGGCCGCACCAAGGTCGAGCTCCTGGCTCCCGACTTCAACGCGGTCCCCGAGCAGCTGGAAGAGGTCTTCTCCTCCCGCCCGGAGGTCTTCGCGCACAACGTCGAGACGGTGCCGCGGATCTTCAAGCGGATCCGCCCCGGCTTCCGTTACGAGCGCTCCCTCGACGTGATCACCAAGGCCCGCGACTACGGCCTGATCACCAAGTCGAACCTGATCCTCGGCATGGGCGAGACCCGCGAGGAGATCAGCGAGGCGCTGCAGCACCTGCACGACGCGGGTTGCGAACTCATCACGATCACCCAGTACCTGCGCCCCTCCGTGCGCCACCACCCCGTCGAGCGCTGGGTGAAGCCGCAGGAGTTCGTGGAGCTGAAGGAGGAGGCCGACGAGATCGGCTTCTCCGGTGTGATGTCGGGTCCGCTGGTCCGCTCCTCCTACCGTGCGGGCCGGCTGTACCAGCAGGCGATGGAAGCCCGGAGCGCCGCACCCACGGCGTAAGCCCGGCAGCCCGCACGTGAAGCCGCTCACAAGCGGCTACTGATCAGTAACGGCCGATACGACGCGGCTCGTACCTTCCCCGCAGGTCGGGGCATGCGTACGGGCCGCGTCAACGTTTTCCGGCTCCGCATCAATGTTTCATTGGCGTTTGACCGCTCGGACACGCCCTGGTAACACCAATCAGTGACCCTGGCTTTACGCACCGCGCATGCCCCCACAGCCATCGCCCGTTTCTGACTTCCCGTCCCGAGGGGGGACCTCGACGATGCAGGCCGCTACCGCTCCGCAGACCGTGCGAGCCACCACGCTTCCGTCCGTCACCGGCGCGCTGCGCGCCATGGAGTCGCTGATCATGGGCTCCGGCCAGCGCACCGCCCGCCGCAACGCCTGGACCGCGGTTCTGGAGGACCGGCGCCGGGCCAAGGACCGCGTCGAGGCCCAGCACGTACTGGAGGCCGTGGCCACCCGCCGCTCCTAGGCCACGTAAACTTCCTGGTATGGCGAGGAAGGCAACCGCAGAGAGCGCTGCGAACGATGCGAATGCGGGGCGACTGAAGCAGATCGCCCTGACCTACAAGATGACCCGCAAGGCCGATTCCAAGATCGGACTTGTCATCGCCGGCGTGGGAATCGTCGTCCTCGGCGTCTTCCTCGCGATCGGTTTCCTGCTGGGGCACCCGGTCTATCTCGGCATTCTGGGCCTCCTGGTGGCCGTGCTCGCGATGGCGATCGTCTTCGGGCGGCGTGCCGAGCGGGCGGCGTTCGGTCAGATGGAGGGCCAGCCGGGCGCGGCGGCCGCCGTGCTGCAGAACATCGGGCGCGGCTGGACCACCACCCCGGCCGTGGCGATGAACCGCAGCCAGGACGTCGTCCACCGGGCCGTCGGCCGGGCCGGCGTCGTCCTGGTGGCCGAGGGCAACCCGAACCGGGTGAAGTCCCTGCTGGCCGCCGAGAAGAAGAAGATGGCCCGCATCGTGGTGGACGTCCCGGTCCACGACGTGATCGTCGGTGACGGCGAGGGCCAGGTGCCGCTGAAGAAGGTGCGCACCACGCTCCTGAAGTTCCCCCGCGTGCTGTCCGGCCCGCAGGTGACCGCGGCCAACGACCGGCTGCGCGCCATGGGCGACCTGATGAGCAACATGCCGCTGCCGAAGGGTCCGATGCCCAAGGGCATGCGGATGCCGCGCGGCGGAAAGATGCGCTGACCCTCACCTCGTACACGAAACCTCGTACGCGAAACCTCGTACACAAACGAAGGCGGGCCGGACCGACATGGTCCGGGCCGCCTTCTGGCATGCGGGAGGCGGTTCAGATCCTGACCTGGACCGCGCGGGCCAGGCGGTCGTGCAGGCCGCGGCCGTCCCGGTCCCAGATCAGCGCGGGGATCGCCAGGCACAGCAGTACGGTGCGGACGGTGACCCGGACGATGCCGAGCCGGCCGCCCTCCTCGGCGACCACGCGCAGGCCGAGCAGCCGCTTGCCGGGGGTGAACCCGACGGTGCCGACCGTCAGCACGCCGAGCACGAAGAACACCAGGAGCGCCCAGTTGTTGGCGGCCTGCATGTTGCCGCGGGCGATCAGCTGGTAGGCGATCAGGGCGCACAGGCCCCAGTCGATGAAGATGGCGCCGAAACGCCGGCCGAGGGGGGCCACCGAGCCGGGGCCGTCCTTGGGCAGACCGAGCCGCTCGCCCCGATAGCCGAAGTCGACGCCCATCTCCTCGGCGGCCGCGCGGGGCCCCGAGAGCCACGATCCGATTGCTTGCCTGTTGTCCACGGATCCCACGGTACTGCGCCCGTTTTCGATCACTTCGGCCCGGGTCGGTCTTGGCGGCTGCGTCACCAGCCCGGTTAACTTGGGCGAAACAAACGGGTCACGCTTGAGAAATCCCGCCTGCCTATGGTCGGCTCCAGCGTGTGCCACCGCACTGGCCGCACGACCGAGCTGCAACCCCGCCCCTCCCCGGGTGGGAGTAGGAGGAGTTGGATGTTCCAGAACGGCGACGACGCGAAGAAGTTCATCGCGGACAACGACGTGAAGTTCGTCGACGTCCGGTTCTGCGACCTGCCGGGCGTGATGCAGCACTTCACGATTCCCGCGAAGGCGTTCGACGCGACGGAGGAGCTCGCCTTCGACGGCTCGTCGATCCGCGGCTTCCAGGCCATCCACGAGTCCGACATGGCGCTGCGTCCGGACCTGTCGACGGCCCGCCTCGACCCGTTCCGCCGGGACAAGACGCTGAACATCAACTTCTTCATCCACGACCCGATCACGGGCGAGCAGTACAGCCGCGACCCGCGCAACATCGCCAAGAAGGCCGAGGCCTACCTCGCCTCCACCGGCATCGCGGACACCGCGTACTTCGGCCCCGAGGCCGAGTTCTACGTCTTCGACTCGGTACGTTTCGAGACCTCCGCGAACCAGGGCTTCTACCACATCGACTCCGAGGCCGGCGCCTGGAACACCGGTGCGGAGGAGAACAACCGCGGCTACAAGGTCCGTTACAAGGGCGGCTACTTCCCGGCCCCGCCGGTCGACCACTTCGCCGACCTGCGGGCCGAGATCTCCCTGGAGCTGGAGAACTCCGGCCTCCAGGTCGAGCGCCAGCACCACGAGGTCGGCACGGCCGGCCAGGCCGAGATCAACTACAAGTTCAACACGCTGCTCGCCGCGGCCGACGACCTGATGCTCTTCAAGTACATCGTGAAGAACGTCGCCTGGCGCAACGGCAAGACCGCGACCTTCATGCCGAAGCCGATCTTCGGCGACAACGGCTCGGGCATGCACGTCCACCAGTCCCTGTGGGCCGGCGGCGACCCGCTGTTCTACGACGAGCAGGGCTACGCGGGCCTCTCGGACACCGCCCGCTACTACATCGGCGGCATCCTCAAGCACGCCCCGTCGCTGCTCGCCTTCACCAACCCGACGGTGAACTCCTACCACCGCCTGGTCCCCGGCTTCGAGGCCCCGGTCAACATGGTCTACTCGCAGCGCAACCGCTCCGCCGCGATGCGCATCCCGATCACGGGCTCCAACCCGAAGGCCAAGCGCGTCGAGTTCCGCGCCCCGGACCCGTCGTCGAACCCGTACCTCGCGTTCTCCGCGCTGCTCCTCGCGGGCCTGGACGGCATCAAGAACAAGATCGAGCCGGCCGAGCCGATCGACAAGGACCTCTACGAGCTGGCTCCCGAGGAGCACGCCAACGTCCAGCAGGTCCCGACCTCCCTGCCGGCCGTCCTGGAGGCCCTGGAGGCCGACAACGAGTACCTGCAGGCCGGCGGTGTCTTCACCTCCGACCTGATCGAGACCTGGATCGACTACAAGCGCACCCACGAGATCGCCCCGATCCAGCTCCGCCCGCACCCGCACGAGTTCGAGCTGTACTTCGACATCTAGGCCCCCGCGGCTCCGCGACACCCCGAGCCCCGCTGCCCCTCCCGGGCGGCGGGGCTCGCCGCGTTTTCCGGTTCGCTCCCCCTATTGAGTGGATCACCGTACGACACGGGCCCCCTGGGGGATTCATGCGGGAAAGTAAGCGGATTCCTAGCTAGGGGGCGGCATGGCGGAGGTGTTGGGCGGGCAGCCCGTCGATGAGCAACTGCGGTACCGGTCAAGCTCGTTGGAGGCGGCGCAGCGGCGGCCGGTGACCACGCGGACCATGGCGCGGCGGCTGCCTCAGCTCGTGCGGAAGGCGCTGGCGCTGGCCTGGCGGGTGGACCGGCGGGCCGTGCTCGTACTGCTCTGCTGTCAGGCTCTCTCGGGGTTCTTCGAGGCGTTCGGGCTGCTCGCCACGACGCGTACGATCACCGCGCTGATCGCGAGCGGCGACATCGCGCACCGGCTGCGCGACGCGCTGCCGTCGATCGCGGTGCTGGCCGGGGCGGCCGGGCTGCGGGCGCTGCTCGGGATCGTGGTGGTGAACATCTCCGGCCGGCTCTCGCCGCGGATCTCCCGCGAGGCCGAGATGCAGATGCTCGGGGCCGCCGTACAGGCCGAGTTGTCGGCGTACGACCAGCCCGGGTTCAACGACAAGCGCGAGGCGGCCGACCGGGGCGCCGAGGTCGCGCAGCAGCTCCTCACCGACTCGCAGGACCTCATGGCGTGCGTGGCCTCGCTGATCGCGGCGGCCGGGGTCGTGACCGTCCTGCATCCCGCGCTGCTCCCCCTGCTCCTGCTCGCCGCGCTGCCTCAGGGCATCGCCGGGGTGAAGGCCGCGCGGGTGCACTACGAGGCGTCGCGGGCGATGAGCGCCGAGCGGCGCACGCTGAGTCTGCTGCGCTGGTTCGTGATCGACAAGGACACCGCCGACCAGCTGCGGTCCTGCACGATGGCGGACTTCCTGCTGGAGCGGTACCGGGCGATCGGGCGACGGGTGGACGCGGCGACCGACAAGGCGGTGCACCAGGGCGCCCGTTACTCGGTGATCGGCGCCCTGGCGGGCGGCCTGGCGGCGGGCCTGGTGTGGGGCGCGCTGGCCTGGCTGCTCGGGTCGGGGCGCATGTCGGTGGCGTCGGCGGGCACCGCGGTGTTCGCGCTGCGTACGGTCGCCTCCTCGCTGCACGGTGTCGTCGGGTACGGGACGCGGCTGTTCCGGACCGGGCTCTACCTGGACGACTGGGCGGAGTTCATCGAGCAGGCCGGCGGGCACCGGATGGCGCGCGGCACACTGGCGCCGCCCGCGCCGGACGTCGTGCGGGCCGAGTCGCTGACGTACCGCTATCCCGGCAGCGAGCGGCCCGCCCTGGAGAAGGTGACGGTCGAGGTGCGCAGGGGCGAGGTGCTGGCGCTGGTCGGTGAGAACGGGTCCGGCAAGACCACCCTCAGCAAGCTGCTCACCGGCCTCTATCTGCCCAGCGAAGGGGCAGTGACCTGGGACGGGGTCGGGGTGGAGCGGTGCGATCCGCTCGCCCTGTGGCGGCGGACCGCGGTCGTGCCGCAGGACTTCGCGCACTGGCCCATGTCCGCGCGCGACAACATCACGCTGGGGCAGCCGCACGGCGGCGACGAGTCGGTACGCCGGGCCGCCGCCCACTCCGGCGCGGCGGAGGTCGTCGACGGGCTGCGCAGCGGGCTCGACACGCTGCTCGCGCGGGAGTGGTTCGGGGGTGTGGAGCTGTCCGGCGGACAGTGGCAGCGGATCGCGATCGCGCGGGCCTTCCACCGCCCGGCCGGGCTGCTGGTGATGGACGAGCCCACGAGCGCCCTCGACGCGCGCGCCGAGCACCGCATCTTCACCGGGCTGCGGACGATCGCCCGCGACCGGGCGGTGGTCCTGGTGACCCACCGCCTCGCGAACGTCGCCGTCGCGGACCGCATCGTGGTCCTCGACCGGGGCCGGGTCATCCAGGAGGGCACCTTCGCCCAACTCGTCGAGGACGACGGCCTGTTCAGGGAGTTGTGGACGCTGCAGAACGACCGCGGAGGGGTGCCGGGGCCGCGTGAGGGTGCGTAGCCGCACCGGGGCCCGGGCAACAGGCCGGCTCCTCACGCACCCGGGCCCGCCGCCCACTTCTGCTCGACCTTGCCGAGCCTCCAGTACGCCAGCGCCGCCGCCCACACCACCACGAACAGGCCGACGATGACGAAGCCGACGTTGTCCAGGTTCAGGTCCGCGATCCAGCCGCTGACCGGGTCGGTGAGGTCGAGCTTCTCGTGCAGGACGCCGACCAGTTCGATGGTGCCGATGAAGAAGGCCACCGCGATCGAGAGGCCGGTGATGGTGAGGTTGTAGTAGACCTTGCGGACCGGGTTCGAGAACGCCCACTGGTAGGCGAAGTTCATGAACGTGCCGTCCAGCGTGTCGAACAGGCTCATCCCGGCCGCGAACAGCAGCGGCAGGCACAGGATCGCGTACCAGGGAAGTCCGGCGGCGGCGCCGGTGCCGGCCATCACCATCAGGGTGACCTCGGTCGCGGTGTCGAAGCCGAGGCCGAAGAGGAAGCCGAGCGGGTACATCTGGCCGGGCCGCGAGATGGATTTGGTGAAGCGGCCCAGGATGCGGTTCATGAAGCCCCGCGAGTCCAGGTGCGCTTCGAGTTCCTTCTCGTCGTACGCACCGGCGCGCATCGCCCGAAACACCTTCAGGATGCCGAACAGGGCGACCAGGTTGAGGGCGGCGATCAGATAGAGGAAGGAGCCGGAAGCGGTGGTTCCGACCACGCCCATCACCTGGTGGGCGCTGGAGTCCTCGTCCATCAGGGTGCCCGCGAGGTGGGCGCCGCCGGCCACCAGGCCCGCCATGACCACGACGACGCTGGAGTGGCCGAGCGCGAACCAGAAGCCGACGGACACCGGACGCTTGCCGTCGGCCATCAGCTTGCGGGTGGTGTTGTCGATGGCCGCGATGTGGTCGGCGTCGAAGGCGTGCCGCATGCCGAGGGTGTAGGCGGTGATGCCGAGGCCGATGCCGTACGTCTTGGTGCCGACCGCGTAGTGCTCGGGGGCCACGAGCAGGAACAGGACGCCGAAGGCGACGACATGGAGGGCGGCTATCACCGCGAGCAGGACGGCGGTGCGGACGGTGTCCTCGCGCCGCCAGTGGAAGGACGGCACGGCGGCGGCGCCCGTCTCGGGGGACGTGCGAACGGGCAGGGTCATGCGGGTCACGCTCCAGCACCTCGTGGATCACTTCGTGAGATGCCGCGGCCGGTCTCCTGGCTGACGGGCGGGTGCCTTGGTCCCGGCCTTCCCGGGCAGGTGGATCCTGGCCAGTGGCGTCGCGAGGGGACGGCGGCTCCCCGGAACCCGGGGAACCCGATCACAGTG
The DNA here is from genome assembly GCF_039532965.1 of Streptomyces mauvecolor. Classification (NCBI taxonomy): domain Bacteria; kingdom Bacillati; phylum Actinomycetota; class Actinomycetes; order Kitasatosporales; family Streptomycetaceae; genus Streptomyces; species Streptomyces mauvecolor. The sequence goes on along the minus strand of NZ_BAAASQ010000004.1, from coordinate 367,639 downwards.
GCGAGGGCCGCTCCGGTTTCGCACCGGTCTTCCCGAACACCACGGCGACGTCACCCTAGACGCTGGGAAGTTGCCTGCCCAGCTGCACACCTGTGCAGGTATCGAAGATCACACGGGCCACGTGGGCACGGCCCTGCGAAAATGCGCGCATGCATCTCGTTCCCGCCGAGCGCGCCGGCCACCGCACCATCGACGGCCACCGGGTCTGCGACGCCATCGCGGCGATCGGCGACCCCGGCCGGGTACGGGCCTGGGCCGACCGGTTCTCCCTGCTCGCCGACCCCAACCGGCTCGCGCTGCTGCTCGCCCTGCACCGGGCGGGCCCGCTCGCCGTCTCCGATCTGGCGGTGGCGACGGGCATGCGCGACCCGGCCGTCTCGCAGGCCCTGCGGCTGCTGCGGGCGGCCGGAGCGGTCGCCGGTGAGAAGGAGGGGCGGGTGGTGCGCTACCGGGTGGTCGACGAGGCGACCGCGCGCCTCCTCGACGAGTACGGGGCGGAGTACGGCGCGGACGCACGGAGTTGAAGAACGGCCCGGGGCACGCCTGCGGCTTCCCGAAGGCGTGACCCGGGCCGGGACGCAGGTACTGCTCAGCGCCCGTCGTAGATCAGCGCGCGCACCATCCGGCAGGTCGTCTCCGACGGCGGGTGCACTCCGATGAGCGCGGCCACGGTGCGTATCGTGCGGTCCGGCGCCTGCTCCGGCCGGTACACCCCCGTGTCGAGCAGGGCGATGGCCAGGCGCATGGCCTTCAGACGCCGGTTGTGGGACTCGTACCACACGCGCGGACGCCCGGCGGGGAGCGGCACCTTGTGAAGGGTCTTGAGGGACAACTGTTTCGGGGCGTGCGAGGTGAGTACGGCAGCGGTCATGGGCATCCTCCTGGGCAGTCGGGAACCCTCACTTACTGCTTCAATTTTACTGGGGGGCACTGACAATCGGCCCTGGCCAGCCGGGCTTTGGGGGCGGATCGCGGGTAGCCTGGCGGGCATGGAGATCTGGATCAACCCGGCCTGTTCGAAGTGCCGCAGCGCGGTGGACCTGCTGGAAGCGGAGGGCGCCGAGTACACGGTGCGCCGCTATCTCGAAGACGTGCCCTCGCCCGACGAGATCCGGGCCGTGCTCGACCGGCTCGGGCTCGAACCGTGGGACATCGCGCGCACCCAGGAGGCTGTCGCGAAGGAGCTGGGACTGGGGGGCTGGCCTCGCGAGGCGGACTCCCGCGAGCGGTGGATCTCGGCGCTCTCCGAGCACCCCAAGCTGATCCAGCGGCCCATCATCACGGCGGACGACGGGTCGGCGGTGATCGGCCGGACCGAGGAGGCGGTTCGGGACGCTCTGTCCCGGTGAGCTCGGGGGTGCGGCTTCCCCTGCGGGGTGCTGGTCCGGTCCCTGCGGGGAGGGGTTCTTAGGCGCGGGCCGTCGTGGCTGGTCGCTCCCCCAAGTTCTCGGCTTCGCTCGAACAGGGGGGACCCCATCGCGGCGGAGCCGCACCATGGCACAGCCCCGCGCCCCTCAAGGACATGGGGCCGCAGCCCACATCACGCCCCCCCTCACCCCCGCCCCAACTGCTCCTCCGCGTCCGCCAGCAGCTCCGTGATGCGTGCCCCGAACCGTACGTCGCACGGATGCGGCACCCCCGTTCGGGACGCTTCCAGCAGGGCGTCGAGCGCCGCGCCGAACGCGTCCAATGCGCCTCCCCAGCCCGGCATCGCCGCCGCGCCCTCCTCGCCCCGCACCGAGACCTCCACACCCGCGGCGGCCGGGGGTGCGGTGAAGCTCAGGTCGACGGTGCTGGAGGCGCCCGAGGCGTGGCGCAGGATCAGGTGGGCGGTGTCGCCGGGGCCCGCCGCGGCCGTCAGGGCGGTCACCTCGCCGAGCACCCCGGTCAGCACGGCCAGCGCGTGCGGGCCCACGTCCCACAGCGCGCCCTTCTCACCCCGCCAGGGCGACGCGGCGTACGGAGTGCTCTCGGCGCCCGGGGTGAACAGCGACCCGTACCACTGGGCCCGCCCGGTGAACCAGCCGTCCACGGCGGCCTGTTGGGCCACCCACGCCGCGGTCTCCTTCGCGAAGCGCAGGGTGAAGAAGACGACGGAGGCGACCCGGGCGCGCGCGGCCGCCTCGGCCAGCTCGCGGGCGCCCGCCACGTTCGTCGCGACCGGCTTGTCCAGGAGCAGGTGGCAGCCCGCCTGAGCGGCCCGGATCGCCAGCGGGGCCTGGACGTCCGGCGGCAGCGCGAAGGCGACCGCGTCGCAGTCCGCGAACAGCGCGTCGGCGTCCTCGTACACCGCGACCCCGTGCTCCCCCGCGAGCGCGGCCGCCGCCTCGGGGCGCCTCCCCCACACGCCCACGAAGTCGACGCCGGGGTGCGCGGCGAGCGCCGGGGCGTGCGTGGCGACGGCCCAGGGGCCGGTGCCGAGGAGGCCGATGCGGGTGGTGCCGGCAGTCTGGTTCATGGGGACCAGTCTGCCGGGAACGGACACGCGGGCTCACGGCGGAGGGCCACCCCCGGTATACGAGGCAGCCGTAGGCCCGCGTACGACCGGCTCGTTCGGAGGAACCGCCGATGCTCCCGGCATCCCACTCGGCGGAACACCAGAGGCTCCCCAGAAGCGAGGGCTTCCCGGCACCCCAGGTAACACCGGGTTCACAAACGGGCAACGGACGGGAAATGCCGGGGTGTGAGGCTGCCGGGCATACAGCAGCGCCGCAGCGTGGCAGCGCGCAGGCACCCCGCAGCTCCCGCAAAGGATGGCTTCCGTGACGTACAAGGCCGAGTACATCTGGATCGACGGCACCGAGCCGACCGCCAAGCTCCGTTCCAAGACGAAGATCATGGCCGGTTCGCCCGTCGCCGTCGCCGAGCTGCCCATCTGGGGCTTCGACGGGTCCAGCACCAACCAGGCCGAGGGCCACGCGTCGGACCGCGTCCTGAAGCCGGTGTTCTCCTGCCCGGACCCGATCCGCGGCGGCGAGCACATCCTCGTACTGTGCGAGGTCCTGAACATCGACGGCACCCCGCACGAGTCCAACACGCGTGCCCTGCTGCGTCCGCTCGCCGAGCAGTTCGCGGCGCAGGAGCCTATCTTCGGCATCGAGCAGGAGTACACCTTCTTCGACGGCGACCGCCCGCTCGGCTTCCCCGTCGGCGGCTTCCCGGCCGCGCAGGGCGGCTACTACTGCGGCGTCGGCGCGGACGAGATCTTCGGCCGCGAGATCGTCGAGAAGCATCTCGACCACTGCCTCGCCGCGGGCCTCGGCATCTCCGGCATCAACGCCGAAGTGATGCCCGGCCAGTGGGAGTTCCAGGTCGGCCCGCTCTCCCCCCTTGAGGTCTCCGACCAGCTGTGGATCGCCCGCTGGCTGCTCTACCGCACCGCCGAGGACTTCAACGTCTCCGCCACCCTCGACCCCAAGCCGGTCAAGGGCGACTGGAACGGTGCGGGCGCGCACACCAACTTCTCCACCAAGGCCATGCGCGAGGGCTACGCCGCGATCATCACCGCGTGCGAGGCGCTCGGCGAGGGCTCCAAGCCCATGGACCACGTCAAGAACTATGGCGCCGGCATCGACGACCGCCTGACCGGCCTGCACGAGACCGCCCCGTGGGACCAGTACAAGTACGGCGTGTCCGACCGCGGCGCCTCGGTGCGCATCCCGTGGCAGGTCGAGGTGGACCAGAAGGGCTACATCGAGGACCGCCGCCCCAACGCCAACGTCGACCCGTACGTGGTGACCCGCCTCATCGTCGACACCTGCTGCACCGGTCTGGAGAAGGCCGGCCAGGTCTGAGCCCCGACGCGATGCGCGAAGGGCGTCCGCCGCTGATGCGGTGGGCGCCCTTCGGGGTTCTGCCGGGAGGGGCTCCCTCGTGGAGGGATGGATTCCGGTCACGCTGCGCCAAGGATCCGTATCATTCCGTGGGAGGGGGCTCCTGCTGCGGGCGGATCGTCTGGTTGAATGGGGACATGGCCAGCATCCAGAACCCCGCGACAGGTCGCAGCGACCTCGAGCCGTTCTGGCCGTCCCGCCAGGACCACGATTTCGACCGGGTGTGTTGCCGCGCGACGAACGCGCCGGCCCTCTAACGCCTCGATCCACTCCAGGCCTTCGGCCCGCGCGCAACGACGTACGTCCCCTGCCGACGACTCCCCGCGCGAAAGAGCTGACCCCTCATGGCGAACACCCGTACTCTCCCCTCCGCCGACGCCCCCACCCCCCTGCCGCTCGGCCGGCACCGACTGCGGGCCGTGGACCGCGACGAGACGGCAGGCCCTGCCCCGTCCCAGGTCGTCGACTTCCTTCCGCCGGGCGCCACTTGGCTGCCCGCACCCCAGCACACCCTGCCCGCGCTGCCGGGCCGGCCGCCGATGGTCGGCTATCTGGTGCTGGTCCCGGCCGACCAGCAGCCCGCGCTGCTCGCCGCGGCGCCCGAGCCCCTGACGCCCGCCCCGGTCGAGCCCGCCTCCTTCGGCGGGGACGCGCTCGTACGGATCGACACCGTACGGCGCACCGCCGAGGTGGACGGGGCGCAGCTCGACCTCACCTACCTCGAATTCGAGCTGCTCGCCCACCTGGTGGCCCATCCGCACCGGGTGCACACGCGCGACCAGCTGGTGACCACGGTGTGGGGCTACGGCCACGTCGGCGACGGCCGCACGGTCGACGTCCATGTCGCCCGGCTGCGGCGCAAGCTCGGGGCCGAGCACCGGGGGGCGATCCAGACGGTTCGGCGGGTGGGGTACAAGTACGCGCCCTGACAAGCGGGTTGGGTGGGGCGGGGCGCCCGTGGGGTGCCCCGCCCTTTCGCGTGCGGCGGCCCGTTCCGCTTCGCAGGGCGCCTCACCGACCGGGCGAACCGCGGGATCAGAGGGTGTTGCCAGCAACACCCCGAAAGCGGGGGCGGAGCCCAGTGACCGACGGCGGTCGGCCCGGCGACACTGGAGGCCGGGCACCAGGGAGACGGGGAAGCACATGAACACGGCCAAGGCACGGGACGCTCTGCTGGCGGGGCCACGGGGATTCGCCCTCGGTCTCGTCTCGATCGTCGGATCGATTCTGCTCTTCACGCTCACCGTCGTCTCCATCGGCCTCATACCCATCGGCGTCGGCGTGCTGGCCACCCCGCTCGTCGTCGAGCGGGTGCGGGCCCACGCGAACTTCCGGCGGGAGCTGGCCGCTCGCTGGAGCGGGGTGCGGATCCCGTCCGCGTACCGGCCGGTGCCGCACCGGCCGGGTCTGGCCGGGTGGGTGGAGCGGTGCACGGTCATGCTGCGCGACCCGGCGACCTGGCACGACCTGCGCTGGATGCTCGCCGACATGACGGCGGGGTTCGTCACCGCGCTGCTGCCACCGGTCCTGATCCTGTACATGGTGTACGGCTGGGTCCTCGCGCTCGGGGTGTGGCGGCCGATCGCGGACGCGGGCGGCGACTGGTTCCTGTTCGTCCACGTCGTCAGCCAGGGGACCGCGTACGCGGCCGCGGCGCTCGGCACCGCGATGTTCGTGCTCGGCATGTTCGTCAACCCGGCCCTGCTGCGCGGCCACTTCCAGCTGGCCCGGGCGCTGCTCGCGCCGTCCCGCGAGGCCGAGCTGGCGCAGCGCGTGGACCGGCTGACCGAGACCCGGCACGACGCGGTGGACACCTCGGCGGCCGAACTGCGCCGCATCGAGCGGGACTTGCACGACGGGGCGCAGGCCCGCCTCGTCGCGATGGGCATGAACCTGGGCACCATCGAGGCGCTCGTCGAGACGGACCCGGCGAAGGCCAAGCAGCTCCTCGCGAGGGCCCGCGCGTCCTCCGCCGAGGCGCTGACCGAGCTGCGCGACCTGGTGCGCGGCATCCACCCGCCGGTCCTCGCCGAGCGCGGACTTGCCGATGCCGTACGGGCGTTGGCGCTGCGCCTTCCCGTTCCGACCGACGTGTCGGTGGACCTTCCGGAGCGGGCCCGCGCCGAGGCGCCGGTCGAGTCGGCCGCGTACTTCGCGGTCAGCGAGGCGCTCACCAACGCGGTCAAGCACGCGGACGCGGACAGCATCTGGGTCGACCTGTCGTACGGATCGGGCGCGCTGCGCGTGTCCGTCGGCGATAACGGCAAGGGCGGTGCGCGGACCGGGGCGGGCACCGGCCTGAGCGGGGTCGAGCGCCGGCTCGGTACATTCGACGGCGTCCTGGCCGTCAGCAGCCCCGCGGGCGGTCCCACCCTGGTGACCATGGAGATCCCTTGCGAGTTGTCCTAGCCGAGGACCTGTTCCTGCTCCGCGACGGCCTGGTCAGGATGCTGGAGGCGTTCGACTTCGAGATCCTCGCCGCCGTCGAGAGCGGACCGGAGCTGACCCGGGCCTTCGCCGAACTGGAGCCGGACGTCGCGATCGTCGACGTCCGGCTTCCGCCGTCGCACACCGACGAGGGGCTCCAGTGCGCGCTCGCCGCCCGCCGCGCCCGGCCCGGCCTGCCGGTCCTGGTCCTGTCCCAGCACGTGGAGCAGCTGTACGCGCGCGAGCTCCTCGCGGACGGCAACGGCGGGGTCGGCTACCTCCTCAAGGACCGGGTGTTCGACGCGGCGCAGTTCATCGACGCGGTACGCCGGGTGGCGGGCGGCGGCACCGCGATGGACCCGCAGGTCATCCAGCAGCTCCTGTCCCGCCGGGTGCGGGACGAGCCGATGGGCGGGCTCACCCCGCGCGAGCTGGAGGTGATGGAGCTGATGGCGCAGGGCCGCTCGAACGCGGCGATAGCCGAGCGCCTGGTGGTGACCGAGCGGGCCATCGCCAAGCACACCTCCAACATCTTCGTGAAGCTGGGCCTGCCGGTCTCCGACGACGACAACCGCCGGGTCCTCGCGGTGCTCGCCTACCTCGACCGCGGCTGAGGCGAGCGGGGCCGGGGCCGCGACTGCGGGGCTCGGCGGCCGTTTCGGGTTAGCCTGGCACAACAATGAACCGCATGATCACGCCCTGGGGCGAGCACGACCTGACCCGATTCCCCGAAGACCCCCGCGACCAGCTGCGGGCCTGGGACGCCGCCGACGAGTACCTGCTGCGGCACCTCGCCGGGATCACGGACCTGGACCTCTCGGGAACCGTCGTCGTCATCGGCGACCGCTGGGGCGCGCTCACCACGGCGCTCGCCGGGCACGGCCCCGTACAGATCAGCGACTCGTTCCTGGCCCAGGAGGCGACCCGGGCCAACCTGGCGCGGGCGGGCTCCGCGCCGGATTCCGTACGTCTCCGCTCGACGCGGGACGAGGTGCCCGAGCGGGTCGACGTGCTGCTCGTACGGGTGCCCAAGAGCCTCGGGCTCCTGGAGGACCAGCTGCAGCGGATCGCGCCGTCGGTGCACGCGGGCACGGTCGTCGTCGGCACCGGCATGGTCAAGGAGATCCACACCTCGACGCTGAACCTGTTCGAGCGGATCCTCGGCCCGACGAAGACCTCGCTGGCCGAGAAGAAGGCCCGCCTGATCTTCACCACGCCGGACCCGGAGCTGGTCAGGCCCAAGAACCCGTGGCCGCTGACGTACTCCCTGGAGCTGGGGATCGGCCCCGCCTCCGGGCTCGCCGTGACCAATCACGCCGGGGTGTTCTGCGCCGACCGCCTCGACATCGGCACCCGCTTCCTGCTCCAGCACCTGCCCGAGCGCACCGGCCCGGACCACGTCGTGGACCTGGGCTGCGGCAACGGCATCGTGGGGACGGCGGCGGCGCTCGCCAACCCCGAGGCGCGGATCACCTTCGCCGACGAGTCGCACCCGGCGATGGCCTCGGCCGAGGCCACCTTCCGGATGTGTGCGGGGCCCGCGCGCGAGGCCGACTTCCGGCTCGGCGACGGCCTCGCCGACTTCGAGCCCGGCACCGCCGACCTGGTCCTGAACAACCCTCCGTTCCACACCCACCAGGCGACGACGGACCGCACCTCCTCGCGCATGTTCGCGGACGCCCGCACGGCGCTGCGCGAGGGCGGCGAGCTGTGGGTGGTCGGCAACCGCCACCTCGGCTACCACGAGAAGCTCCGCCGCATGTTCGGCAACTGCGAACTCATGGCATCGGACCCGAAGTTCGTGGTGCTGCGCGCGGTGAAGCAGGCGCGGTAAATCCTGAGGGAGTCTCAACTCTCCTGAATCTCCTGAGGCGTTGAACGCCCCACGCTTCCCATCCGTATGGAACTGCGCGCTTCAAGCGAAGGAGTTCCATGGGACGCATCGCACGCTCACCACGAAAACGGCAGGCCCTCCCCCGCCGGATGACGATGGCCGCGGCCGCACTCATTCTGGGCGGAGGCGGGCTTGTCGCGGTCAATTTCTATGCCTCCGCCAGCGAAGGCGGTTCGGGCGGTTCGGGATCGCCCGGGCACGACATGGCGCAGATGCGGATGCTGTCGACCATCGACTGCCCGGACGTGGGCAATTCCCTGTCCACCGTGCCCGATGCGGCGAAATCACGCGTGGACCGCCGGCTCGCCGACCTCGATACGCAGATCACCGACGCGTATACGAAGTTCGCCGACAACAAGGACCGCATCCAGCGCGATCCCCGCCTCGCGGACACGATGGTGCTCAACCCGCTGAAACAGCAACGCACCGATTCCATCGGCCAGATCGCGGACGCCACGGGCCAGCCGGACCTCAACAACAAGGGGCTCGCCGCCTGCACCATGCGGGCCGCCGACGTCCAGGCGTCCAATGACGGCAACCAGGCCGACGCCCAGGACAACGGCCAGGGCAACGGCCAGAACCTCGCCGACAACGTCACCGCCTCCGGCCCCGCACGCAGCGACTTCGTCGACATCCGCTCCGTACGGCCGAACGCCGCCACCCCGCAGCCCGGGCGCGGCGCCTCCACCGGCACCTTCACCAGCGACTGCGGCCGCAACCAGAACGGCAAACGCAACCCCGACAATGTCATCGTCGCGCCGGGCGTGAGCAATGGCGCCCACCATATGCACGATTACGTCGGAAACCAGGCGACGGATGCCTTCTCCAGCGATGCCGATCTCGCCCGGGGCAACACCAGCTGCCGCAATCAGGGCGACAAGTCCACCTATTACTGGCCGGTCGTACGGGTCCTCAATCAGGGCAACGACACGGACGCCCGTGCGGACGGCGGCGGCAAGGACAAGAACGTCGGAAAGATTCAGACCCCGGTCCAGGCCACGATCCAATTCGTCGGAAGCCCGGTGAGCAAGGTCACCGCGATGCCCCGGTTCCTGCGGATCATCACGGGGGACGCCAAGGCGTTCACCAATGGCAATGCGAATGCCAATGCCTCGTGGAGCTGTACCGGATTCGAGAACCGCCAGCTCAAGGACAAATACCCACTGTGCCCGCAGGGCAGCAAGGTGGTCCGTACCTTTAAATTCCAGAGCTGCTGGGACGGCAGGAACACCGACAGCGCCAATCACCGCACCCATGTCGCCTTCGCGGACAAGAGGGGTGCCTGTCCGGCCGGATTCAAGGCAATTCCCCAGCTCGTGCAGCGCATCGTCTACGACGTGCCCGCCAAGGCGGGCGCCTTCGCCGTGGACTCGTTCCCCGAGCAGCTCCACAAGCCCGTCACCGATCACGGTGACTTCATCGACGTCTTCAGCGATCAGCTGATGGGAAAGGCGGTGAACTGCATCAACACCGGGCGCTCCTGCGCCTGACCCCCTGCGCGTGCGCGCGAGGAGGCATCTGCCGCTGCGCGGCCGACCCGGTCAGTGTCCGGAATGCATGGTCCCGGTCTCGACACTGCCACCGAGCCGGCCGTGCAGTGCCGTGACCACCGGCTGTTCGCCGACCGCCACCCACTTGCGCCCGACCAGGTAGACGCCGCCGTAGTCCCGCGCCTCGTTGATCCACTCCCGCTGGCCGCGGTCGGTGGCGAAGGTGGCGAGCACGTAACGGCCGTCCTTCGTCGTGCAGTTGGCCTGTCGCAGCTCGGCCGAGTTCGTCGAGACGACGGGCTTGCAGTCGGCCCGCGCGGCCAGTTGCTCCAGCGTTCCGCTCGCGGTCGTGGGCGGGTGCGTGGACGAACCGCAGCCGGTCACCACCGCGACGGCCACAACGACCCCAAGGACCACTCGTGCATCGTTTCGCATCGCCCCATCTTCCCCCCAACTCCCTTATAAACAAGGCGACTTGGCGATATTTTCCGGGAGAAGAGACGGCCGGTTCCCCGATGGGTGATCATGGACGCATGCGTGTACCCACCCTCGCCCCCGCCTACGTCGGCGGCGTCCAGCTCATCGCGTACGCGAGCCGGCGGCTGCTCGGCGAGCGGGCCCGCCAGGACCTGCTGCGCTCGTGCTCCACCAATGTCGACAACCTGGAGGCCGGGCGGTACGGGACCCTCGCCACGAGCGCGCTGCTCGTCGAGGAGCCGATGGAACTGCCCTACGCGCTGCTCCTGCTCGCCGTGCTCGGCTGCGCGGAGTACGCGCACGGGGCCTGGTGGGCGGCCGGGGTGTTCCTGTTCGGCCACGTCGGCGCGACGCTCCTCGTCTACGGCGGGCTGCGCGCGGGCCGCCCCTCGCCCGCCACCCGCTCCGCCTTGGACGTGGGCACCAGCTACGGCCTCTACGCGACCCTCGGCGCGCTGACCTCGGCCCTGCCGCCCGGCCCGCTGCGCGCCGGCGCCCGGATCGCGCTGCTCGCCCTCGCCGCGAAGCCCCTCCTTCGACCGGAGCGCACCTTCACCGACGCGGGACATTTCACGGCACTGGGGCTCGGTCTCGGGGTGGCGACGGCCGTGGACTACCGTTCGGATCGAAACCGGTAGATTTCACCCGCTCAGGAGCCGCCCGCACATGATCGCGATCCCCGCCACCACCGTCGCCAACCTGCGCGACCTCGGCGACACTCCGCTGTCCGGCGGCCGCACGGTCCGCTCCGGGCTCGTCTTCCGCGCCGGTCAGCTCGACCGCATGGACCCGGCAGCCGATCCGGCGGTGGCCGCGCTCGGGCTGCGCACGATCCTCGACTTCCGCACCGACGCCGAGCGCGGCGACCACCCCGACCGGGTGCCGGCCGGTGCCCGCCTCGTCGTCGCCGACGCCCTTGCCGACAAGATCTCGGCGACCGGCGCGCCCGCCGCCGCCCAGCTCAAGCACATCCTGGCCGACCCGGTCGTGGCCGAGGAGCACCTCGGCGGCGGCAAGGCGCAGGCCCTGTTCGCCGACACCTACCGCTCGCTCGTCTCGTCCCACTCCGCCCGCTCCGCCTACCGCACGCTCCTGACCGAGCTCACCGCCGACGACGCGGGCCCGCTGCTCTTCCACTGCACGGCGGGCAAGGACCGCACCGGCTGGGCGGCGACGGTGATCCTCACGCTGCTCGGCGCCGACGAGGCGACCGTCGAGCGCGAGTACCTGTCGGTGAACCCGGCGGTGCGCCAGGCGTTCGCCCCGCTCATCGAGGGCTTCACCGCGCAGGGCGGCGACCCGGAGATCGCGCTCGCCATCATCGGCGTCGTACCGGAGTACCTGGCGGCGGCCCTGGAAGAGGTCGCCACGCAGTACGGCTCGATGGAGAAGTACGTCCGCGAGGGGCTCGGGGTGCCGGACGACGCGGTGGCCCGGCTGCGCGAACGACTCATCGCCTGATCGACTCGCACCGGCGTCAACTCGCCGGAGGACTCAGCCGGTTGGGTACGGGGTGACCATCTCCACATTCGCTCGTTTTGCTGAACGTGGCCCCAGAGCAGGACATCCTCAACCCACCCGCACCCTCCGTCGGCGTCGAGCAGGCCGAGGCCGCGCTCGTCGAGCACTATCCGCGACTCGTGCGGCTCGCCTACCTCGTGCTCCCGCCGTCGCTCGGGCGCAACCGCCGGGTGGTGACCGCGCACGCGATCGTGCAGCGCTCGCTGCCGCGCGGCCGGAGCGGCACCGGCGACGGCCCCGACGACGGCCTGATCCCCGGGGCGCGGCGGGCCGAGGCCGGCGGCGGTCCGGGGTATGTGTATGTGCGGCGGCGCGTGGTGCGCCAGGCGCTCGAAGCGGGGCTTCCGCTGCGCCGCAGGGCCTGGCCCAAGCGGGCGCAGTTCCCGCCGCTGCTGCCGCAGGTCTGGGGCCTGCGGCTGTTCCCGCGTTCGGGCGGAGCCGATGAACTCGCCCTGGACCAGCGCCTCTCCGCCCTCTCCGGGCCCGCCCGGGCGGCCTACGTACTGCGCGGTCTCGAGCGGCTCGGCGACGACGAGGTGTGCGCGGAGCTGAACGCGGCCGGGGTCACCGAGGCCCGCAAGGCGCTCACCGAGGCCGACGCCACCGAGACCCAGGCCGGACTGCTCGAATCCGCCGAGTTCGACCCCTGCTCGCTCCAGGCCCGGCCCACCGATCTGATGCGCCGCCGCCAGCACGGCCGGGCCGCGCTCGCCGCCGTCGCCGCCCTCGTGGTGTGCGGGGCGCTCATCGGCCTGCCGGGCGACGGCTGGGGGCCGGACGGCGCGGCCGCGCCGCCCTACACGCAGAACCCGGCGGCCCAGGCCGCGCTCGACCCCGGCCATCTGCTGCGGGTCGAGCCCACGGCGTGGACGACCGCGACCCGTACGGACTTCTCGGTGTGGCCGGCCCGGGGCGATCTGCTCGGCGACGCGGGGCTGCTGCGGCGGGCGCTCGCCGTGTGGGCGCGGCCGGGCGGGTCCGTGCAGGTCTCGGCGACGCCGGGCACCCCCTCGGGTCCGCCGATGGGCGCGCCCCAACTCCTGTTCGCGGGCGTTGTGGACCGGGCCAAGGTCGTGCTGCTCTACGACGGGCTGCGGGTCGCCCGCTATGCCGAGCCGCGTGACGGCACGGCCGGGGCCGCGCTCGACTTCGCGCGCGTGGATGCCGCCGATGCCTCGTCGGCGAGCGCGCTCGTGGTGGGCCGGACCGACGGCAACGTGCGCTATCTGACCGCGCCCTGGGTGCGCCAGGTCTCCGTACGCGATCTGCTGACCCCGGACGCCGCCGCGCGACCGCTGCACCGGGACGAGGACGGGGTGACCGACCCGGTCGTCTCGCCCGCGCAGGCCCGCCAGTGCACGTCCTGGGAGGCGCTCGAATTCCACGACGACAGCGGGGTGCGGCTCGTCACCGACCTCGGCGAGCTGGCCCCGGCCCGGCTGACATGGGGGCCGCCCCATGACCCGCACGATGTCGGCGACCGCTCCGCGCGGGAGGGCTGGGCGCGCACCGCGTGTCTGCTGCCCACCGTCCGCACGCACGGGGTGCGCTCCGTCAACAACTGGCAGTTCGCCCAGCAGGCGCTGCCCGAGAACAACGGCACCGCCGACTGGATCTGCACCCGGGCCGAGACCTGGCGGGGCGCGGGCGGCCGGGTGTTCGCCCAGTTCCAGGCGCCCTCCGCCAAGCTCGCGCCGGGCGCGATCGCGGCCCGTGCCGAGAACTCCGCGGCCTGCGGGATCCGGGAAGCGCGGGTCCTTGCCGGGGTGCTGTGGAAGTCGCGCGGCGGGAACTGGTTCGTGCTCGCGGCGGGCAGCGAACAGGTGTCGTCGGTGGCCCTGTCCGGCGGGATGACCGGCAGCGGGCGGGGCAATCTCCTTGCCGTACGGGCCAAGGAGGGGGCGCGTGCCGAACTGGGCGGGCGGCTCTCGGACGGGACTGCGATCAGCAGCCTGCGCTGACCGGTCCGGCCGAGCCCGGTCCCTCGAACAATCCGGTGCGCACCCCTGTCGCTGCGGCGTACCCGTCAGTACATTGACGCCATGTCTAATACGCCGCAGCCCGCTCCGGTCGCGGAGGAGCGCATCGAGCTCAAGGCCCGGAACGTCTCGTTCGAGTGGGAGAAGACCCCCCTCCACTGGATACCCGGCGACCCGTTCACCGGCCACACCATCAATGTGCTGCACCTGTTGCTGCCGGCCGGTGAGCGCTGGTTCGTGCATGTGTACAAGCAGGTCCTGCCGTACATCACGGACGACCGGCTGCGCGAGGACGTCATCGGCTTCATCGGGCAGGAGGCGATGCACTCCGCCGCGCACGACGACGTACTGCCCCATCTGAAGAAGCTCGGTCTCGACCCGACGCCGTACACCGCGCAGGTGGACTGGCTCTTCGAGAAGCTGCTCGGCGACCGGACCCTGCCGCCGGGCAGGGCGCGCGAGTGGTGGCTGATGGAGCGGGTCGCCACCATCGCGGCGATCGAGCACTACACCGCGTTCCTCGGCAACTGGATCCTCAACGCCGAGACGCTCGACCGGCGCGGCGCCGACCCGATGATGCTGGACCTGCTGCGCTGGCACGGCGCCGAGGAGGTCGAGCACCGGTCGGTGGCGTTCGAGCTGTTCATGCATGTCGACGGCGGCTACCGGCGCCGGGTGCGCACCTGGGCGACCGCGTTCACCGCGCTCGCCTTCCTGTGGCAGCGCGGGGCCCGCTTCTTCATGGACAACGACCCGACGCCGACGGTCGGCAGGGCGAGCCTCGGCGCGTTCTACCGGGCCGGCAAGAAGGGGATGCTGCCCTCCACCCCCGCCATGCTCAAGTCCATCCCGCGCTATCTCAGCCGCACCTACCACCCCTCCCAGGAGGGCAGCACCGCCCAGGCCGTGGCCTACCTCGCCTCCTCCCCCGGCGCCAACGGAGGCCGCTGACATGCGCCGTGCCACCACGTTCGCCCTGGCCGCCGGGGCCGCGCTGCTCACCCGGCGGGCACTGCGCCGCCGCATCGCCGCCTCGCCCCTGTGGCCGATGCCCGCCCTGGAGGAGCCCGTCTCGGGGCGCGGCACCCGGCGCTCCACCATCACCCTGAAGCTGGCCGTCACCGAGCGCACCGAGCCCGCCGAAGGCGTCGTACGGCTGCGCCTTGCGGCCCTGGACGGCTGCGAGCTGCCCGCCTGGGAGCCCGGCGCGCACCTCGATCTGGTGCTGCCGTCCGGTCTCGTACGGCAGTACTCGCTCTGCGGCGACCCGGCCGACCGCGCCTCGTACACCGTCGCGACGCGCCTCATCGAGGACGGCCGGGGCGGCTCGCGCGAGGTGCACGAGCAGCTCCAGGAGGGGGCCGAGCTGTCGGTGCGCGGGCCGCGCAACCGCTTCCCGCTGGTGACGAGCCCTGCGTACGTGTTCGTCGCGGGCGGCATCGGGATCACGCCCGTTCTCCCCATGATCAAGGCAGTTGAGGCCTCCGGCGCCGACTGGCGGCTGCTGTACGGCGGCCGCTCGCGGGCCACCATGCCCTTCCTCGACGAGATCGAGAAGCTGGGCGGGCGGGTCACCGTCGTCCCGCAGGACGAGTCGGGACTGCCGGATCTCGCCTCCTTCCTCGCCGACTCCCCTGCCGACGCGGCCGTTTACTGCTGCGGGCCCGATCCGCTGATGGACGCGGTCACCGCCGTGCTCGGCCCCGGGCGCACCCCGCACCTGGAGCGGTTCGCGCCCGGCGCGGCCCCGGCGGGCGCCGCCTTCGAGGTCGAGCTGCGCCGCTCGGGGCGCACACTGGCCGTTCCGGCGGACAAGTCGCTGCTCGCCGCCGTGCGCGAGGAGCTGCCGGGCGTCTCGTACTCCTGCGAGCAGGGTTTCTGCGGGACCTGCCAACAGCGGGTCCTGGAGGGCGAGATCGACCACCGCGACGAGCTGCTCACGGACGCGGAGCGCGACGGCTCGATGCTGATCTGTGTATCGAGGTGCCTCGGCAAGAAGCTGGTGCTCGACGTATAGGGGGTGGCCGCCAAGACAGGCCGGGTCAGGGAGCGGGGTCTGGTGCGTGCAGCTGCAAGGCGGAGGAGGGAGTCATGGCGGAGCCATGGCGAGTGACGACAACGCCGCAGATGTGCGTGCCAGACCCCGCGAGCCCGGCCTGCCTTGGCGGCCACCCCCTAGGTACTCTGTTCGCATGACGACCGGGGTACGGCGCAGGATGGGCGTCGACGAGCGCAGGCAGCAGTTGATCGGGGTCGCCCTGGAGCTGTTCAGCCACCGCTCGCCCGACGAGGTGTCCATCGACGAGATAGCGGCGGCCGCGGGGATATCGCGGCCGCTGGTGTATCACTACTTCCCCGGCAAGCAGAGCCTGTACGAGGCCGCGCTGCGCCGGGCCGCGGACGAGCTCGCGGGCCGGTTCATGGAGCCCCACGAGGGCCCGCTCGGCGCCCGGCTGCTGCGGGTGATGGGCCGGTTCTTCGACTTCGTCGACGAGCACGGGCCCGGCTTCTCCGCGCTGATGCGGGGCGGCCCCGCGGTCGGCTCGTCCACCGCGAACGCCATGATCGACGAGGTGCGCAACGCCGCCTACCTCCAGATCCTGGCGCACCTCGGGGTCCAACAGCCGCCCGCCAGGCTGGAGTTGGTCGTACGGTCCTGGGTCTCGCTCGCCGAGTCGACGGCGCTGATCTGGCTGGACGGGCGGCGGATTCCGCGCGGCGAGCTGGAGTTGCAGCTGGTGCACGACTTCGCGGCGCTCGCCGCGGTGAGCGCCGCCTACGACCCGGAGATGGCCGCGATCGTGCTGCCCATGCTGGCGCACGAACCCGCCGACGGCCCGTTCGGCGAGCTGGTGGACCGGCTGGGCGCCCTGCTCCCGCTGGTCCCCGCGCCACGCGTGGGGTGAGCCCTGCGGCATGATCGACGGCATGACGTCCGAACTCGTCCTCGACCTCGCCGACGACTCCGATGTGCCCGCGCTGACCTCGCTGTACGACGGTGCCGCGCGCTGGATGCTCGACAACGGCATCGACCAGTGGCAGCCCGGCGGCAAGGACGCCGAGCACTTCCGGCTGCGCATGGAGGAGGGCGAGGTGTGGCTCGCCCGCACCGCCGGCGGCGAAGTCGTCGGGGCGTACGAGTTGTGGTGGCAGGACGAGCCCGCCTGGGGTCCGCAGCCGCCAGTGGCCGGTTATGTGCACCGCCTGATGGTGGACCGCGCGGCCGCGCCCGCCGGCACGGGGCGGGCTCTGCTGACCCACGCGGAGGAGCGGATCGCCGCGAGCGGCCGCGCGCTGTGCCGCCTGGACTGCCGCTCCGACAACCCGGGGCTGCTCCGCTACTACCGGAGCATCGGTTACACGAGGGTCGGCGAGCAGACGGGGAAGACGGACGGCGAAGGCGGCAGCCCGTACGCGGTCACGCTGTGGGAGAAGGCCCTCGGTCCGCGCTGAGGCGCAGGGCCAGCAGGGCCACGTCGTCCTCCAGGTCGTCGCCGAAGCGGTCGAGCAGGGTGTCGCAGAGCGCCTCGGTGCCGGGCGGGGCGGCCGCCGCCGTGCGCCTGAGGCCTTCCAGTGAGTCCGCGAGGTCGGTGCCGCGGCGCTCGATGAGGCCGTCCGTCACCATCAACAGGCCGTCGCGGGGCCCCAGTTGGAGCCGGGTCGAGGGCGGGTGACGCAGGCCGAGGCCGAGCAGCGGGCCCCGCGTCTCGACGAATGAGGCCTCGCCCCGGTGGGGCAGGAGCAGTGGCGGGAGGTGTCCGGCGCCCGCGATGCGGGTCTCGCCGGTGTCCGGGTCGATGAGGGCCAGGCACAGGGTCGCGGTGGCCTCGGGGTGGTAGAGCTGGAGCATCCGGTCCAGGCGCCGGACCAGGGCGGCCGGTTCGTGGTCGTCGGTGGCGTACGCGCGCAGGGCATGGCGGAGTTCGACCATGACGGTGGCCGCGTCCAGGGAGTGCCCGACGACGTCGCCGACGCCGACGAGGAGTCCCGCGGGCGTGCTGAGCGCGGTGTAGAAGTCGCCGCCGATCTCGGCGCGGCTGGAGGCGGGGACGTAGCGCAGGGCGATGTCGGCGCCGGGCAGCCGGGGTGCGCTCTGCGGCAGGAAGCTGCGTTGCAGGGTGAGCGCGATGTGGCGTTCCTCCGCGTAGGTGCGCAGGGATTCCGCGGCGACGGCCAGGGACTGGGCGAGCCGGGAGAGCAGTTCCTCGGTCTCCTGGCCGTACGGCAGCCGGGCCGGGACGGCGAGGCAGACGGGCGGCTGGTCGGCCTGGCTGCGGGCGAGCACCAGGCGGGCCCCTTCGATGCCGAAGAGTTCCGGCAGCCACAGCGGGGCCGGGGCGAGCACGGAACGTACGCCGGTGCAGCCCGCCATGGCGCGGCGGAGCAGCACGGCGAGCGCGGGGATCCCGGTGGCCCGGGCCGGGCGGGCCGCGCCGCCCGCGTGGAGGAAGGCGTCGGTGCCGAACACGAAGGCGGTGACCGGGCCCGAGGTGAGCGGCATGGCTGCGGCCGCGGCCGCATCGGCGAGTTCCTGCGGGCAGCGCGCCAGGTGCAGGGCGGCGGTCGCCTCGGCGAGGCGGCTGAGCCGGCCGGCCAGGGCGGCCGATTCGTGGCGCAGCCGGGCGCCGCGCAGCGCGGCCCGGATGACGGCCTGGATCTCCTCGGGCTCGACCGGCACGGTGAGATAGGCCTCGGCGCCCGCGTCCAGGCCCCGGCTGCGGTCGTGCGGGGTGATGGAGGCGGCCGAGAAGTGCACGACGGGCATGGGCGCTATGCCGGGGTGGGACTTGATGCGGCGGCACAGCTCGAAGCCGTCCAGGTCGGGCAGGCCCACGTCGACGAGGGCGGCGTCGGGCAGCGCTCCCGCGCGCAGCCGGGTGTCGAGTTCGATGAGCGCGGCCGAGGCGGTGGCGAGCGACACGACGCGGTGGCCCGCGCGGCTGAGCACGGCTCCCATGGCGCAACGGTTGGCGTCGACGTCGTCGACCACCAGGACGGTCGTGTCACAGGTCGCGGACATCGTCGTACTCACCGCCGATCGTCTCCGAAGGCCCGCCGGTCAAAGCGTGTCGCTCCGCGGTACCGGCCCGTCCCCCACCGTAGCGCCGCATCTCGGACAGGGGCGGCCGCATGCGGCTTTCGTCAACTCCCGTCCGGCAAACCACCCTTGAGGGCCAGTGCGAGCCCGTCGTCGAGGCCGGTGGCCACGCCGCGGCCGAAGGCCGAGTCGTACGCCCCGTCGCCGAGCGCGGCGCGCGCCCGGCGCTCGCACTGCTCGCGCACGGCGGTCAGCTCGGGCGCGCCCATCTGCGCCTTGCCGACGGTGCGCCAGCACTCCTGGCCGACGCCGAGGAACAGGGCGCCGTCCTCGCCTTCGCCCTGGGCGGTGACCGCGCAGGCCAGCAGGTCGAGGCCGATGGCGATGCCGAAGCTGTCGTGCAGGAGGCGCTTGCCGGCGAGCATGGCGCGGGCGTGGGCGGCGGCCTCGGCGGGCCGGTCCAGGGCGAGCGCGTTCGCCGCCAGCATGTAGTCGGCGTACGCCCGCATCCAGCGCTCGCCCCGCGCGGCGCACTCGTCGCGAAGCAGCACGGCTTCGGCGGACGCCTCGGTGTGGCGGGCCAGGTTGGTGAGGGCGTAGATCCGGGCGAGCGCGCACAGTACGCGGCCGGCCGAGAAGCCGGTGTCCTGGGCGAGGGCCGGGTCGAGGATGCCGAGGGCCCGTTCGGGGTCGCCGGGCATCAGGACGCTGCCGCCGTACAAGTAGGCGGCGCGCAGCCGGAGTTCGGGGTCGGTGGCGGTCCGGGCGCACTCCTCGCCGAGCCGGTGCGCCATCACGAAGTCGCCCTGCAGGAAGGCGCACATGCCGAGCGCCCACACGGCGGTGGCCCGGTACGGTCCGGGGCCCGGGCAGCCGTCCAGGGCGCGCTGGAGGTAGCCGCGGCCCTCGCGCAGGCGGCCGCAGCAGAACCAGACGAACCAGAGCGAGCCCGCCATGTCGAGGGCCGCCTCGGGGTCGGTCGCGAGGAGGTGTTCGAGCGCGGTGCGCAGATCGGCGTGCTCGGCCTCCAGGCGTACGTACCAGTCGAGCTGCCCGGGCCCCATCCAGGCCCGGTCGGCCTCGTGGGCGATCCGGCGGAAGCGGCGGGCGTGCCGGTCGGCGACCTCGGGGGTCTCGCCGAGTTCGTCGAGCCAGCGCAGGCCGTACTCGCGGATGGTGTCCAGCATGCGGTGGCCGAAGCGGCCGGATGGTTCGAGCCGGGTGCGTACGACGGATTTGTCGATGAGACCGGCCAGCACCTGCTCGACGGCGCACGCGGGCAGCGGGCCGCCCGCGCCGATGTGCTGGGCGGCGGCGAGGTCGAACTCGCCCGCGAACACGGAGAGCCGGGCCCACAGGAGCCGTTCCAGCGGTTCGCACAGCTCGTGGCTCCAGCCGATGGCGGTGCGCATCGTCTGGTGGCGGGGCAGGGCCGCGACGCGGGTGTCGGCGAGCACCTCGAAGCGGGAGCCGAGCCGGGTGGCGAGCTGTTCGACCGACCACAACCGGAGCCGGGCGCCCGCGAGTTCGAGGGCGAGCGGGATCCCGTCGAGGCGCCGGCAGACGTCGGCGGCCGCGGCCTCGCGGGCCGGGTCGGCGAAGCTGAGGTGGGGCACGGCCTCGGTGGCGCGCTCCTTGAACAGGGTGAGCGCCTCCCCGGCGACGGCCAGCGGCTCCAGGGGGAAGACACGTTCCTGCGGCCGGCCGAGCGGTTGCCGGCTGGTGGCGAGGACGGTGAGCCCCGGCGAGGTCTGGAGGAGTTCGCCGATCAGATGGCCGCAGGCGCTGATCAGGTGCTCGCAGGTGTCGAGCACCAGGAGCGGACGTTTGTCGGCGAGCCAGGAGCAGAGCGCCTCGCAGGCGGTGCGCAGGCTCTGGTCGAAGACGTCGAAGGCGTCGGCGACGGTGGCTGCGAGTAAGTTCCGGTCCCGCAGCGGCGACAGCTCCACCCACCAGACCCCGTCGGGGTAGCGGCCCTCGATCCGCCGGGCGGTCCGCAGCGCGAGCCGGGATTTTCCGACCCCGCCGGGTCCCGTGACGGTGACGAGCCGATGCTGTTCGAGGAGGCCGTCCAGGGTGGTCAGTTCGACCGACCGACCGATGAAACTCGTGCTCTCCGCAGGAAGATTCCCCACCACGGGCACAGTCTGGACCACAGTGCGGTCATCGACTCAACCCGCGGCGGGGAACAACCGAATCAGGTCACCGAACGACCCGGAATGATCGGTTCAGTGTTGCTTGAAGACCGCAACGGTACGGGCCGGGACTGTGAAGCTCCCCGAACTCTGATCGTATGTGGCCGTCTTCACGACCGGGTCGGCCCCGGCCGCCTGGCGCGGGTGCAGCGCGTACGCGGTGCCCGCGAGGGCCGACACGCGCTGCGTCCGGGCCTCGGGGGTCGCGTTGAAGACGACGACCAGCGGGCCCAGCCGCATGGTGATCACGCCCGGGGTCTCGCCCGTGCCGGACAGCGGGAACGAGAGCGCCGACTGGACCTGGTCCGCGGTGGCGAGCCCGAACGCGCTCTCGCTGCCCCGGATGGCGAGGAGGTCCTGGTAGGCGGCCGAGGTCCCGTTGATCTGGGCGCAGCCCGGGGTCAGCGACGGATTCGTCAACAGGGGCTTGGCGTAGGGCCACTTGGACTGGTTGTCGGCCGCCATGGGAAGGCCGCGCCCGAACCCGTTGCCCGCCCGGCAGTCCCAGTGCAGCGCGTTGAACCAGTCACCGCTGTTGAACGAGTTGCGGTCGAGCGACTTCGAGCGCAGCAGGTCGCTGCCCGCCTGGGACAGGGCCGGACCCTGCGAGAGGGCCGCGGTCGCGAGGGCGAGGACCTGCATGCGGGAGCGGTCGGCGGCCGATGTACGGGCGGGCAGCTTGTAGGCGAGCGCGTCGTACAGCGACTCGTTGTCGTGGGCGTCGGCGTAGGCGAGGGCGTCGCCCGGCGCTGCCGCGTAGCCCGCCGGAGCGCCGTTGTAGTCGACCTCGGAGCCCTTGACGCTGCGGCCGGAGCTGTCGGTGAAGGTGTACGCGGCGAGGTTGCCGGTCAGGCCCACCTTGAGGAGGTCCTGGTAGTGCAGGAGGCGGGCCTTCTGCTCGGCCGGAGTGCCGTTCGCCGTCGAGGAGTTGGGGTCGGTGTAGAGGCCGGAGGCGAAGCCCTGGACACCCGGGTCGGCGTCGAAGGGTCCTCCGCCGCGCACCGCGTCGCGGGCCCGGTCGGAGAACGTGGCGATGCCGGTGCCCGCCATGTTCTTCTGGGTGGCCTGCACGAAGCGGGCGTCGTCGGCGACCTCGCCGAAGTTCCAGCCCTCGCCGTACATGATGATCTTCTTGCCGTCGACGCCGTCCCTCGCGGGCGTCAGCGCGTCGAGCGCCTTGCGCACGGCCAGGATGTTGGCCTTCGGGTGGTGGCCCATGAGGTCGAAGCGGAACCCGTCGACCTTGTACTGCTTGGCCCAGGTCACCACCGAGTCGACGACGAGCTTGCCCATCATGGCGTTCTCGGGCGCGGTGTTGGCGCAGCAGGTGGAGTCGGCGACGCTGCCGTCGGGCATCAGCCGCTGGTAGTAACCCGGCACGATCTTGTCGAGCACCGAGTCGTCGGCCTGCCCGCTCGCGGCGGTGTGGTTGTAGACGACGTCCATGACGGTGCGCAGCCCGGCATTGCCGAGCCCCTGCACCATCTGCCGGAACTCGACCGTGCGGCGGGTCCCGTCGGGATCGCTGGCGTAGGAGCCCTCGGGGACGGTGTAGTGCAGCGGGTCGTAACCCCAGTTGTACGCGTCCTTCGCGGCCGCCTTGGCGACGCAGGCCTGCTGCTCCTCTGAGTCGGGCGCGTACACCTTCAAGTCGCAGGTGGGCGTGGTCTGTTCGGACTTCTTCTCGGGGATCCCGGCGATGTCGAAGGCAGGCAGCAGATGGACGTAGGAGGTGCCGGACTTGGCGAGCTGGGCCAGGTGCTTCATGCCGTCGGAGCCGGTGTCGGTGAAGGCCAGGTACTGGCCGGGGTGGTGCGAGGTGGGGTCCGCGATGGAGAAGTCGCGGATGTGCAGCTCCTGGATCCGGGCGTCGCGCAGCGGCACGGCGGCCGGCTTCTTGAGCGTGGCCCAGCCCCTGGGGGCGAGCTTCGGGTCGGAGAGGTCGACGACCAGGCTGCGGGCCGAGTCGGCGGTGAGGGCGGTCGAGTACGGGTCGGTGACCAGGTTGGTCACGACCTTCTGCACGCTCGGCGCCCACACCTTCACGGCGTACCGGTACGGCTTGCCCGACCAGGACGCGGGCCCGGTCACCGACCAGACGCCGGAGGTGTCGTCGCGGCGCATCGCAAGCGTTCGCCCGTCGAGTTCGAGGGAGACCTGCTGTGCGGTCGGCGCCCACAGGGACAAGGTGGGACGGCCGCGGTCGAAGACCGGGCCGAGAGCGGCCTTCCCGGCGGCGCCGCTGTACAGGTCGTCGAGAATGCCCTGGGTCTGGACGCCGGTCGCGGCGAGCAGCGCCCCGTTCGCGGCCCGCTGGGTCGCGACGATCTGGCCCTTGAGGGACTCGCGGACACGGGCCCGGTCGCGGGCGTCCACGGTGAACGCCGGATAGTCCTTGAGCTGCGGGAACCTGGCCTTCTGCGCGTCACTCAGCGCGGAAGGCGTGAGCCGCAGCCACTGGCCCTCGTCCGAGAGCGCGCCGTCCTTGACGGTGATGCCGCCGCCCGGCGCGTACACCAGCTGCTCGCTGGTCGCGTCGGTCGCCTTCACCTTCCAGACGACGGTGTTCCGGTCGATCCACTGCGCCTCGGACTTGCCGAGGTCGAGCGAGACACCCGAACTCGCCTGCGGCAGAAGGTACTTGGGTTGACCGGCTAGCAGCCAGACCTCGTTGCCGTAGGTGGCGAGGTCGAGGGACTGGTCGTCGGGGAGGTCCTTCTGGTCGCCCTTGTGCAGGATGTAGCTCAGCGAGGTCGCGCCCTGGGCGAGCGGCACCTCGAAGGTGAGCCCGTACGCGTCGCGGCCGGCCGGCATCAGCGGCTTGGACCAGTCGGTGGGCGAGGCGGCGCCGGTCCAGGTGTGCAGGCCCCAGCCGTCGTAGTCGCCGTCGGGGCGGGAGTAGTGCAGGACCACCTTGGACTTGTCCTGCGGCGGGTGGGCGCCGGGCGGTGCCTGCTCGGACTGGCCGTCCTTGCCCTGCTCCACCCACACCTCACCGGTGCGGCCGAGGTCGACGGTGCGCTGCGGCCCGTCGGCGGTGTCGCCCTTGGCGACGGTGTACGCGAGCGATCCGGCGCCCTGCGGGAGCTTGATCCAGGCGAAGGCGCCGTAGGCGTCACGCCCGGTGAAGGCGGCGCTCTGGCCGTCGGCCTTCAGCTGCCAGCCGTCGTAGTCCCCGGCCGGGCGCCGGTAGTGCACGACGGCGTAGTCCCGCGCGACGGCCGTGGGCTTGGCGGGCGGCGGGTTCTGCCCCGCCGTCGTGGAGGCGAGCGCGCTCGCGGTCCGTCCGCTGCTGTCCAGCACAACTGCCTTGTAGCGCACGGGAGTTCCGGCGGCCAGGTCCAGGTACTGGGTGACTTTGTAGGGGGCGTGGTCGGCGGAGCCGAGCGTCTGCCACTTTCCGTTGCCGCTCTGCGCGGCGAAGACGACCCGGTCGAGCTGTCCGCCGCCGACGTCGGCGGAGACCTCCACGGTGCCGGTGGCGCCTGGCGCGGGAGCCTTCAGGGTGATCGTCGGCTCGGCGGCGGGCGCGGGCAGCGGGGCCGCCGCCTTCAGGACGAGGGAGGACAGCGCGGGCACCGTCACCTCGACGGTGGCGTCCGATCGGCTGCGTACCGAACCCGACCCCCCGTACAGCACACCGAAGTCGGCATCGGCCGAACCGGTGGGCACGGAGACCGTCTTCGGCCCGGTGGCGTTGTTCACGGCCACCAGGTACTCGGTGCGCGTCTTGGCGTCCGTACGCGAGAAGGCGTAGACGGAGTCCTTGGCGTAGCGCTCGGTCTGGACGCCGTCGCGCAGCGCCGGGTTGGCCTTGGTGAGGCGGGACAGGTCGGCGATGGTGCGGTAGAGCGGGTGCGTGGGGTCGTAGGCGTCCGAGGCGTGGGTGCGGTCGGTGCCCAGCTCGTCGTCGTCCAGGTAGTCGGGGACCTTCGAGGCGAACATCGTCTGGCGGGCGTCCTTGTCGCCGCCCGCGCCGGTGAAGCCCTGTTCGTCGCCGTAGTAGACGACCGGGTTGCCCCGGCTGAAGAACATCAGCTCGTTGGCGAGCCGGTCGCGCTGGAGCAGTTCGGCGTCGCTCGCTCCCGGGTGGTCCTGCTTGAGGAAGGTGCCGATGCGGCCCATGTCGTGGTTGCCGAGGAAGGTGACCTGCTCGTAGGCGTTGGCCTTGTCGGTGGTGTAGCGGTAGTCGTCGGCGAAGAGGGAGGCGAGCTTGGTGGCCGGGGCGCCCTGGGAGGCGTACTGGCGGGCCGCGTCCTGGAAGGGGAAGTCGAGGGTCGCGTCCAGGCGGCCCCGGGTGACATACGGGGAGGTGATCGCGGGGTCGGCGGAGTAGACCTCGCCGAACATGAAGAAGTCCGGCCGGCCCTGCTTCTTCGCGTACGCGTCGAGCGCGGTCGCCCACTGGGTCCAGAAGTCCAGGTCGACGTGCTTGACGGTGTCGATGCGGAAGCCGTCCACGGCGAAGTCGTGGACCCACTTCTCGTAGATCTGCTCCATGCCGGAGACGACCTCGGGCCGCTCGGTCCACAGGTCGTCGAGCCCGGAGAAGTCGCCGTACTCGGCGCTCTCACCGGCGAAGGTCGAATCACCCCGGTTGTGGTACATGGTCGGGTCGTTCAACCAGGCCGGGACCTTCTTCTCCTTGACGACGGGCGTGTAGGGGAAGGAGCTGGAGTCGACCTTCTTCATTCCGGCACGGTCGTCGAAGGGGCGGCCGCCGGTGTCGAGGTAGGGGTAGGCGCCCTTCGGGCGGTAGCCGTACTGCTTCTCGGCGTAGTCGACGGTGTCGGCGGTGTGGTTGGTGATGACGTCGAAGAAGACCTTCATGCCCTTGGCGTGGGCGCCCGCGATGAGCTTCGCGAGGTCGGCGTTGGTGCCGAAGTGCGGGTCGACCTGGGTGAAGTCGGTGATCCAGTACCCGTGGTACCCGGCGGACGCGTCCTTGCCGGTGCCCTGCACGGGCTTGTTCTTGAAGATCGGGGCGAGCCAGATGGCGGTGGTCCCGAGCCCCTTGATGTAGTCGAGCTTCTGCGTCAGGCCCTTGAGGTCGCCACCCTGGTAGAACCCCTTGTCGGTGGGGTCGTACCCGGTGTCGAGCCGCGAGCCGGTGAGTCCACCGCGATCGTTCGAGGTGTCCCCGTCGGCGAACCGGTCCGGGAGCACGAAGTAGAACTGCTCCCGGGTCGCGTCGTGCCGGGCCGGCTCGGCGGCGAGCCGCGCGTCGCCGGGCGGCGCGGGCGGCTTCGGCGCGGCCGTGGCGGGCAGCGCGGGCACGAGCGCCGCACACAGGGCGGCCGCGAGCGCGACGGCCGTTCTTCGCAGGGGGATCACCGGGTGCTCCTCAGTCGTACGGGGTTCTCGGCATTCGGGGTGGAACGGCGGGGCCGCCCGGCGCCCGGCGGGACGGGAGGGGGCGCCGGGCGGCCCGGTTCAGGGGATCAACTACCGCCGCATGTACGGGAGTCCACCTGTAGGGCAAGGGCGGTGTTGGCGCCGAGCGTGGCGGTGAACTGTCCGGAGGAGTCGACCGTCACGCCCCGTCCGCTCTGCACGTCGCAGTACGCACCGGCCGGAAGGGAGGTCTGGAAGGTGCGGGTCAGCGCGGACGACTCGTGGTTGATGGCGACGTACGCCTTGGAACCGCGGCCGAAGGCGATCTGGTTGTTCCCGTTGTCCCACCAGTTGGTGACGGACTGGCCGCGGGCGGTGTTGTGGAAGGCGACCATGCTCTGGATCTCGGGCCACTTGTGCTGGCACTTCCAGCCGTCCGTCCAGCAGGCGTTGACGGTGCCGCCGTTCGGCGGGCCCGCGTCGTTGTCGGTGAACTCGTAACCGGAGTGGACGTCGGGCGAGCCGTAGGGCCAGGCCAGCATGAAGACGTTGGCCAGGGTGTAGTTCGCGCCGTCCTTGTAGGTGAGGGTGGAGCCGTTGCGCTCGGTGTCCCAGTTGTCGACGAACACCCCGGCCTGGGCGCTGGGCAGATAGCCCCAGCCCTCGCCGAAGTTCTTCAGATAGGCGAGTTTCTCGGAGGTGAAGACCCGCTTGAGGTCGCGCCCGTACCGGAACTCCTGGACGTCGCCGTTCGGCAGGTACTCGGTGGGCTGGACCGCCTCGCCCGCCCCGTAGATGACTTCCTGCTTCAAGTAGGCGGAGGGGTTGGTCAGTTGGGCCTTGATGGCGGCGATGTCCTCGGTGGCGATGTGCTTGGCCGCGTCGATGCGCAGCCCGTCGACGCCGAGCGAGAGCAGGTCGTTGAGGTACTGGGCGATGCGGCTGCGGACGTACGGCTCGTTGGTGTCGAGGTCGGCGAGCCCGACCAGCTCGCAGTGCTGCACGTTCCAGCGGTCGCTGTAGTTGCTGACCTGGCTGGTGCAGTCGTCCATGTCCTGGGACTGGTAGATCCCGGGGTAGTTGTACTTGGTGTACGAGGAGCCGCCGGTGCCGGTGCCGGAACCGGCCGCCATGTGGTTGACGACGGCGTCCGCGACGACCTTCACGCCGGCCGCGTGGCAGGCGTCGACCATGTTCTTGAAGGACGTGCGGTCCCCGAGCCGGCCGGCGATCTTGTAGCTGACCGGCTGGTACGAGGTCCACCACTGGGGGCCCTGGACGTGCTCGGTGGCGGGCGACACCTCGACGTAGCCGTAACCGGCCGGGCCCAGGGTGTCCTTGCACTCCTTGGCGACCGAGTCGTACTTCCACTCGAAGAGCTCGGCGGTGACGTCCCGGTCACCGGGGGCCGAGGCGACGGCGGTGGGGACGCCGGGCGCGGCCAGGAAGGCCGCCGAGACGGCCGTGACGAAGGCGAGAGCGGCTGCGGTTCTTGGTATGCGGTTGGGGGGCTTCATGGGGGCGGTCCTCCTGCGGCTCCGAGGGAGGCGATTCAGCGTGGCTTGAATGTTCTTGCTGCAAGACTGAAAGCGCTTCTGAGCAGGTGACCGTAGGAGGACGTAAGGATCAGGTCAATGGTTTGGGCAGAATCCGGAGCGTGAGATTGCTCGTCTGCAAGGAGTTGCGCGGCAGGTGAGCGGGGTGCGAGTGCGGTGCGAGCGGGGCTCAGGCGGGGGCGTAGCCGCGGGCGCGGACGAGGTCGTGGGTGAGCCGGGTGAACGCGCGGGCTGCGGCACTGCGATACGCGCTCTCGCGGCGCAGCAGGGCGACCGTGCGGGCGGGCAGCGGCGGGTCCAGTGCGACGGGCGCGAGGTGCGGGTGGTCGTGCGTGACGGCGTCGGGAAGGACGGTGGCGAGCGGGGTGCGGCGGACGATCTCGGTCAGCGCCTGGATGGAGTTGGCCTCGACGGCAATGCGGGGGGTGACGTGGTGGTGCCCGAGGTAGGCGTCGATGTGACCGCGGGTGGCGAAGTCGCCGCTGAGCAGGGCGAGTTGACGCTCGGCGAGATCCCGGACCGCGAGCTCTCCGTGCCCCGGGGCCGGGGCGCCGACGACCAGACCGAGGGTCTCGGTGAACAGGGCGGCCGCTTCGATGCCGGGCAGGTGCGGCCCGTCGAAGGCGATGCCGAGATCGAGCTCGTCGGCGAGCAGAGCGGCCTCGATGCGGTCCTGCGCCAACTCCCGTACGTCCAGGGCGATTCCGGGGTGGCGGGTGTGCAGCTCGGCGACGAGGGGCCCGACGAGGTACGCGGTGAAGGTCGGGGTCACGGCGAGGCGCAGGCTGCCGCGCGAAAGGTCGGCGGTGTCCAGCACGGCACGCTCGGCAGCAGCCAGGTCCCGTAGGGCACTCCGCGCGTAGTGGGCGTAGGTCTCACCCGCGTCGGTGAGCCGCACCGCGCGCCCGGAGCGGTCGAGGAGCTGCACGCCGACCGTGCGCTCCAGCTGCTTGATCTGCTGGGACAGGGTGGGCTGGGAGATCCGCAGCTCTTCGGCGGCGCGGGTGAAGTTGCCGTGCTCGGCGACGGCGAGCAGGTAGCGCAGATGACGCAGTTCCGGGGCCATGGCCCAACTATAGATGGAATCGATAACAGTCATGGAAATTGCGTCTTGGACGCTATAGCTGCTGGTCATGCATGGTGGATCTCGTCAGCCCCTCAGGGCCGGCCACCACCGAAGGGAGTGACCATGCAAGACCTCGCCGAGGGCGTCGCGCAGTTCCAGCGCGGCGTCTTCCCCGCCAAGGCGGCCCTCTTCGCCCACCTCGCCGCCACCCACCGTCCGAGCACGCTGTTCATCAGCTGCTCGGACGCCCGGGTGGTCCCCGAACTGATCACCCAGAGCGAGCCGGGCGAGCTGTTCGTGATCCGCACGGCAGGAAATCTGGTGCCTGCGTACGCCCCGGGTCCGGACGGCGTCGCGGCCGGCATCGAGTACGCCGTGGCCGTTCTCGGCGTGAGCGACATCGTGGTCTGCGGCCACTCCGCGTGCGGCGCGATGACCGCGCTCGCCGAGCAGCACGACCTCTCCGGCATGCCGGCGATCGCCGACTGGCTGCGGCACGCGGACGCGGCCCCGGCCCACGCGGACACCGCGGAGCTTGCCGCCCTGGTGCGCGGCAACGTACGGGCCCAGCTGGCGAACCTGGCGACGCACCCCTCGGTGGCCCGCGCCCTGGCCGAACGCCGGCTCACGCTGCACGGCTGGGTGTACGACATCCCGACCGGCACGGTCGACGACGTCGCCGCCTGACCTCTCAACACACCCCACTGTCAAAGGAGTTACGACATGACCCACGCCACGTTCGACACCACCGCCCGTCAGGCCATCGCCACCGCCGCCGTCGAGGCGAAGGTCCGCAAGGACCTGTCGTGGCAGCAGATCGCGGACGCGGCCGGTTTCTCGGTCGCCTTCGTCACCGCGGCCGTGCTCGGCCAGCACGCGCTGCCCGCCGAGTCGGCGCGGGCCGTCGCCGATCTGCTCGGCCTGGACGACGACGCGGCCCTGCTCCTGACCACCATCCCGAGCCGCGGCTCGATCCCGGGCGGCATCCCCACCGACCCGACGATCTACCGCTTCTACGAGATGCTCCAGGTGTACGGCACGACGCTGAAGGCCCTGGTGCACGAGGAGTTCGGGGACGGCATCATCAGCGCGATCAACTTCAAGCTGGACGTACGGAAGGTGGCCGACCCCGAGGGCGGGGAGCGGGCTGTGATCACCCTGGACGGCAAGTACCTCCCGACGAAGCCGTTCTGACCTGGCCGGGGGTGGCCGCAGGGTCACCCCCGCACCCCCGCCGTGGACCCCCGCACCACCAGCTCCGGCTGGAACACGAACTCCGTCCGCTGGACCGGGGTTCCGCCGATCTCCTCCAGGAGGGCCGACACCGCGGCTGCCGCCATCGCCGCCACCGGCTGGCGCACCGTCGTCAGGGGCGGGTCCGTGAAGGCGATGAGCTGGGAGTCGTCGAAGCCGACGACCGAGACGTCGGCCGGTACCGCGAGGCCGCGTTCGCGGGCCGCGCGGACCACGCCCAGCGCCATCATGTCGCTGCCGCAGACGATCCCCGTGCAGCCCTGGTCGAGCAGCGCGCCCGCGGCGACCTGGCCGCCCTCCACGCTGTACAGGGTGGGTTTGATGTAGGCCGCCGCCTCCGGGTCGCGCAGGCCGAGGCGTTCGCCCAGGGCCGCCGCGAAGCCCTCCGTCTTGCGGCGCGACGGCGAGTACCGCAGCGGGCCGACCGCGAGGCCGATCCGGGTGTGGCCCAGGTCGGCCAGGTGGCCCACCGCCATCCGGATCGCCGCGTGGTCGTCGAGCGAGACGAAGGGGCCCCGGATCGCCTCGTTGTAGCCGTTGACCAGGACGTACGGGACGCCCCGCTCGGCCAGGGCCAGGTAGCGGGCCGGGTCGGTGGAGGTGTCCGCGTGCAGGCCGGACAGGAACACGATGCCGTTGACGCCGCGCTCCTCCAGCTGCTCGACGAGCTCGTCCTCCGTCGCCCCGCCCGGCAGTTGGGTGCACAGGACGGGCGTGTAGCCGTGGCCGGCGAGTACCTGTTCCACCGCCTGCGCGAAGGCGGGGAAGATCGGGTTGGTCAGCTCCGGCGTGACCAACCCGATCAGCCCCTCGCTGCGCCGCCGCAGCCGGGCCGGGCGCTCCCAGCCGAGCACGTCCAGGGCCGCGAGGACGCGCTGCCGGGTGGCGTCGGCCACCCCCGGCCGGGCGTTGAGCACGCGGCTGACGGTGGCCTCGCTGACGGCGGCCTGGGCCGCTATCTCCGCGAGGCGCGGCCCGGCCTGCTGCGCGGCATGGCTCACACCGTCCACCACACCGTCGTGTCCGCCGGGAGCTCGAACTGCGCGCCCTCGACGGTCAGTCGGGCGCTGGCCAGGACGGCTCGGCCCGGCGTCGGCAGTGACACCGGCTCCCCCGTCAGGTTCACCGTGCACACGAAGCCCTCGCGGGCGAAGGCGAGCACGCCCTCGGGTGCGTCCAGCCACTCCACGTCGTCCCCGGCGCCGAGGCCCGGGTGGTCGCGGCGGGCCGCGATGGCCCGGCGGTAGAGCTCCAGGGTCGAGTCCGCGTCGCCGGTCTGCGCCTCGACGCTGAGCCCGCCCCACGCGTCGGGCTGCGGGAGCCAGCTGCCGCCGCTGCCGAACCCGAACGAGCTGCCCTCGACGGTCCACGGGATCGGCACCCGGCAGCCGTCGCGGAAGCCGTCCTGGCCCGCGGCGCGGAAGAACGACGGGTCCTGGCGCACCTCGTCGGGCAGGTCGGTGACGTCGGGCAGGCCGAGCTCCTCGCCCTGGTAGACGTACGCCGAGCCCGGCAGGGCCAGCATCAGGAGGGTGGCCGCGCGGGCCCGGCGCAGGCCGAGTTCGCGGTCGCCCGGGGTGCGCAGCTGGGTGCCGAGGCCCTGCGGGTTGGCGAAGCGGGTGGCGTGCCGGGTGACGTCGTGGTTGGACAGGACCCAGGTGGCGGGGGCGCCGACCGGGCGCATCGCGGCGAGCGAGGTGTCGATGACCTCGCGCAGTGCCGCCGCGTCCCAAGGGGCGCCCAGGTACTGGAAGTTGAAGGCCTGGTGGAGTTCGTCGGGGCGTACGTAGTTCGCGGTCCGCTGGACCGTGGGGGTCCAGGCCTCGGCGACCGCGATGCGCTCGCCGTCGTACTCGTCGAGGATGGTCCGCCACGAGCGGTAGATCGCGTGCACGCCCTCCTGGTCGAAGAACGGCATGACGTCGTTGCCGAGCAGCTTGAGCTGGTCGTGGCCGCCGATGTCGGGCAGGCCCGGCGCCTTGACGAGGCCGTGGGCGACGTCGATGCGGAAGCCGTCGACGCCCATGTCGAGCCAGAAGCGCAGGATGGAGCGGAACTCGTCGGCGACGGCCGGATGGTCCCAGTTGAAGTCCGGCTGCTCGGGGGCGAAGAGGTGCAGGTACCACTCTCCGTCCTCGGCGCGGGTCCAGGCGGGCCCGCCGAAGATGGACTCCCAGTCGTTGGGCGGGAGTTCGCCGTCCGCGCCCTTTCCGGGGCGGAAGTGGTAGCGGGCCCGCAGCGGAGAGCCGGGGCCCTCGCGCAGGGCCTGCTTGAACCACTCGTGCTGGTCGGAGGAGTGGTTCGGTACGAGGTCGACGATGATGCGCAGACCCAGCTCGTGCGCGTCGCGGATCAGCGCGTCCGCGTCGAGCAGGGTGCCGAACATCGGGTCGATGGCCCGGTAGTCGGCCACGTCGTAGCCGGCGTCGGCCTGCGGGGACGCGTAGAAGGGGGAGAGCCAGACGGCGTCGACGCCGAGGTCGCGCAGGTACGGCAGCCGGCCGCGCACGCCTTCGAGGTCGCCCATGCCGTCGCCGTTGCCGTCGGCGAAGCTGCGCGGATAGACCTGGTAGATCACGGCGTCCCGCCACCACTGTGTGCCGGTCTTCCCGGTGAGGCGGTCGGGGGCGGTGAAGTGCTGGGTCATGTCGTCCTTAGAGGGGGTCTGGGGGCGTAAACCCCCGAGCCTTCGCTGTTCTTCGGGAGCCGGGGCGAGGCCCGGCTCAGCCCTTGGTGGCACCCGCGGTCATGCCGGTGACCAGGTGCTTCTGCACGAGGTAGAACACGGCGGAGACGGGGATGGCGATGAGTACGGCGGTGGCGGCCATGTAGTTCCACTGCGCGTCGTGCTGGCTGACGAAGCTGAACAGGCCCACGGCGAGCGTGTACTTGCCGTCGTCGAGCATGAACGTGGAGGCGAACGCCACCTCGCCCCACGCGGTGAGGCAGGTGTAGAAGGCGGCGACCGCCAGGCCCGGGCGGGCCAGCGGCAGGATCAGCCGGAAGAAGGTGCCGAACGGGGTGAGCCCGTCGACCCGGCCCGCCTCGTCGATCTCGATCGGGATCGAGTCGAAGTACCCCTTGAGCATCCAGGCGCAGTACGGCACCGCGGTGGAGCAGTACACGAGGATCAGGCCGCCGTAGGTGTCGATGAGGCCGAGGTCGCCGAGGATCTGGTACATCGGCACGATCAGTACGGCGATCGGGAACATCTGGGTGACGAGCAGCACCCACATCAGCTTCTTGTAGCCGGGGAAGCGCATCCGGGACACCGCGTACCCGGTGGTGGCCGCGAACATCACGCCGATGACGCAGGTCAGGCCCGCGATCAGGGCGGTGTTGCCGAGCCAGGTGAAGAACCTGGTGTGCTCGGTGACGAACGCGTAGTTGGAGAAGGAGAGTTTCGACCAGATGCGGTCGGGGTGCAGGTAGTCGTCCTTGTCCGGGCCGAGCGAGATGAAGACCAGCCAGACGATCGGGAAGAGGGCGACGAGGCTGGCGACGCTCAGCGCCAGGTGCGACAGGACGGCGGTGCGGCGCCGGCCGTGGTCCCGGGAAACGACCTTGGTAGCCATGGGGGCATCAGACCTGTTCATTGCGGGCCAGCCAGCGCCGGTAGAAGGAGGTGAAGACGATCAGGATGGAGAGCAGCAGCACGCCGTACGTGGCGGACTGCGCGAAGTCGCGGGGCTGCTGTCCGAAGCCGAGCCGGTAGGCCCAGGTGACCAGGATCTGGGCGTCCGGGGCGCCGCCGTTGCCGAACAGCAGGAAGATGATCACGAACTGGTTGAACGTCCAGATGATGCCGAGCAGCACGACCGTGGCGCTGACCGGGCGAAGGCCCGGCAGGGTGACGTGGCGGAAGCGCTGCCAGGCGCTCGCGCCGTCCATCTCGGCGGCCTCGTACAGCTCCGCGGGGATCGTCTGGAGGCCGCCGAGCAGCGAGACCATCATGAAGGGCACGCCGACCCAGGTGTTGACGAGGATCGCGGCGAGCTGCTGGAAGAGCGGCTCCTCCAGCCACTGGGGCTGCGGCAGGTGGAACGTGCCGAGCACGGAGTTCACGATGCCGGAGTCGCTGAGCATCAGGCGCCAGGAGAAGACGGTCACGAAGGTGGGCACTGCCCAGGGCAGGATCAGCATCATCCGGTAGAAGGTGCGGCCGCGCAGCTTCTGGTTGAGCAGCAGCGCGAGCGAGAGCCCGATGACGTAGTGCAGGGTCACACAGGCGACCGTCCACACGATCGTCCAGATGAAGTGCGACCAGAACCGGTCCCAGGCGGTCGGCCCCCACAGGATGTCCGCGTAGTTGTGCAGGCCGACGAAGTCGTAGGTGGCCGCGATGTGGTTGGCGCCGATGGTGCGCGCCGAGTTGAGGCTGTTGGCGTCGGTGAGCGTGTAGTAGAAGCCCTGGACCAGCGGATAGAGCACCAGGACGCCGAGCACGACGACGATCGGCGCGACCATCGCGTACGCGTACCAGTGCTTCTGCCAGGACTGCCTGAGGCGCTCCAGCGGCCCCCGGCGCGCCTTGGCCGCGCTCTTGGGGGCCGCGCCATCGACGGCAACGGTCATCTCGACACCTT
Source organism: Streptomyces mauvecolor (assembly GCF_039532965.1). Taxonomy (NCBI): domain Bacteria; kingdom Bacillati; phylum Actinomycetota; class Actinomycetes; order Kitasatosporales; family Streptomycetaceae; genus Streptomyces; species Streptomyces mauvecolor. The sequence goes on along the minus strand of NZ_BAAASQ010000004.1, from coordinate 332,989 downwards.
TTCCGGGGGGGTTCGGCGGACGTGCGTGCCGCCGGGCCGTCCCCTGGGGGAACGGCCCGGCGGCGGGTCTCACTTGGTGAAGGCGGGGACCAGCTTGGCCATGTCCTGCTGCAGGCTCTTGGTGGCGTCGGCGACGGACTCCTTGCCGTCGGCGACCTTCGGCAGCGTGGTGTCCATCGGCGTCCACAGCGAGCTGTACTCGGGCAGCTCGGGCCGCGGCTGGGCGGCGGTGAGCACGCCCTGGTAGCCGGCGATGCCCGGGTCGGCCTTGACCTGCGCGGTGTAGGCGTCCTCGCGGGTGGGCAGCGTGGAGTTCTTCAGCGCGATGGTCTCCTGGCTCTTGGCCGAGGTCATGAAGCCCACGAACTTCATCGCGGCGGCCGCGTGCGCCTTGTCGGAGCCCGCGTACACGGACAGGTTGTGGCCGCCGGTCGGGGCGCCCGCCTTGCCGGCGGAGCCGGCCGGGACGGTGGCGATGCCGAGGTTGGCCTTGTCCTTGAACGCCGAGCCCTTGTAGAAGTTGGTGATCTCCCACGGGCCCTGGATGATCGCGGCGACCTTGCCGTTCACGAAGGCGTCCTGGATGTGGGCGTACGCGTCGGCGGTGACGTCCGCCTTGTGCAGGCCGGGGCCGTCGAACAGGCCCTTCCAGGTCTCAAGTCCCTTGACGGCGGGGGCACTTGCGATGGTGACCTTCTTGGCGGCGGCGTCGACGGTGTCGGTGCCCTCGCCGTACAGGAACGGCTGTGCGTAGTACCCGGCGGTGGAGCCCCAGTAGCCGTCGACGCCCGCCTTCTCCTTGACCAGGGCGGCGTCGGCCTTCAGCTCGTCCCAGGTGGCGGGGGCCTTGGTGATACCGGCCTTGGCGAAGAGGGCCTTGTTGTAGACGAGGGCGAGGGTGTCGGTGACCAGCGGGACGCCGTAGGTCTTGCCCTCGAACTGGGCCTGCTTGATCAGGTTCGGCCGGAACTTGGCCTGGTCGGTCAGGGCGTCGGTGCCGTCGAGCGGCAGGAAGTAGCCCTTCTTCGCGAACGCGGGCGTCCAGCCGACCTCGGCGCGCAGCACGTCCGGGGCGCCCTTGGCGCCGGCGGCGGTGTCGAACTTGTTCTGCGCCTGGTCGAAGGGGACGTTGACGTACTTCACCTTGATCGTCGGGTTCGCCTTCTCGAACTCCGTGACCAGCGCCTGGTACGTGGGTGCCTCGTTCGTGGCGTTCGAGGTGTCCCACCAGGTGATGGTGACGGGGCCGTCCGCCTTGCCGCCGTCACTGTCGCTGCCACCGCAGGCCGTCGCCGCGAGCGCGAGGGTCGCCGCGAGCGCGGTGGCCGCTATGCCACGTCGCATGAGAACTCCTTCACTGGGTGCCGCTCCATCACGGCGCCGGATCGCCAGGAACGTAACAAGGATGAAAGGAGTCCGAAAGACCTTGCGAAGAATTTCTGCAAGGTCGAGTGATCGTTACGTCAGCGTGTCCGCACGGTTGCCGTTGTGCGCCTTGTCAAAGGGGGTGCGCCTGGTCCATATGCGCCTGCGGAGGCCCTGCAAGGGTTCCGCAAGACCTTGCAAGGCTGTTACTTTTCGAGGGCCATCGGCGTTGATCCCGTAGATGCAGGTTTTCGAGAGGGACCACACATGACGCAGGAGCTGACGACGGCCGCCGTCGTCGAGGAGCACACCGCCCCCCGGACCGGCTGGTGGCGCGACGCCGTGATCTACCAGGTGTACGTCCGCTCCTTCGCGGACGGCGACGGCGACGGCATCGGCGACCTGCCCGGCATCCGGGCCCGGCTCCCCCATCTGAAGGACCTGGGCGCCGACGCGGTCTGGCTCACCCCCTTCTACCTCTCGCCGCAGGCGGACGGCGGCTACGACGTGGCCGACTACCGGACGGTGGACCCGCTCTTCGGCTCACTGTCCGACGCGGACGACCTGGTGCGCGAGGCCCACCGGCTCGGCCTGCGCGTCATCGTCGACATCGTCCCCAACCACACCTCCGACCAGCACCCCTGGTTCCGCGCGGCGCTCGCCGGCGGCCCCGAGCGCGCGCGCTACCTCTTCCGCCCCGGAAAGGGCGCGGCCGGCCACCTCCCGCCCAACGACTGGGAGTCGGTGTTCGGCGGGCCCGCCTGGACACAGGCCCCCGACGGCGACTGGTACCTGCACCTGTTCGCCCCCGAGCAGCCCGACCTCGACTGGGACCACCCCGAGGTGCGCGCCGAGTTCGACTCGGTGCTCCGCTTCTGGCTGGACCTCGGGGTCGACGGCTTCCGCATCGACGTGGCCCACGGCATGGTCAAGGCGGCGGGCCTGCCCGACATCGGCGCGAGCGAGCAGGCCAAGCTCATCGGCAGCCAGGTGCTCCCCTTCTTCGACCAGGACGGCGTCCACGAGATCCACCGCGGCTGGCGCGAGCTGCTCGACAGTTACGACGGCGAGCGCATCGCGGTCGCCGAGGCCTGGGCTCCCTCGCCCGAGCGCCTCGCCCTGTACGTACGCCCCGACGAACTGCACCAGGCCTTCAACTTCCAGTTCCTGACGTGCAGTTGGGACGCCGGGCGGATGCGCGAGACGGTCGACGCCTCGCTCGCCGCGACGGGCGCGGTCGGCGCCCCGACGACGTGGGTGCTCTCCAACCACGACGTCGTACGCCATGTGACCCGCTACGGCGGCGGCGAGCAGGGCCTGCGCCGGGCGCGCGCCGCGGCCCTGTTCACCCTGGCCCTGCCCGGCTCCGCCTACCTCTATCAAGGCGAGGAGCTCGGCCTGCCCGAGGTCACCGACCTGCCCGACGAGCTGCGCCAGGACCCCGCCTTCCACCGCGCGGCCGGCCAGGACGGCTTCCGCGACGGCTGCCGCGTCCCGATCCCGTGGACCGCCGACGGCCCGTCGTACGGATTCGGCGAGGCCGCGCCCTGGCTGCCGCAGCCCGACTCGTGGCGCGGTCTCAGCGTCGCCTCCCAGTCGGGCGACCCGCACTCGACCCTGGAGCTCTACCGCGCGGCGCTCACCCTGCGCCGCGAGCTGCCGGGCCTCGGCGACGGCACGATGGACTGGCTCCCGGCACCGCGGGGAGTGCTCGCTTTCGCCCGGCCCGGCTTCGTCTGCACCCTCAACACCCTGGACCACGAGGTCCAACTCCCGCTGCCCGGACGCCCGCTGCTCACCAGCGGCGCCGTCGATTTCGACGGCACGAGCGCCCTGCTCCCGGCCGAATCCGCGGTCTGGTGGGCAATCTGACGTGCGACCGGTACAGTCCAATCCCGTGACCGCACGGCTCGCCGACATCGCAGCCCAGGCGGGGGTCAGCGAAGCCACAGTCAGCCGCGTGCTCAACGGCAAGCCCGGTGTGGCCGCGGGCACCCGCGAATCCGTTCTCGCCGCACTCGACGTGCTGGGCTACGAGCGGCCCGTACGACTGCGCCGGCGCAGCGCGGGGCTCGTCGGCCTGATAACGCCGGAACTGGAAAACCCGATCTTTCCCGCCCTCGCCCAGGTCATCGGCCAGTCGCTGACCCGGCAGGGATACACCCCGGTGCTCGCGACGCAGACGCCCGGCGGATCCACCGAGGACGAGCTCACCGAGATGCTGGTGGACCGGGGCGTCTCCGGGATCATCTTCGTCTCCGGGCTGCACGCGGACACCACCGCCGACATGGAGCGCTACGAGCAGCTGCGCGCCCAGGGCGTCCCGTACGTCCTGGTCGACGGCTTCTCTCCGAAGGTGCAGGCGCCCTTCATCTCGCCCGACGACCGGGCCGCGATGCGGCTCGCGGTCACCCACCTCGCGGCGCTGGGCCACACCCGGATCGGGCTGGCGGTCGGCCCCAAGCGGTTCGTTCCCGTCCTGCGCAAGATCGAGGGCTTCACGGCCGGCATGCAGGACCGGCTCGGGCTCACCGTCGCCGAGGCGGAATCCCTCATCCAGCACTCGCTCTACACCCTGGAGGGCGGCCAGGCGGCCGCCTCCGCTCTGATCGCGCAGGGCTGCACCGCGGTGGTGTGCGCCAGCGACATGATGGCGCTCGGCGCGATCAGGGCCGCGCGCCAGGCGGGGCTTGATGTGCCCCGTGATGTCTCCGTGGTGGGCTTCGACGACTCTCCGCTGATAGCGTTCACCGACCCGCCGCTGACCACCATCCGCAAGCCGGTGACCGCGATGGGTCAGGCGGCCGTCCGCGCCCTCCTCGAGGAGGTCGGGGGCACGCCCGCCCCGCACAGCGAGTTCGTGTTCATGCCCGAGCTGGTCGTACGCGGTTCAACCTCCGGAGCGAGACCCCGAAGCCGACCCTGACGTACGCCGGGAAACGTCGTCCTCAGGGAGTAGCAGGTGCGGAGCGAACCCGACCGGAGGATGATCGGCCGGGGGTATGTGCATCTGGCAGACTCTCTTCCCATGGGTGAAATGACCGTGAAGACTCTGGAAGGCCGGACGGCCGCTCCAACCAACGAGCCGTCGGCCTCACCCCACAGCACCGAACCCGGACGAACCGGATTTTCCGCCCGGTTGAGAGGTGTGCGCTCGCCGCGCAGCCCCCGCATCTGGTTCGAAGCACTTCTGATCGCGGTGAGTTACTGGGTGTACTCACTGATCCGCAACGCGGTGCCGGAGCAGAAGGCGCAGGCGCTCAAGAACGCCGACTGGATCTGGAGCGTCGAGCACCACCTGGGCATCGCGGTGGAGCAGTCGGTCAACCACGCCGTGAATTCGGTGACATGGCTCATCGTCGGCATGAACTACTACTACGCGACACTGCACTTCATCGTCACCATCGGTGTTCTCGTGTGGCTGTTCCGTAGTCACCCCGGCCGCTACGCGGCGTCACGGCTCGTACTCTTCGCGACGACGGGCGTGGCCCTGGTCGGCTACTACTTCTTCCCGCTGGCGCCGCCCCGCCTGATGAACGGCGGGGGCTTCGTCGACACGGTTCTGGTGCACCACACCTGGGGCTCGATGGCCTCGGGCGACCTGAAGAACATGTCGAACCAGTACGCGGCGATGCCGTCCATGCACATCGGGTGGTCGACCTGGTGCGGCCTGACGATCTTCGCGCTCGCGTCCGCGCCCTGGGCGAAGATCCTTGGCCTGCTCTATCCGACGGCCACGCTGGTGGTGATCGTCTCCACGGCGAACCACTTCTGGCTGGACGCGGTGGGCGGCCTGCTCTGCCTGACCTTCGGCTTCCTCGTCTCCCGAACCTGGTACGGCGCCCTGCCGCATCGGCTGCCGCGGCTGGTGGAGCCGAAGCGGGGCTCTGTTCCTCGGCGCCGGGAACCGAAACCGAGCGCGTCCCGCGTTTGAGGGGGCTGGGGGCGGAGCCCCCGGCAGCCCCGCCGCACGCTAGAGGTGCGCCCCGTAGAACAGCTCCTCCACAACCGCCCGCGCCCTGCGCGTAAGGCGCCGGTAGTCCTCCAGCATGTCCCCGACATGCCCCGGCTCGTACCCCAGGTAACGCCCGACCGCCGCCAGCTCCCGCCCGTCGGACGGGAACGTGTCCCCGGCGCGCCCCCGCACCAGCATGACCCCGTTGCGCACCCGTGTCGCCAGCACCCACGCCTCGTCCAGTATCGAGGCGTCCTCGGTGTCGATGAGCCCGGCCGCGTGCGCGGCGGCCAGGGCCTCCCGGGTCCGGGTCGTGCGCAGGCCGGGCTCGTCCCAGCCGTGCTGCATCTGGAGGAGCTGGACCGTCCACTCGACGTCGGACAGGCCGCCCCGGCCGAGCTTGGTGTGCAGGGTGGGGTCGGCGCCGCGCGGCATCCGCTCGGACTCCATGCGGGCCTTGAGCCGGCGGATCTCGCGTACCGCGTCGTCGCCGAGGCCCTCCACCGGATACCGCAGCGGGTCGATGAGCTCGATGAAGCGGGCCCCGAGGTCGGCGTCGCCCGCCATCACCTCGGCGCGCAGCAGCGCCTGGCTCTCCCAGACCAGCGACCAGCGCCGGTAGTACGCCTCGTACGACTTGAGCGTGCGAACCATCGGCCCGGACTTGCCCTCCGGCCGGAGGTCCGCGTCGATCAGCAACGGCGGGTCGGCGGTGGGGAGTTGGAGGAGCCGGCGCATCTCGGCGACGACGCGGTTGGCGGCCTTCGCGGCCTCCTGCTCGTCGACGCCCTCGCGGGGCTCGTGCACGAACAGGACGTCCGCGTCCGAGCCGTAGCTCAGCTCGTGGCCGCCGAAGCGGCCCATGCCGATGACGGCGAACCGGGTGGGCAGGGTGTCGCCCCACTCGGCCCGCACGGCGGCGCGCAGGGCACCCGCGATGGTGGCCGCGTTCAGGTCGGTGACCGCGTTGCCGACCCGGTCGACGAGGGCGCCCGGGTCCTCCTCGGCGGGGCTGTCCTCGGTGCCGTACGAGCCGATGAGGTCGCCCGCGGTGGTGCGGAACAGTTCGCGGCGGCGCACCCCGCGGGCGGCGGCGACCGCGCCTTCGGCGGTCTCGGCGCGGCCGACCGCGGCGAGCACCTCCTGCTCCAGGTGGTCCCGGCCGCGCGGCACGAGCCCGTCCGGGTCGCCCAGGATGGCAACCGCCTCGGGGGCGCGGAGCAGCAGGTCGGGGGCGAGCCGGCCGGCCGACAGGACGCGGGCCAGGTTCTCGGCGGCGGCGCCCTCGTCGCGAAGGAGCCGCAGGTACCAGGGGGTCTTGCCGAGCGCGTCGGAGACCTTGCGGAAGCCGAGCAGTCCGGCGTCCGGGTCGGCCGAGTCCGCGAACCAGCCCAACAGGACGGGCAGCAGGGTGCGCTGGATGGCGGCCTTGCGGCTCACGCCGGAGGACAGCGCCTCCAGGTGGCGCAGGGCGGCCGCCGGGTCGGCGTACCCGAGCGCTTCGAGGCGGTGGGCGGCGGCGCGGGCGCTGAGCCGGGTCTCTCCGGGGGCGAGCTGGGCGACGGCGTCCAGGAGCGGCCGGTAGAAGAGCTTCTCGTGCAGGCGGCGCACGACGGACGCGTGCCGCTTCCACTCCTTGTTGAGGCTGGCGACGGGCTCGGTGCGCAGGCCGAGCGAGCGGCCGAGCCGGCGCAGATCGGCCTCGTCCTCGGGCACGAGGTGGGTGCGGCGCAGCCGGTGGAGCTGTATGCGGTGCTCCATCGCACGCAGGAAGCGGTACGCCTCGTCCAGCTGCGCGGCGTCCGCCCGGCCCACGTAGCCGCCGGCCGCGAGCGCCGCGAGCGCGTCCAGGGTGGTGCCGCTGTGCAGCGTCGCGTCGCTGCGCCCGTGCACCAACTGCAGGAGCTGGACGGCGAATTCGACGTCGCGGAGCCCGCCGGGGCCGAGCTTGAGCTCGCGCTCGACCTGGGCGGCGGGGATGTTGTCGACGACCCGGCGCCGCATCTTCTGGACGTCGGCGACGAAGTTGTCCCGCTCGGCCGCCTGCCACACCAGGGGTGAGACGGCCTCGACGTAGTCCTGGCCGAGCTCGGGGTCGCCCGCCACCGGCCGGGCCTTGAGCAGCGCCTGGAACTCCCAGGTCTTGGCCCAGCGCTGGTAGTAGGCGAGGTGGCTGGAGAGCGTCCGCACCAGCGGGCCGTTGCGGCCCTCGGGGCGCAGGTTGGCGTCGACGGGCCAGATGACGCCCTCGACGGTGGTCTCGGAGCAGATCCGCATGAGGTGGGCGGCGAGCCGGGAGGCGGCCTGCATCGCCTTGCCCTCGTCGCCGCCGTCGGCCGGTTCGGCCACGAAGATCACGTCGACGTCGGAGACGTAGTTGAGCTCGTGGCCTCCGCACTTGCCCATCGCGATCACCGCGAGCCGGCACTGGGCGGCGTCCTCGGGGGCGGCGGTGCGGGCGATGGCGAGCGCGGCGCGCAGGGTGGCGGTGGCGAGGTCGGCGAGCTCGGCGGCGGTCTCGGCCATGTCCGTGGTCCCGCACACGTCGCGGGCCGCTATGGCGAGCAGGCAGCGCCGGTAGGCGACCCGCAGCGTCACGGGGTCGGTGGCCTCGGCCAGGCCCCGCTCGAATTCGGCGACCCCGGGGTGCAGGTCGGCGGCCTCGTAGGTGACCAGGGCGTGCCAGTCGCGGGGGTGGCGGGCCAGGTGGTCGCCGAGCGCCTCGGAGGCGCCGAGCACCCCGAGCAGCCGGTCGCGCAGGGGCTTCGCCGTGACGAGGGTGTCCAGGAGGGCGCGGCGCTCGTCGGCGTCCTGCGCCTCCACGATGCGGACGAGCCCGAGCAGGGCCAGATCGGGGTCGGCGGTGGCGCCGAGCGCGTCCAGGAGCACCGGGTCGGACCGTACGGGGGCGAGCTCGGGGGTCTCCAGGAGCCGCTCGGAGGCCGAAGGGTCGGTGAAGCCATGCCGCAGCAGCCGTGTGAAGGTACTGCTCCTGCGCCCCGGCACCGTCATCTGGCCGCCTCCCACCTCGTACGTACGCCCGCACGCCCGGCCGGGGGTTCCCGGAACCGGCCCACCCGATCAAGACCCGGGTTCCGAGCCTAGCCGCAGTGGGGCCACCGGGGCCCGGCGAGGTGGTCCCGGGCGGCCGGGCCGGGGGTGCTCGCCGGGGCGGCTCGCGGGGGTGTCCCCCCGCCCCCGGAAGGGGCGCCCGGCACCGGAGCGAGGGCCGGCCGTCACAGGACCTTCGGCCCTGACAACCACACCCGCCGACCCTCACCGCAGGTGACGCCTCACCCACATAGGGCTACTTTCCGGACATTCCGAAAGCGAATTGCCGCCTCCCTGCACTCAGTTCACGGGGTGATGTGCCGGACTTGGGCGGATATAGGGGCAATTCAAGGTGATCAAGGCCACACGATTTGCCATCGAGTCCGAATGAACCCGATTCTTGGACCTTTCGTCTTCTCTGCCGATCAGGTTCTGACCAGCCCTGATCGGGCACTCACGACCGGGCTCTCGGCGAGGAAGTGCTCACGCACTGACCCCGGCCGCCAGGCCGCCCACACCGAAAGACCGTGCCCATGAAGTCCAGGCTGCCGCTGCGCTCCGCGCTGCTGTCCCGCCGTGGCGCCGTCGCCGGCTCCGCGCTCGCCGCCGTGCTCATCACGGGCGGCGTCTTCGCCGAACTCGCGATGTCCGACACCGAGGGCGCGGACACCCCCGGCGGCCACGCCTCGGGCACGCCGGCGGCGGCAGCCTCGGGACCGGTGCGGCCCGCGACCGGCTCGGTCATGCAGGTCATCGCCCACCCGGACGACGACCTGTTCTTCATGAACCCGGACACCGGCCAGTCGCTGCGCTCCGGCCGCCCCATGACGTCGGTGTACGTCACGGCCGGCGAGGCGGACGGCGTGAACGCCCCGCCGCCGAAGAAGCCGGGCGGCCCCAAGCCCCTGGTCGACAAGGCGAAGTACTCCGAGGCCCGCCAGAACGGCATACGCGGGGCGTACGCGCAGATGGCGACCGGCGACCGCGGCAGCTCGTGGACCCGCACCTCCATACCCACCGCGGGCGGCGGCACCGCCGAGGTCGACACCCTGGACGCGCGCCCCGACATCCACCTGGTGTGGATCCAGCTCCGCGAGGCCGGCAGCATCAACGGCAACCAGCCGCACAGCCTGCGCGGCCTGTGGAACGGCCAGGTCGACCGGCTCACCTCGCAGATAGCCTCCGGCAGCCCGGCCAAGCCCTTCACGTACACGAAGGAGCAGGTCGTCAAGACGCTCGCCGGTCTGATGGAGCACTTCCGCCCGACCCACGTGCGCACCCTCGACCCGACCCCGGGCAAGGAGGGCAAGCTGCACAAGATCGTGGACCACCAGGACCACATCTACAGCGCCCGCTTCGCGCAGGCCGCCCTCCAGCTGTACGCGAAGTCCGTGAACCACCCGAACTTCAGCGTGCAGACGTACTTCGGCTACAACACCAGCTACCTGCCGCACACGTTCGCCAAGCCGGCCGCCGACGCCAAGGCCGACATCGTCAAGACGTACGCCTGGATGAACCCGAACGACAACTACTGCGACAGCGCCGCCGGCTGCGGCGACCGCAAGGTGTCGGTCCGCCCGTACGGCAACGGCTGGGCCCAGTCGGTCCGTTACTCCCGCACCAACTCGACCTCCTGGCTGCAGTCCGGCAAGGACGGGAGCCTGTGGGCGTTCGGCGTGCTCGACCAGCGCCTCGCGGTGTGGCACAAGGCGCCGGGCGCCGCCGCCTGGGGCGAGCCCAAGCTGCTGCCCGGCGACGGCATGGACTCCGGTGTGAGCGCGACGCGCCTGCCGGACGGCCGGCTCGCGGTGTTCGGCACCCGCACCCAGTTCGGCGCCGAGCTGACCGACTACCGCCGCGAGGTGGTGGCCGCGGTCCAGACGACCCCGGGCGGGGACTTCGGGCCGTGGCGTTCGCTCGGCTCCCCCGACCACAGCGGCACCAACGGCGTCTTCGACATGTCCACGCCGACCGCGGCGGTGGACGGCACCGGCAGGCTCTCGGTGTTCCTGCGCGGCGGCGACCGCCAGCTGTACTCGGCGGACCTGGCCGAGGACGGCACCTGGACCCCGTGGGCCGTCCACGGCGGCGTCAACATGGCGGGCGACCCGGTCGCCACCGCCGACGGCGCGGGCCGCATCCACGTCTTCTCCAGCACCCCGAAGACCGTGCTGACCTGGGCGCAGCCGCAGGCGGGCGCCCCGATGCCGGCGCGCGCCACCGAGACGAAGCTGCCGCCGAACACGACGGGCCTCTCCGCCCGCCCGGAGGGCGACGGGGTGCGGGTGTACTACCGCAAGGTGGACTCGGGCAACATCCAGAGCGTGCTGTTCACCGGCGTGACCCCGTCCGCGCCCGCCGACCTCGGCGACACGTCCGGCTACGGCATGGTCGGCGCGGCGGGCCCGCTGCTCACCGGCCGCACCGCGTCCGGCGCGCTCGCCACGCTTGAGCCGGGCGCCGGGGCCCCGCAGTGGAAGTCCGACGGCAGCATCCTGTTCACCGGCGCGCCCTCGGCCGTCGCCGACGGCCAGGACGCGACCGCGGCCGCCATCGGCCTCGACGGCCGCCTGTACTGGACGCAGACCGCGGGCGCCGAGGGCCCGGCCTCCCCCTGGAAGCCCGCCGCGAACTGACCGCGGCGGGCCGGGTTCCAGGGCCCCGGCCGCTCAGCGCGCCAGCGTCTTCTCCCGCTCGGCGGCAGCCGTCGGGACGGTCGCGGGCACGGGCTCCTGCGCCTTGGGCACGAGCCACCGCGGAAGCCTCGGCTCCACCAGGGGCCGGGCCAGCGCCCGCACCGGCGGCGTCGACAGCAGGACGACCACCCCCACCGCGAGCCCGCTGAGCACCAGTTGGCCCGCGAGCCCCGACTGCCGTACGACGTGGAAGAACCCGTAGTGCTCGGCCACCCGGATCAGGATCCCGTGGATCAGATACGGGTAGAGGGTGACCGCGCCGAGCGCCGTGATCCACATCCGGCGGCCCGGCACCAGCGCCAGGAACGACCCCACGAGCAGCGCGCTCACCGCGAAGAGGGCCAGTCTGAGCAGCAGATACCGGACGGGCGAGACGTTCAGCACGCCGTTGCCGACGTCCATCGACAGCCAGTCGTCGCTCGGGGCGGGCGACAGGCGGTAGGCGAGCGCGAAGGCGCCGAGGAAGACCGGCACCGCGATCCGGCGGGCCGTGCGGGTGCGCAGCCGGGCGAAGTGCTCGGGGCGCAGCCTGAGCCCGAGGACGAACCAGGGCAGGAACATCAGGACCCGGGGCAGCGCCAGGTCCTCGCCGATCACGGTGGTGCCCGCGGCGAGCGAGACGACGACCGCGATGGCCACCGGGTGGCGCACGGCGTTCCAGATCGGGGTGGACAGCCGCCAGAGGAACAGCGCGATGAGGAACCACAGCAGATACGTCGGCGAGGTCGGCGTGATCGCGAACTCGGAGCCGCGCAGCCAGTGGTAGACGAGGGTGTAGAGCGTCTCGAAGATCAGGTAGGGCGCGAGGACCCCGGTGAGCAGCCGGCGGATCTGGTCGGGACGGCCGGTGAAGCTGCGCGAGAAGTAGCCGGAGAGCAGGATGAAGGCCGGCATGTGAAAGCCGTAGACCAGGTTGTGCACGGCTCTCAGCGCGTGGGTGTGGGGCGAGAACACCTGCTCCCAGCTGTGGCCGAGCGCGACCAGCGCGATGAGCAGGAACTTTGCGTTGTCGAAGAAGGGCCTGCGGTCGGGGGCGGTGGGGCCGGTGTGGGGGGTGGAGCTGGTCATTGAACCCAATCTAGGGGGACAGGCGTGGTTCATGGGAGTCCCACCGCATTGGGCACGGGACGTTCCCCGGGTCTTCACCCACTTTCACCTTCCAGGTTGACATGCACACCCCTAACCTCCGTGGAGCAACCCGCCGTGGGTGCACCCGACCCGTGGGTGCAGCCATCCCCCCTCAATCCGGAGGTAGCCGTGTCCGGCGAGCCCAGACCACGCCGCACCCGCACCGCCCTCTTCTCCGCCCTGGGCCTCGCGGCCGCATCCGCCGGCCTGTGGGCCGGCCTCGGCGGAACGTCCTCCGCGGCCTCCGCGGCGAGCGTCCCCACCCCCGACCACGTCGTGGTCGTGGTCATGGAGAACCACGCCTACAACCAGGTCATCGGCAGCTCCAGCGCCCCGTACATCAACTCGCTGAAGTCCGGCGGAGCCAACCTGACGGCCTCGTACGCCGAGACCCACCCGAGCCAGCCGAACTACTACGCCATGTTCTCCGGCTCGACGCAGGGCGTCACCGACGACAGCTGTGTGACGCCCGGCTTCTCCTCCGCGCCGAACCTCGCCTCCGAGCTGCTCGCGGCGGGCAAGACGTGGGCCAGCTACAACGAGTCGCTGCCCAGCCAGGGCTCCACGACCTGCTCCAGCGGCAAGTACGCGCAGAAGCACAATCCGTGGTTCGGCTTCTCGAACGTGCCGACCTCCTCGGCGCACACCTTCACGCAGTTCCCCACCGACTACTCGACGCTCCCCCAGGTCTCGTACGTCACCCCGAACCTGTGCAGCGACATGCACGACTGCTCGGTCTCCACGGGCGACACCTGGCTGAAGAACAACCTGGGCGCGTACGCGACCTGGGCCAAGACCCACAACAGCCTGCTCGTCGTCACCTTCGACGAGGACAACCGGCTCGCCGGAAACAAGATCCCGACGGTCTTCTACGGCCAGCCGGTGACGCCGGGCTCCTCGTCCTCGACGACGTACAACCACTACAACGTGCTGCGCACGATCGAGGACATGTACGGCACCTCGCACGCCGGTCAGGCCGCCAACTCCACCGACATCACGGGGATCTGGGCCGGCTGACGTGTACGTAGCGGACAGTCGCGGCACTCCCGCCGCCCCTGCCGACGCCGCCCGGGTCTCTTCCGGGCGGCGTTCGGCCATCGCCCCCACCGTGTTCGCGCTCGGCACGGTCAGTCTCATCACGGACGTCTCCTCGGAGATGGTCACCGCCGTGCTGCCGCTGTACCTGGTGACGGGCCTCGGCCTGTCCCCGCTCGGGTTCGGCCTGCTCGACGGCGTGTACAACGGCTTCAGCGCCCTGGTCCGGCTCGTCGGCGGCCACCTCGCCGACCGGGGCGGGCGGCACAAGACGGTGGCGGTACTCGGCTACGGCCTCTCCGCGCTGTGCAAACCCCTGCTCCTGGTGGCGGGTTCGCTGCCGCTGATCGGCGCGGTGCTCGCCGCCGACCGCACCGGCAAGGGGCTGCGCACCGCGCCGCGCGACGCCCTGATCTCGCTGGCGTCCGCGCCACAATCGCGCGGCCGGGCCTTCGGGGTGCACCGGGCGATGGACACGGCGGGCGCCCTGCTCGGCCCGCTGACCGCTTTTCTGATCCTGCGCCAGGCGGCGGACGGCTACGACGCGGTGTTCACGGTCAGCTTCTGCGTGGCGGCCGTCGGCGTGCTGGTCCTGCTCCTCTTCGTCCCCTCCCGCGCCCCCGTGGCCACCCTCCCCGAGGGCGCCCCGCGCGCCTCCCTGAAGGCGGCCCTGGCGCTTCTTCGCATCCGGACGGTACGTCAACTCACCCTGGCCGCTCTCCTGTTGGGCCTCGCCACGGTCAGCGACTCCTTCGTCTACCTCCTGCTCCAGCACAGGCTCGGCGTGCCCGACCGCTGGTTCGCGCTGCTCCCGCTCGGCACGGCGGCCGCCTTCCTGCTCCTGGCCGTACCGCTCGGCCGCCTCGCCGACAAGGTGGGCCGCTGGCAGGTGTTCCTCGGCGGCCACGTGGCCCTGCTCATGGCGTACGTCCTGCTCCTGACCGGGTGGCAGAGCCCGGCGCTCCCCTTCCTCACGCTGGCCCTGCACGGCGGTTTCTACGCGGCGACCGACGGCGTCCTGATGGCGGCGGCCGCGGGCTCGGTCCCGGCCGAACTCCGCTCCTCGGGGCTCGCGCTGATCCAGACCGGCCAGGCCATGGCCCGCTTCGCCTGCTCGATCGCGTTCGGCGCCGCCTGGACGGCGTGGGGCGACAGGACGGCGCTCGGCACGGCGGCGGCGGTCCTGACCGCGTGCGCGGTGGGCGCGTTCCTGCTCCGCCCCTCGAACTCCCCGAAGGAAGCCCGGCCTTGACCCTCCGCAACAAGATCCTGGTCCTCGTGGCGGCGCTCGCCGTCCTCGCGGGAGTCGCGACCGCCTCCGTGCTGCACGCGGCGGGCCGCGAGGACCGGAAGAACCGGACGCAGGCGGACGGCCCCCCGGTGACCGCGGGAAAGGTGTCGTTGACGCCGGACGCCACGCGGAAGATCGTGTTCCGCAACATGGCGTGGGGTCCGCACCGCGACGAGCTGGCCACGGTCCCGGCCGCCGACCCGGCGGGCCCGCGCACCGCCTCCGGCGTGAAGTGCCTGCGCTTCCACGCGGCCGCCGGCACGGGCATCTGCCTCCAGGCCGAGCGCGGCGCGATGCAGGACTCGTACCGCGCGGTCGTCCTCGACGCCCGGCTGAAGGAGCGCGCGCACTACAGCCTCCCCGGCATCCCGACCCGCGCCCGGGTCTCCCCGAGCGGGCACTGGGTGGCGTGGACCGTGTTCGTCGGCGGCGACTCGTACGCGGGCACGAACTTCTCCACCCGCACGGCCGTCCTCGACACCCGGACGGGCCGGCTCACCTCGTCCCTCGAAGACTTCAAGGCCTACCTCGACGGCAAGGAGCACCACGCCGCCGACACCAACTTCTGGGGCGTCACCTTCGCCGCCGACGACCAGCACTTCTACGCGACGATGGCGACCGGCGGCCACACCTATCTCGTACGGGGCGACCTCGCGGCGCGCACGGTGACCTCCCTGCACGCGAACGTCGAGTGCCCCTCCCTCTCCCCCGACGGCACCCGCGTCGTCTACAAGAAGCGGGTGCCGGGCCTGCCCGCCGACGCACCCTGGCGCCTGTACGCCCTGGACCTGGCGACGATGCACGAGATCGCGCTCGCGGAGCCGCGGAGTGTGGACGACCAGGCGGTCTGGCAGGACGACCACACGGTGGCCTACTCCCTGGCCGGCGACTACGGCAGCGACTTGTACACGGTCCCGGCCGACGGCACGGGCAAGCCCCGCCACCTGCTGACGGCGGGACTGGCCCCGGCGTACCTGGGCTGACACACGGCCTTCGCGGCGGCCACTCCTTGTGAGGGTCACTGCTTGCGAGGGCTACTCCTTGTGAGGGCTACTCCTTGTGGGCGCGGTAGAAGTCCCGCTCCATCTCGCGGGTCTCGACCATGACGTGCAGCCGCCGCCCGGCGAGGCCGGTCACATGCTTGCGGGCGATCTCCAGGACGGTCTCGCTCAGCTCCTCGATGGCCTTCGGGGTGCGCCCGGAGAGGATCGCGACCTGGACGAAGACGGCGTCGATGTCGTCCTCGGCGGCGCCGAAATACGACTCCTCGATGCGCCGGAACCGGGTCTTGAAGGCCTCGGTGGAGGCGTTGACCGACGCGGGCGCGACCTCGTGGAGCTCACGGGCGAAGGCTTTCCGGTCGAACGTGTCGGCGAGCCGCTCGGAGTATTCGACGGTGACGAATGGCATGACCAATTCCCTTGCTAGGAAGGCGAGTTGACGAGTCCGGGATGTCAGGTGGCGGTCTTGCGGGCGGCGTAGTGGCGGGCGGCCCGTACCCGGTTGCCGCACTTGGTGGTGCACCAGCGGCGGGCGGCGTGGGAGCGCAGGAACCAGCGGGTGCAGCCCTGGGCGCCGCAGGGCGCGAGCCGGCCGGCGTCGTCCCCGGTGAGCAGGTCGGCCCCGTCCTCGGCGAGCGAGCAGAGGGCCGCGCCGACCGGGTTCGCGGTGTCGGGTTCGTCGGCGCGGTGCGGCTCGCGGCCGGTCCACAGGAGGCGGGGCGTGGGGGGCGCGGCGGCCAGCGCGGCATTGAGCGCGTCCAGGCTCGGCGCGGGCGGCGCGATCCCCTCGGCCCGCGCCCCGAAGAGCTCCCGCAGCGCCTCGCGGAGCGAACGCAGCCGCCCGGCCTGACGGCCGCCCAGAACTATCCGGTCCGGGAGCAGCTCATGACGCACGAGCCAGAGCCGCGCGGCGCCGGCGTCCTCCAGGAGGTCCACCTGGCCGTGGCTGAGCGCGAACCGGGTGTTCACCAGGGCGAGGGAGAGGAAGCGTTCCTCGCCGGGAACCGGCAGCTGATGGAGGTAGTGCGGCGCGTCATGATCCACGCTCCTCATGCTAACGCTTGCCGTTAACCGTGAGAAGGCCTACGTTTCTCTCACGGCAAACTAAGCGATGCAGCGTTAGAAGCAGGGGGCGCCACCAGATGACGTACGCCAACGCGACCACCACGACCACCGCGACGGGGTTCGACGTGGACCGGGTGCGGGAGGACTTCCCGATCCTCGGCCGCACACTCGACAGCGGGGCGCGCCTCGTCTATCTGGACTCGGGCGCCACCACCCAGAAACCACTCCAGGTCCTGGACGCGGAACGGGACTTCTACCTGAACCACAACGCGGCCGTGCACCGCGGCGCGCACCAGCTGTCGGTGGAGGCGACCGACGCCTACGAGGGCGCGCGGCGCAGGATCGCCGCGTTCGTCGGCGCGGCGGAGGACGAGATCGTCTTCACGAAGAACACCACCGAGGCCATCAACCTGGTGGCGTACGCCCTGGGGAACGCGGGCCGGCTCGGGCCGGGCGACAAGATCGTGGTGACGGAGATGGAGCACCACGCGAACCTGGTGCCCTGGCAGCAGCTGGCCGAGCGGACCGGGGCGCGGCTGGCGTGGTTCGGCCTGACCGACGACGGCCGGCTCGACCTGGACGGCCTCGACGACCTGGTGGACGAGTCGACGAAGGTGGTCGCCCTGACCCACCAGTCGAACGTCCTGGGCACGCTCAATCCCGTCCGTACGATCGCGGACCGGGCGCATGCGGTGGGCGCGCTGGTGGTGGTGGACGGCGCCCAGTCGGTCCCCCACCGGCCGGTGGACGTGACGGAACTGGGCGCGGACTTCCTGGCCTTCTCGGGCCACAAGATGCTGGGCCCGAGCGGCGTGGGCGTCCTGTGGGGCCGCGCGGCCCTGCTGAACGAGCTGCCCCCGTTCCTGACGGGCGGCTCGATGATCGAGGTGGTCGAGATGGAGCGCTCGACGTTCCTGCCGCCCCCGCAGCGCTTCGAGGCGGGCGTCCCGATGACCGCCCAGGCGGTGGGCCTGGCGGCGGCGGTGGACTACCTGGAGGCCCTGGGAATGCGGGAGGTGGCGGCCCACGAGGACGCGCTGACCGCCCTGGCCCTGGACCTCCTGGGCGAGATCCCGGGGGTCCGGATCATCGGCCCGAAGGACCTGACGGACCGGGGCTCGGCGGTGTCGTTCACGCTCTCCGGCATCCACCCCCACGACGTGGGCCAGATCCTGGACGACCGAGGAGTGGCCGTCCGCACGGGCCACCACTGCGCCCGCCCCCTGTCCCGCCGCTACGGCCTTGCGGCGACAACGCGGGCGAGCTTCTACGTGTACAACACGGCAGAGGAGGTAACGGCCCTGGCGGAGGGGGTGCGGGCGGCCCAGAAGTACTTCGCGTGACCGTCGCCTGAGCGGGGCCGAGGGGATGGAGCGGATGCCCCTCCCCTCAACTCCGTCACAGCACCGGCAAGTTCTTCCGCAGCTCGAACGCGGTCACCTCGCTGCGGTACTCCTCCCACTCCTGCTTCTTGTTGCGCAGGAATTGATGAGCCGTTCCGGCGGCCTCCACGTATGTCACGCACGGCACCTCTGACCAGCAGGCACGGGGCCATTGGCGGCCACTGGCGGTCGTTGCGGGCGGGCCTCTGACGGCCCACAGACGGCCCCAGTTCGGGCTTGCGCCTAGACCAAAGTTAGGAACGGCCTGTCCGGGACGGTAAGGGGCAACTCGACTTCGCACCCCCTTAGGAACCTCGTCACTGATGCAGTGCTGTCGGAAACACCACTCGGCCGGTCCCGATGTCGACGACCGGTGAACGCTCTGGCATCTCCACCTCCGCGAGAACTGACCAAGCAGCAAGCGCCAGTTGGGTCAGGCTCTGTACTGATTGCGCATGGACGGCACCTCGTGAGCGGCTCCGCGCGAGGTTTCGCGGCTGCCATTCGCCGGACATGCGCCGCCGGCGACTATTCAACGGCGGCGCGGTCGCCACCTGCAGAGCGTGCTCCAGCGCAAGGCCGCAAACAGTTCGGCCCATCCTCTCCGCCAACAACTGTTCGTCCGCGGTCGCTTCGGGAATCAGCAGCGGCCAGCGGATCACTATCACCCTTTCCCAGAGTTCGGGCGGCACCGTGTTGGCCAAGTGATGACTCTCGCCCACTGGCAGGTCCCTCAGGCGCCGCTCGGCCTCCTGCGTCTGTCCGACGTAGCAAAGGCCTGCACCGGCGGCGAACACCCCGTAGAGGACAGGCCCCGTCATAGCGGGGCCTCCTCCGTGCGCCTCCGCCAGAAGGGCTCCGACACGATGAGCGAACTGAAAGCGGCGCTCCTGCCACCGTGCAAGCAGCGCGGGATCACCCATCAGAGTCGTTAGCGATGCCCGCCAGCCGTGGTAAGCCTTGTCGTAGGTCTGATCGTCCACACACCGCAGCGTAGACCTCGGTCGTGAGAGTGATCAGGAACGGCTTTCAAGACCGACAAATCTACGCGCGGGCCAGCAGTAGGATACCTCTGTGTAGTGGCACGCCGTGCACGCTGCTATCTCTCCCTCAGCGACACCCGCGGGCTGGAATATTACCGTCATGGCCGCGCAGTTCGGTCACTCACCTGCCCACCACGGACGGCGAATAGCGGTCATTCCTCCACATAGTCCGTGCTTAACAAACCGTCAGACCAGGCCTGCATCCCCATTCTACTTCGCTTCCACTGCCGCTTTTGATGGATAGCCTTAAGCGTTCGCCTCCCAGCTTTGCGTGCTCGATAACCAGAAGACGGTTTAAGTACCCATACGCGGCCAGCGTTGTCGATTGCCGTCACAGACTGGATAACGCAAGTTACTTCCCACTCGTCGATTCGATCCCCAGTTGGAACATAGATTGCATCAGAGCTTGAATGCCAGTCCTCGTCAGGCGGGATAAGCCTGGAGCCCCGCCGGATTCCACCATTTGGCAACCGCTCGATTGTCGGCGCCCCGATCTGAGCGTCGGGATGCTTCACAATTATCGAGCGTTTAACGTAGACGACCTCCAGAGGTAGATCACTACCATTCTTGACTTTCACATGCACCTGCGCCAGAAGGTGCCTGTCTCCCGTGTCTGCCAAGTAGGGAACCAATTCATCCCAGATTCCGAGTTTATCAATCTGTGCCCTCTCGGCATTCGATCTATCTTTCTGAAATACGCGAAAAGCGATCAGCAGCGATCCCGCACCCAGCCAAGCGGGAACCGTTCCCCAATCCAAACCACTTAAAGAATTCATTACCCCACCCCCGCACACTGCTTCTTGGACTTACTTTACCCGGATTTACTAATTCACCCAATAGGCAGGGCCACCTGTCCAGCCAGCGCCGCACAGCGAAAACGTGTGTCGTCGTCTTGCATCATTTCGCGTCATTAGGAGCGGCTGGTATTCAGCGTCGAGTACGCAGTGGAAACTCCTTGGGCAGGGCTACCTCAGCGGTCGTGCGGGGCACCTGACCGGCAGATGCCCCGCATGCTCAGGAACTACCCTGCCGTTCACTCTCGCCGGGACTGCGACTCAGGCGCGACGCCACGCTTCGAGGAAGTGCTCCCGATCGTCCACCGTTTCGAACTCCCGCCGTCGGGCTAGCGCAACGCGCCATGCGCTCATCTCCGCATCCCGCAGCCACAGCTCTCCCGCGTACCGGCCAGTGACACCGATGGTTCCGTTGTCGAGGACTGATCCGATAGCCTCCGCAACGTCGGCACGCTGTGCTTGCGTCAGTTCCTCCAGAAAGCTCAGGACGCGAGAAGCGATGCCACCCTCGTTGGCGTCATGCATGCGGTCGAAGAACGGGCCGCCCATGTTGGCAGGGTGGATGTTCCAAGCCGCGCTGCCTCCAGCGTCCCGGATGCGGTTCCAGAAGTCTGTACCCTCCGCGGTTCCCGGCAAGGGCAGCGCTGCAAACAGATCGATCAAGTGGCCGTTCGCGGCCTGGCTATACGCGCCATCGCAGGTGGCGGCAGCGGCGATTCTCGCCGCGTGGCTGACGGTGAGTCCGCCCTCCTCCGGCCAGTCGAGCGGGAGGTTGAGCCTGCCAGCGAGGTGCTGCTCTAACTCGTCGTGTTCATCAGGCTGTTGACTGCTGACGCGCCGATTCACGATCACGCTGTCCTCCTGGGGCCACAGTCCGATACTCGGATCTGTCAGCATGCCAGCGCCATGGGGCGCAGCATGGGCGGTTTCTGGACGAGCTGTTTCGGCGGTCGCCCTGGAGCGTGCGCCGTAGCCCCTCTTCCGCTGCGGATCACCGCTTACGAGAATCGTGGCGACCAAGACCCAGAGGCTTTCATCCGGACGGACAGCCGATCACGGGCACTCTGGAAGGTGCCCTGGGCTTGATCCGCTTCGACGGACATCCGAGATCAGGGGTTCTGCCCCGGGAGGATGTCCATCATGGAGAGCATGGGGAAGAAGAAGCCACGCCCTCGCCGTTCGTTCACGCCGGAGTTCAAGGCCGAGATCGTTGAGCTGTGCCGGCGCGGTGACCGCTCGGTCGGCCAGGTCGCCAAGGACTTCGACCTGACCGAGACCGCGGTGCGGCTGTGGATCAGCCAGGCCGAGACCGACGCGAGCGAGCGGGACGGCCTGACCAGCAGTGAACGTGAGGAACTGGCCGCGCTGCGGCGGGAGAACCGCCGACTGCGGGAGGACGTGGAGATCCTCAGGCGGGCCACGGCTTTCTTCGCGAAGGAGACCCGGTGACGGTGCACCCGTTCATCGAGGCGGAGAAGCGAGACGGTCACAACGTCAAGCGCACGTGTGAACTGCTGCAGGTCTCCCGAGCCGCCTTCTACGCCCGCCGCACGGGCAAGCCGGGTCCGCGGGCGGTCCGCGACGCCGAGCTGACCAAGAAGATCACCGAGGTTCATGACCACTCCCGCGGGACCTACGGAGCCCCGCGCATCCACGCCGTCCTGCAACGACAGGGCGAGGACTGCGGACGGCGCCGCGTCGCCCGGCTGATGCGAGGCGCCGGGCTGCAGGGCCGGTACCGCAGACGGCGGCAGCTGACCACAATCCCCGACCCGCGGGCCGCCGCCCGGCCCGACCTCGTCGTCCGCGGCTTCGCTCCCGGCCCGGACAAGCTGGACACCCGCTGGTGCGGTGACATCACATACATCCCGACCGAGGAGGGCTGGCTCTATCTGGCCACCGTCATCGACATCGCCTCCCGCCGTGTGGTCGGCTGGTCCACCGCCGACCACTTGCGGACCGAACTGGTCGCCGACGCTCTCACATCCGCCTGCCGACAGCGTCGTCCCATCCGGCCGGTGATCTTTCATTCGGATCGTGGCTGTCAGTACACCAGTCAGCAATTCGCCTCGCTGGCAGCGGAGTTGGGTGTCCGCCTGTCCGTCGGCCGCACCGGGCAGTGCTGGGACAACGCACTCGCCGAGTCGTTCTTCGCCACCATCAAACGGGAGTTGCCCGACACGAGCACCTGGCCCAGCCGGGCCCTCGCCCGCACTGCGATCTTCGACTTCATCGAGGGCTGGTACAACTTGCACCGACTGCACAGCAGCCTCGGCTACCGTAGTCCCGCCGAATACGAGACCGCACTCGCAGCCTGAACCACCACACCGATGGTGTCCGCCAAAGCGGAACAAGCTCAACCACCCATCCGTCTTCACGACCTACGCCATTGCGCCGCATCATTCAGCCTCGCCGCTGGTCTCTCGATGAAGGCCATTCAAGCCCTCCTAGGTCATGCCTCTTTCTCGCTGACCGCCGACACCTACACGAGCCTCATGCCGAAATTCGCGAAGGCGGAGGCGGAAGCGACCGCCGCAGTAGTGCCCCGCAGGAGGGCACCTGAGACCCCCTCTGACCCAGACGCCGAGCCCACACCAGCGACACCAAGGGAACCGAGATTCACGCTCGTCCCCGCAAACGCCTCCAGTAGCCGACTTGCAGCGTGATTAAGCGCGAGTCGCGGCAAGAGATCGTTGAGGCAGGCCGCCGGACGCCTGCTCACCAGCGGCTGGGGGGACAGGCGGGGGACAGAAGGGCACGGACAGGGAAAGAAGGGTGAGGGTGTGCAAGGGCAGGCTGGGCGCGGGGGCCAGGACGACGCCCCGGATCCGTACCCCCTAACTTCCGTTCGGCGGTACTTCTTGACCTGCTGAAACACGGGAGGTTGCCAGGCCCGGGCCGCGTACTGACCGGCTTTGCAAGGGTCATGGGGACACGCGCCCGAAGCGAGTAGGTTGACCGCATGAGCAATCTCGATCGCCAGCCCGCGCTCTCCGTCTGCGGTGGACGCGGCTTCGTCGTGGCCGAGCCGGTGCGCGAGCTTCTCTCGCCCCGCACCGTACAGCTCGGCGAGTCCACCGAGGTACGCAGGCTGCTGCCGAACCTCGGCCGCCGGATGGTCGGCGCCTGGGCCTTCGTCGACCACTACGGCCCCGACGACATCGCCGACGAACCCGGCATGCAGGTGGCACCCCACCCCCACATGGGCCTGCAAACGGTGAGCTGGCTGCACCAGGGAGAGGTGCTGCACCGCGACAGCCTGGGCAGCCTCCAGACCGTACGCCCCCGGGAACTCGGCCTGATGACCTCCGGCCGGGCCATCAGCCACTCGGAGGAAACCCCGAAGTCGCACAGCCGCTTCCTGCACGGAGCCCAGCTGTGGGTCGCCCTGCCCGACGCCCACCGCCACGTCGAGCCGCACTTCCAGCACCACGCCGACCTGCCGCACGTCACCGCACCCGGCATCGACGCGACGGTCATCCTGGGCGAACTCGACGGCGCCGCGTCACCGGGCAGCACCTACACCCCGATCGTGGGGGCGGACCTGTCCCTCACGGCAGGCGCCGAGACGCGACTGCCCCTGAACCCCGACTTCGAATACGCCGTCCTCGCGATGTCCGGCGAGGCCCACGTGGACGAGGTTCCGGTCCTCCCCGGCTCGATGCTCTACCTGGGCTGCGGCCGCACCGAACTCCCCCTCCGGGCCACCTCCGACGCGGCCGTGATGCTGCTGGGCGGCGAGCCGTTCGAGGAGGAGATCGTGATGTTCTGGAACTGGATCGGCCGCTCCAACGAAGAGATCCAGCAGGCCCGTTCGGACTGGATGACGGGCTCGCGCTTCGGCGAGGTGAAGGGCTACGACGGCGCCCCGATCCCGGCCCCGGAACTGCCGGCGGTACCGCTGAAGGCTCGGGGGAGGGTGCGCTGACCAGGGGCGACGTCGGGCCGGCCGGCTACGGATCCCGCCGGCCGAAACCCGTTCCTTCGCGATCAGTACGCCCGTAACGTCCTGCCATGACTACTCCTGGCGAGTCGGCGTACGAATTCCGCGTGGCCCGGCCCGAAGACACCAAGGCCATCAGAGCCCTCGACGGCTCCTTCACGACCAGCACCGTTTTCGAAGTCTCCGTCTCGCAGCACGGGTTCGCGCTCCGGGAGATCCCCGTGGATCCGCCGCTGACCAAGGCCTTCCCCGACGACGAGCCAGACGATGACGATGACGATGACGACGAGGACTCCGGCAGCCACACCTTCGTCGCCGTCGGCACCGACGGCCGCCTTGCCGGTTTCGTCGCCGTCTCCTACTCCCCGTGGAACCGCCGACTCATCGTCGAGGACATCGAGGTCGCCCCGCGGCACCGGGGCCGGGGCGTCGGCCGCGCGCTGATGGGACGCGCCGTGGAGTTCGCCCGGGAGTGTGGTGCCGGGCACGTCTGGCTGGAGGTCACCAACGTCAACGCCCCGGCGATCCACGCCTACCGGCGCATCGGCTTCGCCTTCTGCGGACTGGACACGGCCCTGTACNCCTGGCCCAGCCGGGCCGTCGCCCGCACTGCGATCTTCGACTTCATCGAGGGCTGGTACAACCTGCACCGACTGCACAGCAGCCTCGGCTACCGCAGTCCCGCCGAATACGAGACCGCACCCGCAGCCTGACCACCACACCGATGGTGTCCGCCAAAGCGGAACAAGCTCAGCAGCGACGGGCGGTCCCGCAAGGCGGTGGACAGCATCTACACACCGCCTCACTCGCACAACAGCCGACAGTTCCCTCGCTAGAAATTTCCCCACCTCATCAAGGCCCGCGCACGGCGCGGGCGCGCGCCGCCTCTGCGGCGCGGCCTGCCTCCTGTCTGCGCCCCGGCTGGCCGCGCCCGGCGGCGCGCTGCGTGCATACGGGCGAGGAGAGAAACCCGCCGTGGCTGGGGCGGTCGGCTCCGCGACTTTAGCCAGCCACTTTGGCGCGAGCCTCGAAGATCATGGCCCCAACGTCGTGCTTTAGCGGGCAGGTCCACAGACTGCCCGACGCGCCGGAAGCTTATGGGTCCATGATCACTCGCGCCAAAGCAGCTCCCGGCCAAAGTCGCTACACCGACCTCGTGCCGCACGAGACGGGCGGTTGCGATAAATCACCTGGCCATCAGCAGGCAGACCAGTAGCCTACCTAGAGCCGTAGAGGGAGGTAGCAGCCATGGACCCTTTAAGCCAGGTGTTCACCGATGAAGGATTTCGCCCACTCTGGGAAACGGTTGCATGGAACACCATAGAAAACGCTGTGTTGATTGACGGGCTAGACGTCAGCGGCCTCAGTGATGACGAGGTGATCCAACAGGCTTTCTCTCTGCACCTTGACAGTACCGAAGGGGACAGCAACGGTGAAGAGGCAGCCAGCGAAGCAGCGGTGAGGGTAAAGGCAATCGCATGGGTTACGAATCATGAACCAGACCTGAAGCGCCAGGGCGATGAGTTCCTTCGCGAAGGTCGGCACAGTTTCGCTACACTCATCTACGCGACCTGGATTGAGCATTGGATAAATCGGATCATCCTCTATCGCGCAATTGGGAGCGGGACACACCCAGAGCTAGCCACAGCGCTCATCAGGAGCTCCAGGATGGATCTCAAGCTCGGGCGCATTTGGACGAGCTTGGGAATGCCTAAATTCCCTAAGGAATTGGCTAGGCAAGTTACCCGGGTCATGGAGTCTCGGAACGCGTTTGTTCATTATAAATGGCCAAGCGCAGACGAAGAGGCCCACAGTGAATCGATCAAGCGCGTTGAAGTAGAGGCCCGGCAGGCTCAGGAAACCGTCACCGCGTTGATCGAACTTGAAGACTCGGTTCTCTATGACGGGAGAAGCGAATCACTCAAAGCGACCTTCCGGAAGAACTGGTACGAAAAAAGGCGACAGGCCCTGAACTCAGAAGAGTCAAACGAAGCCCCGCAGGCGTCCGATTAACGAGCTCCCAGCGCACGCTCCACGCTCTCACAGCGGGGGTAACGCAACTATCTGACCGAACAGCACCAGCTTCCCATTTCTCCCCGCGGGGACACTCTTCGCAAGCTGAGGCCCCTGAAGCAGTCGAGACGGACCGGTCGTCGCGACTCGCTCTGGTCGACGACACAAGCCGATAGATTGGCTGAGGCCAGTGGGGGTGCAGCGAGGCATACGCGTGCGTGGTCGGCCCGGCGCGCCCACCGTCGTGGCTGACTGTCGTCGGCTGAGATCCAGACAGGGCTGCAACGGTGCCGGCCGCCAGCAGAGTGGCCGACAGAGTTGGGCCACCCTGCTACCGACCAGCAACGTCCTTGATCGCCATCAACGCCATATGAGGCACCACCACGATCGCTTGATCAAGCAGGTGCTCCACAGCATTCGCTGCGGAGGAACTGTCGATATCGATGATCTCTGCCCAAGAGGCTGGCTCATAACGCGCCAGGATCGACAAGCCAAAGAGAACTGCCCACCAGGCCAAGAGCGGGTGAACAGGACCTGCCATTCTGCCGAGCGCCGGGAAGGCATAGGCGTCACTTGGACCACGGTATAGTGTCGACCGCTTGAGAGCTTCAAGACGCCCGGCATCCGCATCTGCTGAAATCGTCAGAGCTGACGGCAGGAAAACCTCCAGCTCCTCCGCTGAACCGTTGCCCCGGTTATGCCACAGAATGCTGTTCGGCGCGTCTGGAGTGTGAGACCACCCCCTGAGCGATGGATACCTAGCAAGGAAGGCATCAACGGCCTTCGGATCTGCTTCTGACCTCACCCGCACCTCACGAGGAACCGGGTACAGGGAAAGCCGACACCACATTTCGTCACCCCGGTGAATGAGACCGCCAGGGGCAAAGTGCATGGCTGGCAGTCCTGATACGCCCTGGAGGGGTACGGTTTGTGCTTCAGGTACGAGGGGCCAAAGCTCACCAAGCGTCAACGGGTTCTGTGCCTCCAGCGGTTCAACTCCTACGGCCCGCGCCACTGCCGGAAAAGATCCCTTGGCGGTCGGTAGGACTTCCACCGAAGCCAATCCCAAACTTGCGTCTAGATTGCGGGTCCCGATCCCATGCCCCTTGAGCCGCCACCCGTCTTGGCCCAGCAAGCCTGACGCTGCGGCAATCGCCCTCCCGAACTGCGACAGTGCGTAGAAAATCTGGACAGGGCGCGTCGCCGGACCAGCGGCTTCCGCTGCCTCAGTGAACTGTTGGGCCTGCTCCAATGCTGCGACGAACACGGCACGCCGCTCCGCCGTTGCCTGAGCGGGTCCAGCCACTCCAGTACGCAGCCCCCGCAATTCACGCCAGACCTCTCGCTTACTCGGCATCGCAAGGCCTCGCCAGGTAGCCATGGGCCCCCTCAATCGTTCCGGCCCACCCGGGCCCCACAGTAGATGTCAGCCCAACTGGCNCGCCGGCACCGCCTCCGACGGCGAGCAGGCCCTCTACATGAGCATGCCCTGCCCCTGAGCCGGGCCGAGCGCTACCTGGCCTGGCTGGGAGCCCAAGGGAGGCAACGCGCCACCGGCACCGCGTTCACCTCCCGCCCCGGCTCCCTGCACGTCGACGTCCCGCACGGCGCGGTGATCTGCCTCTGGAACGGTGCGACGACGGCCCGGTACACGGCGGACGGCACACCGACCCGCCTGGGGAACTCCCCTACCCCTCCGGCCGGTGCGCCATGATCAGCTCGAACTCCTCCAGGCTCCGCAGCCTCGCGTCCATGTTCTTGAAGGCGGCGCCGCGGATCGCCGACTGCGGCCCCCGCGAGGCGGCCAGTGTGCCCTTGTCGCGGAACATCGCGCCGACGTGTGCGCGCCCCTCCGCAGCCTTGAGGAAGAGCGTCGCGCTGACCGCACCGTCCAGGGCCTCCAGTTGGGGGCGGCCCCGCTCCTCGAACATCTGCCGGAACGCGGCCGCGTCGGACGGGGCGAACTCCACGTACGCGGTCCGCATCCACATGCCCGGAGCCACCGTGGGCGCCGGTGTGTACGACACGGCCTCCCAGTCGTCGGCGGTCACCGTGTCCGCGAAGGGCGCGAGCAACTCCAGGCGTCGCTCGCGCAGCCGCGTGTCGCTCTCCGCCCGGGCGCTCTCGCTCTCCCACCACGACCCCATGAGGATCTTGCCGAGCTCGCGGTCCGCGAACAGTCCGAAACGGTGGTAGCCGGGGTTCTGGCCGAGGAGCCCGGGGGCTTCGCCGCGCAGGGCGTCGAGCACCCCGTCGAGCTTGGCCGGGTCGCCGGTGACGTAGAGGGTGCGCAGGTACCAGGTCTGCATGGCTCGTCCTGTCGGAGGGAGGGTCCCGCGGCGGTGGCACGCGGCTCGCTTCCATGCGAAGCCGAACCGGGCCGGTCCGCGACACGAGTGGCCCATCCGGCCTACCCGGGGCCCGGCCCCGTACCGCAGCGGTCTCGGCATGCCAGAGCCCCACATCGAGGGCGTGCGGCATGATGAGCGGGTGGAATTCGAGCCGTACCGGGGTGAGTTGCTGGCGTTCTGCTACCGGATGCTGGGTTCGTACCACGAGGCCGAGGACCTGGTGCAGGAGACGCTGCTGCGCGCCTGGAAGGCGCGCGACCGGTACGACCCGGCGCGCGCGTCGGTGCGGACCTGGCTGTACCGGATCGCGACCAATGTGTGCCTGACCGCGCTCCAGGGGCGCGCGCGCCGTCCGCTGCCGTCCGGGCTGGGCGCGCCGAGCGACGATCCGGGAGCGCCGCTCACACCGGCGCTCGACGTCCCCTGGCTGGAGCCGTTTCCCGACGCGCGGTCCGACGTGGAGGTACGGGCCGACCTGCGGCTCGCCTGGGTGGCGGCCACGCAGCTCCTGCCGGCGCGACAGCGCGCCGTACTGGTGCTGCGCGAGGTACTGGAGTTCTCGGCTGCCGAGGTCGCCGGGCAATTGGGGACCACCGTGGCCGCGGTCAACAGCGCACTGCAACGCGCCCGCGCCACCCTCGCGGCCGCAGGTGACGCCGAGGAGTTCCGCGAGCCGGGCGATCCGGAGGTACGGGCCGTGGTGCAGCGGTATGCACGGGCCTTCGAGGCCGCCGACGTGCCCGCGCTCGTGCGGTTGCTGGCCGAGGACGCGGTCCTGGAGATGCCGCCGGTTCCCCTGTGGTTCCGGGGCAGCGGCGACTATGCCCTGTTCATGGAGCGCGTCTTCCGGATGCGTGGCATCGGCTGGGCCGTACGGGAGCTCACCGCGAACGGGCAGCCGGCGCTGGCGGCGTACGTGAGGGAGGCTGGCGGAGGGCACCGGCTGCACACCCTCCAAGTGCTCTCCGTCAGCGACGGCCTTGTGGCGCGCAATGTCGTCTTCGCCGATCCGGTCGTCTTCGACGCCTTCGCGCTGCCGCGGCACCTTCCCGCCGGGAATTTCGCGCCGGAGCGATGAGCCGGGCGGAGGCCGCCGGTATGTACCGGTGAGCATGCGACCCGAGCGAAAGGACCGTCGCCATGAGCATCATCGTGATCGGATTCATCACCCTGGACGGGATCGTGACCGACCCCACCGGTTCGGAGGGGACGCCGCTGGGCGGCTGGGCGCTGCGGCACGGCCGTGAAGCGATCGACGGGGACAAGTTCCGGCTCGGCCGCACGCTGGACGACGGCGTGCTGCTGTTCGGGCGCACCACCTGGCAGATCTTCTCGCGGCTGTGGCCGGGACGTGAGGGCCCCTTCGCCGCGCGCATGAACGCTGTCCCGAAACTGGTCGCCTCCCGCACGCTCAGCGACGCGGACAGCGCGGCCTGGGCGAACTCGACGATCCTGGAAGGCGACGTCATCGACGCGGTCAAGCAGGAACCGCGCGATGTGGTCGTCATCGGCAGCCTCAGCCTCGTACACCGGCTCATGACCGAGGACCTGATCGACGAGTACCGGCTGCTGACCTTTCCCACCGTCCTCGGCACCGGTGACCGGCTCTTCCCCGCGGGCGGTCGGCCGGCGCATCTGGAGAGCGTGTCCGCGGAACAGGTCGGCGCCGCCGTCCTCACCCGCTGTCGCAGGGCCTCCCGATGACGGACCGCTTCATCGTCCTGTGGGTCACCCTGCTGAGGGGAGGCGGACCCGCAGGACGCCGTCGTCGGTCACCTCGGTCGCGAACACGGGCTGCGGCGCCGTAGCGGGGCCGCGCACGTTCATGCCGTCGGACAGGCGGAACACGCTTGAATGCAAAGGGCATTCGACGCATCCGTCGGCCACTTTGCCTTCGGAGAGGCGGCCCGAGAAGTGGCTGCACCCGTCGGCCAGCACGTGGACGTCACCGTCTGCTGTCCGCAGCACGAACAGTGGCACCGTGCCCAGCATGCGCTGGACCGCCGCGCCCACCGGGAGTTCCTCCGCGCTGCCCAGGCTGTGCCAGCCGGGTTCCACGAGGTGCGGCAGGGCCGCCGTCTTGTTGGAGCCGGCCGACTGACGGAAGGCGACATGGCCGCCGATCACTCCGCCCAGACCGGCCGCAGTGAGCCCGGCGAACGCCAAAGCCCTGCCGAGCACAGACCTGCCCCGGCCGCGGACCTTCCAGGAACCCGCGTACAGGCCGATCGCCGCGGCGTTCGATACGGCGTGCACCAACCCGGTGCGCAACTGCTCCCTGGGCTGCTCCGCCCAGTCCACCCACCCGGCCCAGGCAGCAGGCGCCGCGGACACCACGCCCACTCCCACCAGCAGGCGCGCGTTACGGCCCGCTCCCGGGACGAGGTCCAGTACCGCCGCGGAGAGCCAGGCGCCCATCGGCACCTGGACCAGGGCCGGGTGGAGAGGATGGCCGATCTGCCGGCCGTGCAGAACATCGCGGAAACGTCCCAGCGGCAGACCGCGCACGGCCTTCTGCAGGGGGGTGGTCACGCGGTCCAGGGCCTCGGCCCTGCCCAAGCCGTCGAGCGCCTTCAGGAGCGTCGGGATCCGCCCGGCGGATTCTGCCCGGCACACCTCACCCGGGCCGTTCGGGGCCCTGCCCGTCACCGTTGGCTTCGCGAAGATCGCGGACAGCAGTCGCATGTGGTGCGGGTTTCCTGGCCGCCCGAGGCCCAAACGCCGCGGGGCCTTCTCCACCCCGCTCGGCCCATCGTCTCGGCGGCGCTGCGCTCGGGTGTGCCGTCGTCAGCGCCCCGCGTGTGCTTCCGGTACGTCACCCGTCCCCGCACCGTAGGACGCTGGTTTCACGCAATAAAAAGGCGGAATTCAATTTCCGGTATCTCTTGACGCATGACGGGGCGGAGGGGGAGATTAATGGGGACGGACGTAGCCGGGTGGAGTCCTCTTGGGGAGGCTGCCGTGGAAGCTTCAGGCCGGTCCCCGCGAGCCGCGGGCATCGAGGTATTCCCTTCCGCAGAGCCGTCGGCGCCCGCGGATGTCGGGCGTACGGTCGTCCTGGTGGAAGGCGAGCTCGACCTCGACAGCGAGCAGACCCTGTACCAGCAGCTGCGCAGGGCGCTGGACCACTCGGTGGGCGGCTTGGTCATCGACCTTCACGGCGTCGGCTTCTGCGACTGCTCCGGACTGAACACGCTGCTCCGTGTGCGCCACCGTGCTCTGGCACAGGGCAAGACGATCAGCATCCGGGCGGCGGGCCCCTCAGTGGACAGGCTCTTGGCGATGACCCGTACCCGCGCCCTCTTCACCCCCGTCGGCCACACCCGCCCCCGGCCCGATGCGGCCCGGGCCCTGAGGCATCGCGCCTGAACGCACGACACGGGCAGACAGTCGACTGGTAAATGACGATTTGCGGCGGTTTCACTGGTTGAGTGTCGGAAGACATTGTTGCGGTCGAACGCTCGTCCTTGAGGGTCTGCCCCGACACGGAGGAGATGGCTCATGGGCACTGACGGACGGCCGTCGGCCCCCGGCTCGCCCAGCGGGCCCAGGCGCCCACCGCCGGACGAGGCACATGAGCCCGGGCGTCTCGAACGGCTCGGCGCCGCGACGGCGGCCCGTGCGGCCGCGGCTGCGGCGGTCGCGCGGGCGACGGTGCAGCGGATCGGCCGGACGCCTCCTCCGGGACCCTTCCGCCCCGGATTCTGGCGCAGTCCGATCCGCGGTCCCTGGCTGACGTCGGTGTTCGGCCTGCTGCTCCTTGTCGGCATCCCGGTGCTGTTCATCACCGGGATGCTCTCGTACGCCGCCTACAACCCCGGCCTGGGCAACGACCAGACCCCCACCAAGGGACTGCTGGGCTTCTACCTCTTCGACTGGCCCACGCACCCCTACTGGCTCTACCGGCTGACCCAGGGCGTGCACGTCACGCTCGGCGTGGTCCTCGTGCCGGTGCTCCTTGCCAAGCTGTGGTCGGTCATCCCGAAGCTGTTCGAGTGGCTTCCGGTCCGCACCGTCGCGCACGGCCTGGAGCGGCTCTCCCTGCTGATGCTGGTGGGCGGGGTCATCTTCGAGTTCGTGACCGGAATTCTCAACATCCAGCTCTACTACGTCTTCCCGGGCTCCTTCTACACCCTGCATTTCTACGGTGCCTGGGTGTTCATCGCCGCGTTCGTGATCCATGTGGCACTCCGGCTCGGCCGGATGACGCGTGCCCTCGGCTCCCGCGATCTGGCCGCCGAACTCCGTACCGGCGTGGCCGGCACCCGGCCCGAGCCCCCCGACCCGGACGGCCTGGTTCCGGCCGCACCCGCGGCGCCGACGATGTCACGCCGCGGTGCCGTGGGGATGGTGGGGGCGGGGTCACTGCTCCTGCTGGTGGTGACCGCAGGGCAGAGCATCGGCGGCCGGCTGCGCGGCACCGCCCTTCTCGCGCCGCACAACCGCGACCCGGGCAGCGGGCCCAACGGCTTCCAGATCAACAAGACGGCCGCGGCCGTGGGGGTCTCCCCGTCCCACGTCGGCCCGAGCTGGCGACTGGAGGTGAACGGCCACGGACCGGCGCTGGTCTTCACGCGTGAGCAACTTCTGACGATGCGTCAGTATGCGGCCGCGCTGCCCATCGCCTGTGTGGAAGGGTGGTCCACCGCCGACCAGCACTGGAGCGGCCTGCGCCTCACCGACCTCGCCGCCCTGTCGGGACTGCCCGACGCGGGAAGCGTCCTGGTGGAATCCGTGCAACCGCCCGGCCCCTACAGCTCGGTGGTCCTGCGCGGCAACCAGATCCACGACCCCCGGGCCCTGCTCGCGCTGCACGTCAACGGGGCGGATCTCTCACTCGACCACGGCTACCCGGCCCGCGTCATCGTCCCGGCCAACCCCGGCGTGAACAACACCAAGTGGGTGCACCGGCTTACCTTCAGGACCTGACTGCCCATGGCACGCTTCGGCCGCTGGTACGGCTCCGGGCCCCTCCATCTCCTCGCGCTGATCTGCTCGTTCGCGCTCACCGGCTACGCGCTGGTGCGGCTGTTCGCGGTCCGGCCGCTCGATGTGGCGGTGTGGTTCGTGGGAGCTGCGATCCTCCACGACCTGATCCTGCTCCCGCTGTACTCGCTCGCCGACCTCTCGGCCCAGTCCGTACTGCGCCACCGCACCGGCCGCGTGCCGGACGTGCCGTGGATCAACTTCCTGCGCGTACCCACCTTCCTGTCTGGTGTGCTGCTCCTCGTGTGGTTCCCGCTCATCCTCGATCTGGCGGTCCCCTACGAAGGCGCCACGCGGCTGACCGAAAACGTCTACCTCGGCCGATGGCTGGCGATCACCGCAGTGCTCTTCGGCGCTTCGGCAGTGGCTTTCGCCCTCACGTTGCGCCGGCTCCGCCGGGCCGCCCACGCCGAGGAGGAGGAGCGCCCCGCGGAGGGCGACGACGCCACGCGGTGAGCCCCCGCCGATCTGCCCCGCGCGCACCCGGGAGCCGGCGCGAGCGGGCGATCCGCTCAGCGGGAATCGCGCGAACCGTGGCGGTCCAGATGCTTCCGCAGGAACGCGATCTCCGCCTCGGCGGCCTGTTCGTGCGATTCCAGGAAGGGGGCGTAATGGCGGCCGGGCAGGTGCACCACCTCGGAATGCGGCGCGTTCGCGGCCGCCTGGACGGCGGGGTCGACGAGCACGCTCCGGTCCTGGTCGCAGACGACCACCAGCAGAGGACACCGGATCCGGGCGGCATGACGGCCGGGCCGGTACCCGCCGACCTGGAGGGCGATCCTCGCGGCGACCGTCTGATCCCAGTTCGTGTGGCGGCCCTCGGGGTCGAGGGCCCGGTCGCCGTCCATGGCGTCGGGCGTGGTCAGCGAGGCGACGGCGCCGCGAGGTCCCGCGCTGGGGACCAGGATCGGCGGACGCCCGACGAGGCCGCCGAGCATGTCCGCGACACCCAGGCCGAGGAGCCCCAGCAGCGCTGCGGGTGTCATGGATCGCAGGGCGTTGGGAGCGATCGCCCGGCCGTCGACCAGTGGCGTCTGCGCGATCGCGCCGGCCAGCCGGGGGTGGTCGGCCGCGACATGGAAGACGTGGCCGCCCGCGAGCGAGAAGCCCCAGACCGAGATCCTGTCCGGGGCGACGCCGGGCAGGCCGGCCGCGTACTCGATCGCGGCGTGCCAGTCGGCGATCTGCTCGTCGATACGGACGATCTGGCGCGGCGCGCCTCCGCTCTCTCCGAACCGCCGGTGGTCGAAGGCGAGGACGGCGAATCCCGCGTCGTTGAACCGTGCGGCGAACTGGTCCGACGCCGGTTCCTTGGTCACCGCGGTGCCGCCGGCCATGATCACGCAGCCGCCGTTGGACCCCGGGTAGTGCCAGGCGGCGCACGAGGTGTCGCCGCTGGCGAAGCGTACTTTTTCCCGTTGCTTGGACAGGGGCACGTGGACCTCCGTGGTGGATCCGTCGTTCTCGGGATGGTGTCTGGGAGTGCTGTGAAAATCGCGGGCCTGCGGCGTTGTGGCACCGCAGGCCCGGGTACGCAGGACGGCCGGCGGCAGCCCTGGACGTGCAGACGGTCGGTCAGCCGATCACGCCGGGAAACCAGATGCGCGGGTCGAGGATCATCGGACGCTCCTTTCGTGACCAGGGTCCCGTCGGCCTGCGCCGGGGACGGCGCGGAGTGGACGACATCCATGGTTGAGCCGTATTCGTCGACAAGGGCTCCGCAGCGCACCGGAATGGGCGAAACTTGCCGTCATGACGCGCGCATCGGCGGATTCCGTACTGAGTGAGATGGATCAGCGGCTGGTGGCCGCGTTGCAGTGGGACGGCCGTGTCACCGCGGAGCGGGCGTCCCATGTGCTGGGGCTCAGCCCCGCCACCGTGCGCCGCAGGCTGCAGGCGCTCGGCGCCGACGGCACCGTGCGCGTGGTGATCTCGCCGGTCGCGCGACCGCGCAACGGCGGCTCGGCGGGGGCCCTGTTCCTGCGCATCCGGGTCCTGCGGGGAAAGCTCGACACGATCGTGGCCGCGCTCGCGGCGCGCGAGGACATCCCGTTCATCGACGTCACGACCTCGGGCGACGAGATCTTCGCGGTCGCCCGCACCGAGCCGGGCTCACGCGATCCGCTGATCTTCCGGCAGTTGCCGTCCACCCAGGCGGTGACGTCCCTGGAGACCGCCACGATTCTGCACGTCTTCCGGCTCACCTCCGAGTGGCGCCACCAGGTGCTGACCGTCACCGAGCGCGCGGCGTTGAGCCCGGCCGAACCGGCCCCCGAAACAACCGCTTCCCCGGGCCCGTACGGCGTCGACACCGACGCCCTGGAGCAGGCCCTCATCGACGCGCTCACCCCCGACGCGCGCCTGACGGCGGCGGCCCTGGCCGCGCGCACCGGCCACCCGGAGAGCACAGTGCGCCGCCGCCTCGCCCAACTCACCACCCAGGGACGCCTGATCACCCAGGTCCTGGTCGAGCCCCGCCGCCTCGGACTGCCCATCGAGGCCAAACTCCTGCTGCACGTGCCCCCCGACCACCTGGCCACCGCAGGCAAGGCACTCGCCGACCACCCCTCGGTACACGGCGCGTTCGCGACATCGGGCCCCTCGAACCTGCACGCGGCCGCCTACTTCCCGGACCTGACAGCCCTCTACGGCTTCCTCTCCGAAGACTTGACCGGCCTGGGCATCACCCACATCGAAACAGCCATAGTGAGCCACGCCGCCAAACGCACACCGGCACCGCTCCAGCCGAGGAGGTGACCTCTTGCGCGCGGGGTGCCACGCTCAGCTGCCCGGGGTTCCTGCTGTGGGTGTTCATGCGGGGCGCTCATGGCCGGGACGTACAAGGCAACTGCCCCCGCCCCGAGTCCAGTTGAACACCTCGGCCGCGCCCCGGGGAGTCAGCCCCCGGAACGCGGCCTCCCTGGTCAGCAGGGGCGGTCAGACTCGGTCGGCTGCGATCAGGACGTACTGGAACGAGCCGTCCCGGTACGAGTTGATGAACGCCTCCTCAATGCCCGTGACCAGCGACGACGTGGCCCGCAGCTCCCAGTACGGCAGGGTGTCGGGGGTGAGGTCGATGACGGCCTGCGGGACGAGGCGGTTGTCGGCCATCGCGCGCAGGTACTCGCGCCGCGAGTGGATGTTGCACTCGAAGTGCGCGTTGATCTGCGAGACCCACTTCGAGGGCTGGCCGTACCGAGGGTTCCAGCAGCCCGTGATGGTCACGTAGCGACCGCCGACCTTGAGGATGCGGGAGTGCTCGGCGAAGAGGTCGTGCAGGTCGACGTACATGCTCGACTCGTTGTTCCACGAGGCCGCGGCCTGCCCGGTCTCGAACGGCGTGGAGAGCATGTTGCAGACGCGGGCGCGGACGTGGTCCTGGATGCGGAGCTCGCCCGCGCGCCGGTTGGCGAACTCGGCCTGCTTGGCCGACAGGGTGACACCTTCGACCTTGCATCCGAAGCGCTGGTGCGCCATCACCATCGAGCCGCCCCGGCCGCAGCCGGCGTCCACCAGGGTGTCGTCCCGCCCGATGTCGCCGAGGTGCTCCAGGAGGAGCTCGGCCTGCGCCGACTCCAGCCGGTGCAGCTCGGTGATCAGCTTCTTCTCGCTCTCGCTGTCGTCGGCGTCGCCGAGCGCGGCATGGTCGACCTCACCGATGCCGTAGTGGTGGTGGTAGAGACCGTCGACATCGCCGAGCCGCAGGTTCACGGGCCTGGCCTCGCCGTCCCAGTACCGGGCGATGTCCCCCTGGTAGGGAGTCGCCGGGTTGGGGATGAAGACGGAGGCTTCGGTGGCGGTGAGTTCGGTGCTGGTCACAGATGAGTCCATTCTTCCTACCAGAAATCCGGCAGGCTGTAGCGATAGGTGTTCGTTTGGTGCCAGTGGTGATTGCCGTCGACCCACGCGGAAACGCCTCGCAGGAAACGCTGCACGCTTGGGACGGGGCAGTCGGCGGCCAGGGCCGCGGCTTCGGTCTCGAAGTCGTGCATGAGGTCGTTGTGGACCTCGACCGACTTCAGATAGGCGTCCCGGTCGGAGAGGCCCTCACGTTCGGCGATCACGACCGGCAGGTTCAAGTGCCTCCCGGGAGCGTCGAGTTCCTTGGTGTACGAGTAGAGGTCGTTCACGATGGTCGTCGCGTTGCCCGCGAGTGCGATGACCTTCTGCATGGCGGGTTGCGCGTGCAGGTCCGCCGGCAGTTCGTAGCCGCCGACGGTGTCGGTGATGGTGGGGCAGGGGCGGAAGTTGTTGAACTGACGCATCGCCAGGTACTCCCACACCTCGGGTACGTGGTCCTGCTGGGCCCACGCGGCCTCGGCGAGGTAGCCCATGTGCAGCCGGGCCATGTCGTGCCGGAACCGGTCGGTCTGCGAGGCGGTCGCCGTCTGGGCGAAGTACTCCATGGCCGAGCGGTACGCGCGCCGGGGCGCGTCCGAGTGGAGCGACTTGGCCCACTCCGGCTGGTACTCCCGCGTCGTGTGCAGCGGGTCGAGCGCGGTGTGGGCGAGCAGAAGGCGTTCGCCGAGGCCGATCGGAGAGCCGCCGTGGTCCTCGCAGTAGCAGTCGTCCACCGCGTTCTCCGCCACCATCAGACGGGTGGCGAGCATCAGGTGGTCGATGGTGGGGGCGTCCGGGTGGCAGCCGACCATGTAGCGGCCCACGGAGAAGCCGTCGAACTCCTCCTCCCAGTCGTCCGGATACAGCGAAACCTCGTCCAGCGCCCAGGACTTGATCCTGCGACTGACCTCCTCGACCCGCACCGGGTCGGGCTCGGGCACCGGGTGGTGGTAGAGGCCCGGGATCGGTGTGCCCTGCGCAGCCGACGGCGCCTGCGGCTCCTCGGGCAGGGTCAGACGCAGGCCCGCCGTGCCCAGGCCGGTGGGGCCGCGCAGGACCCGGTCCAGACCGGCGCTCGGTGCCGGTACCTCGGTTGAAGGGGAGGGCAAGGTGGCTGATCCTGGTGGGCCGCCGGTGGCGGCCGTGATGTCGCGGGCGCGGGCCGCGGCATCGGCGAGGACGTGCGCCCCGAAGTGGGCAGCGGCCTCGGGCAGGCTCGACTGCGGAGGTGTCGGCTCAGGCGCGGGCATCCATGGCTCCTTGGTGGGACGGGCGTCTTGCCCGGGGTGTTTCGGGCCTGCGCGACCGCCCCGGAAGGGGGCGGTGCCACGCCGGGCGGTCAGGGTCCGCTACCTGGACCGGCGGGCGATCTGCACGTTCTCCAGGACGCCGAGCGCGTCCGGCACGAGAATGGCGGCGGAGTAATAGGTGCTGACGAGGTAGGAGGTGATCGCCTGCTCGTCGAGGCCCATGAAGCGGACCGACAGACCCGGTTCGTACTCGTCCGGAAGCCCCGTCTGGTGCAGGCCGATGACGCCCTGGTTGTCCTCACCGGTACGCATGATGAGGATCGAGCTGGTCTTCTCCTTGGTGATCGGGATCTTGTCGCAGGGCAGGATCGGGACCCCGCGCCAGGCCTGGACGCGCCGGCCGCCGAGGTCGACCTGGTCGGGGCAGAGCCCACGCGCGTTGAACTCGCGCCCGATCGCCGCGATCGCCAAAGGGTGCGCCAGGTAGAACTTGGAACCGCGCCGGCGGCAGAGCAGCTCGTCCATGTCGTCCGGGGTCGGCGGGCCCGAGCGCGGCTGGATGCGCTGCTTGAAGTCGGCGTTGTGGAGCAGCCCGAACTCCCGGTTGTTGATGAGCTCGTGCTCCTGGCGCTCGCGCAACGCCTCGACGGTGAGCCTGAGTTGCTCCTTGGTCTGGTTCATCGGCCCGTTGAAGAGGTCGGCGACCCTCGTGTGGACCCGCAGAATGGTCTGCGCGGCCGAGAGCTCGTACTCGCGCGGCTGGGCTTCGTAGTCGGCGAACGCGCCGGGCAGGCCGTGCTCGCCGTGGTGGCCGGCGGACATCGCGATCTCCGCCTCGCCGCGGTGGTTCTGGCGCCGGCGGGGGAGCGACTTGAAGCCTTCGACGTGGTCGCGCAGGCCCGGCGCCGTGGACAGCACGGCCGCGAAGTCGGCGCGGGACAGGGTGAGCAGGGTGCCCGAGGTCTCGGCGGTGGCGGTGTGCTCCCACCGGGCGCTCTCGTCGAGGAGGGCGTGCTCGCCGAACCGGTCGCCGTCGCCGAGCACGTCCAGGGCGAGTTCGTCTCCGTACCCGCCGACGGAGGTCTGGCTGATCCGGCCGTGGGCGATCAGGTGGAGCCGGTCCGCGGGCGCGCCGCGCTCGACCAGCGTCTCGCCGGCCGCGAAGTCGCGCTGAACGCAGCGACCGGCGATGGCGGTCAGCACCTCCACGTCGTCGAAGCCGCGCAGCAGGGCCAGTTCCCCCAGTTCACGGGGGATCACCCGGACGTCGGCGCCGTCCTGGACGAACTCCACCCGCCCGTCGCCGACGGTGTAGGTGAGACGCCGGTTCACCCGGTAGACCCCGCCCTTGGTCTCCACCCAGGGGAGCATC
Organism: Streptomyces mauvecolor; assembly: GCF_039532965.1. NCBI lineage: Bacteria > Bacillati > Actinomycetota > Actinomycetes > Kitasatosporales > Streptomycetaceae > Streptomyces > Streptomyces mauvecolor. Next base: position 293,428 of record NZ_BAAASQ010000004.1, on the reverse strand, counting down.
CGCAGCAGCCAGCGATCCGAGATCTCCTGCATCTGCGGGACGGACTTGGTCGTGGTGGCAAGGTTGCGAGCGGCCGCCGTGCCCAGGCTGGACTGCCGCGGCGGCTCCAGTTGAGTGTCGGGGCTCGAATCAACAGTCATCGGCGAGCTCTCCTTGGTCAGGGCGGTGACGGACGTACGGGGACGCCGCCGGGCAAGCGGAGGAAAACGGGGTATACGAACGGGAATCCGTCCAGAGCCAGAAGGACACTAACGGCCGGTTCGCCCCCGGGACCAAGGAAAGCCGGGGACATTAGCTCGATACGATGATCGCGCCCGCGGGATGTTTGGCGGGCCACCGACGGAATCCGGCCACGCTGGACGGAGCGTTCCGGCGGGGGGTTTGGCTCCGCGGAGTCGGGTGCTTGAGCCAGGGCGGCACCGCGATTGGCGTGCGGATGTCTGGCTGGGCCGGCGGGCGACGGCTAGCGTCGAGCCGTCATCGGCTCGCAGGGCGACGAACGGAGTTGCACATGGCGAAGGGGCAGGACTCCAAGAAGGACACGAAGAAGAAGCCTCTGAAGACCCGAGCTGAGAAGAAAGCCAAGAAGAAGGCCAAGAAGTAGGCGGAGAGGCAAGCCTGTACGGATGCCGTGGGGAAACGCCTGACAGGCCCCCCGGACACGGTGTCCGGGGGGCCTGGTTCATTGCCGGGGCAGGATGCCTCCAACCAAGGCCTCGACAACGGGACTTGACTGTCGCGCCCACGCTCCGGATGTCAGGCCGGGCGGGGAAGGTAGACCATGCCGTGGGCGCCCGACGCGCCCAGCGCGGCGTGGTCGATGCGGTTCAGGGTCTGGAGGGTCTCCAGGTCGACGACGTCGACGGTGGACGAGGCATGGCAGGCCACGTAGGCGAGCCCCCCGTCGGGGGACGAGGTGATGGTCAGCGGGCAGAGCCCCACCTCGACCTCGCCCAGCCGCTTGTGGGTGTCGGCCGAGAACACCGTGAGGCGGCCGGGCGCCATGCGGCTGCCGCCGGACGCCGGGTCGTCCTCCATGCGTACCTCGCCCGCGAGCAGGCGTCCCGTAGAGGTGAGGTGCACCGGCATGGCGGCGTCCTCCAGCGGCAGGGTGTCGACCACCGAAGCCGTCCTGATGTCAATAACCTGGATTCCAGGGGGAGTTGAGCCGACGGCCCCGAGGAACGGGGCGGCGACGAAGGCGCGCGTGCCGTCGGCGGAGACGGCCAGGCCCTCACTGCCCGGCACCTCGACCTTCGCGGTGAGTGCGCCCAGTTCCAGATCGAGGGCCGACACGAACCGCGCCTCCTTGCTGGTGACGTAACCCGTCTTTCCAGCCCCGTCGATGGCGACCCAGTGCGGGCCCGGTGCGTCGGTGCCGATCCGGTCCACGGGCCGCCGGGTCTGCGTGTCGATGACCAGGACGCCACCGGGCTGGTCGGCCGAGCCCTCCACGGTGACGTACAGGCGGCCGTTCGCCGCGTCCAGCGCGAGGCCGTGCGGGGCATGTTCGGGGGCGAGGTCGACGACCTCGACGATACGGCGGGTGTCCGGGTCGATCACCGTGAGCTGGGTGCGCGGGCCGCCGTTCGCACCGTAGAAGCCCGAGCTGTACGTGATCGAGCACCACAGCAGCCGCTGGGTCGGATCGAAACACAACTCGTGTGGCTGGGCGATGGTTTCGAGGGAGCCGAGGTAGTGGTCGGAGGCGGCGTCGAAGAACGAGACGGAGGGCCCGCTCTGGCTGACCACGGCCAGCACATCGCCTTCTCGACCGGCACGGGGGGACTGTTGCATGGCCAATCTCCTTTAAGGGAAGGGTGGTTGGTTCGTCCGCGGTTCTCGCGGACATCTCCACTCTCCGCCCGAGCAGGCCCGCAGGCAATGCAAGAATTGGCACTCCATCATTGACCACAGCGCAAAAGCACAGCTCAGGAGCGCCTCATGGATCTCAACCTGCTACGTGTCCTGGATGCCTTGCTCCAGGAGAACAGTGTGAGCCGCGCCGCCGAGCGCCTCGGCACGTCACCCGCGGCGGTCAGCCGCAGTCTGGCGCGGCTGCGCCGTGCGGTGGGCGACCCGCTCCTGGTCCGGGCAGGCCAGGGCATGGTCCCCACCCCCCGAGCCCTCGAACTCCGCGAGGAGGTGAGCGCGTTGCTGCGCGGCTGCGACAACGTGCTGCGGCCGGGTGCCGGATTCGAGGCCGTCCACCTCCAGCGCACCTTCACCGTGCAGGCGACCGACCTGATCCTCGCGGGGGTCGCCGGCCCCCTGGCCGACCGGATCCGGGCGGCCGCCCCGCATGTGGACGTCGTGTTCCTGCCCGAGGCGCTGGAGGGCGGCCCCGCGCTGCGCCAGGGCACGGTGGACGTCGAACTCGGCGTCCTCGGGCAGTTGGACCCGGAGATCCGCACCCGGCACATCACGCAGAAGCGGCTGGTGGGGGTCGCCCGCACCGGTCATCCCCTCTTCGACAAGCGCATCGACGCCCGCCGGTTCGCCGCCGCCGACCACATTGGCATCTCCCGGCACGGCAAACGGCGGGGGCCCATCGACCAGGCTCTCGCCGAGCGCGGGCTGCAGCGCCGTGTGGCGGTCGTCGTCCCCAGTCACACCAGCGCGATGATCCTCGCCCGGGACACCGACCTCGTCGCCCTCACCCTGGCCGACTGGCTCCCCGGCACCGCCGCCGCGCTCGGGCTGCGCACCTTCCCCATCCCCTTCGACGTGGCGCCCATCGACCTGGGTCTTGCCTGGCATCCCCGCAACTCCGTCGATCCAGGCCACAGCTGGTTCCGCGACCACGTGGCGGCCGCGGTCCTCGCTCCGTCGGGGCCGGGGGACCAGAACCTGCGCGGCTGACCGTCGAAGGCGCCGAGCCCACATCGACGGCAAGGTGGGTGCCATTGACGAAAGGGGCGTCCGCACGCGCCGAGACCTCCCTGGGGTGCGGGGATGCGAGGGTGTCCACCCTGTGGGCACCGAAGTGGCAGATCTTGCCGAGCTCCCAGCAAACCCACAGGTCAGAGGCGCATGCGCGGCTGCTTCAGGTGGCGCAATGTTGTGGCAACACCATCGGAGCGACCCGGCCGGTACGTTCCCTGCCATGCCAGCCGAACCCGCCTCCGCCTCGCTTCCGGTCGCCGCCGCGCGCCGCCGGCGGCTGCGCGCCGACCGGGCCCGGCAACTCGCCGACCTGCTCCGCCACCAGATCCTGGCGGGCGGCTTCCCCGGCGGTGTGCTCCCCCTGGAACACACCATCGCCGCCGACTACCGGGCCAGTCGCAACACCGTGCGCCAGGCTCTGGAGATGCTGCGCGACGAGCAACTGGTCGACCGGCAGCCCGGCGTCGGCACCGTGGTGGTGTGCGAGAAGTACCCGCACGGCCTGAACCGGCTCCAGGGCCTTGCCGAGACCCTGAACGAGCACGGCCGGGTCACCAACGAGGTGCGCACCGTCGGCCCGCTCCGCGCCCCGGGCCCGGTGGCGCACCGGCTCGGCCTGCCCGAGCACAGCGACGTGCTGTGCATCGAACGGCTGCGCCGCCTGAACGGCCTGCCGCTGTCCCTGGACCTCTCCTACCTGCCCCTGGACGTGGGCGGTGAACTGCTCGGCTGCGACCTGGAGAACACCGATGTCTTCCGCCTCCTCGAATCGCTGACCGGCGGTCCGCTCGGGCACGCCGACGTCACCCTGGAGGCCGTCAATGCCGACGCGCACTCCGCCGCGGTGCTACAAGTGCCGCGCGGCGCAGCCGTGTTGATGCTGGAACGGCTGACCCACCTGCCCGACGGACGCCCGGTCGACCTGGAGTTCATCCGGTTCCGCGGCGACCGCATCGCCATGAGCGGTGTGCTGCACCGCTCTCTCTGATCCATCCGCGAGCCCCGCCCCCTTCCCTGGAGACAGCCATGCCCCTGGTCCCGCAGCGCGCCGACGTGCCCGTGACCATCGACGAGTCCCTGTGCATCGACGGCTGCACGCTCTGCGTCGACATGTGTCCGCTCGACTCCCTCGCGATCCGCGAGGACAACGGCAAGGCGTACATGCACGTGGACGAGTGCTGGTACTGCGGCCCCTGCGCGGCCCGCTGTCCCACCGGCGCGGTCACGGTCAACATGCCCTATCTGCTCCGGTGAAAGGCCCAACTGTCATGTTCAGCAAGCGAGTTGTTCCGCTGCTTGCCCTCGCTCTGACCTTGCCGACGGCCGCCGGATGCGGGGGTGCGGCCGACGCCGACAGCGGGGCGGAGACGGTCACCGTCACCGTCGGATACCAGTCGAAGACCATCAACACCGTCACCGCGGGCACTCTGCTGCGCTCCCTCGGCTACTTCGAGCGGGAACTCGCCGCCCGCGGCAAGCAGGACGGCACCACGTACAAGGTCAAGTGGCAGGACTACGCGACGGGCGCCCCGATCACCGCCCAGATGACCGCAGGGAAGATCGACATCGGCTCGATGGGCGACTTCCCGCTCCTGATCAACGCGGCCCGCGGCAAGGAGCTCAAGCAGCCGACGAAGCTGGTGTCGGTCACCGGATACAACCTCAGAGGCGGCCTCAACACCGTTGTCGTGGCGCCGAGTTCGGCGCTCAAGTCGCTGTCCGACCTGCGCGGCAAGAAGGTGTCCACGAGCGTCGGATCGGCCGCCGACGGGACCCTGGTCCGTGCCCTCCAGCGAGCCGGCATCGACCCCGGCCAGGGCATCGGCAAACTCAACCAGCAGCCGAGCGTGGGCGCCTCCGCGCTCGCCGCGGGCAGCGTCGACGCGCTGTCCCAGTTCGTCGCCTGGCCCGGCCAACTCGCCTTCCAGGGACAGGCCAAGGCCCTGTACGACGGTGCCGAGCTGAACCTTCCGACCTTCCACGGGGTCACCGTCCGCGAGAAGTTCGCCAAGGACCACCCCGGGGTCCTCGACGCCTTCCTCGCGGCCCAGCGCCGCGCCACCGACTACCTGCGTACCAAGCCCGTCGCCGCCGCCGAGTCGGTGGCCAAGGAGACCGGGCTGCCCGCCGAGGTGGTCTACCTCTACAACGGCGCGAACGGCATCGCCACCTTCGACCCGGCGCTGCGTCCCGAGCTGATCGACGCGCTCAAGCAGGACGTCCCGGTCCTCAAGGCCGCGAAGCTGGTGAACGACGTCGACGTGGACGCCTTCGTCGACCCGGCACCGCTGAAGCGGGCGGTGCGAGCCCCCGAGTATCCCCAAGCCCCGGCCGCCAAGCCCGAGGTGTGGCTCAAGGGACAGAGCACCACACGCTCCTTCGACAGCCCCAAGGAACTCCTCAAAGCCGTCAAGGGCGCCGACGTACGGGCCGCGTACGTGCCCGACGCGGTGACCGGCACCCTGTGGTTCGCCGACAAGGCGGTCTGGGTCGCGGACGGCGCCGACCTGCGCGCCTTCGTCACCCCGGCCGGGGCGCAGGCCTACGTCGCCCGGCATCCCGGAGCCCGTACCGTCGGCTACGCGGACGCCCTGAGGCTGGCGTCATGAGCGCGGGCCGCTGGCTGCTGCGGGCCGCCTCCCTCGCCGCGGCGCTCGGGCTGTGGCAGCTGCTCACCTCGCTCGACGTCGACCTGTGGCTGCGGTTCGAGCAGTTCCCCACGGTCGGCGAGGTGGCCTCCGCCTTCGCCGACCGGGCCGGGACGGCCGAGTACTGGCAGGACCTGGGGTTCAGCCTGCGCCGCATCGCGATCGGCTTCCTGCTCGCCGCGGTCCTGGGTGTGGCGACCGGCACCGCGGTGGCCCGCTCGCACTGGGCCGCCGACCTGCTCGGCCCGTTGATCGAGGTGGCGCGCCCCGTGCCTGCCATCGCTCTGGTGCCGGTCGCGATCCTGCTGCTGCCCACCAATGAGCAGGGCATCGTGTTCATCACCTTCGCCGCCGCTTTCTTCCCCGTGGTCGTCTCGACCCGGCACGCGGTGCGCGCCCTGAGCCCGGCGTGGGAAGAGGCCGTGCTCACCATGGGCGGCGGCCGACTGCGGGTGCTCGTCTCGGTGGTCCTCCCCGGTGCGCTGCCGGGCATCTTCGGCGGCCTGTCGGTGGGCGTCGGCGTCTCGTGGATCTGTGTGATCTCCGCGGAGATGATCTCGGGGGAGTACGGGGTGGGCTACCGCACCTGGCAGGCGTACACCGTAGTCGACTATCCGGGGGTCTTCGTCGGCATGGTCACCATCGGCGCGCTCGGCTGGCTGACCTCCACGGCCGTCGAGCTGCTCGGCCGCCGTGCCACCAGCTGGCTGCCCCGCCCGGCCGCGCGCCCTGTGACCCGCCGAGCCTCCACTCCCGCCGTCCCCGCGAAGGAGCCGGTCGCATGAGTACGACCACGACCCTGCCCGTCACCACCACGCCGATAGGTGCCGAACTCGCTCTGAAGGGAATCCAGTTGGGGCATCCGGGCGGGCCGCCCGTGCTCGGCGAGCTCGACCTGCGGGTGATGCCGGGGGAGGTGCTGACCGTCGTCGGCCCCTCCGGCTGCGGGAAGTCCACCCTGCTGCGGACCCTCGCCGGGCTGCTGCCCCCGCTGGCCGGGGAGGCCACCGAGGACGGACGGCCGATCGGCCGCCCGGGCGCCGACCGCGCGCTGGTCTTCCAGCACGACGCCCTGCTGCCCTGGCGCACCGTACGCGCCAACATCGAACTGCCCCTTGCGATCCGCCGCGTCCCCCGGGCCGACCGGCGCCGCGCCGCCGCCGACTGGCTGGACCGGGTCGAACTGTCCGGGCACGCCGGCAAACTGCCGCACCAGCTGTCCGGCGGGCAGCGCCAACGGGTCCAGCTCGCACGGGCGTTGGCCGGCCGGCCCCGCGCGGTCCTGATGGACGAGCCCTTCGGCGCGCTCGACGCACACACCCGGGCCGGCATGCAGGACCTGCTGGCCGACATCCTGCGCGACACCGGCGCGACCGTCGTCTTCGTCACGCACGACGTGGACGAGGCTCTCTACCTCGGCGACCGGATCGCCCTGCTCGCCGCCGGGCAGGTGCTCGACGTGCCGCATCCCCGCCAGCGGGACGCCACCTCCGCCACCACCGCGCTTCGCCGCCGCATCCTCGCCTCCCTCTGAAAGGCCCCGCAGTGGACACCACCCTGGCCATCCCCGGCCTCGCCGACGCGACCGAGCTCGCCTGCGACGTGCTGGTCATCGGCGGTGGCACCGCCGGGACCATGGCCGCGCTCACCGCCGCCGGGCGCGGCGCGAACGTCCTGCTCCTGGAGAAGGCGCACGTCCGGCACTCCGGCGCCCTCGCCATGGGCATGGACGGCGTCAACAACGCGATCATCCCGGGCCGTGCCGAACCCGACGACTACGTCGCCGAGATCACCCGCGCCAACGACGGCGTCGTCGACCAGTCCACCGTGCGCCAGACCGCGATCCGGGGCTTCGACATGGTCAAGCGCCTGGAGTCGTACGGAGTGAAGTTCGAGAAGGACGACCACGGCGAGTACGCGGTCCGACAGGTGCACCGCTCCGGCTCCTATGTGCTGCCCATGCCGGAGGGCAAGGATGTCAAGAAGGTCCTCTATCGGCAGCTGCGGCGCCGCGAGATGCGCGAGCGGATCCGCATCGAGAACCGGGTGATGCCGGTGCGCGTGCTCACCTCAGGCGGACGGGCCGTGGGAGCAGCCGGGTTCAACACCCGCACCGGGGAGTTCGTGGTCGTCCGCGCGGGCGCGGTCATCCTGGCCACCGGTCCCTGCGGACGGCTCGGCCTGCCCGCCTCCGGCTACCTCTACGGGACGTACGAGAACCCGACCAACGCGGGCGACGGCTACGCCATGGCCTACCACGCGGGCGCCGCGCTCACCGGCATCGAGTGCTTCCAGATCAACCCGCTGATCAAGGACTACAACGGCCCGGCCTGCGCGTACGTCGCCAACCCCTTCGGCGGCTACCAGGTGAACCGGCACGGCGAGCGGTTCGTCGAGTCCGACTACTGGTCGGGGCAGATGATGGCCGAGTTCGCCGCCGAACTCGCCTCCGACCGGGCGCCGGTGTACCTCAAGCTCAGCCATCTGCCGGAGGAGACCATCGGCGCCGTCGAGTCGATCCTGCACACCACCGAGCGCCCGACCCGTGGCACCTTCCACGAGGGCCGCGGCCACGACTACCGCACCCACGACATCGAGATGCACATCTCGGAGATCGGCCTGTGCGGCGGTCACTCCGCTTCCGGGGTTCGCGTCGATGCCCACGCCCGCACCACCGTGCCGCGCCTGTACGCGGCCGGTGACCTGGCCTGCGTACCGCACAACTACATGATCGGCGCGTTCGTCTTCGGCGACCTGGCGGGGGAGGACGCGTCCCAATTCCTTTGCTACAAGGGGGAGTTGCCAGCCGACCAGCTTGCCGCCGCCCATGAACTGATCTACCGGCCGCTGCGCAACCCGGACGGGCCGCCGCAGCCTCAGGTGGAGTACAAACTGCGGAGGTTCGTCAACGACTACGTGGCGCCGCCGAAGACGGGCGCGAAGCTGTCGCTGGCCGTGGAGGCGTTCGAGCGCATGCGGTCCGAGATCGCGGGGATGGGCGCGCGCACCCCGCACGAGCTGATGCGCTGCGCCGAGGTGTCCTTCATCCGGGACTGCGCCGAGATGGCGGCCCGCTCCTCGCTGGCCCGCACGGAGTCCCGCTGGGGCCTGTACCACGAGCGCCTCGACCATCCGGAGCAGGACGACGCGTCCTGGCTGCACCACTTGGACCTGCGCAAGTCCCCGTCCGGGGCGATGGAGTTCACGGCGCGGCCGGTCGAGCCGTATGTGGTCCCGGTGCCGGAGTTCACGCCGGTCGCGGGGCCGGAGCGGGCGCTGGGGGAGGCGGTGCTGGTGCAGGTGGCCACGGCGGGGCGGCGTGATTCCCCTCCGGCTGCGCGTGGGGCGGACCTCGTCTCTGCCGAGCTGGACGGCTCCGCCCCCGTCACGGCGGAGCCGAGTGACGCCGCGCGTCCGGGCGGCCCCGGTGCCGTGACCCACCAGGATCCCGCCGTCGTCTCCGCCCCCAGCCCGTCCCTCCTGCGCCTGCTCGCCCTCGCCGAGGAGTCCCCCGACCTGGAGGCGCTGCGTCCCTACCTCGCCGACCCCGACCCGGCGGTCCGCACGGCCGCCGTCACCGTGCTCGGCGAGACCGTGCCGTCCGGGGCCGGGCCCGTACTCGCGGAAGGTCTGCGGGACAGCGCGCCGCAGGTGCGGGCCGCCGCAGCCGCGGCCCTGCGCGAGCTGGTCGAAGTGCTGCCCGCGGGGGCCGGGCTGGGGACGGCGCTGAGGGAGGCGCTCGGCGTGCGGGACCCGGCCGTCCGCACGGCGGCCCTCGAAGTGCTGCGGGCACTGCGCCTGGCGGAGGCCCCGGTGTACGCGGCAGCGCTGGCCGACGCCGACATCGAGGTCCGCATCCATGCCGTGCGGGGCCTGGTCTCGGTGGACGCGGTCGAGGAACTGGCGGCGGCCACAGCCGACCCCGCGAGGGAGGTACGGGTCGCGGTGGCCCGGGGTCTCGCGGCCGTGCACGCCCCGGTACCGGAGCCGCTGGACCCCCTCCTCACCGACCCGGACCCGCTGGTCGCAGGGGCCGCTCTGGCAGCGCTCGCGGCGACCGGCTGCCCGCCCGCGTACGCCGAACGGGCCGCGGCGGCGCTGAGCGAACCGGCCTGGCAGGTCCGGGCCGGAGCCGCGGCGGCCCTCGGGGCGGCGGCACCGCACGAGGCGGTCCCGGCGCTCGCGAAGGCCCTGGCCGACCCCAACGCGGACGTCCGCAAGGCCGCGGTCCTGTCCCTGCTGGCCCATCGCACGCACCCCGATGCGCAGAGCGCACTGGCCACGGCCAGGACGGACCCGGACGCGGACGTCCGCGCCTATGCGGCCCGGTCGACGGGGTGACCCGGCCGGGACTCGGGGCGGCCGCCACCCCTTGCTGCCGTGCGGGGCTCAGCGGTGTTCGGGATTGGGGAAGTCGAAACGGCAGCCCGCGTCCCATTCGGAGCGCTGGTTGCCGTGCGCGGGGATACCGCCCGCCTGCTTGAGCAGGGCGGCCAGATGCATCAGGTTCCAGGTCATGAAGGCGGTGTTGCGGTTGGTGAAATCGTTCTCGGGGCCGCCGGAGCCGGGATCGAGGTAGGAGGGTCCGGGCCCCGCCTCGCCGATCCAGCCGGCGTCGGCCTGCGGCGGGATCGTGTAGCCGAGGTGCTGGAGGCTGTACAGGACGTTCATGGCGCAGTGTTTGACGCCGTCCTCGTTTCCGGTGATGAGGCAGCCGCCGACACGGCCGTAATAGGCATACTGGCCTTGGGAGTTGAGGATGCTGGAGCAGGCGTAGAGCCGCTCGACGACCCGCTTCAGGACGGAGCTGTTGTCGCCGAGCCAGATGGGCCCGCAGAGGACGAGGATGTCGGCGGCCATGACCTTCTCGTACAGCTGCGGCCATGCGTCGCTCGGCCACCCGTGCTCCGTCATGTCGGGCCAGACGCCGGTGGCGATGTCGTGGTCGACGGCACGGATCAGTTCGGTGCTGACGCCGTTCCCCTCCATGACGAGCCGGCTCTTGTCGATCAGCCCCTCGGTGTTGCTCACCTCGGGGGAGCGCTTGAGCGTGCAGTTGATGAACAGGGCGCGCAGGCCGTCATAGCGGTACGCGGTCACGGGCATCGGCCGTCTCCTCGCTGCGGGGCGCGGGTGAGTACCAGCGTGCCTTGTGCGGGGAGGCGGGGCCACCTCTTGGGCGCCGAACGCATGAGGCGGCGCTGACCGAGGTCCACGACGGTGCCCGTGCGGCCCGGGTCGGAAGGAGCCGGTACCCACCGGGGTGGTCCCCGCGCCGGAGGCGCCCGGCGTCCCATTCGACCTCTACCTCTACGTATGCCCGTACATCGCGGCGAAGTCGTGGACCTGGTGCCGATTACATCCGGTGGGCCACAGAGCATACTGGTCGAGCCCCGATCGCCTACAGAACGACTCCATGGCCAAGAACAGCACCTCCTCGACCACCGTCCCCGACACCGCGTGGCTGGGGCGCGGGCGCCATCTCGGGCCCGAGCCCGAGCGGGACGTCCGGCGCAACCTGATCGCCCTCAAGGCGGCCGGCGTGCTCGACGACTTCCTGGACCTCGACCCCGTCGAGGCGGCCCGCTCCACCCCCCTGTACCCGCGGGACGAGGCCGCCGACCCCGGTCCCTCGGCCCGCCGGCTCTTCGAGGCCCGCTGGCGCGTGGCCGGCGATGTCACCGTGCGTGCCCAGCTGGTCACGTACGAACCCGAGGGCCGCCGCAAGGGAGACGAGGGCGTCACCTGGATCCTCGCCGCCGAGGCGGAACGGGCGTGGGACGTGAGCTGGCCCTCGCCCGCCACCATGTTCTGGCCGGACAGCGACCAGATCGCCTGGGACCACGACACCCTGCCGGGCCTGCGGCTGCGGAGCACGAACCACCTGCCGAAGGACGACGACGAACTGCGCCACCTGCTGCGGGACTGCACCCGGCAGAGCTGGTTCATCCACGTCGTGGTGCACGAGGCCATGACGCCGGACGCGATGGGCCAGCGGCCGGTCTCGACGTTCCTGCCGCCGAGCCTGCGGCACCGGGTGGTCGAGCACCGGGGCACGCCCGAGCAGGCGCAGATCGCCGACTTCGCGATGAAGCGGGAGCTGAGCGTGCGCATGCCGCGCGGCGGCGCCGTCGTCCTGCCCACCGCGCCCCCGAGCCCCTGGTACGACGCCGATCGCTACACCGTACGCACCGTGTTCCTCGACGGCTCGGAGCCGACTGAACTCCTCGACAGGATCAGGGAGTTCGCCGCCCTGCCGCAGCCCCTGCCGGCCGACGCGGAGCCCGCCCTCAGGCGGCTGCGCCTCGGCTGGCACCTGCTCACCCCGGACGAGGAACTGGTCCACGCCCAGGCCATGGTCGCCAAGTACGCCGAGGCGCTCGACGTCATGACCAACTCCCGCGACCTGTACCGGGAGGCCGCCGAGACGGCGCACGCCGCGCTCGCCGAGGCCACCGGCGGCGACGGCGTGCCCCGGCTGCCCGGGCCGAGGCCGGTCAAGGCGGACGCCTCGCCGCTCGGCGCCATCACGAAGGCGTTCGGCCGCTTCCGGGGGCCGAACAAGTAGCGAGCTTCGGTGCGGTCCTTTCGTCGGCCTGCTGTTGTCAACCTCAACTCCTTTGGTCCGCACGATGGTTGAGGGCGCGGCGGGCATGTGTCGCGTCCGTGCGGTGATCGGCGTCCGGCCCTTCGGTGGGCGCCACCCACCCGCTCCGCCCCGCACGTTTCCGGCCAATGACGGCGCCGGACGGAACCGTTCCGCCGGGTTGGCGTCGGGCGGTGCGTGAGGGTGCCCGGCGGGCGCGCGAGGCGGGAGTCAACCGACCGCCGGGCGCGGGGGGTTCGGGGCTCTGACGCCGTCCCCGGTTCGCCGGCGGGAAGATGCATATGCCGGACGGGCCGCGTCAACTGGCCCGATCCGCCGGGAAGTTCGCCCCCGCGAAGGCGAGACAGGGGAATGCGGTGCTGCCTCCCGGCTCCGAGGACGGATTACCCCCTTTCCCTTTTGCCCGGGCGGGCGCGAGCCCTTGGAGCGGCACGCGCTCCCGATCAAGCAATCGGTTTCTTTGCCCGGCCCTTACGGAGTTCGATTCCGGCCTCCGCGGCGGAACCCTTGTGACCCCGGCGGACGCCTGGTTAGGCTCCCGCTCGTTTCGATTCCTGCACATATTCTTCGCAACTTGACCAACTGTGGGGTGCCTGTGCGTGAACCGGAGTCCCTGGACGCGCCAGGGGCATCTGCAGCGGCGGCGGGGCCCCGATGAGCCCCGGCACCACGGCCGCCGACGAGCGGGCGGCCCGTCGGCCCGTATCCCGCGACGTCCGGCTGTTCTGGTGCGCCGGCGCCTCCGACGCGCTCGGCACGCAGGCCTCCGGGGTCGTCCTGCCGCTGCTGCTTCTCGGGCTCGGCCACTCGGCGGCCCTGGTCGGTCTCGTCGCGGGGGTGTCCACGGCGGCCGGGCTGCTGCTCGCCCCGCTCGCGGCGGTCCCCGCCGACCGGGGCGCGCGCAAGCCCGTGATGTTCTGGTCCGCGACGGTCTCGGCACTCGCCATGGCCGGCGTGACGGTGGCCGTGGCCGCGGGACGCCCGCCGCTCGCGCTGTTGCTCGGCGCGGTCCTGGTGGAACGGTTCTCCACCGCCGTGTACGAGGCCGCCGCCGCCGGCACGGTGGCCATGATCGCCCCGCCCGCCGACTGCCCCCGGGTGGTGGCCGGTCTCTCGGCGGGCGACCAGGGCGCGCTGATCCTGGGACCGGCGCTGGGCGGTGCGCTCTACCAGGCCGCCCGCGCCCTGCCCTTCCTCGCGGACGCCGTCTCCTATGCCGTCGCCGCCGGGTGCGTACGGGCGCTGCGTTCGGACCTCCGGCCGGATCGGTGTGCGGACGCGGGGCCCGGAACCCGGTCGCTTAGCGAGGCGGAGGTGGCGGCGGCCCGGATCGACGGCGGCGCAGGAGATCCGGCTCCCCAGGCGCACCCCGCCCGCCGCATCTGCGACGAGCTCGGGGCCGGGCTCGCCCTGGTCCGCAGCTCACCCCTCCTCCGGCTCGTCCTGATCTGGACCGCCACCGTCAACGGCGTGATCGTCGCCCTCTACTACGGAGCCGTCTTCACCCTCCAGAAGGGTGGCCACGGCAGCGCGCCGATGGGGCTCGTCCTCGCGCTGTCCGGGGCCGCGGGGCTCGCCGGTTCGCTCGCCGCGCCGCGCATCGCGGGCCGGATCGGGACCGCGCGACTCCTGGTGACGGTGACCTGGCTGCTCATCCCGCTCGCGGCCGGGCTCGCCACCGCCGACGGGCCCTGGACGTACGGGGCACTGTTCGGAGTGTTCTGCCTGCTGATGCCGCTGGTCGGCGTCGTGCTCCAGTCCCGCGCCCTTCAGGTGACCCCGCCCGGGCTGCAGGCCCGCACCGGAGCGGTCCTCGCGAGCGCGGTGGGCGGGTCGGCCGCGCTGGCGCCGGTCCTGGCCGGGGTGTGCGTGACCCGGGTCGGGACGGCCGCGCCCGCCGTGGTCTGCGCGGCCGTCCTCGCGGCGCTGGCGTGGCGGACGACCGTCGTACGGTCCAGGCTCACGGGGGTGACGGCGTGACCGGCCGCTACCACGTCTACCGGGCCGCACTGCCCGAGGTGTGTGCCGCGGACCCCACCCGGATGGTGTTCACCGCAGACGCCGACGGCCGCTGCGAGGTGTTCACTTGGGACGCCGCCACGCGGCGGACCCGTCAGGTCACCGACCGCCCGCACGGCACGCTGCACGGCGCGATCGACCGCGACGCCAACGTGTGGTGGTTCGACGAGGACGAACACGGCACCGGCCGATGGCGGTTCCAGCCGTTCGAGGGCGGGCCGGATCAGCCGGGTCTGATGGGCGTGCCCGAAGGCGAGCCCCGCGGCCTCGCCGCCGGCGACGACGCATGCGTCGCCATGGGGATCGGGAACGCACGGTCGACCGCCGTGTACCTCGGCCCGCGCGGAGGCACGGCCCGCGAGGTGACGCGCGTCGACGGCCACGCCACCCTGTCCGGCATCACCCCCGACGGCCGCCTCCTCGCCCTCGGCGGCGCGGCGGGCTCTGCCCGGGCCGTGACCGTCCTCGCCTCGGGCGGCACCACGCACGCGGTTCTGGCGGGGTGCGAGCCGGGCGGCCGGCTCTGGTCGCTCGGCTTCGCACCCGTCGCCGACCGCGCCGAACTGCTGCTCGTCCACGAGGCCAACGACAGCTATTTATTGGGCAGTTGGAGCCCGGAGGCTGGAGTCGTCACCCACTCCTGGTGTGCCTTCGACACCGAGATCACCGCCCGCTGGCACCCCGACGGGCGCTCCCTCCTGGTCCGCCAGGACCGGCACGGCCGCAGCACCCTGCACCGCGTACATCTGCGGGAGCGCACGGTCGAACCCGTACCGACACCACGCGGAACCCTGCTGGATGCCGCGCCCCGTGCCGGATCCGATGTGCACTACCTCTGGACGGACACGGCGACGCCGCCCCGCATGGCCTCCACCGCGGGCGCCCCGCTGCCTCCCACACACGGCATAGCCGGCCAAGTACCCGGAGAACACCGGGACATGTGGACACCGGGCCCGGACGGACCGGTGCACTCGCTGCTCAGCCTGCCCGAGGGACGCAGGGGCCCGGTGCCCGCCGTGTTCCTCGTGCACGGCGGGCCCGCCGACCACGACCGGGACGCCTACGACGGGGTGGTGCACTCGCTGGTGGCCTCCGGCTTCGCCGTCGTACGCGTCAACTACCGCGGCTCCACCGGGTACGGGCCGCGCTGGCGGCGGTCGTTCGGCCAGGGCGTCGGGCTCACCCAGGTCGAGGACCTGGCCGCGGTCCGCGCCGACCTCACCACGCGCGGCGTCGTCCGCGCCGACGCGGCCGGACTCTGGGGCACCTCGTGGGGCGGCTACCTGGTGCTGCTCGCGCTCGGCGTGGACCCCGGGCTGTGGCGTGCGGGCGTCGCCGTCAAGCCCGTCGCGGACTGCGCGGCCGCCTACCGCACCACCACCGAGGCCCTGCGCGCCCTCGACGCGTGGTTGTTCGGCGGCACCCCCGACGAGGTGCCCGAACGGTACGAGCAGAGCTCACCCCTCCACTATGTGGCCGCCGTCCGGGCGCCCCTGCTCGTCGCCGCCGCGACCCGGGACACCAAGTGCCCGCCCGGCCAGGTACGCGACTACCTCGCAGCCCTCCAGCACGCGGGCGTCCGCCACGAGTCGATGTGGCTCGACACGGGACACGACGGCTACGAGGCCGACGACCACGTCGCCGTCCTGCGCCGCGCCGTGGTCTTCCTCGACCGCGAACTGCGCGGACGGCCCCGCACCACCCCCCAGACGCCCCGCTCCGACCGGGACGGGGATTCCGGACGGGTGCGTTACCCAGCGCCCGCCGGAACAGGCACAGGCACCACCCACACAGAGAGGAGTTCCGGCCATGCAGAAGGACATCATCCACAATGACCCGCTCGCGGGTGACGAAGAGAACCGCAAGCCGAGCGTCGGCGTGACCATCAAGGTTCCGTTCCGTAACGCCGAGGACGGCGAAGAGGACTGACCCTTGCGGCCGGGCCGGCGGTCAGCCGCCGGGCCGGCCGGTACCACCCTCTCGATTCCGGCCCCCGGGCCTCATTTCCCTCACGTCTCCGCACCTCCCGAGGAGCCGACATGCGTGTCCTGCTGGTCAACATGCCCTGGTCGCCGATCGACCTTCCTTCGCTGGCCCTGGGAATCCTGAAACGCAGCGTGGACGAACGCGTGCCCGGAGCCCGCGCCGAGGTCCTGCACGCCAATCTCGAATTCACCGACTGGATCACCGAACGTACGGAATTCACGGCCGACGACTACGAGTACTACGCGCTCTCCTCCTATTTCATGGGCTGCGGCGACTGGGTGTTCTCCTCGGCCCTGTATGACGACCCAGCCTGGCGGGACGAGGAATTCGCGGCCGCGATGAAGGGAAAACTGCGGAAGTCCCGGCTGCGCATGTCGCAGGAACTGCACCGCAAGGTACCGGAGTTCGTGGAGATGATCGCCCAGCGGATTGTCAACCATGCCCCCGACGTCGTCGGCTTCACCTCCACCTTCCAGCAGAACACCGCGGCTCTCGCCGCCGCCAAGCACGTCAAACGGCTCGCTCCGCACATCGTGACCGTCATGGGCGGCGCCAACTGCGACGGCGAACAGGGCGAGGCGGTCCACCGCAACTTCCCGTTCATGGACCACGTGATCCGCGGCGAAGGAGAGTCCGCCTTCCCGCAACTGCTGACCGCGATCGCCGAAGGCGCCCGGGGCGATGCCCTTTCCGGGGTGCCGGGACTGTGCCATCGCGACGCCGAGGGCAAGAGCATCGTCAATGCGATGGCCACGAGCCCGCTGCCACCGGCCACCATCCTGGCCCCCGACTACAGCGGCTACTTCGAGCGCCTCGCCGCCTCCGTGGCCCGCAACTGGGTCGAGCCCAAGCTCGTCGTCGAGGGAGCCCGGGGCTGCTGGTGGGGCGAGAAACACCACTGCACCTTCTGCGGCCTCAACGGCTCGTTCATGCAGTTCCGTTCCAAGAGCCCGGACACCTTCTTCGAAGAAATCATGGAACTGGCCCGGCGCCACCGCGTGCTCGACATGTACCTCGTCGACAACATCCTCGACATGGGCTACCTCACCACGGTGCTGCCCCGCATCATGGAGAGCGGCTACGACCTGCGGATGCACATCGAGATCAAGGCCAACATGCGCCGCGCTCAGCTCCGTACACTCGCCGAAGCAGGACTCATCTACGTGCAGCCGGGCATCGAGAGCCTCAACAACCGGGTGCTGGACCTGATGGACAAGGGCGTCAGCGGCTGCCAGAACGTCCGCATGCTCCGCGACGGCGCCGAGACCGGTCTCTCCGTCGCCTGGAACTACCTGCACGGCTTCCCCGGCGAGACCGCCGAGGACTACGACCCGGTCATCGCGCAGATCCCCGCCCTGGAACACCTGGACCCGCCCGTAGACCTGTCCGCACGGATCGCGATCGAGCGGTTCAGCCCGTACTTCAACCGCCCCGAACTGGGCTTCGACGGACTGCGTCCCGAGGAGCACTACCGTTTCACCTACGATCTGCCCGAGTCGGAGCTCTACGACCTCGCGTACGTCTTCGAAGCCCCGCAGCGCGGCATCACCGAGCCCACCGTCACCGCGCTCAACAACGCGCTCGACGCCTGGAAGAAGCACCACGCGGATGCCCGGCTCACCCACACCGACCTGGGCGACCGCATCGTCCTGGTGAGCAGGCGGCGCAGCTTCGCCTGGCGCGCGATGGAACTGACCGACCCGTTCGAACTGGCCGCCTTCCGCCTCCTCGACCAGCCGCACACGGCCGCCGCGCTGACCCGCAAGGCCGCGGCCCGCGCCAAGAACGCAGCACGCGAGGAGCGCGAGGTGCAGCAACTACTCGATGCCTGGCTGGAGTTGGGGCTGGTCTTCACCGACGGCGGCCAGTACGTCCACATCGCGCCCTCGGCCGTCAACGAGGACCTGCTGCGCCTGGACTTCATGCGCCACGCGCAGGCCGCGCTCGACGCGGCCGAACAGCCCGCCCGGCCCGAGCCCGTGAGTGTCTGATCGGTGAGCGTCGGATCCATGAGCGTCTGCATCCGTGAGTGTCCGAACCGCGCGTGTCTGACTGAGCATCAGGAGGAGCAACCCCGATGAGCACCACCATGGCCACCGAGGCCCTCACGGTCACCGCCTGGCGTGACTACGACCCCGAGGCCTGCGCCCTGCCCGGGATGTACCTCGGCGAGGTCGAACTGACCGGCCCCATGGGCGAGGAGAGCGACCGTGTGTGGGACTTGGGCGCCCGCCGCGTCCGCCTGCCCGAGACCGTCGACCTCGCCGACCCGGGGGTGGCCGACCGTGCCGTACGTCGCCTCAGCCTCGTACGGGACCTCACGGCGCGGGCCGTCCTCGTCGAGTGGAAGCTGCGGCTCGACCCGGCGGCGGCCGCCGCCACCTGGCGCGCCCTCAGCCACCTCCAGCCGCCGCAGCGCCTGGACGGACCCGCCGACGCGGCCGGCGACCTGCGCCGTTGGCGTGACGGGCACTACCTCTGCAAGTGCCTGTGGCGGCAGGGCCCGGGCTTCGTCCAGATCCGCGACCGCCGCTGGGGCGACCTGCGCCGCTTCACCGCCGACGAGCCGGAGTACCAGCAGGTCATCGAGACCCTGGCATACGGAGCCCCGACCGCATCGGTCCCCGGCGCCGTCCTCGCCGACTTCCTGGAGGAGCGCCTGGTTCTGGAGGTCGGCGAGCTCGCGTGGTGGCTGCCGTACCGGGTGAACCGCTGGATCCAGGAGGCGATGGCGATCTGACGCGGCTCCCGCCCGCAGGGCAACTCCGGTCGGGGGCCATGGCGGCGTCCACTGTTCCTCTCGTTGTTCCCCCCGCCGTGCTTACGGCGTGGCACGCACGATCACGAGCGAGCCTTCATACGTCGCCTGACGGCGCAGATGGCCGAACTCCTCGTCCCACGCACCGGATTCGAGATCGCGGCGCAACGCCGTGTCGAAGCGCTCGCGGACCCCGTCGTCGACGAAGCTCCAGGCGGAGCAGGCCTGGCGGGCGGCCGGGTCGAGCAGGTACTCCGGCCGCCCGTAGTACGCCTCGTTGAACCCGTCGGTGCAGTCCAGCGGGATCGGTACGGTCTGGACCGTGCCGGTGTCGCCGAGTGCGGCCGACAGTTCCCCGACGGCGGGGTAGCGGCGGGCCTCGGTGTCGAGGACCTCGGGCGCGTACCGGTACAGCCAGAAGTCCCGTACGAGCACGGGGTCGCAGGTCAGGATGACCACCGGCCCCCGGGTCACGCGCCGCATCTCGCGCAGCCCGGCCCGAACGTCGGACCACTGGTGCACGCTGAACGGCGTCATCGCGGCCTCGAACTCCCCGTCGGCGAAGGGGAGTTCCTCGGCCACGGCGTCGATGGCGCGGGCGAGCCGGGCCGGCCGTTGGGCGCGCATCGACTCCGAGGGCTCGACCGCCGTCACGGCCTGGGCCGCGTTCTCGTACGACCCCGCGCCCGCGCCGACGTTGAGAACCGACTCGGCGCCGCCCAGGGCCTCGGCGATGAAGCGGGCGATCCGCTCGTCCGGACGGCGGTAGGAGGAGTAGCCGGCGCCGATCGAGCCGTAGTCGACGTCGCCGGCGCTGCCGTCCTGGGTGCGTGTGGTCATGAGGTACCTACCTCGCTTCGTGAGCAGGAATGAGCAGGAACGGGAGAGGGGATCTCGCGCGCCCATCGGTTGTGCCGGTCGGGAGCGGGAGACGGGTGGGGACCTGCGGTACTTACTACGCCTACGGTTACGACCAGAGCTGGAAGCGCTCCCAGCCGGTGTCGGTCCGCTCGTAGCGCAGCCGGGTGTGGACGCGGCTCCTGGCCGCCTGCCAGAACTCCGCCTCCGTCGGGGCGAGGGTGTAAAGCGTCCAGGCGGAGTCGACGAGCGACGGCTCGCTCTCGACCAGGGCCAGGGACTTCTCCAGGGCCTGGTCCCGTTCGGCTGTGTCGGCCAGGTACTGGCTCTGCCGGGACAGCAGGGACTCGGCGCGGGCGGTGGCCGACCGGCCGAGGAAATCGGCGGCGTTGTCCTGCGCGGACCCCGGCGTCACGGGCCCGCGCAGGCGCACCTGTCTGCCGTGCTCGGGCCAGTAGAAGGTGAGCGCGGCCCTGGGGTGAACGGCCAGTTGGCGCCCCTTGGGGCTGAATCCGTGCCCGGCGAACTGCCAGCCGGAGGCGTCGACTCCCTTGAGGATCAAGACGCGTGCGTCGGGGTCGCCCGCTTCGTCGACCGTGGACAGCGTCATCGCGTGCGGGTCCCGCAGCCCGGCCGTCACCGCTTCGGACAGCCAGTCCAGGAAAAGGCACACAGGGTCGGCCGGTGCCTGCTCGGGGACCAGCTCGGGGAGAGGCTCCGCGAACACCTCGATGCCGCGCAGCCACCCCCGGACCGCACTGCCCTGGTCTCCGTCGCCCATCTGTTGCCTCCTCCGCGGAACACCTTGGTGGCCCATCCTGCATCTACGGCTGAAATTCGACAATTGCTCGGCACATGCTTGGTCAATGGCCCAAAGTGCTGTGTATATGAGCAGTGGTTGTTGGAGGTAGCGACAAGGTTCTGGTCCTGATTCCCTCCGGCCGCATGGCCGCCCGGCTGCTGCCCGGGCCTGCTCCCCGGCTGCTCGGCTACTCGGTGAGGGTGGCGTGGGCCAGGAAGTGGCCGGGGGCGTCCTCGTACTCGTCCAGGTTCCAGCCGGTCGCCTCCAGGGCGGGGCGCAGGTTGTGCTCCGCGAGGAGGTCGGCGGGGTCGAGGGGGCGGCCGTGCCGGGCCGCCCGTTCCGCGCGGCCGGAGGGGTGGAAGAGCAGGAGCACGCAGTCGGACATGGCGACGCGGGCCAATTCGGTGAGGGCGGCGCGCGGGGCGGTGAGGTGGTCGAGAAGCCCCGCCGAGAAGATCCCGTGCACGGAACGGTGGGGCACGGGGAGCCGGGTGCAGTCGGCCGCCAGCAGGTGCCCGTGCCGGGTGCGGCCGTGCCGGGCGGCGGCCGTCAGCATGGCCGGTGTGACATCGATGCCGAGTACGCGGCCGTGGGCGCCGACCTGCTCCCGGAGTGCGGGCATGGCCCGACCGGTGCCGCATCCGAGATCCAACGCCGTTGCGCCGGGCCTCAGTTGCATGCGGAGGGCCGCGGCTTCGTAGGCCGGAGTCTGGTGGGCGAACCGCTCTTCCCAGGCTTCGGCCCGGTGGGTGAAGAAGGCACGAGTGGCGGTGTGTTCGGCCCGTGCGGCCATCAACGAGGCGAAACGGGACAGGAGTTGCTCCGTCCAGGTGTCGTCCTTGCCGTCATGGCCTGCGGCGAACCGCACTCCCCAGGTGCTGCTGCCGAGGCGGAATGCCTGGGCCGGGTGGCCCTGGGCGGTGGCCAGGACGACGGCGCCGGGCGGCAGGGAGAGCGGGGCGGGGTGCGGGCGCAGGTCCCTGGGCAGGGGCCCCGCGAAGAGCGGGTCCGAGCTCGCGGCCGGGGTCAGCTCCACCGTGGCCCGCGTGGAGCCGGAACCCGTGGCGGTCACCTCGGCCAGCAGCTCGGTGCCGCTTCCCAGGGCCAGGACCGGAACCTGCGCGGCGAGCGCATCCCGCACCAGGGCCGGGCCTGCGGCGCCGGCGAGGTGAGGGGCGGACAGGATGATCAGACCCTCGACGCCGCCGAGGTCGACGGGCGGAAGCCCGCCCGCGTCGAGCGGGACGGGCCGGGTGGTGAGCCCCGCGGCGCCGAGCGCCGCGCTCACCGCGGCCGGCACTCCGGCGGACGCCTGCTGTACGACGACCACGGCCATCGCCCACTCCTTACATTCGAGCCCATCCGGCCACAGTGGCTGGTATCTACGCAAGGATGCGCCCATCCCCTCCGCAAGTGCCAGACCATCCCCCGGTGCCGAGATGTCGTGTCATGGGGCCAGGCCGGCGCCCCGGAATTCCTAGGAGGCCCCGTGCGCCGAACCGCGAACGGCGTACGAGGCCTCCTGCCGGTATGTCCCCGTGGCGGCGAGAGCCACTCCTCCGCCCCGTCCCGGTACCGCAAGTGAATCAAGGCGCGTAGGAGCGCGGCTACTGGATCAGCCCACAGAAGCAGGCCCGTGTGGCCGGTATGTGTACGGGCGATCATCCAAGAGGTGAACAGTGCGAAAGAGGTAGCATCTGCAAGGCAGAATGCCACTTCGATCTAGCTGTTGCTGTTGTTGATTCCGTCGCTTCTGATGCCCGTCGGCGCGGAGGAAGAAGGAGGTGTGTGGTGGGAAGCGGGCCCGTCCCTCCGGGACAGCGCGTGGTGAAGGGGTGGCCGGTGTCCCACTACGGCCCCGTGCCGCGGTTCCGCGCCGACCGCTGGAACCTCCAGGTCTTCGGGTCCACCGCGACGGGTGAGAAGTACTCGTGGACCTTCGGCGAGGTCATGGCGCTCCCCGCGGCCACGATCACCGCGGACCTGCACTGCGCGTCGGGCACCACGACCCTCGGCCACGAGTTCTACGGCGTGCCCGCCGCCGTCCTCCTGAAGCTGGCGCCGCCGGACCCTCGGGTCACCCACGTCATGGCCTGGGCCGAGTACGGATACAGCGCCAACCTGCGCCTCGACGACTTCGCCGCGGACCGCACCCTCATGGCCACCCACCACAACGGCGAGACCCTCACCGCCGAACACGGCTTCCCCCTCCGCCTCGTCGTCCCGCACCTGTACGGCTACAAGGGCCCCAAGTGGCTGCGCGCCATCGAGTACATGACCCAGGACCGACGCGGATTCTGGGAGGAGCGGGGCTATCACAACCGCGCCGACCCCTGGACGGAGCAGCGCCACTCGTACCAGGAGGACGAGTAGCGCTGCCGGGTGTTCTCTTCGTCAACTACCTTTACCCGAAGCCTAGTTGCCGGACTCCCTGGCTCGCCGGTCCATGGCGAGCCATACGCGGTCCCGGGTGACCGGCATCTCCGTGAACCGGATGCCCGTGGCGTCGCGCAGGGCGTTTGCGAAGGCGGGGCCCACCGGGTTGAAGGGGCTCTCGCTCATCGACTTGGCGCCGAGCGGGCCGATCGCGTCGGTGGTCTCCATGAAGTGGACCTCGGTGCGCGGGACGTCCGCGTACTGGGGGAGGCGGTAGCGGCGGAACGCGGCGGTGGTGACCTCGCCGCGGTCGTCGACGCGGACCGTCTCGAAGAGCGTCGCGCCGAGCGCCTGGGCGACCCCGCCCTCGACCTGCCCGCGGCACTGCATCGGGTTCATGACCTTGCCCGCGTCGGCCGCGTGGACGCTGCGCAGAATGCGGATCTCGCCGGTGCCGGGGTCCACCGCGAGGCGGAACCACTGGGCGTTGAAGGCGACCGAGCGGGGCGAGCCGCCCCAGTGGCCGTCGGCGGCCAGCTCCTCCTGCGCGCCCGTCGTCCGGGCCGCCTCGTGGAGCTCCTTCAGCGTCACCACCCGGCCCGCGCAGTCGACGGCCTCGGGCCCGAGCACGCACAGGTGGCGGGCCACCCCCGTGTGCCGGGCGGCGAAGGTCTGCAGCCGTTCGGCCAGCGAGGTCGCGGCCAGCAGGACCGCCTTGCCGGCCACGACCGTACCGGCGGAGCCGAAGGCACCCGTGTCGTGGCGGACCACGTCCGTGTCGGACTGGCGGACCGTGAGGCGGTCCTCCGTGGTGTTCAGGGCGCCCGCGGTGATCTGCTTGTGGACGGTGGTGGTGCCGTTGCCGAACTCCGCCGTGCCCACCGCGATGTCGTACGTCCCGTCGGAGAGCAGGGACACCCTCGCGTCGGCGTAGTGCCCGCCGGGCGGGCCCGTCGCGATCATCGCCATCGCCGTGCCCTGGCCGACCAGCCAGCCCTCGGGCGCCCTCTCGGAGCTCCCGTCCTCGGCGATGGCCTTGCGGACGACCGCCAGACACTGGTCGAGACCGTACGAGGCGATGTGCAGGTCCTCCTCCTCGCCGATCGGGCTGTGCATGGCCTCGCCGGGGCCGATGATGTTCTTCTCCCGGAAGACCAGCGGGTCCATGCCGAGCCGGCGGGCCAGCTCGTCCATCACCGACTCGACGGCGAAGGTGACCTGGCCGAGTCCGTAGCCCCGGAAGGCCCCCGCCGGAACGACGTTCGTGTAGACCGAGAACGCGTCCACCTTCTTGTGCGGGGCGCGGTAGACGGCGAACGACTCACCCACGCTGTGGAACATCACGGCCGGGCCGTGGTTGCCGTACGCACCCGTGTTGGACACGACGCGCATCTGGATCGCGGTCAGGGTGCCGTCGGCGCGGGCGCCCACCTTGATGCCGATGGTGAAGGGGTGGCGGGTGGTCGCACCGTAGAACTGCTCGGCCCGGGTGTACTCCAGTTTCACCGGGCGGCGCAGTTTCAGGGCGGCCAGCGTGACGATGTCCTCGGTCAGCATCTCCTGCTTGCCGCCGAAGCCGCCGCCCACCCGGCCCGCGACGACCCGGACCTCGTCCTCGGGCAGGTTGTACAGGGCGCACAGCGCGCGGCGCGTCAGGAACGGTGTCTGGGTGGACGAGCGGACGGTGAGACGCTCTCCGGTGCCGTCCTCCTTGGGCTCGAAGTAGGCGACACAGCCGTGGGTTTCGAGGCTCGCGTGCTGGACGCGCTGGGTGCGGAAGGTCTCTTCGCAGATGACGTCGGCGTCGGCGAACCCGTCGGCCACGCAGCCGATCTCGCCGTGCACCTCACCGGCGACGTTGTTTTCCACGCGGGCGATCCGCACCTCGGGCCCCTTGCCCTCGTGGACCATCGGCGCGCCGGGAGCCATCGCCTCCTCGGGGTCGATGACGTACGGGAGTTCCTCGTAGACCACCTCCACCCGGCGGCAGCCCTCCTCGGCGGCCTGCTCGCTGTCGGCGACGACCGCCGCGACGCGCTGGCCGACGTAGCGGACGGTGTCGTCGAGGACGCGGGTGTCGGCGGGGTCCTCGGTGGGGTGCTCGTGGCGGGCGGAAGAGTACAGGGTGTCGGGGGCGTCCTCGTGGGTGAGGACGGCGTGCACGCCGGGCACGCGCAGGGCGGCGGCGCTGTCGATGGAGACGATCCGGGCGTGCGGATGCGGGGAGCGCAGCAGCTTCATGTGGAGCAGGCCGGGCACCTCGACGTCGAAGGTGTAGCGCGCGGTGCCGGTCACGACCTGCGGGCCCGCCGGCGCGCCGAGACTCTTGCCAACCGTCTTGCCCGCACAGGGCCGTTCGGTGTGCCGCACACCTCGCACGGCGTCCTCGATGGCCCGGTATCCGGTGCAGCGGCAGATGTTCCCCTTGAACGCGCGGGGCAGATCGGCCAGCTTGTGGTCGTCGTGCTCGGTGCCCTGCTCGGCTTCGAGAGCGGCCGTCGTCATCAGGAATCCGGCGGTGCAGAAGCCGCACTGGAAACCCTGGGCGTCGAGGAACTTCTGTTGCACGGGGTGGAGCTCGCCGTCCCGCGAGGCGAGCCCCTCGACCGTCGTCACGCTGCGGCCCTGCGCCCGCACCGCCGGATACAGGCAGCTGTGCACCGGCTCACCGTCCACGTGGACGGTGCAGGCGCCGCAGTCCCCCTGGTCGCAGCCCTTCTTCACGCCGAACCAGCCGCGCTCGCGCAGATAGGTGCGCAGACACTGGCCGGCCCTCGGCTCGGTGTCGAAGCGCTGGTTGTTGACCTCGATGCCGAAGCTCATCGCACACCGTCCCGGGAGAGCTGAGTCAGTTCGTGGCGGACTTCCTCGGCGAGGCGGAATCCCATGTGCCGCCGCCACTCGGGCAGTCCGTGGATGTCGTCGTACCAGTCGTCGTCGCCGACGGCCGCCTCGATCGCCCGCCGCAGTTCGCCCCGGTCAGGAGGCAGCGGGAACCAGAGGCGGAACGGCCGCACGGTCGCCGCGCTGATCGTCACCGCCATCGAGCTGTCCACGGGGTCGAGCGTCCCGATGACCAGCGCGCCCGAGCGACCGAGCCCGTACAGCGATGCCTGCCGGAAGGCCGTATGGCAGGCCAGGGCGCGCGCGGGCAGGGTGACCGAGCGGAGCAGCTCGCCCTCGTCGAGGACCTTGCGGCCCGCGCCGGTGACGAAATCGACGACCTTGACGCTCCGCAGCGAGCCCGCCTGCGACTGGAGCAGGCACGAGCCGTCCAGCGCGGCGGTCAGCGAGATCATGGGACCGGCGGGCAGCCCGTTGCAGAGGTTTCCGCCCACGGTCGCCATGTTCCAGATCTTGAACGAGGCCAGAAAGGCCCGGCAGCACTGTTCGAACAGAGGGGCCACGCGATCCTTGAACTGCCGTCCGAATCGCGACAGTTGGGCGATGGTGCACGTCGCCGCGATCTCCAGCGACCCGTCCTCTCCGTGGGTCAGCGGTTCCCATCCCATCCGGCTCAGATCCACCAGGCGCCGCAGGTGCGGCTGCGGTTCGGAGAACAGATAGGTGCCTCCGCCCAGCCATGCGTCACCGGCCTGCCAGGGCTCACGAAGCCGCGCGTCCCGCACGTCCGCCACCGTGTTCAGATCCATGTCTTCCCCCGTGCTTCGACCACTGCATCCAGGCCAGTGAAGCCGCGGGAGAGGCCGAAAACGACTGGTTCAGCACACGGAAAACGTCATCGCGGTGAGCCGTGTACTGGATGAACAACCAGGGGGTATTCCGGCCAATCGGCGAAGAGGGCGCGGCGCGGACCGGTTCGCGGATCAGCGAGCCCCGCCCGCCTCCGCCGCCGTCTTCAATTCACGCAGCCAGGCCTCGAGGCCGTCGCTGAGGATCTTGGTCGCGGCGGGTACGTTCGCGTCGACCTGGGGGCCGGTGTGGGTTTCCTCGGTGCGTACGAGGACGCCGCCCTCGACCCTCGTGAAGTTCCACACGTGGACGCCGTCGATGTGCAGCCCCTCGCCGATCGCGGGGCCGGTCCAGCGGATGCAGGAGTGGTGCTTGATCTGCTGGACGGTCGAGGTGATGTCCAGGCTGGTGGCGGGAGTCGAGGGGTTGGGCGGCACCGGGGTGGTCCACAGGAAGGCCGAGCCCCTCCGGAAGGGGCCGTGGTCGAGCCGTTCCGAGGTCTTGACCGCGGCCTGCCAGGAAGGCCAGCGCTCCACGTCGGTCTGCAGCTTCCAGACGGTGCTCAGCGGCGCGTGGATCAAGGTCTCGCTCCGGTAGCGGACGCGGGCATCCGGGT
The DNA here is from genome assembly GCF_039532965.1 of Streptomyces mauvecolor. NCBI lineage: Bacteria > Bacillati > Actinomycetota > Actinomycetes > Kitasatosporales > Streptomycetaceae > Streptomyces > Streptomyces mauvecolor. The sequence continues at coordinate 266,179 of NZ_BAAASQ010000004.1, read as the reverse complement.
CGACGCCCTCTCCGCGGCAGGTGAGCGACTTGCCCGGGCGGGGACCGGCTCCGGCGGGCGCCGCCGCCGTCGTGCCGAGGATGGCGACGGCGAGCGGGATGGCGACCAGGGCTGCGCGGAGGGTGGTGCTGCGTACGTGGCGGTTCGATCCGGCGGACGACTGTGCGGCTGAGGCTGACATGGCGTTCCCCTTGAGTGAGTGAGTGAGTGAGTGAGTGGCCCCGGCGTGCGTCGATGAGCGCGAGTAGCCGAGCGGGCGGGATGGAAGGACCCGCCCCCTGGAGGCGATTTAGGTGGCTTGCCGTTCGTTAGAAGTTCTAACACCTGGCTGCGGCGGCCGTCAATAACCTTCGTGATACCCTCTAACTCAATCTGGCGGCTCAGGCCGCGGCCGTACGGAGAGGTGGCAGGCCAGTGGCCGAATCGGGCACCAAGACACCGCGCGAGCGCTATCGCGCCCAGGTCCGGGCGGAGATCAAACAGCACGCGTGGGAGCAGATCGCCACGGCGGGGGCGTCCGCGCTGTCCCTCAACGCGATCGCCAAGCAGATGGGGCTGAGCGGGCCCGCGCTCTACCGCTACTTCGCCGGCCGGGACGAGCTGATCACCGAGCTCGTCCGGGACGCGTACCGGAGCCTCGCCGACACCCTCCGCGCGGCCACCGAGTCCTCCGGCTCCGGCCCAGACATCACCACCCTGGCGCAGGCGCTGCGCGGCTGGGCCCTGGAGGACCCCAACCGCTACTTCCTCGTCTACGGCACGCCCGTCCCCGGCTACCACGCGCCCGACGACATCACCGTCATCGCCGACGAGATCATGAGGATGCTGCTCGACGCGTGCACGGCGCTGCCCTCCGGCGGCCCCGCGACGTCGTTCGCCGAACACCTCCAGGAGCACCGGCGATGGGCGGAGGGCCACCCCGCCCCGCCCGTCGCCCTCCACAGGGCCCTGGTCTTCTGGACGAGACTGCACGGCGTCCTGTCCCTGGAAGCCGCGGGCCACTTCGCCGGTATGGGTTTCGACCCCGGGCGGCTGTACGCCGCCGAACTGGACGAGTTGCGGCGATAGCCGTCAACTCCCTTGCCGGTACGCCTTGTTGGTCGGTGGGCCCACCGCGCGGAGGAGAGCGGCCCGGCAGGCCTGGATGGCCGGGTGGCGGCTGCTCCCGCGGCGTACGACCGTGAAGATGCGGCGGGTGCGCCGGCCGCGCGGGAGCTGACGCAGGGGGACGGTCGGGCGCCGCCCGTTCCAGACGAGGTCCGGCAGGAACGCCGCGGCGTGCTTCTGCTCGACCAGGCGCAGGTGGAGCAGGAGGTCGGGGGTCTCGAACCGTACGTCCGGCTCGAAGCCGGCGTTGCGGCACAGCGTCATGGCCCAGTGCCGCGCGCTCGTGCCCTCGGGTTCCATGACCCACGGTCGGTCGGCGAGGGCGCGCAGCGCCGCCAACGGGGTCTTGGAGCCCTGCACTTCGGCCTGCGGCAGCGCGAGGTGGAGGGGGTCGTCGAGCAGGTCCTCGTCTTCGAGTTCGGCAGGGCGCGGGTTGGGGTTGCCGGGATATTCCTCGGCGAGCACCAGGTCGAAGTCGCGGGCCTGCAGGGCGGGCAGGGCGCCCTCCGGCTCCATGTGCGTGACGTGGACGCGCAGGTGCGGGTGGGCGTCACGCAGCAGGCTGAGCGCGGTCGGGACCAGAGCCAGGGCGGCCGTCTGGAACGAGGCGATGCGCAGCGTGCCGGTCAGGTCGGTCAGGGAGGTGGCGATGTCCGCCTCCGCGCGCTCCAGGCGTTCGAGCACCGCTTCGGTGTGGGCGACGAGGATCTCGGCCTGCTCGGTCAGCCGTACTCGCCGCCCGACGGGTTCCAGCAGCGGGACGCCCACCTCGGCCTCCAGCTGGGACAGTTGCTGGGAAACGGAGGAGGGGGCATAGGACAGGGCCGTGGCGACGGCCGCGAGCGTGCCGCGGTGCTTGAGCTCGCGCAGCAGGCGCAGCCGGTGCAGATCGAACATCGTCGGACCGCCCTCCGGGCCGCCGCGGAGCGGCCGCCTCGAACGGATGGCGCCGAGTGGCCGACGGCAGGCGTTTACGTCGGGTTTTGTGACGAGTATAGATCGGAAAGATTCGCTGGACCGATCGGAGAGGGCCGCCGCATCCTGGTCGGGTGCCCGAGAACGCTTCCTCCCTCCGTGTCCTGCCGTGGTCCGCGCGGCCCGGCGCCCGTGCGTGGCGGTGTGAACCCGCACCCTCCCGAGTGCGGGACTTCCATGCCGCGCTGCCCGACTACGCTCCCACTCCGTTGGTTGAACTCCCCTTGTTCGCAACGGAGTTGGGGGTCGGCCGCGTGTTCGTCAAGGATGAGTCGTGCCGGCTGGGCCTTCCGGCCTTCAAGGCGCTCGGTGCGTCCTGGGCGGTCCACCGCGTCCTCGCCGAGCGGGCCGCGAGCGGCGACGATGCGGGCACGGTCACCCTGGTGACCGCCACCGACGGCAACCACGGCCGCGCGGTGGCCCGCATGGCCCGCCTGTTCGGGCAGCGTGCCCATGTCTTCGTGCCCCGGGGGGTGCATCCCCAAGCGGTGTCCGCCATCGCCGCCGAACGCGCCAAGGTCACCCAGGTCGCGGGGCCGTACGACGAGGCGGTACGGCTGGCGGCCGGGGCGAGTGCCGCGGCGGACTCGGTCCTGGTCCAGGACACGGCCTGGCCGGGCTACGAACGCATCCCCGGGTGGATCGTCGAGGGCTACTCCACCCTCTGCGCAGAGATCGACGAGCAGTTGACGGCGGCGGGGGTCGCCGCCGGGCCCGGCCTCGTCGCCGTACCCGTGGGAGTCGGGTCGCTGGCCCAGGCCGTGATCACCCACTACCGCAGCCGTCCCTCCGGGCGTGGCCCCGCGCTGCTCTCGGTGGAGCCGGAGGCCGCGGCCTGCGTCCTGGAGAGCCTCTCGCTCGGTGCGCCCGTCAGCATCACCACCGGCGCCACCACCATGGCCGGGCTGAACTGCGGCACCCCGTCCAGCATCGCCTGGCCCTACCTGCGCGACGGACTGGACGCGGCCATCGCCGTCGCCGACCCCGACGCGGCACGAGCGGCCGCCCGTCTCGCCGAACTGGGCGTGTCCTCGGGGCCCTGCGGTGCCGCGGCGCTCGCCGGGCTGCGGGCAGCGCTCACCGGCGCGGGCGCCGACGAACGGCGTACGACGCTGGGGCTCGGCCCGTCCTCCGTGGTCGTCCTGCTCAGCACCGAGGGCACGGCCGCCAACCCGCACTCCCGCACCGGCTCAGGAACGGGGTGCTGACCGACTTCGTGGCCGCGCTCGGTGTCCTCGGCCTCCCGGCCGCCGTCGGCCGAGCAGCGCGCGAGGGGCCGTCCGTACCGTGGCCGGCATCTGGGCAGCCGTCGGCCGGTTTGCTAGCTTCGAGCCATGGTCGCCCAGGCTGAGAACTTCGCGTCGCGTCGCTATGTCGACCTGCGGCGCCAAGGCACGGCCACCTGTCGCCCGAGCTGAGGCGGCCGGAGCGAGTCCGGACCGCCGACGACGAGACGGCGCAGTGTCGGACCAGCTCCCGAGGAAGAACCCATGGCCATCGCAACGGCACCCGCAGCGGCACGGCGGGCCGCGGACAGCGCGCGGCGCAGGACGAGCGCCAGCGTCGTCCTGCGGTCCGTCCTTGAGCACGGTCCGGTCGCCCGGAGCACCATCGCCCGGCTGACCGGACTCTCCCCGGCTTCGGTGACCGACCACTGCGCCCAGTTGGGCGCGCTCGGCCTGATCCGGGAGGCCGCCGTGCCCCGGCAGTCGAAGGGGGCCGGGCGCCCGCACATACCCGTAGATCTGGACGCCTCCCGCTTCGTGGTCGGGGGGGTGCACGTGGCCGTGCCGTACACCACCGTCGCGCTGCTCGACCTGCGCGGGCGGGTGGTCGCCGAGCGACGCCTCGGCCATGGCGAAGGCACCGAGCCGGGCCGGGTTCTCGCCAACGCCGCCGACGGGCTCGGCGCGCTCCTCGCGGAGGCCGACGAGCGGACCCCGCTGGGTATCGGCGTGGCCGCCGGGGGCTGGGTGGACCGTGACGCCGGGGCCGTCGTCGAGCACGGGCTGCTCGGCTGGCGCGACGTGGCCGTCCGCGAGGTGATCGGCGCGCACACCGGCCTGCCGGTCCAAGTGGACGGACACGCAAGGGCGTTGGTCAACGGGGAGCGGCTGTTCGGGCGGGCGCGGGGGAGCCGGAGCGTACTGCACCTCTTCGTCGGCAATGTGGTGGACGCCGCGTTCGCCACCCACGACCAGGTGCACCACGGCCCCCGCTCGCAGGCCGGGGCGATCGCCCATCTGCCGCTGGAGGGCGGCACGGAGCCGTGCGACTGCGGCCGGACCGGATGCCTCCAAGTCGAGCTGAGTGAACGGACGTTGTGCCGCCGGGCGCGAGAGCGGGGCGTCATCGGCACGGCGAACCCGATGCACGTGGTGCGCGCAGCGGCCGAGGGGAGTCCGGTCGCGGTACGGCTCCTCGTGGAGCGGGCCGGGATGGTCGGGCGGGCGGCCCGGCTACTGCTCGACGTGCTCAACCCGGAGACGGTCGTCATCACCGAGGCGGGAGTGATGTACCGGGACGACTGCCTGGACGCGGTGCGCGAGGCGGTGGGGGAGGAGCGCGCCGCGCTGGTCGTGCCGAGCAGTTTCCACGACTCCGTCCTCGCCGTGGCGGGCGGTTCCGTTGCTCTCGACGTGCTCTACCGCGATCCGCTGAGCGCGTCGGCTGTATCGGGCGTGCATGCCGGGCCGAATTAATTCAGAAACTCCGAATGTTGACAGGGACTCCGCCGGGCCGCGAACATTCTGGGCATGAGCAGCGCGCAGGAATTCTCCCCGGTGATCCGGTCGCGGCAGGTCCGCGACGGGATCACCGGTGTCGCGCAGGCACCCTCGCGGCAGGTTCCGCTGACCAAGTGCCGTTTCATCGATCTGATGCGGATCGGTCGCACCCTTTGTTGCTGATGTGACGCAGTGTTCTTGACGGATTGATGCGTCGCCTGAGTGACGCATTGTTGCGGGCATGTTGACGTATTGATGCGCTCACTGCCCTGCACCCGTCATGACTCCGGCGTGGGCTTTTGGTGTGCGCCGATTTTCTGCGCGTACTTCCCCCTTTCCGGCACGTCTCCGTGCCCGGATTCCGGAAATGGCGCATGAATTCCACCCTCTTGAGTTCCCCCCTGACTTCACGGAGTCCCTCCATGCCACCAGCGTCCCCTGTCGTGCCCGGCGTCGACCGGCGGCTGTTCCTGTCCTCCCTGCTCGGCGTCGCCGCAGCGGCCGGCCTCACCGGCTGTGCGGGTGCCAGCGCGGCCGACTCCAAGGTCAAGGGGTCCGCGTCCGCCCCGCTGGCCACCTCCGTGCCCTCCGGCACGAGCCTGAAGATCGCCTCGTACCAGGGAGTCCAGCAGCTCCAGTTCAAGCTGGCCGGCCTGACCGACCTGCCCTTCACCGTGTCGGACTGGGTGAACACCGGCGCGGGCCCCGATGTCATCAACGCGTTCCGCGCCAAGTCCCTGGACCTCGCCAACAACGCCGGCATCCCGCCGATCCAGGCGCACTTCCAGGGGTACGACGCCAAGATCGTCGCGATCGACATCACGCGCAAACCGAGTTACGTCTTCGCCACCAAGCCCGGCAGTGACATCAAGGACGTCCAAGGGTTCAAGGGCAGGAAGCTCGCCTTCTCGCAGGGGCAGGCGCAGGGCGTCGTCCTGCTACGGGCCCTGAAGCAGGCCGGGTTGAAGGATGACGACGTCCATCTCGTGCCGCTGACGAGCAATCAGTTCTTCACCGCGCTCCAGGCCGGCCAGGTCGACATGGCCCCGCTCGCCAACAGCCAGGCCCCGGCCTACCTCAAGCAGTACGGCCCCAAGGGCGCGCACACCATCCCGACCGACGTCGTGGACCTCCTCAACCTGCTGTGGGCGCCCGCGTCCGTCCTCGCCGACCCCGCGAAAGCCGCCGCGGTCGCCGCGTACATCCCCCGCTGGGCCAAGGGCCAGGTGTGGGCGTACGAGCACCCGGACGCCTGGAACGAGGAGTTCTATGTCAAGACCCAGAACCTCAGCGTCGCGCAAGCCCAGTCGATCACCAAGGTCGCCAACAAGCCGCTCTTTCCGCCCAGTTGGGACGAGGCGGTGAAGTGGGAGCAGGAGACCGCCGACCTGCTCGCCGAAGGCGGCTTCGTGAAGAGGTTCAAGGTCGACTCGCTCTTCGACCGACGCTTCGAGCACCTCGCCGCCCAGGCCGTCCCGGCCGAGTACCAGAGGTGACGGCATGACCACCACCGCGACGACACCATTGGTGTCGACACCCGCCGAACAAGCACCTGCGGCACCTCGCACCCGGCGTCGCACCCTCGCGCCCGGCAAGCGGCTGCCCGCCTCCCGGATCATCGGCCCGGCGCTCGTGCTCGCCCTGTGGGCGTCCGCGTCCGCCGCCGGTCAGCTGGACCCGGCCGCGATCCCGGCGCCGTGGACGGTGCTGCGCACCGCCGGCCGGCTGTGGAGCGACGGCACCCTGTCCACCGATGTGCTCACCTCGCTCGAACGCGCCGGATGCGGGTTCGCCGTCGGCCTGACCGCCGGTGTGGTCCTCGCGCTCGCGGCCGGGCTCAGCCGGGTCGGCGAGGCGCTGATCGACGGAACGGTCCAGCTCAACCGGGCGATCCCCACCCTCGGGCTGATCCCGCTGTTCATTCTCTGGCTCGGCATCGGCGAGACCTTCAAGATCGCGATCATCGCCATCGTCGTCTACATCCCGATCTATCTGAACCTGCACGCCGCGCTGTCCGGCATCGACCACCGCTTCGTCGAACTCGCCGAAGTCCAGGGCCTGTCCAGGGTTCGCTTCGTCCGGCAGATCGTCATTCCCGGCGCGCTGCCCGGCTTCTTCGTGGGCCTGCGGCTCGGGGTCACCGGCTCGTGGCTCTCCCTGGTCGTCCTGGAACAGATCAACGCAACCAGCGGCCTCGGCTACCTGATGTTCCAGGCCCAGAACTACGGCCGCTCCGACATCATCCTGGTCGGCCTGCTGATCTACGGCGTCTTCGGCCTCGTCTCCGACAGCGCGGTCCGCATCGTCGAACGGAGGGTGCTGTCGTGGCGACGCACGCTGAGCAACTGACCACGGTCGAGGAGGCCCCGGCGGTCCGCCTCGCCGGACTGACCCGCTCGTTCGACGGCCGTACGGTCCTCGACGGCATCGACCTCGACATACCGGCCGGGCAGTTCACGGCCCTGCTCGGACACAGCGGATCCGGCAAGAGCACACTGCTTCGCGCCATCGCCGGGCTGGACCACCAGGTCACCGGAAGCGGTCGACTGGCCGCCCCGGAGCGGGTGTCCGTGGTCTTCCAGGACTCCCGGCTGCTGCCCTGGCGCCGCGTCCTCGACAACGTGCTGCTCGGGACGGACGGCAAGGAGGCGGCCGAACGCGGGCGCGCCGCCCTCGCCGAAGTGGGGCTCGCGGGGCGCGAGAGGGCCTGGCCCCACGAACTGTCCGGCGGCGAGGCCCAGCGCGCCGCGCTGGCCCGCTCCCTCGTGAGGGAGCCCGAACTCCTCCTCGCCGACGAGCCGTTCGGTGCCCTGGACGCGCTGACCCGGATCCGCATGCACGTACTCCTGCGCGAGCTGTGGCAGCGCCACCGGCCCTCCGTCCTGCTCGTCACGCACGACGTGGACGAGGCGATCGTCCTCGCCGACCGGGTCCTCGTGCTCGACCGGGGCCGCATCGGACTCGACCTGACCATCGAGCGCCCGCACCCCCGCTCGTACCGCGACCCGCTCGATGGGGGTCGCTCCCTGTTCGAGCTAAGTCGAGAACTTGGGGGACAGTACCGGGAACGCCTGCTGACCGCCCTCGGCGTCACAGCACACCAGGAACACGCACAGCGTCAGGAGGACCACCAGTGACCCGGCGCCAACTCCACCTCAACGCCTTCCTCATGAGCACCGGGCATCACGAGGCCTCGTGGCGGCTGCCCGAGAGCGACCCGTACGCGAGCGTCGACCTCGACCACTACCGCGAACTCGCCCGCATCGCCGAACGCGGCACCTTCGACTCGCTGTTCCTCGCCGACGGCCCCGTCCTGTTCAGCAATGTCGGCCAACGCCCGGCCGGCGTGCTCGAGCCCCTCACCCTGCTCACCGCTCTGGCGGTGGCCACCGAGCACATCGGGCTCATCGCCACCGCCTCCACCTCGTACAACTCGCCCTACAACCTGGCCCGCCGGTTCGCCTCCCTCGACCACATCAGCGGCGGCCGGGCGGGCTGGAACATCGTCACCACCGCAGGCGCCGAGGCCGCCCGCAACTTCGGGCTGGACGACGAGCCGACCCATGCCACCCGGTACGAGCGTGCCGCCGAGTTCCTGGACGTGGCGCTCAAGCTCTGGGACAGCTGGGAGGACGACCTGATCGTCGCGGACAAGGCGCAAGGGGTCTGGGGCGACGAGCACAAGGTCCACCCGCCGCGCCACCAGGGCACGTACTTCAGCGTCGAGGGCGCGCTCAACGTCCCCCGCAGCCCGCAGGGTTACCCGCTCCTCGTGCAGGCGGGCTCCTCGCAGGACGGCAAGCACTTCGCGGCCCGGTACGCGGAGGCCGTCTTCACCGCGCAGCAGACACCGGGGGACGCGCAGGCCTTCTACGCCGACCTCAAGTCCCGGGCGCGTGCGGCCGGCCGGGACCCCGGCCACCTCAAGATCCTGCCCGGCATCGTGCCGGTCATCGGCTCCACCGAGGCCGAGGCGCGTGCGCACGAGCAGGTCCTGGAGGACCACATCGTCTACGAGCACGGTCTCCACCGGCTCGAACGCCTGCTGAACCTGGAGCCGGGCATCCTCGAACTCGATTCCCGACTGCCCGCCGACCTGCCGCCGGAGAGCGACATCGAGGGCTCCAAGAGCCGCTACACCCTCGTCGTGGAGCTCGCCCGGCGCGAGCGGCTCACCGTCCGCGAACTCATCGGCCGCCTCGGCGGCGGGCGCGGCCACCTGACCTTCGCCGGTACGCCGGAACAGGTGGCCGACGCGATCGAGAACTGGTTCAGTCTCGGCGCCGCCGACGGCTTCAACATCATGCCCGCCGTCCTGCCGTCAGGCCTCGGCCTCTTCGTCGACCACGTCGTGCCGATACTGCGCGCCCGCGGCCTGTTCCGCACCGCGTACGGCCCGCGAGGCACTTTGCGTGACCGCTACGGCCTCCCGCGCCCCGCCAACCAGCACACCAGCTCCCCTGTCCTCACCCGAGCCTGAAAGGCCCCTCTCATGTCCGGCACAGAGATCCGCAAGGTCACCGCACACATCGGCGCCCAGGTGTCCGGCGTCGACATCGCCAAGCCGCTCGACGCGGAGACCGTCGCCGCCCTGCGCGCCGCCCTCAACGAGCACAAGGCGCTGGTCTTCGACGATGTCGACCTCGACGACGAGGGCCAGCAGGCCTTCGCCCGCCACTTCGGCGACCTCACCACCGCCCACCCCACCGTGCCCGCCGTCGACGACGCGCCCAACGTACTGCCCGTCGACAGCGAGCGCGGCCGCGCCAACCACTGGCACACCGACGTCACCTTCGTCCTCAATCCGCCACAGGCCAGCACCCTGCGCAGCATCACCGTCCCGCCGTACGGAGGAGAGACGCTGATCGCCAACTCGGCCTCCGCCTACCGGAGTCTGCCGGAGCCGCTGCGGCTGCTCGCCGACACGCTGTGGGCCGAGCACACCAACGACTACGACTACGCGGTGCCCGACGAGGAGGTCGACGAGGAGAAGGCCGAGCAGCGCGCCCAGTTCACGTCGATCAACTTCCGGACCGCCCACCCCGTCGTCCGAGTCCACCCGCTGACCGGTGAACGCGGCCTGTTCATCGGCGGGTTCGCCCAGCGGATCGTCGGCCTGTCGGTGGCCGAGTCCCGCAAGATCCTCGACCTGCTGCAGGCGTACGTGACCCGGCCGGAGAACGTCCTGCGGTGGCGCTGGTCCCCGAACCAGCTCGTCCTGTTCGACAACCGGATCACCCAGCACTACGCCATCGACAACTACAACGGCCTGCCGCGCCGCCTGCACCGCGTGACCGTCGCCGGCGACGTGCCGGTCGGCATCGAGGGCAAGGAGAGCTACTCGATCGCGGGCGACGCCTCGCACTACACATCGGTCCACACCCCGGAGGCATGACACGGAGGCCGGGCGGGAGGCGGGGCGCCGGAGCTCGGCGCCCCGCCCCTCCCTCAGTCCGCGGCGGGCAACTGCCGACGCGCCGCGCGCGCTGCCGCCGTCATGCGTTCCAGGGCCGGGCGGACCTCGGCCCAACCGCGGGTCTTCAGGCCGCAGTCGGGGTTGATCCACAGGCGTTCGGCCGGTACGGAGCGCAGCGCCCGGGTGATGAGGCGCGCGGTCTCGTCCTCGGACGGGACGCGGGGCGAGTGGATGTCGTACACCCCCGGACCGACCTCGCGCGGATAGCCCGCCGCGGCCAGCTCGTCCGCGACCCGCATGTGGGAGCGGGCCGCCTCCAGGCTGATCACGTCCGCGTCCAGGTCGTCGATGGCGGCGAGGATCTCGCCGAACTCGGCGTAGCACATATGGGTGTGGATCTGGGTGTCCGGCCGCACCCCGCCGGTCGTCAGCCGGAACGCCTCCGTCGCCCAGGCCAGGTATGCCGGGTGGCCGGCCGCGCGCAGTGGCAGGGTTTCGCGCAGCGCCGGCTCGTCGACCTGGATGACGGAAGTCCCGTTCGATTCAAGGTCGTCGACCTCGTCGCGCAGGGCGAGAGCGACCTGCCGGGCGGTGTCGGCGAGCGGCTGGTCGTCACGGACGAAGGACCAGGCGAGCATGGTGACCGGGCCGGTGAGCATGCCCTTGACCGGGCGGTCGGTGAGCGACTGGGCGTACGTCGTCCAGCGCACCGTCATCGGCTCGGGCCGCGAGATGTCGCCGGCCAGGACCGGCGGGCGCACATAACGGGTGCCGTACGACTGGACCCAGCCGTGCTGGGTGGCAAGGTAGCCGGTGAGCTGCTCCGCGAAGTACTGGACCATGTCGTTGCGTTCGGGCTCGCCGTGCACGAGGACGTCGATGCCGGTCTTCTCCTGGAAGGAGACCACCTCGCGGATCTCGGCCTCGATGCGCTCCTCGTACGCGGCCGTGCCGATGCGTCCGGTGCGCAAGTCGGCCCGGGCCGTGCGGAGTTCACCGGTCTGCGGGAACGAGCCGATCGTCGTCGTGGGCAGCGGCGGCAGGTTCATGTGGGCGCGCTGGGCGGCGGCCCGCTCGGCGTACGGCTGGGCGCGGCGGGCGTCCGCGTCGGTGACGGCGGTGGTGCGGGCGCGTACGGCCGGATCGCGGGTGATGGCCGAACCGGCGCGGGAGGCCAAGTCGGCCCGGTTTGCGGCCAGTTCGGCCGTGATGGCTCCGGTGCCGCCGGACAGGCCGCGGGCGAGCGTGACGACCTCGGCGGTCTTCTGGCGGGCGAACGCGAGCCAGCGCGCGATCTGCGGCTCGATGCCGCGTTCGGCGGCCGCGTCGAGCGGGACATGGAGCAGCGAGCAGGAAGCGGCCACGTCCACGCGGTCGGCGAGACCGAGCAGCGTGCCCAGGGTGGACAGCGACTTCTCCAGGTCGTTGATCCACACGTTGCGCCCGTCCACGACCCCCGCGACGAGCCGCTTGCCGGGCAGGCCGCCGACCGCGGCGAGGTCGTCGAGGTTGGCGGCCGCGGGGCCGGTGAAGTCCAGGGCGAGCCCGTCGACCGGCGCCTTGGCGAGGACCGGCAGGGCCTCACCGAGCCGGTCGAAGTACGAGGCGACCAGGAGCTTGGGGCGGTCGGTGAGCGCGCCGAGTTCGCGGTAGGAGCGGGCGACGGCGTTCAGTTCGGCGGGGGTGCGGTCCTGGACGAGCGCGGGCTCGTCCAGCTGCACCCACTGGGCCCCGGCCGCCCGCAGATCGGCCAGCACCCGCGCGTACACCGGAAGGAGCCGGTCGAGCAGGGTCAACGGCTCGAAGTCGGCGGCCACGCCGGGCGCGGGCTTGGCGAGCAGCAGATAGGTCACCGGACCCACGAGCACGGGACGCGCGGCGAGCCCGAGCGCGAGGGCCTCCCCGAACTCTCCGACCTGCTTGGAGGAGTCGGCGGAAAAGACGGTGTCCGGCCCCAACTCCGGTACCAGATAGTGGTAGTTGGTGTCGAACCACTTGGTCATTTCGAGCGGCGCCACGTCCTGGGTGCCGCGCGCCATCGCGAAGTAGCCGTCCAGGGCATCGGCCGCGACGGCCTCGCGGTGGCGGCCGGGCACGGCGCCCACCATGACGCTGGTGTCCAGGACGTGGTCGTAGTACGAGAAGTCGCCGGTCGGCACCTCGTGGACGCCGGCCTCGGCGAGCTGCCGCCAGGTGGCCGCCCGCAGTTCGGCGGCGGTCCGCCGGAGCTCGGGGGCGCCGACACGGCCCTTCCAGTAGCCCTCGATCGCCTTCTTCAGTTCCCGGTTCGGGCCTTGGCGGGGGTAGCCGTACACGGTGGCGCGTGCTGCCGCGGCTGCGGACTTGGTCACGAGACTCTCCTTCGCGAGCTCTTCGGTGGAGCGGACCCCGGAACGGGACGAAGGCGCGGAGGAACGACGGACCGGGGCCACGGCGTGTGTGCCGTTGCCGCTGGTGCGTACGCCGACCCGCCCTCGAGGTCACCGGGATCTCCGCGCGCGATCGGTCGCACACGGGCAGTGGCAGGTCTTCGGACTCGCGGGCACGCCTCGTGCTCTTTGAGGCATCTACTGGCCGTCGCTTCCCAGACCCGGCCGGGCCCAGTGCGTATGACGGCGGTCGTTCCCGCTCACCGCTGCGGGGCAGTCCCGGATTCCCACCGGGTTCCCTCTTGCGACGCATCCCGCCTGGCGGACGGGGCGAACCAGCTGCATCCGCACCCTATGCGCTCGACCGGCGACCGGGAAACCGCGTTTCCGCATGCCGGACGGTGAGTCGGCGCACGCGGCGCCTCGCGCTCCGGGCCCCGGCTGCCTACGCTCGAAGGGAGGAGCACTCTCGAAGCGGCGATGGGACGGACGAGGCGGGCATCGTGGCGGGTTATCCGTTTGTCGGGCGCGAGGACGTGCTGCGTGAGCTGAAAGACGCGCTGGCGAGCGCGGCGGCGGGCCGGGGAGGGCTGGTGTCGCTGACCGGCGCGGCCGGCGTGGGCAAGACGCGGACCGCGGAGGAGGCCGTCGCACACGCCGACGGGTTCCGCACGCTGTGGACGTGGTGCCCGCCGGGCCCCACCGGGCGGGCCCTGTGGCCCTGGTCGCGGCTGCTGCGCGAACTCGTCTCCGACGATGTGCGGTGCGGCCGCCTGGTGAGCGGGTCGCCGCCGCTGCGGGCGCTGGTGTCGGGGGCCGGGGCGGGCTCCGGGGGCCGGACCGACCCCGAGGCGGCGCGGCTGCGGTTGACCGGAGATGTGGCCGAGGTGCTCGCGACGGCGGCGCAGAACCGGCCACTGCTCCTGGTCCTCGACGACGCGCACGCCGCCGACGCGTCGTCCCTGCGGCTGCTGTTGGAGCTGGCCGACAGCGCGCGCACCACCGCGGTCGTGCTCCTGGCCACGGCACGTGACGACGACACGGCATGGCAGGACCGTTCCTGGGCGCGGGCTCAACTGCTGCGCCGGGGAAGGTCGTTGCCCCTGGGGCCGCTGCGCGAGGAGGACGTCGCGGACTTGATCACGGCGGCGACGAGCACCGAACCTTCCCGGTCCGACGTCCGGCACCTGCTGCGGCGCACCGGCGGAGACGCGTTCTTCGTGACGGAGCTGCTGAGGGCGGGGGCGCCCCTCGCGACGTGGGCGGGCCGGCCGCGCGGTGAACGGACCGCCCCCTCGGTGGCCATCCGGGCAGCCGTCCTGGCGCGGACCGCCGAACTGTCGCAGCGCGCCGCCCACGTACTGGACGTCGGCTCCGCCCTCGGCACCCGGTTCCGGCTCGACGTCGTCGCCGAGGCCGCGGGTGTGCCCCTGGACGAGGTGCGCGCGCTGCTCGGCGAGGCCGCCGACGCGGGCCTGCTGGCAGAGCTCACGGCCGACCGTGCCGCTTTCCGGCACGACCTGCTGCGGGAGGCGGTCTACGGTGGGCTGTCCGCCGGACAGCGGTCGGCTCTGCACCGCGCGATCGCCGCCGTACTCGCCGTCCACGCCCGGCGCGGACGTGACACCGGGCCCGCCGAGGTCGCCCACCACCTCCTGCTCTCCGGGCCCGAACACGCCCATGAGGCCGCCGGCTACGCCCGCGAGGCAGGCGAACGCGCCTCCGGGCTCCTCGCCTACGAGGAAGCGGTCCGCTGGTACGAGCGCGCCGCCGAGGTCTGTGCCCCAGGTGCCGAACTCGCCGAGGTACTGCTCGGTCTGGGCGCCGCCCGCCTCGGCGCCGGCGAGTGGGACGCCGCCCGCAGAGCCGTCCTGCGCGCCGCCTCCCTCGCCCGCGAGGCGCATCGCCCCGACCTGCTCGCGCAGGCCGCTCTCGGCCTCGGCACCGGCCCCGTCGGCTTCGAGGTCGACCTCGCCGACCGCGAGCAGACCGACCTGCTCGCCGAGGCACGCGCGGCCCTGGCCGGCGATCCGGCCCACACCGCGCTGCGCGCCGCGGTCACCGCCCGGCTGTCCCTCGCCGCCGGGCTCATCGAGTCCGAGGAGCACCGGATCGCCCTCGCGGAAGAGGCCGTACGCACCGCCCGCGAGATCGGTGACCCGGCGACCCTCGGCCCGGCGCTCGCCGCCCTGTGCGACGCCCGGCCCGGCCCCGGCCACTGCCGCGACCGGCTCGCGTGGTCCGCGGAGATCGTCGCCACGGCCCGGGAACTGCCGGACCCGGTCCTCGAACTCCTCGGCCGCCGCCTGCGGTTGGTGGCGCTGATGGAGACCGGCGAGTTCGCGGCGGCCGACGCGGAGGCCGTCGCCTACGAGGGCGTGGTCCGGCCGCTCAGACGACCCCTGTACGCCTGGTACGTGCCGCTGTGGCGCGGAGAGCGGGCGCTGAGGGAGGGCCGGTACGGGGACTGTGCGGCGGCGCTCGACGAGGTGGAGGCCCTCGGTCGCGAGGCGGCCAGCGCCAACGCGGCGATGCTCGCCGTCACCCAGCGCTGGTGCCTCTACGCCGCGACGGGCGACCCGGAGCAGGCGAAGCCCGTGCTCGCCGCCGCGCCGGAGCTCGAACGGTACTCGGCCCTGTGGCCCAGGGTCACGCTCGGCCTGCTCGCGGCCCAGCTCGGGCACCTCGACGACGCCGCACGGCGTCTGTCCGCCGTGGCGCCCCGGCTCGGCGGCGCACCCCGCGACAGCGAGTGGCTGCCCATGATGGCGCAGGCCGCGGAGACCGTCGGCGCGGTCGGCACCCACCCGGCCGCACCCCTCCTGTACGACGCGCTCGCGCCGTACGCGGGCCTCTTCGCCGTCGAGGGCATCGGCGCCGCCGTACGCGGCCCCGTCGACCGCCACCTCGCGATCCTCGCCTCGGCCATGGGCCGTGCGGACGACGCCCGTCGCCACCGCGAGGCGGCCCTCGCGGCGACCCGTTCGGCGGGCGCGGTCGCCCTGACCGAGCTCATCGAACGCGAGACGCCCCCCGGCACCGCGGCACCACAGGGCTCGTGGGAAGACCCGGCCTCCGGACCGCCCCCGCTCTTCCACCGCGAAGGCCCCTTGTGGCAGCTGCGCTACGCCGGCCACGAGGTGAGGGTCCCCGACAGCAAGGGACTGCGGGACATCGCCGTCCTGCTCGCCAGGCCCGGAACGCCGGTCCCCGCAGTCGAGTTGGCGACCCCCGCCGCCCCCGCCACCGGTGACGCCCCGGGGCTGCATCCGCAGGGCGACACCGGCGAACTCATCGACGCCACGGCACGATCCGCCTACCGGCGCAGGCTGCGCGACCTGGAGCAGGAGGCGGCCGACGCGGACGCCCGCGGGGACGCCGCGCACTCGGAGCGGATCGCCGTCGAGCGGGACGCACTCGTGGCACAGCTGTCCGCGGCGTACGGCATCGGCGGCCGCGTGCGCCGTACGGGCTCTCCCGCGGAACGCGCCCGTACGGCCGTCACCGCCCGCATCCACGCGGCCGTGCACCGTATCGCCGCCCTCCACCCCGAGCTGGGCCGCCACCTGGAAACCGCCGTCCGTACCGGCACCCTCTGTGTGTACGACCCGGAGAACCCGCCCGCCTGGCGCCTGTGAGCCCCGACGGCACACCGTGCCGCCCGACCTCACGCCTTCCTCGGTACAAGGGCCGCACACCAGAGACGCGGCCAAGGGACACGAGGACGGACACCATGCCACGTACATCCAAGGCCGAGGCCGAACTCAGGGTCGACGAGCCGGTCATCGAAGGGCGCTACGCCGAGATCGGCCCGTACACCGTCGCGTACGAGACCATGAAGGAGGACATGGACCCCGCCCCGCTCTTCCGGAGCCTGCCCGACGACCGCTGCCAGTGCCCGCACTGGGGCCACGTCGTCTCCGGCCGGATCGTGTTCCGGTACGCCGACCACGACGAGGTCTTCCACGCCGGCGACGCCTACTACGGCGCGCCCGGCCACCTTCCCCTTCTCTTCGCCGGAACCGAGGTCGTCGAGTTCAGCCCCACCGCCGAGCTGAACAGCACGATGGAGGTCATCGGCCGCAACCTCGCGGAGGCGACATCATGACGGACATCGACATCCGCGCCGAAAGCCGTTCCCCCGACTCCCGCCGGGCTGGTCGACTCGCCGCCCTGTTCGTGGAGTTCCTGAGCACCAGCACCGCGCCCGAGGGCCTCTTCACCGAGGACGTCTTCTGCGACCTGAGCCTTCCGCAGTGGCGGATCCAGACGAAGGGCCGCGACGAACTGGTCGCCCTGCGCACCACCAGCCACCCCTGCCTCGGCACCGTCCCGCGCCACCGCGTCGACGTCACGGACTCCGGGCTCGTCATCGAGTTCGAGGAGCGCTGGCAGGACGGTGGCGAGAGCTGGTACTGCCGTGAACTGCTGCGCGCCGACGTGCGCGACGGTGCCATGAGCGAGGTGTCCATCTACTGCACGGGCGACTGGTCGGCGGCCGTGCAGGACAGCCACGCGAAGGAGGTGACGCTGCTCCGCCCGTGAGCGCGGCAGGAGCGATGAGCGGCGGAGCGGGACCTGCGGAGGGGCGACGGCCTAGGCTTCCGTCCGGCAATGGCCCCGACCTCAGGAGCGCACACCGTGTTCGACCCCGCACCGGAGTACCCGTACCCCGACGGCCACCGGCCCGACGAGGCGCCCGCTCCGCACGCCCTGCTCGCGCCGGTGACCGGCTTCCTCGGCACTTGGTCCGGGCGGGGCGAGGGCGGATATCCGACGATCACCGGAGACTTCACGTACGCGCAGGAGGTCACCTTCAGCCACGACGGCCGGCCCTTCCTGCGGTACGAGGCCCGGGCCTGGCTGCTCGACGAGAACGGCGCGCCCCTGCGTCCCTCCGCGCGCGAGAGCGGCTGGTGGCGGCTCCAGGCCGACGGGCGGGTGGAGGCCCTGATCACCCAGCCCACCGGCATCGCGGAGATCGCGGTCGGCGCCGCGGACGGCAAGACGGTCGACCTCTCCACCAACGACGTCGCCCTCACGCCCACCGCGAAGGAGGTCAACGCGACCCGCCGGCGCTACGAGCTGACCGACGACGACACGCTGACCTTCACCCACGATCTCGCGGCGGTCGGCCGGCCCTTGCAGCACCACCTGTCGGCGGTCCTGCGCCGCAGGGCCTGAGCGCTCACCTCGAAGGAGCCGACGGACTAACAGGGCGTCGAAGCGCCGTGCTGGCGGGTGATGTTGTCGTTCGACATCCAGCCCGCGGTGCTGGAGCCCTCGACGCGTACGTACGTCCACTTGTTGCCGTGGGCGTTGGTCACGTAGCAGTGGTACCAGAGCTTCGTACCGGACTTGGCCAGCGAGACGGCCGGGCACGTCTGGTACGGGCCGGTCTCCAGGTGGTAGTCCCCGGCCATGTAGCCGTAGGAGCCCGGCGCCGGGTCCTTGTGGCTCCAGCCGGTACAACTCGTCGACACCGGCGTGGGTTTGGCCGGCGTCGAAGGCTTCGCGCTGCTGCTCGCGGCGCCGCTCGGCTTCGCCGGGGTGCCCGGTCGCGAAGGGGCTGTCGAGGGCTCGCCGCCGGGGCTCGGGGACTTCGCGGCGCTCGGGGAGCCGTCGGCGGTTCCGGGGAGCCTGGCCGCGTTCGACTCGTCGGCGCCCGGTGGAGTGCTGACCGCCGGTCCGGCCGCCTGCGCGCCGCCGTCGGAGCCCTTGTCGTCCTGACCGCTCGTCAGGGCGTAGGTGATCCCGCCGCCGGCGAGCACCACCGCGGCCGCCGCCGCTATGACCGTACGGCTGCGGCGCCGGCCGCGGTCGGCCGAGGCGCGCCCGGGGGGCACGTCGTACGGCGGAACGGTGGGCGTCTGGTAGCCGGTCTGCGGAGGCTGCTGATAGCGGACCTCGGCCACCGGCACCGGCGGGGGAGGCGGGCCGAAAGCGGCCGGAGCCGTGGGGACGGGGGCCGTCGGCGTGGGGTTCACCGTGCCGCTCGCCGCCACCTGCTCCAGCATCTGCCGCGCCTGTTCGGCGGTCGGCCGGTGCTCCGGCTCCTTCGCCATCAGAGCCTGCAGCACGGGCGTGAGCGCGCCCGCCCGCTGCGCCTGCGGAAGCGGGTCGGTGACGATCGCCGACAGCGTGGACCACACCGACGTACGGCGGAACGGAGACGTGCCCTCGACCGCCGCGAACAGCGTCATGCCGAGCGACCAGATGTCCGAGGCGGGACCGGGCTCGCGGCCCTGCGCGCGCTCGGGCGGCAGGAAGTCGAGCGAGCCGACGAGCTCACCGCTGCGGGTCAGCTTCGCCATGGCGTCGTCGCCGGAGGCGTCCATCGTGGCGATGCCGAAGTCGGTGAGGACGACGCGGCCGCCGCGCTCAAGGAGGATGTTGCCCGGCTTCACGTCCCGGTGCAGGACGCCGACCTGGTGGGCGGCGTCGAGCGCGTCCATCAGCTTGGCGCCGATCGCCGCGGCCTCGCGCGGATCCAGCGGGCCCCGCTCGCCCATCACGTCGTCGAGGGAGGGCCCGTCGACGAGTTCCATGACGATGACCGGAAGCCCCCGCTCCTCGGTCACGTCGTGCACCGTGACCACACCGCTGTGCCGGATGCGCGCGGCGGCCTGCGCCTCGCGCTGCATCCGGGTCCGCAGATCGGCCAGTTCGGGCGCGGACACGTCGGTGTACGCCCGAAGGATCTTGACGGCGACCTCTCGGTCGAGCATCTCGTCCACGGCCCGGGCCACCACACCCATGCCGCCGCGCCCGATCATCGAGGTCACCCGGTAACGGCCGCCGAGTAGCCTGCCGATCAGCGCTCCGTCGTTCTCTTCCCCCGCTGGCACCGCACGCTCCGTTCCCTTGCGGCCGTCACTCCACGGCCTGGCGGCACCAGAGTAGACGTATGTTCGGGTGCTCCCGGCGGCGGATACGAGCCCGCGCCGCCCCCGATGACCTCCGGTCGGCACCCGCGGTGAACTCGCCCTGCCCGAGCGCCTGTTGTCCTCGCCCCGTCCCGTGTCAGGGGAGGTTGTGGGCACGCCGGAAGCGTCGGCGCGATCCCGTACGCCGCACAAGCCGCACGGGCGGATCCGGGACGCCGGGCCGACGACCTCGCCCTGACCGGCGCGGAATCCGGGCCCTGGGACGGCCCGGAGACGGCGTCCCCGGGACCCGGGCCAGGGTTTGGCTCTGGCCATGTTGGCTACCCGGCGTGATGAACCCTCGACGGGCTCCCCCTCGCGGGACGGGACGACTGGAGGACGGGTCAAGGCATGAACAATCGGCTGGGATTGGGGCTCGCGGTGGGCGCGGGCTATCTGCTCGGGCGGACGAAGAAGGCGAAGCTCGCCTTCGGCATCGGGACACTGGTCATGGGCAAGCGCCTGCAGCTGAGCCCGCGGGCGATCGCGGACTTCGCGGCGGCCCAACTGGCCGACAATCCGCAGTTCAAGGAGATCGGCGACCAACTGCGGGAGGACCTGCGCGGCGTCGGCAAGGCCGCGACGGGCGCGCTCCTCAACCGGCAGATCGAGGGCATCGCCGACCGGTTGCACGACCGCACGCTCGATGTCCAGGACCGTATCTCGGGCGTGGTGCCGGACGTGCCGGGCTCGGCGGAGTACGAGGACGAGAGCGAGGGCGAGGACGATGCCGAGGGCGAGGGGCGGGCGGACGAGGAGGGCAAGGTGTCCGCCAAGCCGTCTTCGCGATCCCCTTCATCCTCTTCGAGCAGGGAAGGGGCATC
Organism: Streptomyces mauvecolor; assembly: GCF_039532965.1. NCBI lineage: Bacteria > Bacillati > Actinomycetota > Actinomycetes > Kitasatosporales > Streptomycetaceae > Streptomyces > Streptomyces mauvecolor. Next base: position 245,836 of record NZ_BAAASQ010000004.1, on the reverse strand, counting down.
CTCGAAGTCCCGTCCGGCCGGGCGCGTGTCCGCCAAGTCCCCGTCGACCAAGGCGAGTTCGGCCAAGAAGACCGCCAAGTCCGTGCAGCGTACGGCCAAGCGGGCACCGGCGAAGAAGACGGCCGGCCGGCGGAGCGGCCAGGGTGGTGAGGGCCGTGGCTGAGACCAGGAATCCGCTGGCGCAGAGCCCCGCGGCCGACCGGCTGAAGCAGGAGCTCCAGGGCTATCTTCTCGCGCAGGGGGAGCGGCTGCTCATGGGCGTGGGCCACAAGCTCGGCGAGACCACGGTCAAGCTCAACGACATCGCCGAGGGCCGCAGCCCCGGGTTCGCCAAGCTGGCACTCGAAGGCGGCCGCAAGGTCGCCGAGGGCAAGGGACCCGTCCGCGCCGCGGTGGAAATGGGCGCCTCGCATCTCAAGGACAACGCGAAGGAGATGCTCAAGGGGCTCGGTGGCAAGCGCAAGAAGGGCGGAGCGGGACGCAAACCGACCGTCATCATGGAGTCCGTGGACGTGGGCGTCCCGGTGCGCGAGGCCTACGACCAGTGGACCCAGTTCCAGTCGTTCGCCACCTTCGCCAAGGGCGTGAAGAGCGCGACCGTCGCCGACGACACCACGTCGGACTGGAAGGTCAAGGTCTTCTGGTCCAGCCGCAGTTGGAAGGCGCACACCACCGAGCAGGTGCCGGACGCGCGCATCGCGTGGACCTCCGAGGGCGCCAAGGGAACGGCCAAGGGCGTCGTCACCTTCCACCCGCTCGGCGAGAACATCACCCGCGTCCTGCTCGTCATGGAGTACTACCCCAAGGGGCTGTTCGAGAAGACCGGCAACATCTGGCGCTCCCAGGGCCGTCGCGCCCGCCTCGACCTCAAGAATTTCGCGCGGCACATCGCGCTGCGCGGCGAGGCCGAGGGCGGCTGGCGTGGTGAGATCAGGGACGGCGAGGTCGTCGTCAGCCACGAGGACGCGGTCGCCGAGGAGGAAGAGGAACAGCAGGCCGGGCAGCAGGAGGACCGGGCCGAGGGCGAGCCCGAGCGAGAGGACGAGCAAGACGACGAGCCGGAGGGCGAACCCGACGAGGAGTACGAGGACGAAACCGAAGGCGAAACCGAAGGCGATTACGAGGGCGAGTACGAGGACGAGGACGACGCCGCGTACGAAGACGAGGCGGACGGGGAAGTCGAGGAAGAGGACCCCGAGGAGGCCTCGTCCGCACGCAAGCGGCGTGCCTACGCGGGCTCCCGGAGCAACGGCCGCCGCTGACCGGCCGCGCGGGTCAGTGCCTGAGTAGCGGAGCCCGAGATCTGATGGACCGTCAAATATGGGGCTGCCGCAAGGACATGGGGAAGTGACCGCAGACAAGAAGGACCGCAGGACCCGGCTGACCGTTCTGGTGGCGCTCGGGGCCAACCTCCTCATTGCCGCCGCCAAAGCGGGCGCCGGAGTCCTGGCCGGATCGCCCGCGCTGCTCTCGGAGGCCGCGCACTCCGTGGCCGACAGCCTGAACGAGGTCTTCCTGCTTGCCGCGCTGCGCCGCAGCCGGCGCCCGGCCGACCAGCGGCATCCGCGAGATCGACAATGTGGCGAGTCTGCTGACGATGCGGCTCGGCCTCGACTCGACGCTCGTCGCGGCCCGGATCGACCTGCGGCCCGGCCTCGACAGCGAGGAGGTCGAGCTGGTTTCCGAGCGCATCAAGGCGGCCGTGGCGAAGGCATGGCCGGAGGCGGACCAGGTGTTCCTCGACATCACGGAGGCCCCGCCGAGCCCGCATCCCGCTCAGGACGCACCGGCCTGACGCTGCGAAACCCAGGTGCCCGAAACCCATCGGTGCCGTTCAGGGGCGTTCCCACGTGATCTAAGGTCGATCGGAAAACCATGCATAACGCCCATGCATGACCGCATGCATGGGGTCATGCACCGCACCATGGAGTTCGCTTTGGAATCGACGCCTTCGACACCTCCGTCCCCGGGCACGTCCTCCGGCCCGCAGAAGCAGGGCTGCATGGTCGGCCTGTTCTGGATCGACGCGGACAACGTCCACCTGGGCACGCCCGGCGCCGGCACGGCGTCGGACGTGCTGCTCACACCCGACTCGCTGCGGGTCGTCGGACCCGTGCCAAGGGAGTGGCCCTGGTCGGATGTGACCGCCGTCGAGGTCGTCGGCGCTCCGGTCCGTTCGGCCGGCGCACGGTGGGCCGGCCGCGCGGCATCGGTCGCCGCGGCCGCGCTGGACGTCTGGGTCCCGGGCAGCCCCGATGAGATGACGGTGGCGGTGAGCGCGGGGGGCGACCGCGTGGAGACCACTGTGCTGTCCGGCGCCGCGACCGCGTACAGCCGGCGCGAGGTCGACCTCTCCCGCGCGCTGCTCGCCCGCTTCGTCGACGGTACGTCCTCGCCCGCCGTCCTGAGCGACTGGTGGAGTGCGGCGGAGCAGGGTGTCCTCCACTCGCGTGGCCGCGAGGCCGTACTGGAGGAGTGGCTCGCGGCGCAGTGACCCGGCGACGCCCGTCGGGGGCGTCAACTGAGCGATGCCCGGCCGGTGTTGACGGCCGGGCATCGTGAGAACGCGGATGTCACATGTGCGGGCGCCCGTAGTAGCCGCCGATCTGCTCGTGATAGGCCGGGTCCCCGAGGTGCTTCTCCTTGTCGAACTCGGGGGAGTCCTTGATCTGTTCCTTGGTGCACGCGACGTAGATCTTCTTCTCGACCGCGTCGATGCGCGTGAGGACCCCGGCCGGCAGCAGGACGTGCTTGCCGAAGATCCAGGGGCCGGTGTCCACGACGATGTACGAGGAGCTGACCTCCTCGGAGTACTTGTCGACCTTGCCGATGCTTCCGTCGGTCGCCTCGACCTTGAACCCGGTCAGGTCGGTACCCGGCCGGTACGCGGCGGCCTGCGGGTAGGCCCAGATGTTCTCCATGGTGAAGGAGTCCCTTCGTATGGACGGTGGGTGCGGGGTGCGGACGGCGAGCGCCGTAGGTGCACGGCACCGCGGGTCCGCGCACCGCCCGGGTTCCCGCGGCCCCCGCCCCTACACTCCGCTCGGCGGGCCGAGCCGCTGCTTTCGGCCGATCGGCCGACCCGGGGCGTGCCGGAGGCCGCCTCCTGTGGTCGGCTGGTCGCAGCCCGACGACGAGCTGAGGGGTTGAGCAGCGTGAGTGCCGTGCAGGAGTTCCTCGACCGCCTCGACTACCCGATGTATGTCGTGACGGCGGCGGCCGGCGACCAACGGGCCGGGTGCCTGGTGGGGTTCGCCTCGCAGTGCTCGATGGTGCCGGTGCGGTTCATGGTGTGGCTGTCCACGGCCAACAGGACGTACCGCGTTGCCTGTTCGGCCGATTTCCTCGCCGTGCATCTGCTGAGCCGCGCCCAGTACGAGCTGGCCGCGCACTTCGGTGGCCGGACGGGCGACGAGGTCGACAAGTTCGCCGACATCGCCTGGCGCGAGGGGCCGGCGGGCACGGTCCTGCTCGACGAGGCCCCGGACTGGTTCGTGGGGCGCGTCGAGCAGCGTACGGACGGCGGGGACCACGTCGGGTTTCTGCTCAGCCCGCTGGAAGCAGCGGCTCCGCGACGGCGGGCGCCCGACTGGCAGCCGTTCCGGCTGAGCGACAGCGAGGGCATCGAGGCCGGTCATCCCGTGCCGGGTGCATGAGTATGCGTACGCCTGCCGACGAACCCAGACGAACCTGGAGAACCGCATGACCGCCGAACGCACTGTCCTGATCACCGGAACGTCCTCGGGCATCGGCCTGGCCGCCGCGGTCGGCGCGGCCCGGGCCGGCCTGCGGGTCGTCGCCACCATGCGCGACACGGGGAAGGCGGGACCGCTCAGGGAGGCCGCGGCCGAGGCGCGGGTCGCCGACCGTGTTGCCGTGAAGCGCCTGGACGTCGTCGACGCCGGGTCCGTCATGGCCTGCCTGGGCGAGGTGATCGACGAGTACGGGCGCCTCGACGCGCTGGTGAACAACGCGGGCGCCGGGTACGTCGGCACCGTCGAGCAGGACGGCATGGACCCGGTGCGCGCCACGATGGAGGTGAACTTCTTCGGCGTCGTCGAGGCGACCCGCGCCGCCCTGCCCCATCTGCGTGCCTCGCAGGGCCGCGTCATCACCGTCACCAGCGTCGGCGGTGTCGTCGGGCAGCCCTTCAACGAGGCCTACTGCGCGGCCAAGTTCGCCGTCGAGGGCTTCATGGAGTCCCTCGCGCCGGTCGCCGCCACCCTCGGAGTGCACGTCACCGTCGTCGAACCGGGCGCCGTGGCCAGCGAGTTCGTCGCGAGCCTGGAGCTGGACGTACCCGCCCTGCTTGAGGCCGCGGGCCCGTACGCCCCGGCGCTGCGGGCCTACGTCGAGCGCGTCACCAAGATCTTCACCAGCGCCCAGACCCCGGACGAGGCCGCGGCTCCCGTCATCGCCGCGCTCACCGCCGACCGGCCGCCCTTCCGGGTCCAGACCTCCGACTGGGCCCGGGACTTCACCGGCGCCAAGCTCGCCGACCTGGACGGCTCGGCCGTGCAGTCCCTCACCGGATCGTGGGTGGGCTGAGGAGAGGGCGTCAGACGGCGCGGGTCTTGGCCAGCAGCTCGCCGATCTCCGCGGTGGTGCCGGTCTCGCCGAGCCGGGGGAAGATCCGCTCGATGCTGTTGAGGTGGGCCTCCGGGGTCAGGTCGGTCATCGCGTCGGTGGCCAGCGTGACGTGGTAACCGTGCTCGTGCGCGGCGCGGGCGGTCGACTCGACGCCGATGCTGGTGGCCACGCCCGTCAGCACGATCTGGCTGATGCCGCGGCGGCGGAGCTGGAGGTCGAGGTCGGTGCCGTGGAACGCGCCCCAGTTGCGCTTGGTGACCCGGATGTCCTCGGGGTGCCCGGACAGCTCGTCGACGATGACGTCCCAGCCCTCGGGGCGCTGGGCGCCGGCCCCGTGACCGGCCTCCGTGCGCCCCGGGGCGGCGTCCGCTCCGTCGGCGGCGAACGAGACGCGTACCAGGACGACGGGAAGCCCGTGCGAACGGAAGGCGTCGGCCAGCTCCACCGTGCGGGCCACGACGTCGGCGGCGGAGTGGGGCTGGGTGGGCGCGGCGACGATGCCCCGCTGGAGGTCGATGACGACGAGTGCCGTGTGCGGGTCGAGCGTGGTGAGAGCCATGGTGGTGCCTTTCTTGTGTGCTGCTCAGGGGGTGAGCCGGCCTGGTGCGCATGGCCCGGACGGCGGGCGCCTCAGGGCTGGGCGAGGCGTTCGAGGAGAGCCATCGCCTCGGTGATGGTGGCGCGCTCTTCCTCGGTGTAGCGGTCCTGGAAGGCCTGGGTGAGCCACTCCGTGCGGGCCTGCCGATTGCCCTCGGCGCGCTCGCGGCCCGCCGAGGTCAGAGTGACCAGCTGACGGCGGCCGTCCTCGGGGTCGGGGCTGCGCTGGATCAGTCCTTGCCGGCCGAGCGCCGCGAGCGTGGCGGCCATCGACTGCGGCCGCACCCCCTCGGTGGCCGCGAGGGCGCTGGCCGAGGCGGCCCCGCCCTTGTCGATGAGAGTCAGCGCGGACACCTGCGAGGGGGTGAGGTCCTGTGTGTCGGCGACCTCCCGGAGCCGGCGCCGCAACCGGCTGAACACCACCCGCAGGTCGCGCGCCGCGCGGACGGCGGACACGGAGATGCCGTGAGGGATGTCTTCCATGCCCTCACCGTAAATTCTTCAGGCAAGACTGTCCAGTTTGGGCTGAACAGATTCGGCTGAAGAATTTCAGGTTCCTCCGCCTCGGCCCGACGGCGCGCTGCCGTCCCGGCCGGAGGAGCCCCCGCTCAGGTATCGGCGCTGGTTCTCACCGCCTCGGGCGGCCACACCACATCGACCCGTACGCCGGCCGCCCGCGCCGAGGCCACGACGTCCGCGGTTCCTCCGCCCCGGCCCGACGGCGCGCTGCTGTCCCATACGGCCACCAGGCGGTCCGCCCCCTGGAGCAGGCGGCGGTTCGCCGCCTCGTATGCCTCGCGGCCCGCGTGCTCGTACGGCATGACCAGCACCTCGTCGGCGGCGTCGAGAAGGGCGTCGAACTGTGCCAGGTCCGCCGCCCGCACCTCGGCCTCCCGGTAGTCGCGGGACGGGACGATCGCGCACAGTCGGCCGCCGAGGGCCAGTACTTCCTGGGCGAAGAGGGTGTCGGCGCCCCGGGCGATGCACGAGCGCCCCACCAGGTCGCCTCCCTCGAACTCTCCGAGCAGTTTACGGAGTTCGGTGCGCACCGGCCCGGTGGCCTCCGGGGCCAGGTCCATATGGCCGGTGACGGCGATCGTGGTCACGTGACAATTTCCTTCCGGGCCAGGGCGGTTGTCCGTCACGCTACGGGACGGTCCGCCGCGCATCACACCGCGAGGGCGATGAATCCCAGGAGGTAGGCGCTCGCGAAGATGACGGGGATCCAGCGCTCGACATGGGTCAGCGGCAGATAGACGCGCCAGTCCCGGCCCCTGCCGAGCGCCTCCCATTCGGCCCGGTGGAACGCGCGGGCCGGAAGGCGCTCCTCCAGGGCGCCTATGACCTGGAACTTCCCGTCGTTCAGCTGCCGGTAGGAGCTCAGCGTGAACCACCACGCGGTGCACAGGGCGAGCAGCATCAGGAGGCCCGCGAGGAGCAGCAGGACCGAGATCCTGCTGTGCTGCGACTGCGACAGCCACGCGCCGAGGAAGGCGACCAGGCCGCTGTGGAGCGTGAGGAAGAAGGTGTTGGCCAGATTCCGGCGGGCGCTGACCCGGTCGGCCATCTCGACGCACAGCTTGTACTGCTCGAAGACGGCAGCATGGTACGTCGCCTTCTCCACGCCGTAGTCGGACTCGGTGACGTCCTCGTTCCACACTGCTTCGCTGATCTCGGCCATGGCGGCATCATGCCCCAACCGCCACCGCCCGACCCTCGTCTTGGACAACCCTGATCCGCCGGCCGGGAGCGCAGCTGGTGACGCTGCGTCAGGAAGAGCAATTCTCCGCGCTCTTATGGGAGTTGAGGACCTGCGGGAGCGGGCGCCAACGCAAAGCGCCGCCGACCAGGTGCTTGGCAACCGGTCAGCGGCACTCTCGTACAGCTGCTTGGCGTCGGCGGACGCCGGGGTGGGTCAGGAGCGGGGGCCGCGCGGCTCGTCGGCCTGCTGCGCGCTCTTCGCCCTGTCCTTCTCGTGCTTCTCCTTGATGCGGACCGATTCCTTGCGGACCTCGGCCTGCGTGGCGCGCTCCTTCTGCAGCCACTCCGGGTTGTCCTGCTTCAGCGCGTCGATCTGCTCCGTGGTGAGGGCCTCGGTGACCCCGCCGCGCGCGAGGCCCGCGATGGAGATGCCGAGCTTGGCCGCGACCACCGGCCGGGGGTGCGGGCCGGTCCGTCGCAGGTCCTGCAGCCACTGGGGCGGGTCGGCCTGCAGGGCGTTCAGTTCGGTACGCGAGACGACACCCTCCTGGAACTCGGCGGGGGTGGCCTCGAGGTACACACCCAGCTTCTTCGCCGCGGTCGCGGGCTTCATCGTCTGGGTGGTCTGGTGCGACGTCATGTGTCAAGAGTAGCGAGCGTGTGCGATACCGCTGACCACGACCGGTAACCTGGCGGAGTGACAGGCTCGGAAGAATCCCCATCGTTCCGGCTCGCCTACGTTCCGGGTGTGACGCCGAGCAAGTGGGTGCGGATCTGGAACGAGCGGCTGCCCGACGTCCCCCTCACCCTCAGCACGGTGACCGCCGCCGAGGCGCCCGACGTGCTGCGCGGCCGCGGCGCGGACGCGGGATTCGTCCGGCTGCCGATCGACCGTACGGATCTCAGCGCGATCCCCCTCTACACCGAGACGACGGTCGTCGTGGTCCCCAAGGACCACCTCGTGGCGGCGGTCGAGGAGGTGTCCGCCGAGGAGCTGGCCGACGAGATCGTGCTGCACCCCCTCGACGACACCCTGGACTGGGAGCGCCCGCCGGGCCGTCCCGCACTGGAGCGCCCCGCCACCACGGAGGACGCCATCGAGCTGGTGGCGGCCGGAGTGGGCCTTCTCGTCGTGCCGCAGTCGCTCGCCCGCCTGTACCACCGCAAGGACCTCACGTACCGGACGATCACGGGCGTCCCCGAGTCGCGCGTGGCGCTTTCGTGGCCGGAGGAGGAGCCCACTCCCGACTTGGTCGAGGAGTTCATCGGGATCGTCCGCGGCCGTACGGTGAACAGCTCCCGCGGCCGTACCCCGACGCCGCCCCAGCCCAAGCAGAAGCGTTCCGACAAGGGCGGCGCCCAGCGCAAGCCCGCGGCGGGCAAGGCGGGGGGCAAGTCGGGCAAGCCCGGCGCCAAGAACCCGCGCGGCGGCTCCGGCGCAGCGAAGGGTGCCGCCAAGCGCGGCAAGCCCCGCCGCCGCCCGTAGCCCCCGCGCCTACACGGCGGCCTTGCTCGGCGCTGCCGCCTGGACGGGCTGCGGCTTGCCCCGGAGCGGGACCTCCTTGACGCACAGCGCGGCGACGAAGGCCGCCGCGCAGAGGACCGCGGCGGTCAGGAAGATCTGATGGGTGCCCCGGACCACCGCGTGCAGGTAGGCGTCCCTGGCCGCGGCGGGCAGGGACGCGAGCTGGCCGGCGTCCGGTACGCCGCCCGACGCCGTACCGGGCAGGTGGGCGGTGACGGCGCCGGTGAACAGGGAGCCGAAGACCGCGACGCCCAGTGATCCGCCGACGGTGCGGAACAGGTTCATCGAGGCCGAGGCGGCGCCCATGTCACGCATCTCGACGCTGTTCTGCGCCATCGTCATCACCATCTGCATCTGGGCTCCGAGCCCGATGCCCACGAGCGCCATGTAGCAACTGGTCAGCGTGCGCGAGGTGTTGACGTCCATGGTGGACAGGAGGAGCAGGCCGGCCGCCATGCAGGCCGCGCCCACCACAGGGAAGATCTTGTACTTGCCGGTGGCCGACATGTACCGGCCGCCGAGCTGCGAGACGAGCACCACCGGGATCATCATCGGCAGGAGCAGCAGCCCCGAGTCGGCCGCCGAGGCCCCCTGAACAGTCTGCTGGAACAGCGGCAGATACAGCGCGCAGCCGAACATGACGACCCCGGCCACCAGGATCAGCGCGGACGCCAGCGGGAAGTTGCGATGCCCCGTGAACACCCTCGGCGGAAGCACCGGTTCGGCGGCCCGCTGCTGCGAGGCGACGAACGCGGTCGTGCCCATGGCGGCCAGCGCGAACAGGCCGAGGACCTGCCACGAGATCCAGGCGTACGTCGATCCGGCCCAGGTCGCGGCCAGGACGAGCGCGCAAATGGTGGCCGTCATCAAGGTGATGCCCCGCCAGTCGACGCGCGCGGGGGAGCGGTGCGCCGGCAGGCGCAGCATCAGCAGACACCAGACGAAGGCGACCGCGCCGAGCGGCAGGTTGAGGAAGAAGGCCCAGCGCCAGCCGATGTGCCCGGTGACGAAACCGCCGAGCAGCGGGCCGCCGACCGTGCCGATCGCCATCACGGACGCGGTCATGCCCTGGTAGCGGCCGCGTTCGCGCGGCGTCACGAGGGAGGCGATGAGGGCGAAGGCGCCGGCGCCGATGCCGCCGGCGCCCAGGCCCTGGACCACCCGGAAGGCGATCAGCTGGGTCATCGACTGGGCGGCTCCGGACAGCGCGGAGCCCACCACGAACACGGCGACCGAGGCCAGATACATGTGCTTGCGGCCGTACAGATCGCCGAACTTCCCCCACACGGGAGTCGACGCGGCCGTGGCCAGCGTGTACGCGGTGACGACCCAGGCGATGTGCTCCAGGCCGCCGAGGTCGCCGACGATCGTCGGCATCGCGGTGCCGACGACCATGTTGTCGAGCATCGACAGCAGCATGGCGAGCATGACACCGAGCAGCGCCCAGCGGACGTTCCGGGGCGCGACGGCCGGTTCGGGTACGGATGCGGACATGGCTGATCACTCCTTCCACGAGGGACATGCGAGTGGTGAGGGAAAGCCGGGCGGAAGGGGGCGGAGCGCCGTGCCCGGCCATTCCAAAAAACCACACTCGCTAAAAAAGTGCAACGAGTAAACTTTTCAATCGTGCCAACCCGGAGGTAGGGTGATCGTCATGACCGAGACGATGGGGCGCCGGGAGCGCAAGAAGGCGGCCACCCGGCAGGCGCTGGCTGACGCGGCGCTCCAACTGTTCCTGGAGCGGGGCTACGACCAGGTCGGCATCAAGGACATCGCCGATGCCGCCGATGTGTCGACGACGACGCTGTTCAAGCACTTCTCCGGCAAGGAGGCGCTGGTCTTCGACGACGACGCGGGGCAGGAGGCGGCCCTCGTGGCCGCGGTGCGCGAACGCCCGAAGGGCCGGTCCATCCCCGCGGCCCTGCGCGAGCACATCCTGAAGAACAAGATCGACGCAGGCGCCGGGGACTCCGCATTCGCCCGGTTCACGGCGCTCGTGGACGGCACGCCGGTGCTGCGCGAGTACGCGCACCGCATGTGGCTGCGCCACGAGGTGGCCCTGGCCCAGGCCATCGCCGAGGACATCGGCGCCGCGCAGGACGACCCCGTGTGCGCGGCCCTGGCGAGGTTCGCCCTGGAAACCCTGAGCCTGGCGAGGGCCCAGCCCGACTCGCGCAGGGCGGTCGAAGCCGCCTTCGCACTCCTTGAAAAGGGCTGGCAGGTCGCAGCGCCCTGAAGGGGCGGGGCTGAATGTCCATCAGGATCCGGCCCCCGAAAGCCGGGCCGGGCCTTCCGGTGTGCCCGCTCCGGGGCGACGTAACCTTCCTGTGGCCGGGCGAGGGCAGCCGCCGCCCGGCGTACCGGAAAGGAACAACCTCCAGGTGAGAGCAGTGTTCGGCGTGCTCGGCGCCGTCCTCGTGCTCGGGATCTTCTCCTCGGTGCTGCGCACCCTGGTGATTCCCCGGCCGACCCGATCCAGCTTCACCCGGACCGTCCAGCAGGCGGTGCGCTGGCCCTTCCAACGGGTGGCCGACCTGTTGCGCGGGGCCGAGGCCAAGGACCGGGTGCTCGCGCCGGTCGCGCCGCTGTCCATCGTGGTCACCCTGATGGGATGGCTGCTCTTCTTCATGATCGGCTACGGGCTGCTCGAAGCGGCGGTGAGCGGGCTCGGCCTGCGGGAGTCGATGACCGAGTCCGGCTCCTCGCTCTTCACCCTCGGTTTCGCCGCCGGCAACCGGGCCAGCCTGAATGCGATCGACTTCTGCGCAGCGGCCACCGGGCCCATCGTCATCGGCCTCCAGATCGGCTATCTGCCCACCCTGTACGCCGCTTACCAGCGCCGTGAAACCGAGGTCACCCTGCTCCAGGCGCGCGCCGGCAGCCCGCCCTGGGGACCCGAGATCCTCGCCCGGTACGCGCAGGTCGAGTTGGTGAACAGCATCGGCGAACTGTTCGCCGGATGGGAACGCTGGAGCGCCGAGGTGGGGGAGAGTCACACCACCTACCCGGTGCTCATCCACTTCCGCTCCCCGAAGGCGACCCGCAACTGGCTGATCGCCCTCCTTGCGGTGATGGACGCGGCCGCCCTTCAGCTCGCCTTCAACCCGTCCCAGCCACAGGCCGACGTACGGATGGCGCTGCGCGCGGGATTCGTCTGCCTCCGCGACATCGCCGACCTCCAGGGCATCCCGTACGACCCCGATCCCCACCCGGACGGCCCGCTGGTCCTGACGTACGAGGACTTCCTGGTCGGGGTGGCGCGCATGCAGGAACAGGGCTATCCCGCCGAGCGCGGCGCCGAGGAGGCATGGCCGCACTTCCGGGGGTGGCGGGTCAACTACGAGGCGCTTGCCATGCGGATCGCGCGGGACATCGACGCCGTGCCCGCGCCGTGGTCCGGGCCGCGCCGCACCCCGGTCGCCATCCGCACCCCGGTGACTCCGATCAACCGGAAACCGGCGCCCGCACCCCCGTTCAAGAGTGCGTAATGAGCCAGAAGTTACCTCCAGGTATCTAGTGACTTATCACGCAAGCGCCAGTAGAACCTGTTCTCACTCCATCGAGAGTGAGGAATGTCACATGAGTGACACTACCATGCAACCTTCAGGTTCCCAGGGTGTTTCGCGGCGAAGATTCATCGCTGGAACGGGTTCTATTCTCGGGGCCGCTGCGCTGGTCGGTCACGGAACTGCGGCGCATGCGGCGACCGCGGCCCAGGCCGCCCCGATCGGAGACGGCGCCCATGTCCCGGTGCTCGTGATCGGCACCGGATACGGCGGCTCGGTCGCGGCACTGCGGCTCGCCCAGGCGGGCGTCGACGTGCAGATGATCGAGATGGGGATGGCCTGGGACACCCCCGGCTCGGACGGCAAGATCTTCTGCAACACGACCGCGCCGGACTACCGCTCGTACTGGCTGCGCACCAAGACCAAGCAGCCGCTGAGCAACTTCTTCGGCATCCCGATCGACAAGGACATCCCCCGCTACACCGGGATCCTGGACGCCGAGGACTTCAGCGGCATCACCGTCTACCAGGGCCGCGGCGTCGGCGGCGGTTCGCTGGTCAACGGCGGCATGGCGGTCACGCCCAAGCGCGAGAACTTCGGAGCCATCCTCCCGTCCGTCAACCCCGACGAGATGTACAACACCTACTACCCGCGCGCCAACGCCGGGCTCGGGTCCGGACTCATCGACCCGGCCTGGTTCGACACCGTGGACTGCTACCAGTTCGCCCGCGTCGGCCGCAAACAGGCGCAGCGCTCCGGCTTCCCCTTCGAGTTCGTGCCCGATGTGTACGACTGGGACTACATGAAGCAGGAAGCGGCCGGCACCGTTCCCAAGTCGGCCGTCGCGGGCGAGATCCTGTACGGCAACAACTACGGCAAGAAGTCGCTCCAGAAGACCTATCTGGCGCAGGCCAAGTCGACCGGCAGGGTCACCATCTCCCCGCTGCACAGGGTCACTTCGGTCTCCCCGGGCTCCGGCGGCTACACCGTCGTCATCGAGCAGCTCAACACCAGCGGCGATGTCACCGCCACCAAGACCGTCACCTCGGCCAAGGTGTTCTTCGCGGCCGGCAGCGTCGGTACCAGCAAACTCCTCGTCAAACTCAAGGCCACCGGCGCGCTGCCCAACCTCAACGGCGAGATCGGCCGCGGCTGGGGCGACAACGGCAACGTCATGTGCGGCCGCGCCAACTACCTGTGGGACCCCACCGGCAAGGTTCAGGCGTCCATCCCGTGCGGCGGCATCGACAACTGGAACGCGGGCGGTGCGTTCGCCGAGGTCGCGCCGCTGCCCACCGGCATCGAGACGTACGCCTCGTTCTACCTGTCGATCACCAAGAACCCCAACCGCGGCACGTTCTCCTGGAACCCCGCGGCGGGGCGGGTCGACCTGGACTGGCAGACCGCCTGGAAGCAGGCGTCCATCGACATGGCCAAGACGATCTTCGACAAGATCAATGCGACGGAGGGGACGATCTACCGCACCGACCTGTTCGGTGTGTACAAGATCTGGAACGACACCCTCACCTACCACCCGCTGGGCGGTGCGGTCCTGAACAAGGCCACCGACAACTACGGTCGCCTGTACGGCTATCCGGGCCTCTACGTCATCGACGGCTCGCTGATCCCGGGCAACACCAGCGTCAATCCGTTCGTCACCATCACGGCGCTCGCCGAACGGAACATCGAGAAGATCATCGCCGCCGATCTCACGTGACGGCGCGAACGCGGGGCCGCCCGGGACGCCGGACGGCCCCTTTCAGTGTGTCTTCTTCCGAGTGCGTCCTTTCAGTGGGTCGGCAGCACGCACACCGAGTCGAGGCCCAGCACGTGGTTGAGCCGGCCGAACGCCAGCCACGAGCCGATGCTCATGCTCAGCTCCACGATCTCGACCTGGCTGTAGTGCGCGGTCATCCGCGCCCAGAAGTCCTCGTCGAGGCCGTGGTGGTCGAGCGCGTACCGCTCGGCGTACTCGGCGGCGAGCCGCGTACGGTCGTCGAAGGCATCGGTGGTGCGCCACTCGGTGACCGCGTCGGCGAACGTCTCCTCGACCTTCTCGCCGTCCCGGTCGGTCCGCCAGTCCAGGCAGAACCGGCAGCCGTTGATCTGCGCGATCCGCAGTCGCGCGGCCTCGAACTCCCGCAGCCCCAGGGTCGTATGGGAGTAGACGGACAGGGAGAAGTTCGCGGCGGCCATGCCGATGCCGGGGACCATGTCGCCCCACACGTACCCGATCGGCTCCTGGCCCTCGGGGATGTCGATCCTCATCGTTGCTTCCTTCCGAGTCTGCCGACTGCCGGGCGCAGCGGGACGTCGAGCGCGTCATAGAGGCCGGGATCCGCGGCCACCAGCCAGTCGATGGCGTTGACCAGGCGGCCGACCGCGGTGGCGTTGCCGCCCGCGGACCGGTTCTCGCCCTCGTCGCACGCCTCGACGGTGACCTCGATGCGCGGGCGCCCCTCGACGACGACCCGGTGCGCCCCGTCGCCGCCGTCGGGCGGGACCGGCCAGTCCGGGGCGCAGGAGGGGTGGATGCGGGTGACGTGCTCGATGACGATGCGCGGCTCGCCCCCGACGATGCCCTGCACCTCGAACCGCACGGCACCCTGTGTGCCTGCCTCGAAGGTGCCCATCGTGCGGGTGCTCACCGTGGCATCCAGCGCGCGCCGGTCCATGGTCTCGCGTATGTCGTCGAGCTCGACGCCCAACGCCCTTGCCATCAAACGGAGTTGACCGCCCCACACCATGGTGGGGATGGACGGCGCGAGCATCAGGGGCTCGTACTCCATCGGGTGCCCCATGCCGATCAGGTCGCGGACCGACTCCTCCTGGTCGTACGTGGAGTAGTCGAAGATCTCCTGGCAGCGGATCGCGTCCACAGTGCTGCCGAGCCCACTGATCAGCAGGGGCAGCACGTCGTTGCCCCAGCCCGGGTCGACGCCGGAGACGAACAGGGACCCGCAGCCCTCCGCGACGGCGGCGAGCACCGGGTCCCGGAACTCCGGCGGGGCGCTGCGATGGTCGTAGAGCGGATACAGCGCGGGGGTGACCACCACGGCGCCCGCCCGCATCGCGCGGGTGACGTCGGCGAGGGCCTCGTCGGGCCGGATGTCGCCGGATGCCGCGTACACGACGGCCCGCGGGTGCCCGGCGAGGACGGCCTCGATGTCGTCGGTCGCGGCAATGCCCAACGGTCCGTCGATTCCGGCGAGTTGAGACGCGTCGCGGCCGACCTTGGCTCGGTCGTGGACCAGGACGGCCGCGAGCTCCAGTGCCGGATGGGCCTCCACGGCACGTATCGCCGCACGGCCGACATTGCCGGTACCCCAGACAACCGTGGAAATCATGCGCGGAGGGTAGCGAGACGGCCCTGAGGTTCCTAGTGCCGTGCCCGGAAAAGATGGGGCTGCCTCTACTGGCGTACGGTCCAGTGGTCGTCGGTGCCTGCCTGGATGAAGTTCAGCCGCGGGCACAGGAAGTCCTGGCCGGACGGATTCTCGTCGGTCCAGGGCGAGTCGGACGGGCTCGCGGGCTTCCACGTGCCGTTGTGGCGGAGCTCTATCGCGCTGCTGTCGAAGACGGTGTTGCGCGCCTCGGTGCAGTAGTAGCCCGTGCCGGTCGAGGGGTTCACGCTCGCGTAGATCTCGAACATGTCCCAGCCGTGGTCGAGTCCGCTCTGGTCCCGACCGGACTGGCGGTACAGCAACTCCCATTGCGCGGAACGGTAGTTGTAGAGGTACGACGACCAGCTGTTGCCGGAGCCGGGATCCCGCACCAGCTGGACGCTGTAGGCGAGTTCGCCGCCGGACGGCTGGGTGTACTTCGCCTTGAAGTCCGCGTCGACGGCGACCGTCTTGGCCGGGCCGCCCGCCCCGCACCAGTCCCAGGCCCATATCTCGTCGCCGCTGTTCCAGTAGGCGGTGACCACCTCCATGCAGGAGTTCTGCGCCTTGGTGGTGGGTGCGTAGGTGAAGTTGTCGGCGTCGCTCACGTGATAGCCCGGGTCGACGGTGTGGGTCGCGGTGATGCCGTCGTGGGTGCCCGGCTGGGGGAACACGCCCCACCAATTGTGGGTGGGCTCTGCCTGGTTCGCACGGAACGCGGTGCCGCGCCCCTTCTTGAGGGCCGCTACGGCGCGGTCCCGCGCCGGGTTGTGGTCCGGCGTGCGGGCCCCGGCCACCGTCCCGCGATGGGGGGCGTTCGGGGAGGGCGTGGTGGCGGGGTGCGCGGGGGCGGGGTGGGCGCTCTGCGTCGAGGCGAGTCCTGCGGCGGCGGTGAGCAGGGCTGCGGCCAGGGCGGTTCTGTGTCGTCTCATGGTGGCTCCTCCAGGACCGTGCGTCATGGATGTGACGAGGGTGGGGGGTGGAGCACGGCTCCCGGCCGCTTGGGTGGGGCGGCGGGGGAGCCGGATGAGCGACTAGTAATGTCCATGTCATTGACAGGAGTGTCAATAGCCACGGAGTGTCACCGGCGCCCCAAGGGGTGCTTTTCGGCCGGGAGTTGGGACGGCCGGCGCTTCGGGTGTTCAGTGCTTGCTGTGCTGCGGCTCCGGTGGGCGCGTGGGGGTGGTGCGGATGTCGGTGAGGTGGGCGAAGACGACGAGGTTGCTCTCGTACCCCGTCTTCGCCTTGAACCGGCCGGCGCAGGTGATGAGGCGCAGCTCGGGGCGGCCCGTCGGGCCGTACACCTCCTTGTCGGGGAAGCGCGCCTTCGCGTACGTCTTGATGCGGTCCACCGTGTACACGGCGATCTTGCCGTCGGCGCGGCGGGCCTCGATCAGCCGGCCCGGGCGCAGCATTTTGAGTCCGGCGAAGACGGCGGCTCCGACCCTGGTGTCGAGATGTCCTACCGCGACGGCAGTGCCCAACTCGCCGGGCGACGGCCCGCCCTTGTACCAGCCGACCACCTTCGGGTCGTCCTCGGGCGGGGTGGCGAGACGCTGGTGCGCGTCGAGGCCCAGGGCGACGACCGGAGCCTTGATTCCGAGGTACGGAACCGCCAGCGAGACCGCAGGGGAGGGCGGCAGCGGATGCGGCGGCGTCACCGGACGCGGGGCTACGGGATGCTGCGCCACCGGATGCTGCTCCACCGGGCGCGGGGATGCCGGGCGCGGGGACGCCGGCCCCCGGCTGTCGCCCGCCGGGCCGGCCGCCGCCTTGGCGAACCGCGGCCCGTCGCCGGCCGATGGGGCGGGCTCGCCGTGGTGAGCCACCCAGACGCCGCCCACCACCAGGGACAGGGCCAGGGCCGCCGTCCTCGTCAGGCGGTAGGCGCGCGTCCGGTGCCGGGCGATGGGGGCGCTTCTACGCTGAGCCATCGGAGCGGCGGCGGCGGAGTCGGCGGACATAGAGCACACCGGCGACCGAGACCAGCCCCAGGCCTGCCGCGGCTCCCGCCTGCGGCGCGCCCGAAGTCTCGGCGAGACCGCCACCGCCCGCGGGCACCCCGCCGAGCGGGGCGCCGGCCTTGGGGGAGCCCGGCTTGCAGTCGACCGTGAAGACCTTCTGCTTGCTCGCGCCGTTGCCGGCGATGTTCCAGACGAGCTTGTACTGTCCGTCGGGCAGAGTCAGAGGTGTGGTGTATCCGGTGCCGCCCGCGAGTCGCAGGGTGCCGGTGAGGGTGGCACCGCCGGCCCTTGCGGGCTGGGGGCTGATGTTCCAGGTGACGCCCTGGACGGTGTCGAAGTTGAAGCCGTCCAGGTAGAAGCCGCAGACCCTCGGGTTGTTGCTCGGGTCGGTGAAGAGCGTCCCCATCGCGTGGATCTTGACATCGCCGTTGTCGCCGGGGGCGGCGAGAGCAGCCGATGTGCCGGCCAGGGCGGTTCCCGCGAGAGTGAGTGCCGCGACGGCGGCGGCCCGCGTACGTGGGCGGGTGGAGCCATGGAGTGCTGCTGGCATGCGCAGTTCCTCTGATTTGGGTGATTGTCATATAAATCGGAGCTCTGCCTGATTCCCTCTCACGCCCGCGCGGCGCTGCACCAGCGCCGCGCCGCGCGATCCGCCGGAAATCACCCGTCCGTCCCAACACGGCAGGCCACGGGGCGCACGGGGTGGACCCCGGCGCACGACCTGAGCGTGCGCCGCCGTGCTCCCAGCCCTGCCCGGTCGGCGAGAAATGCCCTGATGGCGCGGTGGGGGCGACGAAATACTGGGCGGTGTTTTCGCGGGGCGGGCCCAGCGGCGCCACCGTTCGGCCCGGCCTCCCCGCGTCCACGCGGTCCTGAACGGCCGGCCCACGAGGTGTGGCCGCCCGGGCCGCCGACGAGAAAGAGGAGTTGCTCCTATGCGTCGTATCCACTCGTTCGCCGTCGCCTCCATGGCGCTGGCCGCCGCGCTGGGCGTCGTACCCACGGCGACCGCGGCCCCCACCGCGCCCGCACAGGCGGCGGCCTACAACTGCTCACCCGGATACTTCTGCATCTACAGCGGCTGGAACGGTTCGGGCACCCGTTGTCAGTGGTCGCAGTCCAGCCTGGCCAACACGGCGGACAACTGCTCCTTCATCCAGAAGGGACAGAACGTGCAGTCCGGATGGAACAAGACAGGGCACCGCGTCCAGTACTACACGCAGACCAACTACCACGCGCGCGTCGGATCCACCCAGGCTGGCCAGGGCGGCAACCTCCAGGGCAGCTACCAGATCCGCTCCTTCAAGCCCCAGTAGGCCCGCCCAGGCGTCAGTCGACGCGTCGGCGCATCCCGCGCCCAGCACATGAAGAAGCGGCGCTGTGCTCTGCGAAGCGCAGCGCCGCCGCTTGTTCCAGTTGTGGTTCTCAGCACTCGGAGTGCTGGACGACCCTCGCGATGGCGTGGTAGACGCTGGGTTCGAAGGTGCCCTGCACCGTGTAGTCGTGGTGCTTGCTCGGCCACATGGTCGGGCTGTTGTACGTGCCGGTGGTGTACAGCGTCTGGCCCGACCCGTTGTTCAGCTTGAACCGAGAGTGCCAGATGTCGCCGCTGAGGGTGAAGGTCGTCCAGGTCGTGGCGCTGAACGTGAGTTTGCCGTCGGAGTAGAGCTGAAGGTGCCCGCCCGTCTGGTGGCAGTCACCGACGTTCAGGTCGCCCCAGGTGAACCACTTGTAGTCGGCCGCCACTCCCGAACGGACCGCGCTCCCATGGGAATCGGCCGAAGCCGTCGCGGGGTTCAGGACGAGGACGGTGGCACCGATGGCGGCTGCGGACACGAGGACTCTGCTCGCCCGCCGCAGAACGTTCATGGTGGAACTCCCTTGCTGTGAAGGTGACGCGGAGTACTTGATCGCCTGACCGGGCAACGGGCTAGCCGGAACCGAATCCCACGCTGCGGGCGGGCAGCGGCGGCGGGCCGGTCTCGTCCCATGTCCCTCCGACGCCCACGATCGCGAGGAGTTGCTGGCAGCCGGTGTCCGCGTAGACGAACGCGGTGGCATCGGTGTCGTTGCCCGCGTGGGCCGCACCGCCGGGCAGCTGTAGGCAGAAACCGTTCGGCGGATTGGCGAGCGCGTCGCGTGTTCCGGTGTCGAATCGGATGTACGGGAACTGTCCGTCGGCCGCCTGGGCGCTGGACGGCACCAGGGCGACCAGGAGCAGCGTCGCACCAACTACCGTTCCCAGCCACCGAATGGGAGTCGCGCGCCGTTTGGGCGTCACATTCTGCGCTGCTTTCCGCAGGGTTTTCTGTGGCGTAACTCGCCAGTGCATAGGCACCCCCCTCTGGGTCCCTCGATGGTTCCGCAGGAAAAATGCCGCTGACAACCGCTCGAATGGGCGTGTACCGGCGTTCCGGGCGCCCGCCCGCGCCTGTACGGCGAGGGTGTGCGCTGCGCCGTCCGGGTGAAGGCGGGTGTGAGTCGCTTTCTGTTCCCGTGCCTGGGCAGCACGCTCAAGTGGCCCAGCCACAGGGAGAGTTGGGCGAGGGAGGGAGAGGTCGCAGATGCGTGTACGCAGTCGCGCAATCAGTCGTGTGCCCAGCCGTGTATCCAGTGGTGAACTCATCCGTGTACCCATTCGTGCATTCAGGCGGGTGCTCACGGGCACGAGGGTGACCAGGTCGGTTCTGGTCGTGGGTGCGGCGATGTCGCTGTTCACCGCGATGGCCGGGCTCTGCACCGATGCTCAGGCCGCCACCGGAAGCTTCAGCTATCAGCGTGCGGACACCGGGGGATTCACCACGATCGACAATCCGCCCGACCATTTCTGCTTCATCCTCAGCGGCGAGGCACTGAGTGTCCACAACGGAACGAACAGCACCGCCATTTTGTACGAAGACGCGGAATGCGATCCGAATCAATTCCTCGATGCGGCACAGCCGGGGCAGACCCTGAGCTTCGGCGTACGGCTGCCGCTGAGCGTGCGGTTCGGCTGACCGGGGAACAGGGGCGAGGGGGTGCGGAACCCGTCATGTCCACGGGCGGGACGGCTTGCGCGCCGCGTTCGTACAATTTGAGTCCGAACGATGTCCTCGAACCATGCCGCCCCCGCGGCGTCGAAGGGGTGTGGCCCGTGCCCGGCCGGCGATCCATCACCGAAGCAGAGCAGCTGGCGCAGGCGAAGCTCGGTGGTGCGCCGATCCGCCATGACCAGATGGCCGTGGTGGCCAACATCTACCGAGCTGCCTCGGCGGTCCGCCAGCATCTGGAGAACTCCGTGCTGCGCGGCTGCGATCTGACGTGGACCGCGTTCGTCGTGCTCTGGGTGGTGTGGATCTGGGGCGAGTCGGAGACCCGGCACGTCGCGGAGGAGGCGGGCATCTCCAAGGGCACGCTCACCGGGGTCGCTCGCACGCTGGAGGCGCGGGGCCTGGTGGAGCGGGCCGGGCATCCGACCGACGGCAGGCTCGTGCTGCTGAGCCTCACCGGTGAGGGGGAGGCCCTGATGCAGAGCCTGTTCCCGCGCTTCAACGAGGAAGAGGCCTTTGTCACCGGGCAGTTGGACGATGCGGAGTGCCGCAGTGTCGCGGACGGGCTGCGTCGGGTTGTGCTGCAGGTCGAGGAGCGGGGAGAGGGGCGCAGGCGCGAGCTTCTGGGCGGGGCGGACCCGGCGCCGCGGCGCAGCGGGCGGCGCGCCAAGCGGCCGGGGGCCTGAGCGACTCGGCCCGCCGGGGGGGAGGGGTGCCGTGGCTCTGCTCCGGCCCCTCTGCCTCGGGGTCCCAGGGGCCGGGGTATCCAACCCCGCGCAATGGGCGGGTGGGTGCGCAAGCTGCCCGGGGTCAAACCTCCGTCACTCGGGCTGCCGCTCGCACGAACGTCGCGAACACCCCCCGCTGCGCCGCATCCCCCCGCGCCGTATCCTCCGGATGCCACTGCACCGCAACGAACCAACTCCGGTGGGCCGGGAGTTCAAGCCCCTCCACCGTGTCGTCCGCCGCACGCGCGGTGACCGTCAGGCCCGCGCCGAGACGATCGACCCGCTGGTGGTGATAGCAGGACGCGGTCACCTTCGTCGCGCCCGCCGCCCGCGCGAGAAGCGTGCCGGGCCGGACGGCCACCCGGTGCACGTAGTGCCGATGGGAGCCCGCAGCCCCGCCCATGTCCTGGTCCAGCGTGCCGCCCAGCGCGACGTTGACGACCTGCAGGCCCCGGCAGACCGCAAGGAGTGGTAGTCCCAACTCCAAGGCGCGGTACGTGACTTCGAGGTCGAAGCCGTCCTGCTCGGCATCGATGTCGTACACGCCGGCATGGGGCTCGGCGGCGTACCGTACCGGGGCGATGTCGCCACCCCCGGGCAGTAGGACGCCGTCGAAGCGGGCGAGCCGGGCGCCCACCTCGGCCGGATCCGCCCGTCCACCCGGCGCGTGGGGATGCAGGGTGACCGGCTCGCCGCCCGCCCGCCACACCGCCTCGATCAGCGCACGGGCGTTGACCTCGGCCGCGTACCGCAGCGCCGAGGTGGAGGCCGCGAAGCGAGCCGGGATCGCGACCAGCGGACGGCGCTCGGCGAAGCGGCTCACGGCGTTCTGCCCCGGACGAACAGGACCGGCATCGCGGCCCCCGGGCCCCCGGCGAGGCTCATCGCATGCCGCTCCGGGGCGTTGGACGGGCCGAAAGCCGCGCCCCCCGGCCGCATCGCGGCATTCACCCCGCCCTGCCACGAATGAGCCGCGCCGCCCCCGCCCCCAGCGCCAGAGTCCCTGGCACGGCCAGCGCGAGCCATGTCGCCGTGGCTCGGTCGCCGCCGATGAGGGTCGTCAGGTTGGCCAGGATCAGCCAGATGGCGCCCGCCAGGCCGAGCGCGCCCAGGATCGGGGCGATCACCGTGTTCCAGGGCCGGGTGTCGAGCCGCTCGCGGCGGAAGAAGACGACCACCGACACCGAGGTCAGGAAGTACAGCAGCATCATCGCGAGCACTGCCACCCCGCTGAACCAGGAGAACAGGGTGAGCACCGGGTCCTTGCCGGCCAGTGCGAACGGCATGACGAGCAGGACGGCGATCGTCGTCTGCACGCTGCCCGCCACCCAGGGGGAGTGCCGCCGGTTCAGCGTGCGCAGGCCGCGCGGAAGCAGGCCTTCCCTGCTGAGCGAGAACAGATAGCGGTTCGCGGAGTTGTGGAAGGCGAGCATCCCCGCGAACAGGGAGGTGGCGAGCAGGACCGGCAGGACGTCGTTGGCCCAGCCGCCGAACCTCCCCGCGATCGGTGCGAAGACGAACGCCGAACCGTCACCGCCCGCCAGCGCCTTGCCCGCCGCCCCGGCCGCGCCGGAAGCGCCGTACGACGAAACCACCATCCACGAGGTGAAGGCGAAGAAGGCGGTGACCACGACGATCGACATATAGGTGGCCCGCGGCACGGTGCGGTGCGGATCGCGTGCCTCCTCGCCGTAGATCGCGGTCGCTTCGAAGCCGAACATCGACGCCACCGCGAACATCAAAGCCACCCCCGGAGCGCCCTTGAGTGCCGCGCCCGGCGAGAAGCTGTGCGCGAAGCCGAGCCCCTCCGGTCCGCCGCCCCGGAACAGCGTCACCAGGCCGAAGGCGAGCAGCACGCTCATCTCCGCGAAGACGAACACCGCGAGGACCCTGGCTCCCATCTCGATGCCGGTCGCGCCGAGCACCTGCACGACGGCCATGGTGGCCAACGCCCATGCCCACCACGGAAGTTCGGCCCCGGTGTGCTCCTTGACGATCCCGCTCACGGTCGCTCCGTACAGGCCGTACATCGCGGCCTGGATGGTGCAGTACGCGAACAGCGCCACGGCCGCGCTCCCCGCGCCGGACGTCCGGCCGAGGCCCCGGCCGATGTACGTGTAGAAGGCCCCCGCGCCGACCACATGGCGGGCCATCGCGACGAAGCCGACGGAGAACAGCAGGATCACCGCGCCCGCGGCCACGTACGCGGCGGGCACACCGGGCCCGTCGCCCAGGCCGACGGAGAGCGGGACCGCGCCCGCGATGCCGGTCAGCGGCGCCTGTGCCGACAGGACCAGGAAGAGGATGCCGAGGACGCCGAGCGCGTTCGGCTTGAGCCGTCCGGCGGCGGAGGAGTCCTGCTCAGTGGGTTGTCTTGCGGCCGTCCTGCCGTCCAAGCGGATCACCTGTCAGGGCTCGGTCTGCGGGTGGGGGAGAGCCTGTGTCCGGACCCGTCGGGCGTCGCAGGCCCGGGCGGGGTTTGGATACGGACTCCACGTGGTGCAGCACCGCGCCGGGCGTCCCCGTGGCATGCCCGGTGCGGTGCCCGTATGGGGGCGCCCTATCGGCGCGGCGCCCGAATGCCGCGGAACTCCCAGTCCCCGCCGAGCGCCGTGGACAGCACCTCCTCGGACTCGGTGGGCTGGGCGCCGACGTCGGCGCGGACGGGTGTCGGCCCTGCGACGATGTGGTTGGTGAGCCGCCCGAGCCCTTCGACCTCGACCTCGACGACGTCTCCAGGCTGTACGGGACGGGAGCCCGCCGGGGTCCCCGACAGGAGCACATCGCCGGGCAGCAGCGTGATGGTACGGGCGATGTCGGCCACCAGATAGTGCATGTCCCACCGCATCTCGTCGGTCGAACCGTCCTGCGCCACCGTGCCGTTGACGTAGGTGCGCAGGTGCTTGTGGCGGAAGTCCCAGCCGGTGACCAGCCCTGGTCCGAGCGGGCACAGGGTGTCGGAGCCCTTGACGCGCAGCATCGAGCCGGCGTCGGTGTCGCGGAAGTCGTGCAGTCCGAAGTCGTTGCCCACCGTGTATCCCGCGATGTACGCGGCCGCCTCCTCGGGCGCGATGTTGCGGGCCGTCCTGCCGATGACGACGGCCACCTCGCCCTCATAGTTGAGCCACTTGCAGCCCGCCGGGCGCACGACCGCGCCCCGGTGGGAGTTGAGGGCCGAGACCGGTTTGTGGAAGTAGGTCGGTGCGGAGGGGAGTTGAGCCCCGAACTCCTTGACTCTGCTGCGGTGGTTGAGGTGGACCGCGACCACCTTCGAGGGAGTGACGGGTGGCAGATGCGCGGCCTCGTCGGCCTTCACCCGGCGGCCGTCCCCGGCGACGAGCTCGTCCCCTTCGCACACCACCTGGACGGGCGACCCGTCGAGCAGGATGCGGCGGTACTCGGGCATGTCAGGCCTCCCGGTCGCGTCGGTGCGGGTGGCGCGGGGCAGCCGGTGCGGACGGGCCCGTGCCGGTCCAGCCGTCGGCGGGGCGGTCGAACCACAGGTGGACCTGCCCGGTGCCGATCGAGTTCTCGTACGCTCCGTACTGGCGGCCGGGCGCGGTGCAGGCCTCACCGCCGAGCGCGCCCGCCATCATCAGGTAGTGCGCGAAGCGCGCCTCGGGCGCGAACTCCCGGAATTCCGGCATGGTTTCGAGCACCTTGGCATGGCGCCCCTCCTTGAACCAGCCGATGCGCTCCACGTCGGCCGCGCGGGCTTCGGGCGTGCGGATGTGGGACGGATCGCTCGCCTCGTGGTCGCGCAGTTCGCGCAGCGGCCAGAAGGTGTGCGACAGGGCGCCGGACGCGATGAGCAGGACCCTGCGGCCGGGCGTCGCGGCGATGCCGTCCGCGAGCGCGCGGCCGAGCCGCAGATGGTCCTCCACGTCACCGGTCTGGCACACCCCGATGGACACCCACCGCTTGTCGGGCAGCCCCTCGCCGAGGAACTTCCACAGGTTCACGGTGGCGTAGTGCACCGGAAGGCAGGGATCGTCGACGGCGGTGATCCAGGTCCGGTGCCGGTCCGCGAACTCGGCTACACGGAAGGCGAGTTGGGGGTCGCCGGGGAAGTCGTACCGCATCCGGCACATGCCCCGGGGGAGCTCCTCCGAGGTGAACAGGCCCGCGCGCCGGCTCTGCGCGGTGACGACGAACTCGACGGTGGTCGCCCAGTGCGAGTCGAGGACCACCACCGTGTCGTAGCGGTCGCTCTCGAAGACGTCCTCGCGCAGTTGTCGCAGACCGGTGACGAGGGTGATCTCCTCGCCCTCGTTGAGTGCGCGCCGCACCGGCTCGGGCAGCACGATGGTGGGCACGTGCGCGAGCAGGCCCGCCCCGACGATCTCGCCCATGGTCCCCTCAACTCCCCGGTGTCGTAACGGTGTTCTTGACGTCGCAGAAGAAGTCGAAGCTCCAGGTGCCGCCCTCGCGGCCGATGCCGGACGCGCGCGAGCCGCCGAACGGGGCCCGCAGGTCGCGCACGAAGAAGCAGTTCACCCAGACCGTGCCCGCCACGAGCCGCTCGGTCACCCGCCGGGCCCGCTCGGCGTCCGAGGTGACGACGGTCGCGGCGAGCCCGAAGCGGGTGCCGTTGGCCAGCTCCAGCGCCTCGTCCTCGTCCGCGAAGGTCTGGAGCGTGAGGACCGGGCCGAACACCTCCTCCTGGACGATCTCGCTGTCCTGCGCCACCTCGACGAGCAGCGTGGGGCGGTAGTAGGTGCCGCCGAGCCCGTCGTTGGGCGTGCCGCCGAGCAGGGCCTGCGCCCCGGACGCGATCGCGCGCCGTACGAATCCGTCGACCTTCTCCAGCTGGGCGGGGTGGATCAGGGGCCCGATGTCGGTGGCCTCGTCGCGCGGGTCGCCCTGCCGGAGCCGGGCGGCCTTCGCCACGAACCGTGAGGTGAACTCCGTCGTGACGGACTCCTCGACGAGCAGCCGGGTGGCGGCCAGACACACCTGCCCCGCGTTGTCGTACTGCTCCACTGCCAGGTCGACGGCCAGATCGAGATCGGCGTCCGCGAACACCAACAGTGGTGATTTTCCGCCCAGTTCGAGGCTCAGCGGGGTGAGGTGTTCGGCCGCCGAAGCCGCGATACGGCGGGCGGTGGGCACCGACCCGGTGAAGCCGATGCGGCGCACGTCCGGGTGGGAGACCAGCGCGGCGCCCGCTTCGGCACCGTAGCCCTGGACGACGTTGAGGACCCCGGGCGGGAGTCCGGCGTCCGCAGCGATGTCGGCGAGCAGTGAGGCGGTGAGCGGTGACCACTCGGCGGGCTTGAGGATCACGGAGTTCCCGGCGGCGAGCGCGGGCGCGAGCTTCCAGGTGGCCAGCATCAGCGGCGCGTTCCACGGTGTGATCAGCACACACGGCCCCGCCGGGTCCCAGGAGACGTGGTTGACGGCTCCGGCCGGGGTCGCGAAGTCGTCGAGGCCCAGGGTGGGCAGCCGGTCGGCGAAGAAGCGGAAGTTGTGCGCCACCCTCGGCATCACCCCGCGCCGGTGGGAGCGGATCAGCGCGCCGTTGTCGAGGGTCTCGACCTGGGCGAGCTCCTCGGACCGCTTCTGTACGCCGTCGGCGATGGCATGCAGGATGCGGGCCCGCTCGGCTCGGGGCGTGGCAGCCCAGCCGGGGAAGGCGGCCTTCGCGGCGGCCACCGCCGCACCGGCCTCGAAGGAGGAGCCGCGCGCCACCCCCGCGAGCCCGCGGCCGTCGACCGGCGAGACATCGGTGAAGGTGGTGGGGGAGCCGACGCGCGCGCCGCCGATCCAGTGCCGCGTGTCGACGGCGACCCCGGCGACGGCGGCGGTGTGCTCACTCGTCATGTCCGTCCTCCGACCGATCGGCACAACTGCCTCCGACTTGGCATCCCCGCACGGGAGTTACTCGGCTCCCGAGGTGTTGGATTCGAGGAGTCTGCCTCCGTCCCACACGACGCCGACCTGCCGGTAGTACGCCGCGATCGGCTCCCGCACGGTGAGGCGGGCCAGTTCTTCGGTGGGGGAGTCGAAGAGTTCGAGGTCGGCGTCCCCCGCCCACGCCTGCCCGGCCTCGAAGGACGTGGTGCCGGACTCGATCAGCTCGTCGAGGGCGAGCCCCTTGCCCTTCTCGATGGAGGGCAGCCAGCGGTGATGTGCCATAGGGTGCCCGTTCACGAAGCCGCTCGTCGGCGAGGGCTGACGCAGCGTCACCAGGGCTTGGGCGAGCCTGCGGTCGGCCGCCGCGAGGGTGGCCCCGAAACGGGCCCCGGCCTCGATCCGGGGCGCCGGTCCGAACGGGTGCGGCCGGGTCTGGTGGATCGAGCCCAGCTTCTTCGGATAGCCCTGGTGGAAGCCGCGTACCACCGCGAAGTCCTTGTCGACCCAGATGTACACGCAGCGCGAATACACCTGCCCCCGGTACGCGCAGCGCACGACCGCGAACGCCTCCTTGTACTGGGCCCGCACCGGGTCGAGCAGCTCCCGTTTCGACGCCGAACAGGACTGCCAGTCCGCCCAGACGAGCGCGACCGCACCCGGGTCCTCGGGCGCCGGCTCCAGTGGACGGGGCAGGAGTTCGCGTACGCGCTCCGGGTCCGTGCGGTATTCGACGGTGAGGACGTCGCCCGAGTAGTGCCACGGGGGAGCGGGGACGATGGACGATTCGCCGGTCGCCGTCTTCGGATGGAAGTAGCCACGGACGCTGCTCACGGGGCGGCTCCTTGCGGGCTGAGGGCGGGCCTTTCGAGGAGGAGAGGGCGGTGCCGGGCGGCGGCCGCGGCGGCGGCCGGTCCGCCGAGCCCCACCACGCCGACGAGGCGTCCGTCGCGGTGGTAGCCCACCAGCATGTCGCCGTCCGGCTCGCCGTCGAGCAGGCGGACGTCGTCGTGCCCGAGTTCGGGCGAGCCGAAGGACTGGAGCCGGAAGTCGTACTGGTCGCTCCAGAAGGAGGGGAGGGGAGCAAAGGGTGCCAAGTCGGCGGAATGTGCGTGCAGTTGAGCCACGAGCATCCTCGCGGCGTGCTTGGCCGTGTCGCCCGGGATCGACCAGTGCTCGACCCGGCGCGGGACGCGGTCGTAGCGGGCGTTGGGGAAGCGGGCGATGTCGCCGACTGCGACCGCGTAGGGGAGGCAGCCCGCGTCTGCTGTCGTGCCGTACGGCGGAGCGCCTGCCTCGGCTGCGGCGCACCGTGTCGGCCCGCCGCCCGCCTGGGAAGCCACGCGGAATGCCCGTTCGCCCGCCGTGCCCGCACCGTCGGCAGCGCGCCGCACCCGCAGGTGCTCGTCGGTGAGTACGCCGTCGGACAGGTCGAGGCCGTTGCCCGCCAGCCACTCGGTGTTGGCGACCGAGCCGACCGACTCGACGACCACGTCGGCCCGCAGGACCCGGCCGTCGCCCAGGGCGACCCCGGTCACACGGTCTTCGCCCTCGAACCCGGTGACTCCTGTCCCCAGTGCGAAGCGCACCCCGCGTTCCTCATGTCGGCGCAGCAGCGCCCGGGCGAGGAGTTCGCCGAGCGGGCGCAGCATCGGCAGGGGCTCGGCATCGACCACGGTCACCTCAAAGACGCCGAGACCGACGGCGGTGGCGGCTACCTCGCAGCCGATGAACCCTGCCCCTATCACCACCAACCGCACCCCGGGCAGGGCAAGTTCGTCGCGCAGTGCCCGTATGTCGGCCAGTGTGCGGACCGTATGGCGGCCGCTGCCCGGCCCGGAAGGTCCCGGGCAGCGCAGCCGCCGCGCTCGTAGGCCGGTCGCGACGACCAGGCCGTGGAAGCCGAGCTCTTCGCCGTCGTCGAGGACGACGACGCGGTCCCGCAGCCGGGCGCCCGCCACCCTCGTCCCCAGCCTCCACTCCACGTCGGCGGTGTTCGCCCGCGGAGTGAAGGGCAGCGACGCGAACGGCGCCGTCCCCGCGAGGACCCGCTTGGAGAGCGGGGGCCGGTTGTAGGGCATGTGGGGCTCGTCGCCGACCACCGTGATCGGCCCGGTCCAGCCCGCGGCGCGCAACTGCTCTGCGGCGCGCAGCCCGCCCAGCGACGCCCCGGCCACGACCACGCGCGCGGTCACGGCGCTCAGGCCTCGATCCGGATGGCCTGCATCGGACAGACGTCGGCGGCTTCCTCGACGTCGGCGCGGAAGGCGTCACCGGGATCGCTGAGGTAGGCGAGGCGCCCGCTGTCGTCGAGGCGGAAGACGTCCGGGGCGGCGAACGCGCACTGCCCGTGGTCCTGGCACTTGTTCATGTCGACGGCGACCTTCATGGGCCGACTCCCTGTGACCGAACTGCGTATCCGAGCCGTTTGACCGAGCTGCTCGATCGAACCGCTCGACCGAACTCGTTTGATACCAAACAACATAGAGACGTGCCGCCGGAGGGTCAATGCCCGTGCGGGGGCCGGGAGTTCATGCGCGCATCCTCCTGCGGGAAGGCGCGCACCGCTTCGGGAAGGCCCGGACCCCTTGCGGCAGAAGCCTCGCGTCCATACCGTTTGAAGCCAAACCAATAGCGTGCGCTCAGCCCGAGGAGACATCGGTGAGTGCTCAAGTACCCGCAGAGGCAACGCAGTTCACGGAGCGGCTGTCCGTCGAGGGCATCGATGTGGTCCGGGTGACATACCCCGACCTCATCGGCACCGACCGCGCCCGTGACGTGCTCCTCGACCACCTGGCCGCGGCCTGCTCGCACGGCCTCTCGTTCTGCCGCGCCGTCTACCACACCAGCCCCCAGGGCGATGTCGTCCCGATCGCGGGCGGCCTGGACGCCGGGCTCCCCGACATCGTCGTACGCCCCGACCTGGACACGCTCCTCGCGCTGCCGTGGGAACCCGGCGTCGCCTCCTGCCTGGGCGATGTCACCGACCCGGCGACCGGCGCGCCCGCTCCCGAGTCCCCCCGGGCCCTGCTGCGCGCGGTGCTCGCCCGTTGCGCGGAACACGGGCTGCGCCCGATCGCCGGACCGGAGCTCGAATACTTCCTGTGCGATGCGGACCCCGGCGCGCCCGGAGGCTGGCGGCGCTACAGCTGCGCCGCGGGCGCCGTCTACACCGCGGGGCTGCGGGCCGACCCGGACAACCACCTCCTGCGGACGCTGCGGCTGCTGCGCGATCTCGGCATCGGGGTCACCCACGGAAACCATGAATTCGACGGCGCGCAGTTCGAGATCAACCTCGTGCACTCCGAGGCGCTCGGCGCCGCCGACCGCGCCTTCCGGCTCAAGGCCGCCGTGAAGGAACTCGCCCGCAAGGAGGGCAGGCTCGCCACCTTCATGGCCAAGCCCTTCAACGACGCGGGCGGCTCGGGCTTCCATCTGCACCTGTCCTGCGATGCGGGCGAGGAAGGGGAGAACCGCAACGTCTTCGACGACCCCACCGGCCGCTACGGCCTCTCCGGCACCGCGCGCCACGCCGTCGCGGGCCTGCTCGCGCACGCTCCGGCGCTGGCCGCCCTGGTCAACCCGACGGTCAACTCGTACAAGCGCTTCGGGCCCGACACGGTGGCCCCCTGGCTCGTCGACTGGGGCCTGGACAACCGCAGTGCGATGGTCCGCATTCCGCCCGAGCGCGGAGCGGGGTCCCGGCTCGAACTGCGACTCGGCGACGCGAGCGCCAACCCGTACGTACTCATCGCCGCGACCGTCGCCGCGGCCCTGCTCGGCATCCAGGCCGGGGACGAGCCGCCCGCGCCTCTGGAGGGGTACGGATACGACACCGCGAGGTCCGCCCTTCTTCCGGACTGCCTGCCGGCCGCGCTCGACGCCCTCGAAGCGGACACCGCGCTCACGGGCATCCTCGGCAAGGACTTCACCGCGGCCTACCTGGCGTACAAGCGCAACGAGGTCGAACGCTTCCAACAGCACGTCACCGATTGGGAGTTCACGGAGTACGCGTACCACCTGTGATCCGTGCAAGCGCCCGGACCTCCCCTGCGTACCACCTGTGCCCCGCAGGGCGCGCCTGCCGCCGGCGCCCCCGCCGCATCTCAGCTCAAGGAGCAAGCAAGGAGCCCCCTCATGGCCGAGGCAAGCCCCGCCGCGTACGAACCGATCCCCCTCGACGACGTCGACCTCGCCGACCTCGACCGGTTCACCGACGGCATCACCCCATGGCGCATGTTCCACACCCTGCGCCACCAGGACCCCGTGCACTGGCAGCCCGAGCCGGCTCCCAACTCCGGGTTCTGGGCGGTCACCCGTCACGAGGACATCGTCCGCGTCGACCGGGACGCCGCCACCTTCACCTCCACCCGGTTCGTCAACCTCGAAGAGCTCGACAGCGACCAGATCGAGAAGCGGGCCTCCATCCTCGAAATGGACGGGGTGCGCCACCGGGCGCTGCGCGGACTGCTCCAGCGCCAGTTCGGGCAGAACGTGATCAACGGCTACGCCGACTTCCTGCGCGGTCTGACCGCGACCACCCTGGACGCGGCGCTGCCCAGGAAGAGCTTCGACTTCGTGGAGCACGTGTCCGCGGACTTCCCCATCAACGTCCTCGCCCGGCTCCTGGACGTGCCGCCCGAGGACAACCGGCGGCTCATCGACTGGGGCAACCGCATCATCGGCCACACCGATCCCGACTACGCGGATGTGCTGCTCGACAGCGCGGAGAGCGAGCAGTACCGGGACCTGCCGTTCCGCTCGCCCGCTTCCATCGAGGTCTTCGAGTACGGCCGCGAACTCGCCCGGCAACGCCGCGGCGGCCACGGCACCGACCTCGTCTCGCGCCTCGTCAACGAGACTCCGCGCGACCAGGTACCGCTCAGCGCACAGGACTTCGACAACTACTTCCTGCTGCTCGTCGTCGCGGGCAACGAGACCACCCGGCACGCCATCTCGCACACCATGCTGGCCCTGATCCAGCACCCCGAACAGCTCGACCGGCTCCGCCGCGACCCCTCCCTCATCCCGGGCGCGGTGGAGGAGTTCCTGCGCTGGGCCTCGCCCGTCTACCACTTCCGCCGCACCGCGACCCGCGACGTCGAACTCGGCGGCAAGCGGATCAGGGAGGGCGACAAGGTCGTCATGTGGTACGCCTCCGGCAACCGCGACGAGCGGGTCTTCGCCGACCCGTACGCCTTCGACGTGACCCGCACCGACAACGACCACGTCACCTTCGGCAAGGGCAGCCCCCACCTGTGCCTGGGCAACCTGCTCGCGCGCACCGAAGTCCGCATCCTGTTCGAGGAGTTGATCCCGCGCCTGGCCGACATCCGCCTGGCCGGCGAGGTCCCGAGGGTCCGCTCCAACTTCGTGAACGGCATCAAGCGGCTTCCGGTGGAGGTCACCCCTGCGTGACACCGAGCCCCGATGCTGCCCCTGAAGGAGCTGCCCGTCCGCCTCGGCCAGATGGGGGGCAGAGCCGTAGTCGCGGGCCCATTGCCCGGTGAACGCCCCTGTGGTTAGCCTGTGTTCGTCATTCCGGTCGATGACCGGAGTTTCGAACAAGAAGGGTGGGTGGCCGAGCATGGGCCGACTGGTTCCCGCGGTGACCAGGGCGCTGGACGTCCTGGAGCTCTTCCTGGAGAGCGAGGGGAGCCTCTCCGCGCCCGATGTCACACGCCGGCTCGGGCTGCCCCGCACCACCGTCCACGAGCTGCTGACGACCCTGGCCGCCCGCTCCTACCTGGCACCCGTGCCCGAGCAGCCCGGCCGCTACCGGCTCGGCGTACGCACCCATCAGCTCGGCAGCCGCTACGCCGAACAGCTCGACCTGGCCGCCGAGGGGCAGCAGGTGGCCCGCGAGGTCGCGGAGACCTGCGACGAGACCGTGCACGTCGCGATCCTGGAGGACGCCGACGTCATCTACATCGCCAAGGTCGACTCCACCCACGCCGTCCGCATGGTCTCCGCCGCCGGCCGCAGGCTGCCCGCGCACTGCACCTCCGTCGGCAAGATGCTGCTCGCCGCGCTGCCCGAGGCAGAGCTCGACGCCCGCCTCGAAGGCCGCGAACTCGTCGGCATGACACCCGACAGCATCACCGACCCCGCCGCCCTGCGCACCGCACTCGCCGAGATCCGCGCCCGCGGGACCGCCTTCGAGCACCGCGAGTCCAACCCCGACGTCAGCTGCGTGGCGGCGCCGGTCAGTGACAGCACGGGCCGGGTCGTCGCCGCGCTGTCCATTTCCGTACCCGTGATCAGGTGGAACGGCGACCGCGAGAGAGAGCTCGCCGAACTCGCTCAGAAGGGCGCGGGCGACCTCTCCGTGCGGCTCGGCCACCGGGGTACGCGATGAAGTACGAGCTTGCGGTACGCGAGTGGGCCGAGCTCGGCGAAGGGCCGACGTGGGACCCGGCGAGCGGGCGACTGATCTGGGTCGACATCCTCTCCTCACGCGTCCACACCTACGATCCGGCCGACGGCCGCCGGACGGTCCTGGCCACCGAACAGCACGTCGGCGCGGCCAAGCCGCGTGCGGGAGGCGGCCTCGTCGTCAACCTGAGGGACGGCGTCGGACTGTACGGCCC
The DNA here is from genome assembly GCF_039532965.1 of Streptomyces mauvecolor. Classification (NCBI taxonomy): domain Bacteria; kingdom Bacillati; phylum Actinomycetota; class Actinomycetes; order Kitasatosporales; family Streptomycetaceae; genus Streptomyces; species Streptomyces mauvecolor. The sequence continues at coordinate 212,370 of NZ_BAAASQ010000004.1, read as the reverse complement.
CGACGGCGGATTCCGCTGGCTGCTCCACGACCCCGTGGCCGGCCGGCGCGCCAACGACGCGGCCGTCGCTCCCGACGGGGCGCTGTGGGCCGGAACCATGCGCTACGACGAGGCGCCCGGCGGCGGCACCCTGACGCGGATCGCCGCGGACGGCAGCGCGACCGCGATCCTCGGCGACGTCACCGTCAGCAACGGCACCGGCTGGAGTCCGGACGGGCGGCTCATGTACTACATCGACACTCCGAGCCGGACGGTCGATGTGTTCGACGTCGACGGCCAACTCGTCCGGAACAGGCGGAAGTTCGCCTCGGTCGAGGCCGATGCCGGTTTTCCCGACGGGCTCGCGGTGGACGCCGAAGGCGGCGTCTGGGTGGCACTGTGGGACGGGGGTGCCGTCCGGCGGTACGCGGCCGACGGCAGCCTCGACCAGGTCGTCGAGCTGCCCGTGCGGCGCCCCACCGCCTGCGCGTTCGGCGGCCCGGACCTCATCGATCTGTACATCACCACCGCCCGCGCGGGGCAGGCCGCACCGCATCCCCTCGCCGGTTCGGTGCTCGTGGTGCCGGGCGCGGGGCGCGGGCTGCCCGGTACTCCCTTCGCCGGATGAGGAACCATCAAATGCCGTGTGCCTTACAGGAATTCCTGTAAGGCACACGCGAAGGTCGATCCGTCAGCGGGTCGAGAACGAATGCACCGTCGACGTGCGGTACGTCGTGCCCGGGCGCAGCACCGTCGACGGGAACGACGGGTGGTTGGGGGAGTCCGGGAAGTGCTGGGCCTCCAGGCAGAGGGCGTCGCCCTGGCGGTAGGTGCGGCCGGAGGTGCCCTCCAGGGTGCCGTCGAGGAAATTGCCGGTGTAGAACTGCAGGCCCGGCTCGGTCGTGTACATCCGCATCACCCGGCCCGACGACGGATCGGTGAGGGTGAGGATGTAGGCGGGGGAGGTCGAAATCCCTTTGTCCAGAACCCAGTTGTGGTCGAATCCCTTCGCCCGGACCAGCTGCGCGCCGCCCTCGCGGATGTCCCGGCCGATCGGCTTCGGGCGCCGGAAGTCGAAGGGTGTGCCCGCGACCCGGGCCAGTTCGCCGGTCGGGATGAGGCCCGCGTCGACAGGGGTGTAGCGGGCGGCGGCCAGTTCCAGGGTGTGGTCGTAGATGGAGCCGCTGCCCTCGCCCGCCAGGTTGAAGTAGGTATGGCTGGTCAGGTTCACGACGGTCGGCCGGTCCGTGGTCGCCTCGTAGTCGATGCGCCAGTCGCCGCGCGCGGTGAGGGTGTACGTGACGCGGACCTTCAGCGTGCCGGGGTAACCCATCTCGCCGTCGGGGGAGACCCGGCTCAGGATCAGCCCCGTCTCCGGCCCCCGGGTGAACGGCTCCACCTGCCACATCCGCTTGTCGAAGCCCTGGGTGCCGCCGTGCAGGCTGTTCGCCCCGTCGTTCAGCGGGAGTTGGTAGGTGTGGCCGGCCAGCGTGAACCGTCCCGCCGCGATGCGGTTGCCGAATCTGCCGATCAGGCCGCCGAAGTACGGGCTCTTCGCGACATACTCGGCGAGGTTGTCGAAGCCGAGGGCGATATTCGCCAAGTGGCCGTCGCGGTCGGGGACTTCGAGTGAGTGGATCACCCCGCCCCAGGACAGGACCTGGAGCCGGGTGCCGCCGTTGCTGACTGTCCAGAGGTCCACGGCGGTGCCGTCGGCCAGGGTGCCGAAGTGTTTCCTGGTGGGGTGTCGTCGCGGCGCGGCCTGGGCGGTCGCGGCGTCGAGCGCTGTCGTCGCGGCGAGACCGGCGGCGCCCGCCGCGAGTACCGTACGTCTGCTGGTCTTCATGGAGCGACTCCTTCTTGGGACATCCGAGGGACTCAGGAACCGACCTTGCGCTTGTTGTAGACGTCGAAGCCGACCGCGGCCAAGAGCACGAACCCCTTGATGACCTGCTGGTAGTCCGTGCCGATGCCCACCAGGGACATGCCGTTGTTGAGCACGCCGAGCACCAGGCCGCCGATGACGGCGCCGAACACCGTGCCCACGCCTCCGCTCATCGACGCGCCGCCGATGAACGAGGCCGCGATGGCCTCCAGCTCGAAGTTGACGCCCGCGTTGGGCGTGCCCGCGTTGAGGCGGGCCGCGAAGACGACGCCGGCCAGCGCCGCCAGGACACCCATGGTGACGAAGACCCAGAACGTGACCCGCTTGTCCTTGACGCCGGACAGCTTCGCCGCGGCCTGGTTGCCGCCGAGCGCGTACACATGGCGCCCCACGACCGCGTTGCGCATCACGAAACCGAGCCCGATGAGCAGCGCCGCGAGCAGGAGCAGCACCACCGGGACACCGCGGTAGCTGGCCAGCGTCATCGTGAAGGCGGCGACGGCGGCCACCATCGCCACGCACTTGGTGATGAACAGGCCCCGGGGCAGCACATCGAGTTCGTACGCCCGCTGGCGCCGCCGGGACCGCACCTCCTGGACGAGGACGACCCCGATCAGGGTGAGACCCAACAGCAGCGTCAGATTGTGGTAGTTGGTGTCCGGGCCGACCGCCGGCAGATAGCCCGTGGAGATCTTCTGGAAGCCGTCGGGGAACGGACCGAGCGAGCGCGAGCCGAGCAGGATCTGGGTGCCGCCGCGGAACAACAGCATTCCGGCCAGCGTGACGATGAACGACGGTATCCCGACGTACGCGATCCAGAATCCCTGCCAGGCGCCCGCGACCGCCCCGATGGCCAGCGCCACGACCAGCGCGAGCACCCAGGGCACCTGGTGCTCGACCATCATCACCGCGCACGCGGCCGACACGAACGCCGCCAGCGAGCCCACGGACAGGTCGATGTGGCCCGCGATGATGACGATCATCATGCCGATGGCGAGCACCAGGATGTAACTGTTCTGGAGCACCAGATTGGTGACGTTGTTCGGCTTGAGCAGCACCCCGCCGGTCCAGATCTGGAACAGCACGACGATCAGGCCGAGCGCGACGAGCATCCCGTACTGGCGCATGTTGCGGCGGGCCGCGTAAAGGAGCAGCGCGGCAGGCGCCGGACGCGGGGAAACGGGCGCCGACGGGGCGCTCCTGGGGGTGTCGGTGGTGACCGGACCCATGGCGACTACCTCTTGTCCGTGGTCATGTTGTTCGTGGTCATGTGGCGCATCAGCACTTCCTGCGTCGCCTCGGCCCGCGGCACCTCACCGGTGAGCCGGCCGGCCGCCATCGTGTAGATGCGGTCGCACATGCCGAGCAGTTCGGGGAGTTCCGAGGAAATGAAGACGACGGCCTTGCCCTGGGCCGCGAGCTGGTCGATGACGGTGTAGATCTCGTACTTGGCGCCCACGTCGATGCCGCGGGTCGGCTCGTCGAGGATCAGCACATCGGGACCAGCGAAGATCCACTTGCTGAGCACGACCTTCTGCTGGTTGCCGCCGGACAGCCGCCCGACCTGCTCGAAGACGGTGGGAGCCTTGATGTTCATGGACGTGCGGTACGACTCGGCGACCCGCCGCTCCTCGTGCTCGTCGACGACCCCGCGCCGCGACACCCGGCCGAGCGCGGACGTGGTGATGTTGCGGGCGATGGTGTCGATGAGGTTGAGGCCGTACTGCTTGCGGTCCTCGGTGACGTACGCGATGCCGTGGCCCACCGCCTCCGGCACGGTCCGCGTCCGGATCTCGCGGCCGTCCTTCCACACCGAGCCGCTGATGTTGCGCCCGTAGGAGCGGCCGAACAGGCTCATCGCGAGCTCGGTGCGGCCGGCGCCCATCAGGCCCGCGATGCCGACGATCTCGCCCCGTCGCACCCGCAGGGAGACGTTGTCGACCACCTTGCGCTGTTGGTCGATGGGGTGGTGCACGGTCCAGCCGCGTACCTCCAGGGCGGGGTGTGCGCCCGGATCGCCGTCGTACGGGGTGCGGTCGGGGAAGCGGTGGTCGAGGTCGCGGCCGACCATGGCCCGGATGATCCGGTCCTCGGTCGTGGCCGGGTCCCGCACGTCGAGGGTCTCGATGGTGCGGCCGTCACGGATGACGGTGACGGAGTCGGCGACCGCCGCGATCTCGTTCAGCTTGTGCGAGATGACGATCGACGTGATGTCCTGCTGCTTCAACTCCCTTATGAGGGACAGGAGATGGGCGCTGTCGTCGTCGTTCAGCGCGGCTGTCGGCTCGTCGAGGATGAGGAGCTTCACCTCCTTGGAGAGGGCCTTGGCGATCTCCACCAGCTGCTGCTTGCCGACACCGATGTCCGCGACCCGGGTCTGCGGGTGCTCGCTCAGACCCACCCTCTTCAGGAGCCGGGACGCGTGCTTCAGGGTCTCGTGCCAGCTTATGATCCCGCGGGTGGCGTGCTCGTTGCCGAGGAAGATGTTCTCGGCGATCGACAGATAGGGCACGAGCGCGAGTTCCTGGTGGATGATGACGATCCCGCGCGCCTCGCTGGCCCGGATGTCCTTGAAGGCGCAGGGCTCGCCCTGGAAGAGGATGTCGCCCTCGTAACTCCCGTACGGATGAACCCCGCTGAGCACCTTCATCAGGGTCGACTTGCCCGCGCCGTTCTCCCCGCAGACCGCGTGCACCTCGCCCGGCGCGACGGTCAGCGACACGTCGGACAGCGCACGGACGCCGGGGAACGTCTTGACGATGGAACGCATCTCAAGGACGGCGGGACCCTCGTGTGCGGGTGCGCTCACTTCAGGTCACTCGCCTTGATGTAGCCCGAATCCACAAGCACGGACTGGTAGTTCGACTTGTCGACGCTGACCGGGTTGAGCAGGAACGACGGCACGACCCTCTTCTCGTTGTCGTACGTCTTGGTGTCGTTGACCTCGGGCGTCTTGCCGTTCAGCACGGCGTCGGCCATCTGCACGGCCTGCTTGGCGAGCGCCCGGGTGTCCTTGTAGACGGTCTGCGTCTGGTGGCCCGCGATGATCGACTTCACCGAGGCGACTTCGGCGTCCTGCCCGGTCACCACGGGATACGGCTTGGCGGCGGTCCCGTAGCCGCCGGAGCGCAGCGCGGACAGGATGCCGATGGAGATCCCGTCGTAGGGCGAGAGCACGGCGTCGACGCGGGACGAGGAGTACGCCTTGGTCAGCAGGTCGTCCATGCGCTTCTGCGCGGTCGCGCCGTCCCAGCGCAGGGTGGTCACCTGGTTGAGGTTCGTCTGCCCGCTCCGCACCACGAGCTGCTTCTTGTCGAGGTAGGGCTTGAGGGTCTTGAGGGCGCCCTGGAAGAAGTAGCGCGTGTTGTTGTCGTCCGGCGACCCGGCGAACAGCTCGATGTTGAACGGGCCCTTCTCGCTGCCGTCCTTGAGCCCCAACTTGTCGATGATGTACGTCCCTTGGAGCACACCGACCTTCTCGTTGTCGAAGGAGGCGTAGTAGTCGACGTTCGGCGTGCCGAGGATGAGCCGGTCATAGGAGATGACCTTGATGTGCTGGTCGGCGGCCTGCTTGAGGACGTCGCTCAGGGCGCGGCCGTCGATCGCGGCGATCACCAGGACGTCCACCCCCTTGGTGATCATGTTCTCGATCTGGGCGACCTGCTGGTCGACGTTGTCCTCGCCGTACTGGAGCTCGGTCTTGTAGCCGAGGTCCTGGAACTGCTTGACCATGTTGTTGCCGTCGTTGATCCACCGCTCGGACGACTTGGTCGGCATCGCGATGCCGATGGTGGAGCCCTTGCCGCCCTTCTTGGTGTCCTTGCTGCCGCCCTCACTGCTCTGGCCGCAGGCGGCGAGCGCGAGGGCGAGGGAGCCGGCGACGAGGGCGAGTGCTGTTCTGCGGATGCGGCGCACGGTCATCAGTCCTTCAGGGAGAAGCGGTTGAGGGGGCCGGGGAGGCGGGAGCCGAGCGGGGACATGCCGCCGTCGGCGCCGTGCCGGGCGAGCAGGTCGAGCACGAGCCGGCCGCGCCGCACGCGCTCGCACGCCGTGTCCAGGGCGGCATCCCGCAGATGCGCGCCGTACGGATAGATGCCGGGCGCCCTGGACAGGCCGAACTTCAGGTACAGCGGGGCGGCCCGGCGGATCAGCTCGGCCGCCTCGTACATCCGCACATAGCCGCCGAGGTCGTCCGGCGCCTCGATGTACAGGTCGAGCGGCACGCCCGACACCCGCCGGATCTCGGTGAAGTGAGAGGCTGTCAGATCCGATGGCACGTTCACGGAGTCCGCGCCGAGCCGCTCGTACACCGAGACGGATGCCGGGTTGACCGGGCCGATCAGTGCCGAGACCTTGAGGGTGGTGTCCGCGGGCAGCAGGCCCAGCTCGCGCAGCCGGTGCAGGGTCCACAGCACGCCTTCGTCGGCCACGAGCAGGCACCGGACGCCCAACTCCGTTGCCCGCAGGGCGTCTTCGACGCATCCGGCGAGCGCGTCGTGCCCCCGGGCGCGCAGCCCGGCGCCGCCCGATGAGGTACGGGTGGAGCCGCCGGTGTCCCAGACGCCGCGCGGTCCGGTGAAGAGGCAGAGCTCGATGCCGCGCTCCGCGCAGGCCCCGGCCATCTCGGTGATCTCGGCGTCGGAGAGCATCCACACGCCGCTGCCCTGGCTGACCCGGTGCACCGGCACGTCGAGCCGCGAGGACTCCTTGAGGACGATCGCGAGCGCCTCGGGGCCCTCGACCGAGGGGATCTCGGTGCGCCAGGAGCCGCCGTCGGGGAAGACGTGCGGGGAGGAGTCGGCGGGGTTGTCGGCGGGTGCGGCCAGGCCGAGCGCGGTGAGGGCCCGCTCGCCGGGGCGGCGGGGTCCCGGGGGTGTGGGGAAGGGGGCTGAAGTGTCGGTCACAGGCAGGATTCCTTGTGTGGGCTGGCCTTCGTGGTGTTCGGTATCTCGAACATGGTTCGGGTCATTGGGTGTGGGGCGAAGGGGCGAAGGGGGTGAGGTAGGGGGCCCTGCGGGGCCCTGTATGTGGGAGGGGCGTGTGATCGGTGGCTATGTGGCCGGACCCACGTGGCCGGGGGTTATGTGGCGCGAAGCAATGTGGTGCTGACCCATGTGGCGTGGACCCACGTGGCGGGACGCCATAGGGCAGGAAGCCGCGTCCTAGGGGCGCAGCAGGACCTTTCCGGTCTTCGGGTCGCCGCCGCCCACCAGCGCCAGCGCATCGGCGTACCGGTCGAGCGGGAACTCGTGGGTGATCAGTGCCGCCGGGTCGAGCTGCCCGGTGACGTACGCGCGCACCGCGAAGGACCACGCCGCCGACGAGGCGCCGAAGACGCTGCGCACGGTGAGCTGGCTCAGTGAGAGGTGCACGGGGTCGATCCCGGTGGCGCCCGGCGCGAACATTCCGGTGAGGACGACCCGGCCGCCGCGCCGGGCGAGCAGGGTCGCGTCGGCGGCGGTGGACAGTGCGCCCGCCGTCTCGACCACGAGATCGAAGTGGCCGCGCACATCGTGGGACACCTCCGGCGTGCGGGCCTCGGTCGCCCCCATGTGGCAGGCCAGCTCGGCCCGTTCGAGGCGGGGGTCGATCACGGCCAGCTCGCCGGGGGAGTAGCTGGACAGGAGCTGCACGGCGAGCAGGCCCAGGGTGCCCGCGCCCAGCACCGCGATCCGCTCGCCCGGCTCGGGAGCGCCGGCCCGCACGGCGGCGGCGACCACGGCGGCCGGTTCCAGGAGGGCGGCGGCGCACAGGTCCGCGTCGTCGGGCAGCGGGTGCAAAAGGCGGGCGGGGACCACCACATGGTCGGCGAAGCCGCCGGGGTGGGTGAACCCCGTCTCCGAGTACCTCGCTGTGCACAGCGAGGTCTCGCCGTGCCGGCATCGCTCGCAGGTGCCGCAGGTGCGGAAGCCTTCGGCGACCGTTCTGCGCCCGAGGAGTTCAGGGTCCGCGCCCGGCCCCGCCGCCTCCACGGTCCCGGCCCACTCGTGGCCGGGCGTGAGCGGGTAGCGCACATAGCCCGGGGCGCGGTGGCCGTCGTACACCTCGCGGTCGCTCATGCAGATCCCCGCGGCGGCGACCCGCACCACGACCTCGCCCGGGCCGGGCTCGGGGCGCTCCCCGGTGACGAGGCGGTGGCGCCCCGGCGCGTCGACGACGATCGCGCGGCTGCTCATCCGCGTCCCCCCGAGGGGTCGCGCTTCTCCCAGCCCTCGGCCCACAGGTCGAACCGGGCCTGCTGCTGGGGGAACTCGGCCGCGGCGTCCACATTGAGCTCGACGCCGAGACCCGGCGCATCCGGCAGATCGAAGTAGCCGTCGACCACCTGCGGGGCGCCCTTGACCACCTTCTTGATCTCGGCGTCCGCGAAGTCGTTGAAGTGCTCCAATATCTTGAAGTTCGGTGTGCATCCCGCCACTTGGAGTGAGGCCGCGGTGAGCACCGAGCCGCCCACGTTGTGCGGCGCGACGAGTGTGTAGTGCGTCTCGGCGGTCGCGGCGAGCTTCCTGGTCTCCAGGATGCCGCCGATGTGGCCGACATCAGGCTGGATGATGTCGGCGGCCTGCGACTCGAAGAGCTCGCGGAACTCGATCCGGTCGTGGATGCGCTCGCCGGTCGCGACCGGGATGTCGACCTTGCCCGCGACCTTCGCCAGGGCCTTGAGGTTCTCCGGCGGCACCGGCTCCTCCAGCCACGCCGGGCCGAACGGCGCGAGCTCATGGGCCAGGCGGATCGCGGTGGCCGGCGAGAACCGGCCGTGCATCTCCAGCATCAGCTCGGTGTCCGGACCGATCGCGTCCCGCACCGCCTCGATCAACGAGACGGCGTACAGGGACTGTTGGCGGTCCAGCTCGAAGTGGCCGGTGCCGAACGGGTCGATCTTCAGCGCCCGGTAGCCGCGCTCGACGACCGCCTGCGCCGCCTTGTGGTACGCCTCCGGGGTGCGCTCGGTGGTGTACCAGCCATTCGCGTACGCCTTGACCCGGTCGGTCACCCGGCCGCCGAGCAGCTGCCACACCGGGACGCCGAGTGCCTTGCCCTTGATGTCCCAACAGGCCATCTCCACCACGGCGATGCCCGACATCACGATCTCGCCGGCCCGCCCGTAGTCGCCGTACTTCATCCGCCGCACGAGGTCCTCGATCGCGAACGGGTCCGATCCCGCGATGTGGTTGGCCTCGGCCTCGCGGAGATAGCCGATCAGCGCGTCGGTGCGGCCGAGCATCCGGGTCTCACCGACGCCGGTGAGGCCCTCGTCGGTGTGGACCTGGACGTAGCTGAGGTTTCGCCAGGGGGTCCCGACGACATGGGTGCTGATTCCCGTGATTCGCAAGGCAGTTGCTCCCAGGGGCTGCTGTCCGTGACGTTCGATATTTCGTCATGCGTTCGAAATTCTGGCGTGACGGTAATGACGTGCGGCCGAGAGTGTCAATGGGTCGGACGTGAACCGTTCCGGGCCGTTCCTGGGGTGTTGACGTGGGGGCAGGGAAGGCGGAATGCTCCCGGGCGTCGAAATGCAGAACGTCGTCCGAAATCTCGAACCCCCGGCGAGAGTTGAGGAGCACCCGCATGACACAACCCACCCCCGCCCCGGCCTCCGGACCCAGTCGCAGAGCGGTCGTGTCCGCGCTCGGCGCGCTACCGCTGTCCGGTGCGATCGGCCCCGCCCTCGCGGCCTCCCCCGCGCGGGCCGCCGAGTCGGCGCTGCCCGCTCCCGTCGCCCACTGGGCCTTCGACGAGGGCGCGGGCACGACCGCCGCCGACAGCTCCGGACACGGCCGCACGCTCACCCTCGGCGACGGCGCGAAGTGGGGCGCCGCGAAGTCCGGCGCGGCCGCCCTCGACGTCTCGGCAGGCGGCAACGCATCGGCGTCCGGCCCCGTGGTGGACACGTCGAAGAGCTTCAGCGTCGCCGTGTGGGTGCGGCTCACCGGCACCGCCGGGTACCAGACATTCGTCTCGGTCGACGGGCTCTCGGTGAGCGGGTTCTATCTGCAACTCCGTGATGACACAGGGGCGTTCGCGTTCACCCGGCTGCCGTCCGACTCGACCTCGGCCAACGGCGGGGCGGGCGTCGCCGGCGCGGCCTCCGCGCCCGTGACCGGCGTCTGGTACCACCTGCTCGGCGTCGATGACACGGCGGCCGGAGTCATACGGCTCTACGTCAACGGCGTCCTCGAAGGCGAGGTGCCCTACGCGGCAGGCTGGCGTGCGACCGGGGCGACCGTGGTCGGCCGGGGCCTGTTCGGTGGGGCCCGGGTCGACCAGGCCCGCGCTCTCATCGACGACGTCCAGGTCTTCGACACCGCTCTCACCGCGACCGATGCCGCCGCACTCGCGGGCGTACCCGTCGACTCCACCCAGCCCCTCCTGACCGTCGACACCACCCGCCCCGGCCCGCAGGTCGGCACCGGACTCGGCGGGATCTTCTTCGAGGACATCAACCACAGCGGCGAGGGCGGCCTGTACGCCGAGCTCGTCAACAACCGCAGCTTCATGGCCGCCGCCACCCCGCTCCACTGGAGCGCCACCGGCAACGCGACCCTGGCCATCGACACCGCCCAACCGCTCAACTCCGCCCTCACCCAGTCCCTGCGCGTGACCGCGAAGGCGGCGGGCGACGGCGTTGCCAACGAGGGCTACTGGGGCATCCCGGTCCGCCCGTCCACCACGTACCGCGCCTCCCTCTATGCCAAGTCGGCCGATTCCACGGGGAAGCTGACCGTCGCCATCGTCGGCACGGACGGCAAGGTCCACGCCACCGGCGTCACCGGTCCCCTCGCCGGATCCTGGCGCAAGTACGAGCTCACCCTGCGCACCGCTGCCGGCGCCCCCACCACCGCGAACGCCCGCCTCGTCGTCACCACCTCCGCGCCCGGCACGCAGTGGCTGAGCCAGGTCTCGCTCTTCCCGCCCACCTACAAGGGCCGCAGGAACGGGCTGCGCGTCGACCTGATGGAGAAACTCGCCGCTCTGGAACCGAAGTTCCTGCGCTTCCCCGGCGGCAACTACCTCGAAGGCAACGTCATCGCCGACCGCTTCGACTGGAAGAAGACGATCGGCCCCGTCGAGCAGCGCCCGGGCCACCACAACTCGGCCTGGGGCTACTGGTCCACCGACGGCCTCGGCCTGCCCGAATACCTCCAGATGACCGAGGACCTGGGCTGCATGCCCCTGTTGTGCGTGTACGCGGGATACTCGCTCCAGGGCGCCCACGTCACCGGAGACGCCCTCAAGCCCTTCGTGCAGGACGCCGTCGACCAGATCGAGTACATCACCGGCCCCGCCACCTCCACCTGGGGCGCCCGCCGCGCCGCCGACGGCCACCCCAGGCCGTTCCCTCTGGAGTATGTCGAGATCGGCAACGAGGACTGGTTCGACAGGTCCGGCTCCTACGAGGAGCGTTACGCGGCGTTCCACGACGCGATCAGGGCCCGCTTCCCCGCGCTGAAGCTCATCGCCACGACTCCGGTGGCATCCCGCCCGTACGACCTGATCGACGAGCACTACTACCAGTCGCCGTCCGCCTTCCAGGCCGGATCCCACAAGTACGACCGGCGCGACCGGAACAGCCCCAAGGTGTTCGTAGGGGAGTGGGCTTCGCAGGAGGGCCGGCCCACCCCCGACCTCAACGCCGCGCTCGGCGACGCCTCCTGGCTCACCGGGATCATCCGCAACTCCGACCAGGTCCTGATGGAGTCGTACGCCCCGCTCCTCAGTCACGTACGCGACAACACCTGGGCCACCAACCTCATCGCCTACGACGTGCTGACCAGCTACAACTCGCCGAGCTACTACGCCCAGCAGCTCCTGCTCACCCGGCGCGGCACCGTCGTCCTGCCCACCGCGGTGCGCGCCCTGCCCGGGCTCAACGTCGTCACCACCCACGACCCGGGCGCCCGCCGCATCTACCTCGCCGTGATCAACACGGGCGGCACCGCCCGCAAGACCACCGTCACCCTGCAAGGGGTCGCCCGCACCGACGCCTCGGCCGCCGTCACCGTGCTCGCGGGGGCGCATCCCCAGGCGACCAACACGCTCGCCGACCCGCTCGCGGTCGTCCCGCGCAGCCGCACCGTCAACGGAATGGCACCCACCTTCACCGCGACTTTCGCGCCGTACTCGGTCACGGTACTGGAGGTCCACACCACCGGACTGGAGGCCCAAGTGGGCTGATTCTGAAGCGGTTTGACGGGAGCCTGTACCCATATGGCGGGAATAGCGGTGTTGCCCCTGCGCCGTACGGTGCGCGAGCGTGCTGTGTCATGGACCGTGACAACACCGCCACCCCCCTCTCCCTCTCCCGCCGCCAACTCCTCGCCGCCGCGGGCGCCGCCGGGGCCGTCACCGCCGTCGGCGCCGTGCCCGCCCCCGCCCTGGCCGCGCCGCGGACCGGACTCTCCCTCTCCTTCACGGCCTCTACCAACGGCGCGGCGAGCCTCTCGCCCGCGGGGGACCATCTGATCACGGAGGTTCAGGACGTCCTGTGGTCGCTGCCCCGCGCAGGCGGCAAGGCCGAGCCGCTCACCCCGGCCGGACTCGAACCCACCCGGCCCGTCCACGCTCCCGACGGCGAGCTCGTCGCGTTCTGCGCCTACAAGGGCGGCGGCTACCACATCTGGACCATGCGGCCCGACGGCACCGATGTGCGCCAGCGCACCGACGGACCGTGGGACGACCGCGGTCCCGCATGGTCGCCCGACGGCACACGCATCGTCTTCGCCTCCGAACGAGGTGGCGACCCGGTGGCCGGAAGCCCGTACCGCATCCATCAACTCGACCTGCGCACGGGCCGGTTGACCAGACTCACCGGGCTTTCCGGGCAGGACGGCCCGCTCCAGGACGGCCCATGGGAGGACTTCGACCCCACCTGGTCGCCCGACGGCAGGCGCATCCTGTTCGTCCGCGCCAAAGCCGTCACCGCGCCGTTCGGGCTCGGCGTCGAGGCCAGGACCGTCGCCGCCGTCCCCGCACAGAGCATCGGTGCTTCGGTCACCGTCGAGCACACCGAGACGGAGAACGCCCAGGTCATGGCCCCGGCCCTCGCGCCCGACGGCCGCCGCCTCGCCTACCTGCGCACCACCGCGGCGCCCAACGCCTCCTGCACACTCGTCGTCGACGGCAAGCCCGTCCCGGTGGCCGGGGACATCGCCCCCGTGCCCCCGCGCTGGACCGCCGACGGCGAACTGCTGCTCACCCTGGACGGCCGGTTCACCCTCCTGCGCCCGGAGAACCCGGCGGAGCCCGAGGCCATTCCGTTCGCGGGCGAGCTGCCCGTCGACCGGCCGCGCTACCAGGTCAAGTCGTACGACCTCGGCGAGGACCGGGTGCGCCCGGTGCGCGGCATCCACCTGCCCGCGCTGTCCCCCGACGGCAAGCGCATCGCCTTCGCGGCCCTCAACTCGCTCTGGATCACGGACACGTCGGGCTCCCGGCCGCCGGAGCGGCTGCGCCAGTCGCCCACGACCCGCTACCTCCTCGGACCGGTCTGGGCGCGCGACGGCCGCTCGCTCCTGTACGCCGACGACCGCGACGGGCTGCTCGGCGTCTACCGGCGGGATCTCGCCACGGGTGAGGAGAGCGCGCTCGCGACGGGCGGCCGGGTGCACCCGGCGCTCTCGCCCGACGGCAAACGCCTCGCCGCCATCGACATGTCCGGGCGGCTCGTCGTACGTGACCTGGCGAGCGGTGCCGAACGCGTCCTGGTGACCCCGCTCGGCGCGGGCGGGCTGCCCGGCCGGCCCACCTGGTCGCCCGACGGACGCTATGTCGCGCTGTGCGACCGCAACCGGCTCAACCTGCGCTTCCGCGAGGGCTACAACGTCATCCGGGTCGTCGACACCACCACCGGCGCGGACAAGCTGCACGCGGTGGCCCCGCACGTCTCCATCGCCGACCGCTACGACTCGGGGCCCGTCTGGTCGCCCGACGGCCGCTGGATGGCGGTCGTCGTCGAATCCGCGCTGTGCCTGCTGCCCGTGGCTCCCGACGGCACCCCGCAGGGCCCGCCGCGCACCCTCACCGCCGAACCCGCCGACCACCCCTCCTGGTCGGGCGACTCCAAGACGCTGCTCTACCTGTCCGGCGCACGGCTGCGGATCGTCGGCGTCGACGGCGGCGCCGCCCGCACCGTGCGGGTCGCCCTCGACCAGCGCAGGCCCGCACCCGCCGACACCGTGGTGCACGCCGGACGGCTCTGGGACGGCACGGGCGACTCCGTGCGGGACGACGTCGACATCGTCGTACGCGCCGGACGCATCGCCTCCGTCGAACCCCACCGCAAGCGCGGCGCCCAGCGGACCGTCGACGCATCCGACCGCACGGTCCTGCCCGGCCTCTGGGACACCCACACCCACCCGTGGCAGAGCACCTACGGCGGCCGCCAGACCGTCGGCCAGCTCACGTACGGGATCACCACCGCCGTGTCGCTCGGCGGGTTCGCCTACGAACAGGCCCGCATCCGCGAGGCCGTGGCCACCGGACAGCTCGCCGGGCCGCGCCTGCTGGCCACCGGCGAACTGCTCGACGGATCCCGGGTCGCCTACAGCATGGGCCGCGTCCACCGCACCGAGGCCGGGCTCCGGCGCTCCCTGGAACGCGGCGCCGCACTCGACTGGGACTTCGTCAAAACCTATGTGAGGGCGCCCAGTTGGATCATGCAGGAAGCCGCCCGGTTCGCCCACGAGAGGCTCGGCGTGCGCTCGGGCAGCCATCTCGTCTCGCCGGGAGTGGAAGTCGGCCAGGATCTGACGACCCATCTACTGGCCACGCAGCGGGCCGAGTTCGGGCACGCCACCTCCGCCACGGGCAAGGCCTACGAGGACGTCATCGAGATCTACACGGCCCGCGGGATCAACTTCGCGCTCATCGTGACGCCGTTCACCTCCGCGCCGCTGCTCGGCTCGGACCCCGCTCTCGCCGACGACTCGCGGGTCACCACCGTGATGCCGCCCTGGGACTCGGCGGCCGTGAAGCAGTCGGCGGGCACGTCACCGAGCCCGGCCCAACTGGCCACCCTGCGCAAGGAGACCGACGTCTACCGCCGGGTGCTCGAAGGGGGCGGACTCGTGGCCCTTGGCACGGACCAGCCCCTCGTCCCCGTCGGGCTCTCCCTCCATCTGAGCCTGCGAGCCCTGCACTTGGGCGGCCTTTCACCGGCCGCGACGTTGCGCACCGCGACCGTTCTGCCGGCCCGGCTTTTCGGGCTCGACAAGGACCTCGGCACGGTCGAGCGCGGAAAGCTCGCCGACCTCACGCTGGTCGACGGCGACCCGTTCACGGACTTCGGCTCGCTGGTCCGCACCACCGGAGTGCTCAAGGCGGGCGTGCCGTACACGACCACCGATCTGGTCTCCGCGTTCGAGCCGCACGAGCGGCATGCGGCGGCGAAGGCCGAGGACTGGCTGGACGTGGGCCGACTGATGCGCCGCGACGGCTGCTGCGACGCGGGGTTCTAGCGGGCGGGGCCGGGCCACCCCTGTGGTCCGGCCTCAGGGAAGGCGACTATCGGCCAAGGGCGGTAAGGCCCTTCGCCAGGTCCTCACGGTTCATGACGGGCACGATCGAGATCTTGGCGCCCATGTCCATGTAGAACGGCTCGGCGAGCTTCGGAATCTGGGACGTGTCCGCCAGGTCGAAGAAAATGAACGCAGTGCGACAGCCTTCCTCAGCGGTGAAGTAGACGGCCTCGGGACTCAGAGCCTCCAGCGCGGACTGCATCGACTTCTGCATGGTCCCGTTGCGGATGGCGTCGTTGGTCTTCTCGGTGTCGAGGATGGCCTTCAGAAGTACGCGCATGGAACTCACCCCATTCCCGACCGGGCGGGTGGCTCGACGCACCGGTGATTCCCGGCCGCACTCACCCCAAGCGTCCCCCTTTTGGCCAGGTATCACAACGTATGCCCCGGACAGCCCAGCAGGACGCGCGG
Organism: Streptomyces mauvecolor; assembly: GCF_039532965.1. NCBI lineage: Bacteria > Bacillati > Actinomycetota > Actinomycetes > Kitasatosporales > Streptomycetaceae > Streptomyces > Streptomyces mauvecolor. The sequence goes on along the minus strand of NZ_BAAASQ010000004.1, from coordinate 196,578 downwards.
CCGACCCGGGCCCCGGGCTCCAATGAACGGGTGACCGCGCCTCCCGACGACTGCCTCGCGCGCAACGAATGGATCTGCGGCGCCTATCTGTCGAGCCGCCGGCAGATCCTCTGGGACGCGGTGCTCCAGCACCTCCAGCTCACAGCGGTCTCGGTTCTCCTCGGCCTGGTCATCGCCGTGCCGCTGGCCGTGGCGGCCCGCCGCTGGCGCTGGGCCGCGGGTCCCGTACTGGGCGTCACGACGGTGCTCTACACCATCCCGTCCCTCGCCATGTTCTCGCTGCTGCTCCCCGTGTACGGGCTCTCGGCCTCCATCGTCGTCGCGGGCCTGGTCCTGTACTCGCTGACGCTGCTCGTACGCAACATCCTGGCCGGGCTGCGCGCCGTCCCCGAGGACACCCGGCAGGCGGCCCGGGGCATGGGATACGGGCCGGTACGGCTGCTCCTGGCCGTGGAACTCCCGCTCGCCGTGCCCGCCGCCATGGCCGGTCTGCGCATCGCCACCGTCTCGGCGGTTTCCCTGGTGACGGTCGGCGCCATCGTCGGCTACGGCGGGCTCGGCAACCTGATCTACTCCGGGATGAACACCTACTTCAAGGCACAGGTCCTCACCGCCTCCGTGCTGTGTGTGGTGATCGCCGTGGCCGCCGACCTGGTGCTGCTCGGCATCCAGCGGCTCCTGACGCCCTGGACCAGGGCGGAGCCCGCATGAAAACGCTCTCGGACGCATGGTCGTGGCTCACCTCCGCCGCCCACTGGTCCGGCGAGAACGGCATCTGGCACCGGCTCGGCGAACACCTCTGGCTCACCGCGCTGTGCCTCGTGCTCAGCTGCCTCATCGCACTGCCCGTGGCGCTGGTCCTCGGCCACCTCGGCAAGGGCGGGACGCTCGCCGTCAACATCTCGAACGTAGGGCGGGCCGTACCCACCTTCGCCATCCTCGCGCTGCTCCTGCTGACCCCGCTCGGCAAGTACGGCGAGGGACCGACGATCGTCGCGCTGATCCTCTTCGCCGTACCGCCGCTGCTGACCAACGCCTACGTCGGCATGCGCGAGGTCGACCGCGACGTGGTGCGGGCGGCCAGGGGCATGGGCATGACCGGACGCCAGCTCCTGCTCCGCGTCGAGGTGCCGCTTGCCCTGCCACTGATCCTCACCGGTGTACGGATCGCCGCCGTCCAGCTCGTCGCGACGGCCACCCTCGCCGCTCTGGCGGGCGGCGGAGGGCTCGGCCGGATCATCACGGCCGGGTTCAACCTCGCCTCGACGCCCCAAGTCGTCGCGGGCGCCGTGCTCGTGGCGGTCTTCGCGCTGGTGGTGGAGGGGATCTTCGAGGCGGTCCAGCGGTTCGCGCCGCAGTGGGCGAGGGGCGGTTTCGGATGAGGCCGCGGCTGCTGAACCCGCGCGTGTTGATGGCCGGTCTCACCCTGACGGCGGTCGCCGCCTGCACCACCGGGCCGAGCCTGGAGAAGCAGGGCTCGGTCACCGCACCGCCCGGCGACAACAAACACCTGACGATCGGCACGGCCGGCTTCACCGAGAGCGACGTCCTCGCCCAGATGTACGCGCTGCTCCTCGGCAAGGCGGGCTACAGCACCAAGATCCTCTCGGTGACCAACCGGGAGATCTATGAACCCGCCCTGGAGAGCGGGCAGATCGACGTCGTCCCCGAATACGCGGCCACCTTCGCCGACTGGCTCAACGCCAAGGCCCACGGGCCCGACGCCAAGCCGGTCGGCTCACCGGACCTGGGCCGGACGATGACGGCCCTGCGCGCCCTGGCCACCCCGCGCGGGCTCACCGTCCTCGATCCGGGCAGGGCGGTGGACCAGAACGCGTTCGCCGTCGCGGAGTCGTACGCACGCGAGCACCGGCTCAAGACGCTCAGCAACCTCGGTGCGGCGAAGCTTCCGGTACGGCTCGCGGCGGGCGACGAATGTGTGCAACGCCCGTACTGCGAACCTGGGTTGAAGAAGACGTACGGGATTGATGTCACGGCGGTCGACCCCAAGGGAGTCGGCACGACACAGGCCAAGCAGGCCGTCCAGAGTGGTCAGGACCAGATGGTCCTGACCACCACGACCGACGCCACGCTTGCCGCCTTCGACCTGGTGCTGCTCGCCGACGACAAGCACCTGCAGAACGCGGACTACATCGTGCCGGTGGTGAACCGCTCACGTGCCGGCAGCACGGGGGTGACCGCCGCGCTGGACAAGCTCAACACGGTGCTCACCACGGCCGACCTCGCCTCTCTGAACGAACAGGTCGACAGCTGGCGGCGGCTTCCGGAGGACGTGGCGAGGGGCTACCTGAAGTCGAAGCGGCTGATTTGATGTATGGGCTGTGGATCAACTGACCTATCGCTCAAGGAAGTTGAGGACGCCTTGAGCGGTGGAGGCGTCGGTCAGCAGGTCGTTGTGGGCGAGGCAGCCGGCGTCGGTGTTGACGGCGCCGGACAGCGGCACGCTGCTGTTGGGCAGGATGAAGCCGTCGCAGTCCGACCAGAACGTGGCGTACTTCGTGGGGCCCGGCGTCTCGTTGCCGCTCGCCAGACGGCTCTCGACGTACGAGTTCGGCGTCATGTCCCGGCACCCTTGGTCCCAGATCGCACACGCCCAGGCAAGGCTCGTCCCGTGGTTGGGCCCGCCGAGCGAGACCCAGTGCCGCACCACCTGCGTGCCGCCGCCGAACTTCACATACCAGCGGGTGGGGAGACTGCCCTGGCTGTGCGCGACGATGTCCACCTGTGAGGAGCCGGTCTGGGCGCGCACGGAGTCGACGTACGCGGCGAACTGGCCGGCCAGCACCTCGTTGGTCGACCGGCTGGAGTCGTACCCCCAGGCGAAGAGGTCGCCGTCGGGGTAACCGGCCTGCCTGAAGCGGTCCTTCATGGTGCCCCAGACGCCGGGGTCGGCGTTGCGGCCGTGCACGAACACGACGGGTATGGGGGTGGGGGCGGCCGCCCGGGCGGCGGGGGCGAGGGCGATCGTGCCGGTGAGCAGGGCGAGCGCGGTGGCAACGGGGGCGAGGCGCATGGCGGCTCCAGCGGGGGGTGTTGTGGGGCGCCCGGTACGAGGGCTACCGGATGGTAGCCACGCGCTCCGCGGAACGAAAGGCGCATGCGGGCCCGGGTTTTCCACCCCGCCAAGGCCGGCCCTGCCAGGGGCGCGGGGAACTGCGCGAGCACCACGCACGGTCCGCGGCCGGAAACGGGGTTTGGGGGCGCGGGGAACTGCGCGAGCAACTGCGCACGGTCCGCGGTCGAAGGCGGGTGGGGCGCAGCTCCCTGGGGGCTTTGAGGCCGAGCCTATTCGGCCCCGCGGAACGGATGGGTGGGTGGGCGGGCAACCTCACCGCGGCCACCCTCACGCATCCGCGACCGAGTCGAAGTCGACCTCCCCCCGCGCCACCCCCAGCGCATCCGCGTCCACCGACCTCCGCAGCGCCTCGTGCAGCTTCGCCGGGGTCAGGACGCCGAGGAAGCGGGCGCCGTCCACCACGGCGACCCAGCCCGCGTCGTACTGCAGCATCTCGCTGAACGCCTGCTTGAGCGGGGCCCCGACCGGCACCCACGCCTCCATGCGCCGGGCCAGGTCGGCGACCGAGCCCGAACCCGCGAGGGAGAGCTCGTCCGCCGCGACCCAGCCGTGCAGCTCGCCGCCCTCGTTGAGCACCACCGCCCAGCGCGCCTCTTCACCGCGCAGCCGGGCCGCCGCCGCCTCCGCGGGTTCGCCCAGCCGTACGACCGGCGGCTGCTCCAGGTCGTCCGGTTCGACTGCTGTCACCGACAGGCGCTTCAACCCCCGGTCCGCGCCCACGAATTGGGCCACGTACGCCGTGGACGGCGCCCCCAGGACCGACGCCGGGGTGTCGAACTGCTCGATGCGTCCGGACCCGTACACCGCCATGCGGTCCCCCATCCGTACGGCCTCCTCGATGTCATGGGTGACCAGGAGGACCGTCTTGCGTACGGTCGCCTGGAGGCCCAGGAACTCGTTCTGGAGGCGTTCGCGGACCACCGGGTCAACCGCGCCGAAAGGTTCGTCCATGAGGAGGACCGGGGGGTCTGCGGCCAACGCCCGTGCCACTCCCACCCGTTGGCGCTGGCCGCCCGACAGCTGCGCCGGGTAGCGCGGGCCGTACTTCGCCGGGTCGAGGCCGACCAGGTCGAGCAGTTCGGCCGCCCGCGCCCGGGCCTTCGCCCGCTTCCAGCCGACCAGCGCCGGGACGGTAGCCGTGTTGTCGAGGACCGTACGGTGCGGGAAGAGCCCGACCTGCTGGATGACGTAGCCGATCCTGCGGCGCAGCTTGACCGGGTCGAGCGTGGCGATGTCCTCGCCCTCGACGAGGATGCGGCCCGACGTGGGCTCGATGAGCCGGTTCACCATCATCATCGTGGTCGTCTTGCCGCAGCCCGACGGGCCGACGAGCGTGACCAGTTCGCCCTCGGCGACCTCGAAGGACAGGTCGTCGACGGCACGGGTGCCGTCCGGGTAGACCTTGCTGACCTGCTCGAACCGGATCATGAACCCACGCTAGGAGCCCCCGGCGCCGCCCGCACTCGGGCCGGTCCGGGGGAGTGGGAGCCGCTCAGGGTGCCGCGGAGAGCAGCACGCGGAAGACCGCGCCCTCGCCCGGAGCCGTCTCCAGCTCCACCTGCCCCTGGTGGGCCTGGACGAGTGCCGAGGCGATGGCCAGGCCGAGTCCCGCGCCGCCCCCGGTCTGGCGGCTGCGCGAGGCGTCCACGCGGTAGAACCGCTCGAAGACCCGGGCCGCCTGTTCGGGCATGAGACCCGGGCCCGAGTCCGCGACCTCGATGAGGCCGCGGCCGTCCACGGCGCCCACCCCGATCCGTACCGGAGTGCCGGACGGCGTGTGCGCGACGGCGTTGCCGACGAGGTTCGCGACCACCTGGCGGAGCCTCGCCTCGTCGCCGAGTACCGGGGCGGGCCCGGGCGGCCCCTCGCCGCCCGGTCCGGTCAGGGTCACCTCGCGCGTCGGGTCCAGGGCCCTCGTGTCGTGCAGGGCGTCCACCGCCAGGGTGCGCAGATCCATCGGGGCGAGCTGGAGCGGCCGCTGCTCGTCCATGCGGACCAGCGTGAGCAGGTCCTCGACCAGGCCGCCGAGGCGCACCGCCTCGCTCTCGATGCGGGCCATCGTGCGCTTCACATCGGCGTCGTCGGGGAGCGCGCCCATCCGGTACAGCTCGGCGAAGCCCCGGATGCCGGCGAGAGGGGTGCGCAGTTCGTGCGAGGCGTCCGCGACGAAGCGCCGCATCTGCTCCTCCGACTCGGCGCGCGCCGCGAACGCCGACTCCAACTGCGCCAGCATCCCGTTGAGCGCGCTGGTCAGCCGTCCGGCTTCCGTACGCGGTGAGGCGTCCGGCATGCGGTGCGAGAGGGGGCGGCCTGCCGCGATCTCCGCCGCCGTCGCTTCGATGCGGCGGAGCGGACGAAGGCCCGCCCGTACCGCGAACCAGCCCGCCACCCCGAGCAGCAGCGCCACGACGACACCGATGAGCTGGAAGGCCGTGGCCAGGTGGTCGACGGTGGAGGAGACTTCTTCCAGGGGCGCCGCCACGACCACGCCCGCGGGGAGCGCCGGGTCGCCGCTGTCCACCGGCACGATCAGCATCCGCCAGCTGCCGCCGCCGTGATCGCTGGGCACTTCGAAGGGCTTGCCCAGCCGGGCCCGCAGTGCCTTCGCGTCCATCACCGGCCACAGCGGCCGGGGGTCGCCCGCCGCGACGGGCTGGCGGAACTGCTCGGTGACCTTGCCGTCGTCGGCCGCGAAGGCGATCACGTACTGGCTGGGCAGCCAGGCCCGGCCGGACCGGCCCGCGCGCGGTGCCGGGGTGCCTTCGACGCCGACCCGGTGCGCCACCGAGTCCCCGAACCGGTTCAGCTGCTGGTCGACGCGCTGCACCAACTGGCCACGCACCGAGCTCAGGACGACGGTGTCGCTCACCGTCAGCCCGAGCGCCACCAGCGCCATGGCGAGCAGCACCAGCCGCGAGCGCAGTGAAAGGGCGGCGAAGCGGCGCGGCAGCCGGCCGAGCCGCGCCCGCAGGTATTTCAGCATCGGGGGCATCTCAGCATCGGGCGGACACCTCAGGACTGCGGGCGGCGCAGCACATAGCCGATGCCGCGCACGGTGTGGATGAGCTTGGGCGCGCCGTCGGCCCCGGAGTCCACCTTGCGGCGCACGTACGAGATGTACGACTCGACGATGCTGAGGTCGCCGCCGAAGTCGTACGCCCACACATGGTCGAGGATCTGCGGCTTGGACACGACACGGTCGGCGTTGGTCATCAGGTAGGCGAGCAGTTTGAACTCGGTCGGGGAGAGCGAGACGGGCCGCCCGGCCCGCAGGACCTGGTGGCCCACCGGGTCGAGTTCGAGATCGCCCGCCACCAGGCGGCCCTCGCCGCTCGGGCCGCCGGTGCGGCGCAGGATCGCGCGGATCCGGGCGATCAGCTCCTCCAGGCTGAACGGCTTGGTGACGTAGTCGTCGCCGCCCGCCGTCAGGCCGCTGATCTTGTCGTCGACGCCGTCCTTGGCGGTGAGGAAGAGCACCGGCAGATGGTCGGGGCCCGGGCCGCCGCCGGGCTCCTCGCGCAGCCTGCGCACGACCGCGAACCCCGTCATGTCGGGCAGCATCACATCGAGTACCACCAGGTCCGGGCGCTCCTTGGCGACGGCCGCCAGGGCGTCGGCCCCGGTGGCCGCCGAGACGACCTTGAAGCCGACGAAGCGCAGCGAGGCCGAGAGCAGCTCCCTGATGTTGGGCTCGTCGTCGACGACCAGCAGGCTCGCCTCGGGCATGGCTGCGTCCGTCGGGGCCATCGGTTTCCTCCTCGTGGCGGCGTGGGCGTCTTCGGTGATCAGCCCCGGCCGCCGCCGAAACCGCTGGCGCCGCCCTGGGCGACGGTGGTCGCCGCGACGTCCCCGGAGGCATTCTGACTGCCGCGCACCGTCACCGTCTGGCCCGGCTGCAGATCGGACACCTTGCCGCTCTTGGACTCGGTGACCTGGGTGCTGCCGGCCGTGGTGACCTTGACGACGTTGCCCTGGGTGTCGGTGACGTAGATGGTGCTGCCGTCGACGAGCTTCACCGTACCGATGGTCAGCCCGCCCGCCGCGCCCGGGATGCCTCCACCCTGGCGCTGGCCGCCCTGGCTGCCCTGCCCGGCGCCGAAGCCCTGGCGCTGGCCGCCCTGACCGCTCTGCCCGGCGCCGCCACGGGCGGCCGCGGACGGCGTGCCGCCCTGACTCTGGTTCTTCTCCACCAGGGCGCCCCCGGCGAAGGCGAGACCCGCCACCAGGGAGCCCGAGAGCACCAGCGTCAGCCACGGAAGCCGCTGGCGCGGAGGTGCGCTGAGCTCGGCCGAAATGTCCCGGGTGTCCGGTGGTTCGGCGAGGATGTCCTCCGGATCGCCGGTCACCGCGGGGCCGGCGCTCTCCAAAATCTCGGCGTTGCCGAACATGTCCTCTCCCTGTCCGTACATGGGGTTCACTCGTGCCGCAGGGCTTCGATGGGCCGCAGGCTCGCGGCCCGGTTGGCCGGGTAGCCGCCGAAGAACAGCCCGATGGCCACGGCGATCGCGAAGGCGCCGACGACCGATTCGGGGATGATCACCGGCTTGATGCCGACGATCGTGAAGTGCGAGCCGATCAGACCCGCCGCGACGCCGAGCCCGCCGCCGATCAGCGAGAGCAGCGTCGACTCGGCGAGGAACTGCCCGAGGATGACGCCCCGCGGCGCTCCGATCGCCTTGCGGATGCCGATCTCGCGGGTCCGCTCGGTCACCGTCACCAGCATGATGTTGGTGATGCCGATCCCGCCGACGAGCAGGGAGATCGCCGCCACCGCGCCGAGCAGCACCGTGAACGTCTTGTTGGTGTCCGCCTGCGTGGTGAGCAGGGAGGCCTGGCTGCTGACCCGGAAGTCCAGCGCGTTCGGGTCCTTGATGCCGTGCCGGCCCATCAGGACGGTCGTGATCTCGTTCTGCGCCTGGGTCGTCGCGTCGGCGGACTTCGCCTCGACGAGGATCTGGCCGATCGAGCCGAAGCCGGTGAAGGCGTTCTGCACGGTCGGCAGCGGCGCGACCACCACGTCGTCCGGGTCCTGGAACCCGGTGCCGCCCTTGGTGGCGAGCACCCCGACCACCGTGAACGGCGTGCCGCCCAGAGTCATCTTCTTGCCGACCGGGTCGGCCGTGCCGAACACGTCGGTCGCCGTGGTCGAGCCGATCACGGCCACCTTGCGCGAGCCGAGCACGTCGTCGGCGCTGAAGTAGTCGCCCTTGGTCACCTTGCTGTTGGACGCCTTGAAGTACGCCGGGTAGGTGCCCACGACCTGACTCACCGCGTGCGAGGTGCCCTCGTACAGCGCGGTCTGCGATGTGGTGGTCTCCGGAGCGACCGACTCGATGTGCGGCGCGGACGCGGGGTCGGCGAGCGCGCGGGCGTCATCCACGGTCAGCGGTTTGGTGACGGTGGCGCCGGACGAGCGCGGGCCGCCGAAGCCGCCCCCCGAGGACACCGTGAGCGCGTTGGTGCCGAGCTTCTCGATCGAGTCCTTCACGGCCTGCGAGGAGCCGTTGCCGACGGCCAGCAGCACGATGACCGCGGCCACACCGATCAGCACCCCGAGCATGGTCAGCGCGGAGCGCACCTTGTTCGCCGCGAGCCCGCCGAAGGCGAAGCGCAGCGTCTGGAACAGGCTCACCGGCCGCCTCCGACCAGCGAGTCGTCCTCGCGCAGGGCGGGCGGTGGGCCATCCACGGGAGCCTGCCGCACGTCCTCGACGATCCTTCCGTCGACGAGCCGGATGACCCGCTTGGCGTGCCGGGCCACCTCGTCCTCGTGCGTGATCAGCACGACGGTGCGCCCCGCCGCGTTCAGCCGGTCGACGACGGACAGCACCTCCTCGGTGCTGTGGCTGTCGAGGTTTCCGGTGGGTTCGTCCGCGAGCAGCATCGCGGGCGCGGTCACAAGAGCCCGGGCCACGGCCACGCGCTGCTGCTGACCGCCGGAGAGCTCGTTGGGGCGGTGGTCCATCCGGTCGGCGAGCCCGACCAGGGTGAGCGCCGCCTCGGCCCGCCGACGCCGCTCGGCGGGCTTCACCCCGGCGTACGCCAGCGGCAGCTCGACCTGGGCGAGCGCGGGAGTGCGCGGCACCAGGTTGAACGACTGGAAGACGAAGCCGATCTTGCGGTTGCGCACGAGCGAGAGCTGGCGCTCGTCCAGGCCGCCGACGTGGATGCCGTCGAGCAGATACCGGCCCGAGGTCGGCACGTCGAGGCAGCCGAGGATGTTCATCAGGGTCGACTTGCCCGATCCCGAACTTCCCATCACGGCCACGAAGTCGCCCTGCTCGACGACGAGTTCGACGCCGAGGGCCTGTCCGCTCACCGGGTCCACGGGCCCGCTGAGCGCATGGACCGCCGCGTCGCCGTGCCCGTACGTCTTGATCAGCGAGCGCACCTCGATCACCGGCGCCGGAGCCCAGGGTCCGTCGGCGGACGCCGCCTCGGGCAGCGCCGCGGTCGTGCGCGGCCACAGGGGCGACGTCATCCGCGGCCACCTCCGCCGCCACCGGCACGGAAGCCGCCGCCCCCGCCGCCGCCCCCGCCGCCACCGCGGGTGCGTGCGCCACCGCCACCGAGGCCGCCGGGGAAGGCGCCGCTCGGGAAGCCGCCGTTGCCCGTCGCGGACACGCTGGCCAGCTGCACCTTCTCGCCCTCGTTCAGACCGCTGAGGATCTGGTCCGAGCTGTCGCCCTCCAGACCCACCGTGACCGGAGTGCGCTCGGTGGTGCCGTCGGCCTTGACCACGGTCACCGTACGGTTGGCGCCGGTGCCGGTCACCGCGGCGGTCGGCACCGACAGGGCTCCGGACGCCTCGCCCATGACGACCTGGATGCTCGCGCTCAGCCCGGTGCGCAGGTTGGTGGTGGGGCTGGTGATGGTGAGCGTGGCGGCGTACTGCACGGCGCTGCCCGAACTGCTGTTGCCGCCGCCCCCGCCGGAGCCCGATCCGGAGCTGACGGGCAGTGAACTGACGGACAGAACCTTGGCGTTGAGGACCGTGCCCGACTCCGCGTTGAGTGTGACCGTGGCCGCCTGGCCGGGCTTCACCTTGAGCGCGTCGGCCTCGGAGAAGTTCGCGGTGACCTGCATGCCGGACGGGTTGGTGAGGACAACGAAACCGGACAGGGCCGAGGAGGAGGACGAACTGGCGCTGCCCGAACCGGAGTTGGAGCCGCCGCCCGAGCCGCCGTTGCCTCCGCTCGTGCCGTTGCCGCCGGTGCCGGTGACGGTGTCGCCCGTCTTCGCCGACACGGAGGCGACGGTCCCGGCGACCGGGGCCGTGAGCGTGGTCCCGTCCACCGCGCGCTGCGCCGCGTCCACCGCGTTCTGGGCCTGGGTGAGCTGGGCTTCGGCCTGCGCGAGCTGCGCGGGGTCGACCGTCGGCGAGGCGGCCGGGGTGGCCGCGGTGTTGGCGGAGCCCCGCGTCGACGAACCGCCGCCCGAGCCGGAGCCCGTGCTCGAACTCGGCTGCCCCTCCTGCACCTTGGTGAGATTGGCCTGGGCCGCTGTCAGCGACGCCTCGTCCTGGGCGAGGGTCTCCTTGGCGGCGGTGGCGTCCACCTTGCCGAGGACCTGGCCCCGGGACACCTTGTCGCCCGGCTTGACGTCGACCTCGGTGAGCTTGCCGCCGGTGGTGAAGTTCACCCCGGCGTCGCTCGGCGAGGCCAGCGCGCCGGAGCCGGACACAGTGGCGAGGACGGTGCCCTTGGTGACCTCGACGGTCTTCGAGCCGGCCCGCGCCGGGGTGTCGCTGTGGCTGGTCACCGCCGCGTAGGCGCCGCCGGCGCCCGCCAGGACGGCCACACCGAGCACCGAGTTGATCAGGACGGCTTTGCGCCGTCGTGGGAGCACCTTCATGACGGCGGATCCTGGCCGCCCGCACTTTGGAACGTCTGGGAGCTTTCTGGGAGTTCCCTGGGAGCGTCGGCGCCGGTGAATCTTCACATTACGGGTGAGAAGTTACGTATCGGATCGCCACGGGGGTCCCGTCGGCCCTGCACGGGCCCGGACGTCCAGGGAACTCCCAGCCCTTCCCCCGGAGGCGCCCACCCGGGTGGGGTTCAGTCATGGGTCGCCGACGGCGTACCACTCCAGCGAGGCCGTCGTCAGACCGACGCACCGAGGAGACACCGGACATGACCTGGACCAAGCGCCGGCCCGCCACCGCGCGCACCGCGATCGCCGTGCGGGCCGCCGTCTCGGCCACCGCCGTCGTGGCGTGCGGCCTGCTGCTCGCGGCCTGCTCGTCCTCGGCCGCCGCCCCCAGCGCACAGGCGAAGCCCGCGTCCTCCGCGTCCGCTTCCAAGGGCATGGACGCGTACCGCCAGTGCCTGGCGCAGCACGGGGTCACGATGGCGCCCCGGCCCAGCGGCAGCGGGCGGCCGCGGGGTGCGGGCAGGCCGAGCGGGGGCACGCGCGGCCCCGGTGGGTTCGGTGGCTTCGGAGGTGGGGCCTCCGCGGATCCCGCCCAGCGGCAGGCGGCGCAGGCCTGCGCGAGCGAGCGCCCTCAGTTCAACGGGCGGGGTGGTGGCGGGGCCGACAGCACCGCGATGAAGGCGTTCACCGGCTGCCTCAAGGACCACGGGGTGGTGCTGCCCTCCGCGTCTCCGGGCGCCGGGGGTGGCATGCGCGGCCTCAACACCTCGGACCCCAAGTCCGCGCAGGCCTTCGCGGTCTGCAAGGCCCTGCTGCCCCAGCGGCACTCGGGTGCCCCGGCTCCGTCCGCGAGCCCGACGGCCTGACCCCGGCGCGAACGGGGCCCGGGGCGGAGCCCCTGGAGGGGGCTCCGCCCGGCGGCGGGGGCTACACGTGCGGGCGGTGGCCCGGCTCCTGCTTGGGGAAGTGCTGGGTCGCCCCGGGCAGCGTCGGCTTCGGCAGCGTGGCCACCTCGCGCTTGGCCTCCTCCAGCTGCTCCGCCGTGTCGTCCGGCAGCCTGGGAGGCCGGGGCGAGGTGCTGCTGAACCGGAAGGCGGAGGTCAGATCGCCGAAGGTGCGGCGACGCCACTGGCTGATGTTCGGCTCCTTGACGCCCGTGAAGTGCTCCAGGAACCGCAGCGCCGAGGTGTGGTCGAAGGCCTCGCTCGCCACCCAGCCACCCACGGTCCAGGGCGAGATGATGATGGCGGGCACCCGGAAGCCGCCGCCGATGGGCAGCCCGCCGATGAACTCGTCCGCGGTGCCCGCCCTCGGGGTCGGCGGCGCGACGTGGTCGAACAGGCCGTCGTTCTCGTCGTAGTTGAGGATGAAGGCGGTCTTCGCCCACACCTTCGGGTTGGATGCGATGGCCTCGATCTTCTGCGCCACGAAGTCGGCTCCCGCGGCGGGCAGGTAGTCGGGGTGCTCGGACTGGTAGCTCGTCGGCATGATCCAGGAGACCGCCGGGAGCCGGTCGTTACGGGCGTCGTCCTCGAAGGTTCCCTCGGGCTGCGGGCGCACCCCGCGTTCGTACAGCGGGGAGCCCGGCTTCGCATCGCGGAAGGCCTGGAACTGCTCAAGGACGTTGCAGCCGTAGTCGTCGTCCTGCTGGTAGACCTTCCAGCTCACCCCGGCCGCCTGGAGCCGCTCGGCGTAGGTTGTCCAACGGTACGGCTTGGGCGCGGAGTTGCTGATCACCGGACCGCCCTTCGTGCCGCCCGGGTCGATGCTGGCCGTCATCCAGTACAGGCGGTTCGGCCAGGTCGGGCCGAAGACGGAGCAGAAGTAGTTGTCGCAGATGGTGAAGGTCTCGGCGAGCGCGAACTGGAACGGGATGTCCTCGCGCGTGTAATAGCCCATCACATAGGGGCCGTTGACGCCGTCCGCCTTGCGATGCGCGGGCAGCCACTGGTCCATCTTGCCACCGTTCCAGGCCTGGTGCTGCACGGCCCAGGCATGGCTCGTGGAAGGGATGGCCTGCGCGCTGGTGCTGTGCGTGTCCAGGTGGAACGGCAGCAGGTAGCCCCGCGGGTTCACGGAGTCGGGCTGGTAGAACACCGAGCGCCCATTGGGCAGCTTCAGGGCGCGGGGATCGCTGAAGCCGCGCACGCCCGAGAGAGTGCCGAAGTAGTGGTCGAACGACCGGTTCTCCTGCATCAGCATGACGACGTGCTCGACGTCGCGCAGCGAGCCGTTGCGTGGCGGTCCGGCGGCGACGGCTTTCTGCACACTGGGCGGCAGCAGGGACAGCGCCGCCGCGCCGCCGATGGCTCCGGCCGCCGATCCCAGCAGTCTGCGTCGTGTCAACTCGGCCATGAACGCCCCTTCCAGAGCTGTCGGTTGAGACCAGTGACGTGGACCTGCCAGTCAGTCTGCCGCTGTTGGGTGTGGGGCGGTGGTGGGAACCGATGAACACGCGCCCAACGAAGAGCAAGGGCTTGCCAAAGCGCGGGCCGGAGCATCACGCGGCCCGGGCGGCGACCCCCTCCCGCAGGGGTGCGCCATGCACGGAAGTCCCTTAGTGTCGAAGGATCCAATGAATCTGACGGCTCGTCAGTATGATAAGGAACGGGAGAGGTGATGATCGACATCCTGGACCGGCGGGTCGCCGAGGGCGAGGAGCGGATCCGGCTCGACGTCACCGGCTCCGGCATCGGCATCCTCACCCTGTGCCGGCCGGACAAGCTCAACGGGTGGAGCTGGGAGTCGAGCCGCCAGCTGGGACTGCTCGCCGACCGCATCCGCTTCGACGAGTCGGTCAGGGTCGTGCTGCTGCGGGCCGAGGGCCGCGCGTTCTGCGCCGGAATCGACGTCACCGCCCCCGGCGGCGCCATCACCGGCCGCTCCCCGGCCGAACGCACCCACCGCTACTACGAAGGCATCCGCTGGGTTCACGAGCGCTTCGCCGCCTTCGCGGGGCTGCCGCAGCCCGTGATCGCCGCCGTCCAGGGCTACTGCCTCGGCTTCGGTTTCGAGCTGGCCCTGATGGCCGACGTCCGGATCGCCTCCGACGACGCCGTCTTCGCGCTGCCGGAGACCGGCATCGGCGTGGCCGTCGACGCCGGAGGCGATCTGCGGATCGCGCGCGACGCGGGCGCCGGCTGGGCCAAACTGCTCGCGCTCACCGGACGCCGCATCGACGCCCCCACCGCCGAACGCATCGGACTCGTTCAACTGGTCGTGTCCAAAGGTGAGTTGGACTCCACTGCCACGGATCTGGCCGCCGAGATCGCGGCCAACGCGCCCCTGGCTGTCCGGTCCGTCAAGCGCGACATCGACGCCTTCGCCGACGCGGGGCTCGCCGCGGCCCTCGACCGTACAGCCCTGTCCGCTGCCCTCACCCTCACCTCCGACGACGCCCGCGAAGGCTACGCCGCCAAGGCCGACCGGCGCCCGCCGACCTTCGACGGGAAGTGAACCGGGCCCAGGGGTGCCCTACTCCCCGAACGGCCCGCGCCCCAGTTGTTCCCGCACGCTGCTCACCGGCGGCGTCACCAGCGCCCGGCGCTGCCAGTTCGCCCCGTCCACCACCAGCGTGTGACCGCTGATGAAGCGGGCGTACGGGGAGGCGAGGAAGGTGGCCGCCCAGCCGAGCTCGCGCGGCAGCCCGACCAGCAACGCGGGCTGGCGCAGGGCCAGTTCGCCGTCGTCGGCGGCCCGGTCGAGGCCGGCCCGGATCGCCTCCGGGAGATCCGGGTGCGGCATCAGGCCGGGCACCAGACCGTTGACCTGGATGCCGTACGGGCCCCACTCCACGGCCAGCGTCTCCACGAGATTGCGCACGCCCGCCTTCGCCGCCGCCGAATGGGCGTGACCGGGGCCGCCCGTCCAGGCGTACGAGGCACCGATGCTGATCACCGAGCCCGGAGTGCCGGCCGCGAGGTGGCGGCGGGCGAACTCGCGGGTCATGAACCACGTTCCGGTCAACGTGATGTCCAGGACCGCCCGCCAGGCGTTCGGCGACAAGTCCTCGGCAGGAGAGGGGAAGTTGGCGGCGGCGTTGTTCACCAGGACGGATGGGACGCCGAGCACCGCCTCGGCCGCGTCGAAGACCTCGGCGATCCGCTCCGGCTCCCTGATGTCGCACACCGCTGCCGCCACCCGCCCGCCGAACTCGGCCAGCTCCTGTTCGGCAGCCTTCAGCCGGTCCGCCGAGCGGCCCACGATCATGAGATCGGCGCCGAGCCGGGCGAACTCGGCGGCCATCGCCTTGCCGAGCCCCGACCCGCCCCCGGTCACCAGGACCACACTGCCCTCGTACGTCCCGGGCGGCAGCGCGCACGCACCGAGCGGGGGAGGCGCGGGCAGTCCGGGGTGCGCGGGACGTGGGGGCCGTACGGCGTCGTCCGTCATGGCGCATCCCTACCGGCTGTCGCGCCAAACCGCCATGGCCGTGCGGGGATTCGGGCCCTCGGGAGACGAGAACCTCCAGCCAGGGTCTCATCAGGACGCCCTGGGCGCCGTTCGGCCGGTTCTTGAGATTGCCCAGCGCCTGCTCCTGGTCCTGGGTGCCGGACGGCCAGAACGTGTAGCCGCCCTCCTGCGGGATCAGCGCCCCGTACTGATAGTGCGTCACGGTGAGGTAGACCCGCGTCGTGCACGGCGGAGCGCTGCACCTCGGGCTGCTGGTGACCGCACCCGGCACCGCGCTGATGCCGCTCCTGCGCGCTGTCGCGTCCGACCTCGCGCAGCCCGGCCGAACAGGCAGAGCCGGTGGCGGGGGGATGCACCGAGAGGGGGCCCGATCCGCCGGGCTGTTTCCCATCGGGCAAGCAACCGCTTAGTATGCCCGCGAGCAGTGGAACGTACTCAGCGGTACGCAGCCGTATCGCGCCCAGCGTGTGGAGGCCCCGAATGCAGGCATGGCGAGTGCACGAGAACGGCGAGCCGGGCGAGGTGATGCGGCTCGAAGAGGTGGACCGGCCCACCCCGGGTCCGGGTCAGGTGCTGCTGAGGGTGCGCGCGGCGAACATCAACTTCCCCGACGCGCTGCTCTGCCGGGGCCAGTACCAGATCCGCCCGCCGCTGCCGTTCACGCCGGGCGTGGAGATCTGCGGCGAGACCGAGGACGGCCGCCGGGTGATCGCCAACCCGGCGCTGCCGTACGGCGGGCTCGCCGAGTACGTCGTCGCCGACGAGGCGGCCCTGCTGCCCGCGCCCGAGGCCCTGGACGACGCCGAGGCCGCGGCCCTGCACATCGGCTACCAGACCGGTGTCTTCGGACTGCACCGCCGGGCCCGCCTCCAGGAGGGTGAGACGCTGCTCGTGCATGCCGCCGCCGGGGGAGTGGGCAGTGCGGCCGTACAGCTCGGCAAGGCCGCAGGCGCGCGCGTGATCGGCGTCGTCGGCGGGCCCGAAAAGGCTTCCGTGGCAAGGGAGTTGGGGTGTGACCTGGTCATCGACCGGCGCACCGACGACATCGTGGCCGCCGTCAAGGAGGCCACCGGCGGGCGCGGCGCCGATGTCATCTTCGACCCGGTCGGCGGTGACGCGTACGCCAAGTCGGCCAAGTGCGTCGCGTTCGAGGGCCGGATCGTGATCGTCGGCTTCGCGAGCGGATCCGTTCCGGCGCCCGCGCTCAACCACGCGCTGGTGAAGAACTACTCGATCGTCGGACTGCACTGGGGCCTGTACGCGCAGAAGGACCCGGCCTCGATCGGGCGCTGCCACGAGCAGCTGACCAAGCTCGCCGCCCAGGGCGCGATCAAGCCGCTGATCAGCGAACGGGTCCCGCTGAAGGATGCCGCGGCCGCCGTGCAGCGCGTCGCCGACGGTACGACCACCGGCCGTGTGGTCGTCGTCCCGGACGGAGCCGCCCGATGACCGACGCCGCCGAACTCCGCAGTCGTACCCGCGAGTTGCTCGCCGCGCACCCACCGGCCACCACCGAGCCGCTCGACTTCCTCAAGGCCCGCTTCGACGCCGGGCTCGCCTGGGTGCACTACCCGGCCGGCCTCGGCGGCCTCGACGTGCCGCGCTCCCTGCAGGCCGTCGTCGACGCCGAGCTCACGGCCGCGGGAGCGCCCGACAACGACCCCCGCCGGATCGGCATCGGCCTCGGCATGGCCGCGCCGACCGTCCTCAAGTACGGCACCGAGGAGCAGAAGCGGCGCTTCCTGCGCCCGCTGTGGGTGGGCGAAGAGGTCTGGTGCCAGCTGTTCAGCGAGCCCGGCGCCGGCTCCGACCTCGCCGCGCTCGGCACCCGTGCCGTGCGCGACGGGGACGACTGGGTGATCGACGGGCAGAAGGTGTGGACGTCCAGCGCACACCTCGCCCGCTGGGCCATCCTCATCGCCCGCACCGACCCCGGCCTGCCCAAGCACCAGGGCATCAGCTACTTCATCTGCGACATGACCGACCCCGGTGTCGAAGTGCGGCCGCTGCGCCAGATCACCGGCGAGGCCGAGTTCAACGAGGTCTTCCTCACCGGTGTGCGCATCCCCGACGCCCACCGGCTCGGCGAGATCGGCGAGGGCTGGAAGGTCGCCCAGACCACCCTCATGAACGAGCGGGTCTCCATCGGCGGCATGCGCATCCCCCGCGAGGGCGGCATGATCGGCCCCGTCGCCCGCGCCTGGCGCGACCGGCCCGAGCTGCGCACCCACGATCTTCACCAGCGTCTGCTCACCCTGTGGGTGGAGGCCGAGGTCGCCCGGCTCACCGGCGAGCGGCTGCGCCAGCAGCTCGTCGCGGGCCAGCCCGGACCTGAGGGCTCCGGCATGAAGCTCGCGTTCGCCCGGCTCAACCAGGAGATCAGCGGCCTGGAGGTCGAACTCCTGGGCCAGGACGGCCTGTTGTACTCGGACTGGACCATGCGCCGGCCCGAACTCGTCGACTTCACCGGCCGCGACGCCGGATACCGCTACCTCCGCTCGAAGGGCAATTCCATCGAGGGCGGCACGAGCGAAGTACTCCTGAACATCGTCGCCGAACGCGTTCTCGGCCTGCCCGCCGAGCCGCGCAACGACAAGGACGTCGCCTGGAAGGACCTCGCCCGATGACCGAATCCGTCGCGGAAGCCACCCCCGACCTCCTGTACTCCGAGGCCGAGGACGACCTCAGGGCCGCTGTGCGCTCCCTGCTCGCCGACCGCACCGACACCCCCGCCGCGCTCGCCCGCGCCGAGTCGGACACCCCGTACGACCCGGAGCTGTGGCGCTCGCTCGGCGCCGGGATGGACCTTGCGGGGCTGCTCGTCCCCGAGAAGCTCGGCGGACAGGGCGCCTCGCACCGCGAGGCCGCGGTGGTCCTGGAGGAGATCGGGCGTGCGGTGGCCCCGGTCCCGTACCTCACCAGCGCCGTCGTGGCCACCGAGGTGCTCCTGGCGCTGGACCCCGAGGCCGGCGAAGTCGCCTCTCTGGTGAGGGAGGTGGCGTCCGGGCACCGGACCGCTGCCCTCGTCGTGCCGTTCTCGGCGGGCCCGCACTCGGTGCGGCTGCCCGGGACGCTCGCCGGGACCGTCAGCGCCGTCGCCGACGCGGCCACCGCCGATGTGCTCCTCGTGCCGACCGGCGAGGGCCTGTACGCCGTCGACGCCACCGATGCCGCCGTCACCCCGCTCACCCCGCTCGACCTGACCCGCCCGCTGGCCGCCGTTGCCCTCGACGGCGTCACGGGCCCGCGGCTCGCCGACGCGGACACCGCGCTCGCCGCCGTGCGCCGGGGCCTGCTGGCCGGGGCCGGGCTGCTCGCCTCCGAGCAACTGGGCGTCGCCGAGTGGTGCCTGACCGAGACGGTGACGTACACCCGCGAGCGCAAGCAGTTCAACCGCCCCGTCGGCTCCTTCCAGGCGCTCAAGCACCGGATGGCGCAGCTCTGGCTGGAGGTCGTCTCGGCGCGGGCCGCCGCCCGCAACGCCGCCGACGCGCTCGCCACCGGCAGCCCCGAGGCGCCGCTCGCCGTGGCGGTCGCCCAGGCGTACTGCGCCCGGGTCGCCGTGCACGCCGCCGAGGAGTGCGTGCAACTGCACGGCGGCATCGGCATGACGTGGGAGCACCCGGCCCACCTCTACCTGAAGCGCGCCAAGTCGGCCCAGCTCGCGCTCGGTTCGGCCGGAGAACACCGCTCGGCGATCGCCGAACTGGTCGATCTGCGGGCACCCTGACGGCGGGGCCCTGCCGTCGCTTCCCGCGGCCCCGGTCCGCGCCCCCGCGCGCGGACCGGGGCCGAACCGTTTTTGACCACTCCTTTACATGCGGGTTTAATTGCGATTTGTTCGCAATAGCAGTTGATCTTCAGCAAGGGGTGTGGGCCGCATGACCGCCCGTTCCATACGTGCCGCGGCCGCCGCGGCACTGGCCGGGGCTCTCGCCGTCGGCACGGCCGCCTGCTCCAACCCGGGTGGTGGCGCGGCCGGGAGCGGCAAGAAGGACTCCGCGGTCGTCGGCATCGCCTACGAGCCCGAGACGCTCAGCCCGCTCCTCGGCTACGGCAAGGACGGCAACTCCAAGCTCTTCGACGGGCTGCTCACCTTCGACGCCGATATGAAGCTGCGGCCCGCACTCGCCACCGCACTGCCCGAGGTGAGCGCGGACCGGCTGACCTACACGTACAAGCTGCGCCAGGGCGTGAAGTTCAGCGACGGCAAGCCGTTCTCGGCCAGGGACGTCGTGTTCACCTACACGAAGATCCTCGACCCGAAGACCAACAACCCGTCCAAGGGTGAGCTCGACGCCGTGAAGTCCGTCGAGGCCAGGGGCGACGACACGGTGGTCTTCACCCTCAAGTACCCCTACGCGCCGTTCGCCGAGCGGACCGTGCTGCCCGTCGTCCCGGAACACGTCGCGGCCCAGCAGGACGTCAACTCGGGCGCCTTCTCCAGCGCGCCCGTCGGCACGGGCCCGTACACCCTCACCAAGTGGTCGAAGGGCGAGAAGATCACCTTCTCGGCGAACCCCTCCTACTGGGGCGGCGCGCCCGCCGTGAAGAAGTTCACGATGGCGATCATCAAGGACGACGACGTCCGCGCGACCCGGCTGCGGGCCGGCGACCTCGACGGCGCGATCCTGCCGCCCAACCTCGCCAAGACGTTCAAGGGGGATGAGGGCAAGAAGACGTACGCGGCGAAGACGTACGACTACCGCAACGTCACCCTGCCCACCGGCAACAAGGTCGCAGGCGACACCGCGGTGCGCCAGGCCCTCGACCTCGCGGTCGACCGCGAGGCCATGGTCGACCGCATCCTGGAAGGCGCGGGCAAGCCGGCCTACGGCCCGGTGCCGACCGGCAGCCCGTGGTTCGCCGCCGGCACCGAGCGCGCCCACGACCTCGGCAAGGCCCAGAAGATCCTCGACGACGCGGGCTGGAAGCCGGGCGCCGACGGCATCCGCGAGAAGGACGGCGTCAAGGCAGCGTTCCCGCTCTGGTACCTCTCCGGCGACAAGCTCCGCCAGGACCACGCCCTCGCGTTCGCCTCCGACGCCAAGAAGGCGGGCATCGCCGTCACCACCCAGTCCGGCACCTGGGAGGTCATCGAGCCCCGCATGAAGCAGGACGCGGTCCTCGCGGGCGGCGGCTCGCCCGGAGACCCCGACTTCGACCAGTACAACCTGCTCAAGTCCTCGCTCGCCGGCGACGGCTTCAACAACATGGCCTCGTACGCCAACGGCACCGTCGACCAGGCCCTCGACGACGCCCGCAAGAGCGGCGACCAGGCGCTCCGCAAGACCGCGTACGACACCGTCCAGCGCGAGCTCGTGAAGAACCCGGGCTACACCTTCCTCACCCACATCGACCATCTGTACGTCGTCAACGACAAGTGGACCGGTCTGTCCACCCAGGTCGAGCCGCACGACCACGGGCTCGCGTCCGGCCCCTGGTGGGACGTCGAGAAGTGGACGCCGAAGAAGTGAGCCGCCGCCTCCCGTGGCGGGCGATGGGCCGCATGACGGGACGGCGGATCCTGTCCGCCGGGCCCGTCCTGCTCGCCGTCACCTTCGGCGTCTTCGCCGTTGCCGCCGCGTCCCCCTTCGATCCCGTCAAGGCGTACGCGGGAACCGCCGGACTCACCGCCTCCCAGGCCGACCTGGACCAGCTGCGCGCCAACCTCGGCGTGGACCAGCCGTTCGTCGAGCGCTGGTGGGACTGGCTGACCTCCGCCCTCACCGGCGACCTCGGCGACTCCAGCGTCCTGCGGCAGCCCGTCGGCGACGTCATCGCCGAACGCATCGGCTGGTCGGCGCTCCTCGCCACCGCCGCCTTCGCGATCGCGATCCTGCTCGGCACCGCGCTCGGCGTGCTCGCCGCGCGCCGCCGCGGCGGCTGGCTCGACCGCTGCGCCAGCTCCGCCGCCTACACCCTCGAAGCCGCCCCCGCTTTCTGGCTCGGCCTGCTCGCCATCTGGTTCTTCGCGCTCGAACTCGGCGCGCTGCCGGCCGGGGGCCTGACCGACACCGCGAGCGACACGGTCACCCCCGGCCAGGTCATCAGCCACCTCGTGCTCCCGGCAGGCGTGCTCGGCCTGTCCCAACTGCCCTGGTTCTTCCTGTATGTACGCCAAGGCGTCGGCGACGCGCTGGACGAGGACCCGGTGCGCGGGGCGCGGGCGCGCGGCCTCGCCGAACGCACGGTCCTGACCGGCCACGCCCTGCGCTCCGGCATGCTCCCCATGCTGACCCTGATCGGGTCCCGCGTCCCCGAACTGATCACCGGCGCGCTGCTCGTCGAGACGGTCTTCAGCTGGCCCGGTATCGCCGCCGCCACCGTGCAGGCCGCGACCTCCGTCGACTTCCCGCTGCTCGCCGCCCTCACGGTGCTCGCGACCGCCGCTGTCCTTCTCGGCAACCTGCTCTCCGACCTCCTGTACGGACTCGCCGACCCGAGGGTGGGTTTCGATGGCTGACGCCCACCAGAGTCCGCAGAAAAAGGCCCTTGGCCGGTGCACCCGCACCCTGCGCGTCCGCACCTCGGTGATCACCATGGCCGTCGTCGTGCTCGCCGTCGTCCTCGTACCGCTGCTGGCCCAGCTCGACGAACAGGCCGTCGACCTCGCCCAAAAGCTCCGACCCCCGTCCTGGGCCCATCCGTTCGGCACCGACGACGTCGGCCGCGACCTGCTTCTTCGCTGTGTGTACGGGCTGCGCGTCTCGCTGATGGTGGGCGCCGTCGCAGCCCTCGCCGCAACCCTCATCGGCACGGCGGTCGGTGCGGTCGCCGGTTCCTTCGGCGGCTGGACCGACCGGGTCCTCATGCGCGTCGTCGACACCTGCTCGTCCGTACCGCACCTGCTGCTCGGCATCTTCGTCGTGGCGATGTTCCGCCCCGGGGTGTGGCCGGTCGTGGTGTCGGTCGCGCTGACGCACTGGCTTTCGACGGCCCGCATCGTCCGCTCCGAGATTCTGTCCCTGCGCTCACGCCCGTACATCGACGCGGCGATCTCGGGCGGCGCATCGCGGTGGCGGGTGACCGTACGTCATCTGCTGCCCGGTGTGGTGCCGCAAGCCGGTCTCGCGGCCGTTCTCATGGTGCCGCACGCCATGTGGCACGAGTCCGCCCTGTCCTTCCTCGGCCTCGGCCTGCCCGCCCACCAGGCCAGCCTCGGCAACCTCGTCCAGAGCGCACGCGGCTCACTGCTCGCGGGGGACTGGTGGCCGACCCTGTTCCCGGGCATCCTCCTGATCCTGCCCACGCTCGCCATCGCCGGCCTGGCCGGAGCCTGGCGGGAACGGCTGAGCCCGCGCCGCCGATCGGAGCTGATGCTGTGACCGCCGGAACCCTCAACGCGACCCTGTCCGTACGGAACCTGTCCGTTCGCTTCCGGATGCGGGGCGGCCGGCACATCGCCGCCGTCACCGATGTCTCCTTCGACCTGGCGGCGGGAGAGTGCCTCGCGCTCGTCGGCGAGAGCGGCTGCGGAAAGTCGGTCCTCGCCTCGGCGCTGCTCGGCCTGCTGCCCGCCGGCGCGGAATGCGAGGGTGCCGCGCTGCTCGACGACGGTACGGACCTGATCACCGCCGACGAGCGGCTGCTCGCCCGCACCATACGGGGCCGGCGCATCGGCCTCGTACCGCAGAGCCCGGCCGCTCACCTGACCCCCGTACGTACCGTGCACAGTCAACTGACCGAGACAGTGCAGGAGTTGAAGCCTGTCCCGCGCGGGGAGCTGCGCGCCGCCGTGCACACCGCTGCCGGGCGGGCGGCCTTCCCGGCGGACCACCTGGACCGCTACCCGCACGAACTGTCCGGCGGGCTCGCCCAGCGCGCCGCGACCGCCCTGGCCCTCGTCGGCGACGCACCCCTGCTGCTCGCCGACGAGCCGACGACGGGGCTCGACCGCGCACTGGTCGAGCGCACGGCCGACGAACTGCGCCGCACCGTGGACGAGGGCCGCGCCCTGCTGATGATCACGCACGACCTCGCGGCGGCCGCCCGGATCGCGGACCGGGTCGCCGTGATGTACGCGGGGCGGATCGTCGAACTCGCCGACGCCACCAGGTTCTTCGGCGAGCCGGGCCCCCTTCACCCGTACGCTCGTGGTCTGCTCGATGCCCTGCCGGAACGGTCCTTCCAGCCCATCCCCGGTATGCCGCCGGAACTGGGAGACCTCCCGGCGGGGTGCGCGTTCGCACCCCGCTGCGACCTGGCCGACGCGCTCTGCGGCACCCAGCCGCGGTTCGACGGCCGGGCCGCCTGCCACCACGCCCACACGGAGGACCCCAGCCGTGCTTGAGCTCAGCAACATCACAGCCGGCTACGAGCGGGGCAAGCCCGTCGTGCGCGACGTGAGCCTGGCCGTGTCCCGCGGCGAGGCGGTCGGCCTGCTCGGCCCCAGCGGCTGCGGCAAGTCCACCCTGGCCAGGGTCGCCGCCCTGCTGCACCGGCCCGACGCGGGGACGGTCGTCCTGGACGGCACCACCGTCACCGACTACCGCCACCGCGCCCCGCGCGCCCTGCGCACCACCGTGGGCGTCGTCTTCCAGTCGCCCCGGCTCTCCGCGGACCCGAGGCTGCGGCTGCGCGACCTGATCGCCGAGCCGCTGAAGGCGACCGGGCGGCGGATCGAGATCCGCGAGCGGGTCGACGAACTGGCCCGCGCGGTCGGCCTCGGCGGCGACCTCCTGACCCGCAGCGCCCACGAGGTCAGCGACGGCCAGCTCCAACGCGCCTGCCTGGCACGGGCTTTGGTGCTGCGTCCGCGCCTGCTGATCTGCGACGAGATGACCGCGATGCTGGACGCCTCGACGACGGCCGCGCTGGTCGCGGCGGTCGAGAACTACCGCCGCGAGACGCAGGCATCCCTGCTGGCCGTCGGCCACGACCAGGTCCTCCTGGACCGCTGGTGCGACCGCACGGTCAGCTGGGCAGCCCCGCCGCCGGCCTGACCGGCAGGTGACGGCGGGGCGAAGGACCGGCCAACTCTGGCCAGTGGCAGGCAAGTTGTGAGCGAGCCGACGCATACTCGGTCGCGTCCGTCCCTCGTTCCCCGGGAGCGCACCCATGGCCCACCTCACCCGCCGCAGCGCCGTCACCGCCCTCGCCGCGGCCGTCGCCGTGCCCGCCCTGGCCGGCACCGCCCGCGCGGCCGGGCACCCCTCCGGCCCCAGACCGCTGCGCGGAACCCACGCGCACAACGACTACGAGCACACCCACCCCCTCTTCGACGCCCTCGCGCACGGCTTCACCAGCGTCGAGGCCGACATCTTCCTCGTCGACGGCGAGCTTCTCGTCGGCCACGACCCCACCGAGCTCGACCCGAGCCGCACCCTCGAATACCTCTACCTCGACCCGCTGCGCAAGCTGATCCGCGCCAACCACGGCTCGGTGTACCGGGGTTACCACCACCCCCTCCAGCTGCTCATCGACATCAAGACCGAGGGCGCGGCCACCTATCTCGAACTCGACCGGCACCTCGTCCCGTACCGCCGTCTCTTCAGCTCGTACACGCACGGCCGGGTGCGCACCGGCGCCATCACCGCCGTCGTCTCCGGCGACCGTGGCGCCCGTAGGCCCATGGAGGCGCAGCAGGTGCGGTACGCCTTCTACGACGGGCGGCTCGACGACCTCGGGACGGCCACCACCGCCTCCTTCATCCCGTTGATCAGCGAGGCCTGGACCGACCACTTCACCTGGACCGGCGCCGGACCGTTCCCCGCCGCCGAACGCACCCGGCTGCACGACCTGGTGGCCCGCACCCACGCGGGCCGCCGGCGGCTGAGGTTCTGGGCGACCCCGGACGTCGCAGGGCCCGCACGCGACGCCCTGTGGCGCGAGCTGTACGCCGCCGGGATCGACTGGTTCAACACCGACGACCTCGCCGGACTCGAAGCCTTCCTCCGCGCCCACGCCGGGTAGCGGCGTCACGCGCAGTCAACACCCGTACGGCGGACACGTCTTGAGCCGGTGAACAGCGCCTCCTGAGCCACACTGACGCCCGAGTGCCGCGATTTCGGCGCGGCGGAGGAGGCTCGTCATGGCTGTATCGATCTCGGTGGTGCTGCTGCTGCTCGTGCTCGCGGTCATCTTCCTGCGGACCGGCGGCCTCAAGCCGTCGCACGCGATCGTCTGCGCGCTGCTCGGCTTCTTCCTGGCCGGTACGAGCATGGCGACGACCATCCAGGACGGCCTCAACGCGACGGCAGGTGTGGTCGGTAGCCTCAAGCCATGACCAAGGCCCGCCGGAAGATCACCGACGAGGAGCGGCGCTCCCGCCTCGGCGCCCGCCACCTGCTCAGCCCCGCCGCCCGCGCACGTACACCGGAGGCGGTCGCCGAGGCGCTGCTCGGCCTGCACGCCACGGACCCCGCGTCCGTGTACCTCGGCGTCGCCGCCCGGCTGAAGGACCCTTCCGTGGCGGACCTGGAGCGCGCGCTGTACGAGGACCACACGCTGGTGCGGATGCTCTGCATGCGGCGCACCATGTTCGTGGTGCCGCGCGAGCTCGCCCCCGTCGTGGACGCGTCGACAGCCCGCGCCGTCGCGGCCCGCGAACGCAGGAACCTCGCCAAGGTCATCCAGGAACAGCTCGGCTTCGACGAGCGCTGGTTCGCCGCGACCGAGGCCGCCGTACTGGCCGCCCTCCAGAGGCGCGGCGAAGCCACCGCGGCCCAACTCGCCGACGACGTACCCGACTTGAAGTCGCAGATCGTCCAGTCCGAGGGCAAGCCCTACGAGGCCCGGCCCCGCATCACCAGCCGCTTCCTCGGCGTGATGGCCGCCGAGAGCCGTATCCGGCGCGGCCGGCCGCTCGGCACCTGGGCCTCCAGCCAGTACCGCTGGATCCCCGCCGAACCGCACCCCGAGCTGCCCGCCGACGAGGCCAAGGCGGAGCTCGCGGCGCGGTACCTGGCGTCGTTCGGGCCCGCCACCACGGAGGACGTCAAGTGGTGGACGGGGTGGACGCTCACCGACACGCGGAAGGCGCTGGCCCGTACCTCGGCCGTCGAGGTCGACCTCGACTCCGGGCCGGGGCACGCGCTGCCCGCCCACCTCGAACCCCCTGCCGAGCCCGAGCCCTGGGCGGCGCTCCTCCCCGCGCTCGATCCCACAGCGATGGGGTGGCGGCAGCGTGACTGGTACCTCGACCCCGCACATGTGGCCGAACTCTTCGACACGAACGGGAACATCGGGCCCAGTGTGTGGTGGAACGGGCGGGTTGTGGGTGGGTGGGCTCAGCGGGGCGACGGGTCGATCGTCACGGAGGTTCTCGCGGGGGCGGAGGTGGGGCGGGACGCGAGGGCGGCGATCGCCGCCGCAGCTGATCGGCTGGCCGCGTTCTTCGGCTCTGTGCGCGTCAAGCCGAGCTTCCGCACCCCGCTTGAGCGGCGGCTCGCTCAGTAACCCCAGCGGGGTTGGGCTGTGGGGTGCGGGGCCGCTGGGGCTGTGTTGCGCCCACGCGGCGGAGCAGCACCATGTCACAGCCCCGCGCCCCCAACGCCGCTTTCGGCCGCGGGTTGTGGGCGGCCGGTCGCGCAGTTCCCCGCGCCCCCCTCCGCCCCGGGCGCCGCAACTGGGTTGGCAGGCAGGCGTGTTGCGCCATCATGACGCATACATGAAACCCCCTCACCTTCCATGGACACTTCAAGCATGCACCTCTAACGTCCGGTGGCGGCGCGACGACCTTCTTTCGTACGCATCCCTAGGAGCCGCATGTCCCGCAGAGCGTTTGCCCGTGTGCTGGCCCTGACGCTTGCCGTCACCGCCGGCACGCTCGTGGGGCCGGGTGGGGTTCGGGCCGCTGAGATTCCCAAGGCGCCCGGGCACCGGCTGGTCAGCCAGTACGAGGGTGCTCCCGCGACGGCGCAGCCTGTTCCGGCGCCCGTGCCCGCGCAGAACCCGTTCATGGCGCCCAACGGGCGCAACGGCATGCACGGTGACTCCTGGGGGAGCGGCACCCACCCGTACTCCGGGCCGCTCGGGCGTGATCCCCAGGTCGCCAGCGAGCAGATCGCGCCGCTCGGCGGCGAGTGCGCCACCGCCACCTTCGACGCCGCGGGCGGGCTCCTCACCGTCTGCGGCACCTTCCAGGGTTTCAAGCTGAAGCTCCTCGACCCGCACACGCTGGCCACCCTCGCCGAGTACCAGCTGCCGCAGCGCTCCTCCACCGTCGAGGCGATCACCCGGCTCGACTTCGAGAAGATCTTCAAGGACACCTCGGGCGGTGCCTACTTCTACCTCGACAACCTCGACCGGGTGGTCCTCGCCGACTCCCGCCACCACATCCTGCGCATCGCGCACCGGCAGGCGGCGGACGGAAGGTGGGCGTTCGCCGTCGACGACGACTGGGATCTCTCCGCCGTCGTTCCGCACGACTGCATCAGCTGGACCAACCTCTTCCCCAGCGGCACCTGCGACCCCGTCACCTCCGTCATGCCGGACTGGCAGGGGCGCATCTGGTGGGTGACCCGGCTCGGCCGTGTCGGCACGGTCGACCCGGAGACCGGGGCCGTCCGCTCGATGCAGCTTGCCGGCGAGGAGATCCAGAACTCCTTCTCCGTGGCCGAGGACGGCGTCTCCATCGTTTCCGACCACGCCCTCTACAGCTTCCGCGCCGCCGCCGACGGCACCCCCGTCGTGCAGTGGCGCCAGACCTACGACCGGGGGACCGGCACCAAGCCCGGCTCCGTGAACCAGGGTTCCGGCACCACACCCGACCTGTTCGGCGACGGCTATGTGGCGATCACCGACAACGCCGACGACCGCATGAACGTCGTCGTCTACCGGCGCGGCAACGACGTCCCCGACGGCCGACGTGAGGTGTGCAAGGTCCCGGTGTTCGGCTCGGGCCGGTCGACCACCGACAACTCCCTCATCACCTGGGGCAACAGCCTCGTCGTCGAGAACAACTACGGGTACGAGAACCTCACTTCGCTCACCTTCGGTCGCAGCGTTGTGGGCGGAGCGGCGCGCATCGATGTGCGCCCGGACGGCAGCGGCTGCGACACCGTGTGGCAGAGCGCCGTCCGCTCGCCCTCGGTCGTGCCGAAGCTGTCGACCGCCAACGGGCTCCTGTACTTCTACGAGAAGGAGCCCAACGCGCTCGGCATCGACGCCTGGTACCTGACCGCCGTCGACTTCCGCACCGGCGCCGTGCGCTGGAAGAAGCTCACCGGGACCGGCCCCGCGTACGACAACAACTGGGCGCCGATCACCATCGGCCCCGACGGCACCGCGTACATCGGCGTCTTCAACGGCATCGTGGCCGTACGCGACCAGGGCTGAGGTCCCGGGGGCGGCGGGTGCTCAGATCAGCCGCGACCGGATGAGGAACCGCACCCCCTCCGGCGCTTCGAGCGAGAACCCGCTGCCCCGACCCTCCACCACGTCGACGATCAGCCGGGTGTGCCGCCAGAGCTCGTACTGGCTCGTCGACATCCAGAACGGTACACGTTCGTCGACACCCTCCACCGCGAGCGAGGCGAGCAGGACGTCCGAGCCGCCGGTACGGAACTCACCCTCCGGGTAGCACATCGGCGCGCTGCCGTCACAGCAGCCGCCCGACTGATGGAACATCAGCGGACCGTGCGTCGAGCGCAGTCTGCGGATCAACTCGCGGGCAGCGTCGGTGAGTTCGACTATCTGTGCGTCCGTCGTCGTCGGCGTCGGTTCCGGATGGTCTGCGGGCGTCATCGTCTCCCTCGCTCCTCCGGGCCGCACGGCAGCCCCCTGCGGGCCGTGGCGCGCGGATCCGGTGGTCACACCTCACCATGCGGGTGGTTGCAGGCGGGTTGCAACCACCTGGCACCGGGGGGCCTGGCACCACCCCAGTCCGGGCCCC
This sequence comes from Streptomyces mauvecolor, assembly GCF_039532965.1. Lineage (NCBI taxonomy): Bacteria > Bacillati > Actinomycetota > Actinomycetes > Kitasatosporales > Streptomycetaceae > Streptomyces > Streptomyces mauvecolor. Next base: position 167,360 of record NZ_BAAASQ010000004.1, on the reverse strand, counting down.
AGGCCTCCTGACCCGGCCCCGGCTCCTGCCACAGGATCGTGAGCGACAGATCCGTACGGCGAGAACAGAAGGCAGAGGCCCGGGGATGAGCGGACACACTCGGCGGAACGTGCTGCGGGGCACGGCGGCGATCGCGCTGGCGGGAGGGACGACGGCGCTGCGCGGCGGGCCGGCGGCAGCCCTGGCTCCCGCCGCCTCCGCGGCCCCGGGCGGCAGTCCCTTCTACGAAGGCGTCTTCGCGCCGGTGACGGAAGAGCTGACGGCGTTCTCGCTGCCCGCCACCGGCCGCATCCCGCGCGAACTGAACGGCCGCTATCTGCGCAACGGCCCCAACGCCTTCGGCATCGAGGACCCGCGGGCCCACCACTGGATGACCGGCCCCGGCATGGTGCACGGCGTCCGCCTCGGGAACGGCCGCGCCGAGTGGTACCGCAACCGCTGGGTCCGCTCGGCCGCCGTCGCCGGGAAACTGGGGGAGAAGCACCCGGGGCCGGTGCCCGAGGACGACTTCGCCTGCAACACCCATGTGATCCCGTACAAGGGCCGCATCCTCGCGACGCAGGAGAGCGGGCCGCTGCCGTACGAGCTCGACGGCGAGCTCAACACGGTGCGCCCGTACGACTTCCGGTCCACGCTGAGCGGGGCTTTCGCCGCCCACACCAAGTACGACGCCCACGCGGACGAGTTGCACGCCATCGCGTACTACCCGACCTGGGACCACGTGCGCCACATCGTCGTGGACCGCACCGGGAAGGTGGCCAGGACGACCTGGATCCCCATGCCCGCCGGCGCGATGGTGCACGACTTCGGGCTCACCGAGCGGCACGTCGTCGTCATCGACATCCCGGTCTCCTTCGATCCGGAGGCGGCCCGGAGCGGCGCGCCCGTGCCGTACGTGTGGGACGACCACCATGCGGCGCGGGTCGGGGTCATGCCGCGCGAGGGCGGTCCGGTCCGCTGGTTCGAGGTGGACCCCGTCTTCTACTCGCACACGCTCAACGCGTACGAGGAGGGGGCGACCGTGGTCATGGACCTCACCACTTACCCGGCGCCGTTCTTCGTCGCCGGTCGCGGCTCCGGCGGGCCGGCCGCGACCGGGACGCCCGCGCTCGACCGCTGGACGATCGACCTGGAGCACGGCCGCGTCCACCAGCGGCGGATCGACGACCGGCCCCAGGAGTTCCCGCGCGTCAACGAGGGGAGGGTGTCCAGGCGTCACCGGTACGGCTACTCCGCGGCAGCCGCGGACTTCTTCGCCGCGTACGAGACGGTCGACGGGGTCCCGCCCGACAAGGCGTTCAGCAGCGCCCTGATCAAGCACGACCTGTTGCGCGGCACCTGTGAGGTGCACCGGCTTGCGAAGGCGGCGGCCGCGGGCGAAGCCGTGTTCGTGCCGCGTGACGGGGACGGCCACAAGGCGGCCGAGGACGACGGCTACGCGCTCGCCTACGTCCACAATCCGGAGCGGGGTGCGAGCGACCTGCTGATCCTGGCCGCCCAGGACTTCACCGGCGAGCCGGTCGCCCGCATCCATCTGCCGGGCCGGGTACCCCTTGGTTTCCACGGCAGTTGGGTACCCGACGCCTGATATGACTCGTCGTCAGATGAGGTCCATCGCCGCCACCTCGTCGGGGCTGCCGTAGCTGACCGGCCCCTGGAAGCGCCGACGGGCGGTGGCGAACCACCAGACGGTTGCGATGAGCAGCACCGCGCCCAGGGCGATCGGCGCGTAGTTGAAGTTGTCGGCGGTGATGGGGGAGGCCTGGGGCAGCATGAACAGCACACTGCTCAGCGCGATCCAGACCACGGCGATCGCCGCCACCGGCTTGCCGAAGCGTCCCAGGTTCCAAGGGCCGGGCTCGAAGTTGCTCAGCCGCAGCCGCAGGAAGATGGGCACCCCGTACGCCAGATACAGGCCGACCACGTTGACGCTGACGATGGCGGTGAAGGCGGTGTGCGACCACAGGGCCGGAACGATCAGCACAAGCGCACAGGCCGCGGCGAGCCATACCGCCTTCACGGGTGTGCGGGTGCGCAGCGACACCGAGTGCCACCAGCGCGACCCCGGCATCGCCCCGTCCCGCGAGAAGGCGAAGATCTGGCGGGTGTTGCTGGTCATGTTGGCGAGGCCGCAGAACAGCATGGCCCCGATCACGATCAGCAGGAGCAGCTTGGCGGTACCCGCGCCGAGCGCGTCGACGAGGATCTGCACGGGCGGCGCCGCCGCCTGGAGCTCGGAGGCGTAGTCGCGGATCGCGTACACCAGGGCCAGCATGAGGACGAGCCCGGCGAGCGCCGAGTAGATGATCGCGCGCATGATGCCCTTGGGGGTGTTGACGGTGGCCTTCACCGTCTCCTCGGACATGTGGAAGCTGCCGTCGAAGCCGGTGAACGTCCAGCTCGTGACGAGCAGGCCGAGCATCGCGGCGTACAGGCCATTGCTGAACCCGGTGCCGTTGACGAAGTGCGTCGCGAACGAGACCGGCTGGTGCGAGGAGGGCTTCACGGTCAGGGCCACGACGATCACCACCATGCCGACCAGGAGCCACCACACGGAGATCCGGTTCACCAGGGCGACCAGCTGGACGGTGTAGGTGTTGGCGAGCGCCTGGACCAGCAGGATCGCCGTCGCGATGCCGACCGTCTGCTGCTGTGTGGGCTCGTACGACGACCACTGCATGCCGATGAACGCCTGGATGAAGGTCGCGGCGGCGTAGTTGGTCGCGGCCGTGCCGCCGACCTGGCCGACGAAGTTCAGCCACCCCGTGTACCAGGACCAGGCGCCACGATGACGCTTGGCGAGCTTGCCCGCGGAGAAGTACAGGGCGCCGCTGGTCGGGTAGGCGGAGGCGATTTCGCCCATCGCGGCGCCCACGAACAGCACCATGACCGAGACGCCGATCCAGCCGAAGACGAGAATACGGGGACCGCCCGCACCCATTCCGAAACCGAATGCGGAGAAGATTCCGGAGATGATGTTGATGATGGTGAAGGATATGGCGAAATTGTCGAAGGCATGAAATCTCCGGGTGAGTTTCCGGGGATATCCCATCGCGTGCAGCGTGGCATCGTCGTCGAGTGCCACGGATGATTCCCGGTCTCGGATCGGCGAGCGGGTGCGGGACGTGCGCTCGGACACAGTGGCAACCTTTCCTGGGGGGTGAAAAGACGCGTAGGTCTCGCGGGCGGGTCGTGGTGGGCCGTCGTGGTCAGGCCGGGGCGGGGGTCGGGAGTCCGCAGGACTTCCTGGCCCTGGTCAGCTGTTCCCCGGGGTCGCCGAACGCACTCCAGGGCATCCGCGATGCGTACGGCCCCATCGCGGTGAGGACTTCCCGCGCTTCGAATTCCCGCTTCGCCATGAACAGGGCGTGCGCCAGATAGGCCAGGTCGAGTACGGGCGTGAAATGGTAACTGGCCGCCTGGGGAAACCAGTTGTGGTAAATGCCGAGGATGGTCGCGGCCCATTGCGGCTGTTGCCACGTGTGGTCCGCGAGGAGGACGTTCGGGTCGTAGTCCTCGACGAGCGCGACCAGCGGCAGGAGCCGTAGAGCGGACGTGGCGGGCGCCCGGTGGCTGAGGAACGAGGCGACGTCCCACCGGGCGCTCGCCGAACCGCCGTGACGGGTGAAGAAGCAGGCCAGAAACCGGTGATGGGCCTCGCGGTGCCAGGGGTCGAGCCGCAGCACATGGGCGAACATCTGCCAGGGGCCGGGCGGCGCGGTGAGCAGTCCCCTCGGGGCTGGATCGCGGGGCCCGTCGATGCGGGCCAGGGCCAGTTGGGCCACCCACGGGGTCGGGTCCTGGGGCAGCAGGCGCGCCGCCCGCATGCAGGCCGCCTGTGCTATGCGCAGCAGGGCATCGGTCCGGGCATCCCCGGCATCGGCCATGCGCAGCGCGCGGATCATCGCCACGCGCGCCCCCAACAGGGCTGCTTCCGGGCCGGGTTCCTCGGCCATCCAGCGTTCCGCTAGGTCCGAATCGGCCGCTTCCGAAGCCAGAACGAGGGAGCGGTGGGCCCTCAGCTCGTAGTTCCCACGCGTCTCTTCGAGGACGTTGTGGGCGCCGAGGTAGCGCCCCGCCCGCACATCCGTGCACGCGCGCGCCAGCTCGCGATCGTCGGCCGCCGGATGCCACACATAGTGTCCCTCGAACGAGCCGGCAGCCACGATCCTCTCCCCGTCCCCGCAGACGACGCCCTGCGCCCTACGAATTCCAGCCATGCGGAATTACGCCGGAGTCCGAGCTCTTACGCAGGTTCACCGACAGCGATCCACACCTTACTCATCCTTTAGGAGTATCGAAACTCGTCGCCCGGAATATCTGGTTCCGTGGCCTTTGGGGATGGGTTGTGGATCGGGTTGAGGAGCACATATCCCTTGGCTTTCAGTCAGTTTCCGGTGGCGCATTCCTGCTGTTGTCCCGGGAGGGTATGTATTCGGCATATTCGGGGGCGCGCCTGCCCCCTCCGTGGGCGGCCCGCATCGGGGTGCGGCGCCCGCCGTCCGTCGCCGTGGCCGACAAAAGTCCAAGTCCGGCCGACGGATGTCCGTGGACGGTGTGCCGCGTGGTGCACAGACTGCCCACCACGCGGTCGGCCCCGCCGCCGACGAGCACCGTTCACCGCTCCCACACCAGAAGGAGTGCCCGTGTCCACCCCCACCTTCAGAGCAGCCGCGGCCGCGGTCGGCGCCGCGGTTCTGGCGCTGGCCGCCGCGGTGGTGCCGCCCGCGGCGGCCGCGTCCCCGGACGCCACGTACACGATCAGCGTCGGATCCCCCGTGCCGTACACGCACCCGACGGACACCCCTGCCTCGACCTATGTCGACAAGGACGGCACGTTCTACTTCCAGCAGTCCGCCGCCCTGTACGGCGCGAAGGACCCCCGGTACTGGGACTTCTTCACGGGCACCGACATGGACAGCGCCGCGCGGTCGAGCGCCATCAGCGACGCGGTGAACCCGGCCGACGCCAACGACAGGAACAACGACACCACCTACCGCTGCAACAACAGCCCGACCGGCCTGGAGGCGACGTACGCGGTCGGCAACGCGGGCTATTCGCAGAAGAACTACTGCGACCTGTCGGGGGTGTGGGTCGACCCGGACACCGGCGACTGGTACGGGCTCGTACACAACGAGTTCACCCCGGCACCGTTCAACGACGGCATCCACTTCGACGCCATCGACTACGCGGTGTCGAAGGACCAGGGCCGGAGCTGGACCATCAAGGACCACGCGATCACCTCGCCGTACAGCACCAAGCGCGGCGACACCACACAGTTCCCGCACGAGACGTACTCCTACGGCGACGGCGACCAGCGGCTTTTCGTCGACACCGCGTCGGGCTACTTCTACGTCTACTACGGCTCGCGGATCGTCGCGAAGGGGGGCAACTGGGAGGACAGCCTCGCGCATGTCGCCCGGGCGCCGATCTCCTCGAAGATGGCCAAGGGCTCCTGGCAGAAGTGGTACGACGGCCACTGGTCGCAGCCGGGCGTGGGCGGCCTGGAGAGCAACATGGTGCCGGCCGACGGTGCCGGCTCCACCGGGTACACGCCGGTCGCCGGTGACTACAACCCCGCCAACGCGGGCACCGTGAGCCAGCAGATCGCGGCGGGCCAACTCCCCACGAAATCACCGCTGTTCGTCATGAACATCACCTACAACGCCTACCTGGGCCTGTACATCGGCGAGCCCGAGGCGGTGAACGGGACGGCGCCGCAGCGCTTCTACGCCACCGACGACCTCACGAGCCAGAAGTGGCACCTGATCGGCGACACCGGCGGCTACACCAACAACTCCTGGTACCGCTGGTTCCTCGACGGCGCGAACCGCACCAACTCCACCATCGTCGGCAAGACCTTCAGGTCGTACTGCTCCATCGACTGCCACGGTGGCGCGGACGGCGAGTACGTCGACGTCACGATCGGTTCGTCGGCGCCCGCCGCGCCCCCGGTCGACGTCACGAAGTCGTACCGGATCGGCAGTGGCGACGGCCGGGTACTGGCCCAGGTCTCCGGCAGCTCGTCGACGACCTCGGGCGGGGCGGCCACCGGATCCGCGCTGGAGTCCTGGGTGTTCACGGCCGGCGGCGACGGCTCGTACCGCATCGCCAACGCCTCCACCGGACAGCTCCTCGGCGTCCCCTCCACGTCCAAGGCCGGACGGGCCTGGGGTGCCAAGCCGACCGTCGCCGCCGCAGGGTCGGGCGGCCCCACCGTCGGACAGCAGTGGTTCATCGTCCCCGTGACCACCACCGGCTCATATCGCCTGGTCAACCGGTACAGCGGCCTCGTGCTCGGCCTGTCCGCGCAGGCCGGCCGGCTCGCCGAGACCACACCCACGCGCACCTGGACCGACACCACGGGCAGCACGGTCGGCGGCGCCCGCAGCGCGGCCGAACAGACCCTGACCCTCACCCCCACCGGCTCCGCGACGGGCGGGTCCCTGGACGGCACCCACACCCTGGTGGCCTCGGGCAAGTCGCTCGACGATCCGGGCCACTCGACGACCCAGGGCACCCAGCTCATCACCTGGAGCCCCAACGGCGGGGCCAACCAGAACTGGGTCTTCACCCGGCAGCCCGACGGCAGCTACCAGATCGCCAACGGCGAGTCGAAGCTGTGCGCCGACGTCAGCGACAGCTCCCGTACGGCCGGGGCGAAGGTCATCCAGTGGGCCTGCACCGGCGGCGCCAACCAGCACTGGGCGGTCACCGCCCTGGCCGGCGGCGGATACACGATCAAGTCCACATCCAGCGGACTGCTGCTCACCACGGCCTCCACGAGCGACGGTGCACCGGTCACCCAGCAGCCCGACACCGGCTCCGCGCTCCAGCACTGGGCCATCGGCTGAGCGGGCGGACCGGTCGTCGCCGCAGGGGAGTGACGACCGGTCCGCCGACCAAGAGGGGCACCACTTGAACGATCAAAATCAGCGGGGGGTTAGCATATGAGCGCCGCCTAGCTCGAAAGATGAACCTGTGACTGTCAATGACGACTCGTTCACCAACTGGAAGAACCGCGAGGAGATCGCGGAGTCGATGATCCCCATCATCGGGAAGCTGCACCGCGAGCGGGACGTGACGGTCCTGCTGCACAGCCGCTCCTTGGTGAACAAGTCGGTGGTCAGCCTTCTGAAGACCCACCGATTTGCCCGCCAGATAGCCGGCGAGGAGCTCTCGGTCACCGAGACGCTGCCCTTCCTGCAGGCTCTGACCACCCTCGATCTCGGCCCCTCCCAGATCGACATCGGCATGCTCGCCGCGACGTACAAGGCGGACGACCGCGGCCTTTCGGTCGAGGCCTTCACCGCTCAGGCCGTCGCCGGCGCCATCGGCGAGAACAAGATCGAGTGCCGCGAGGGCCGCGACGTCGTCCTGTACGGCTTCGGCCGCATCGGCCGCCTCGTCGCCCGCCTCCTCATCGAGAAGGCCGGCTCGGGCAACGGCCTGCGCCTGCGCGCCATCGTCGTCCGTGGCGGCGGCGAGGCGGACCTCGTCAAGCGCGCCTCGCTGCTGCGCCGCGACTCGATCCACGGCCAGTTCCAGGGCACCATCACGGTGGACGAGGCGACGAGCACGATCATCGCCAACGGCAACACCATCAAGGTGATCTACGCCAACGACCCGTCCGAGATCGACTACACGGCGCACGGCATCAAGGACGCCATCCTCATCGACAACACGGGCAAATGGCGTGACCGCGAGGGCCTTTCGCAGCACCTGCGCCCCGGTATCGACAAGGTCGTCCTGACGGCCCCGGGCAAGGGCGACGTTCCCAACATCGTCCACGGCGTCAACCACGACACCATCAAGCCGGACGAGCAGATCCTGTCCTGTGCCTCCTGCACCACCAACGCGATCGTCCCGCCGCTGAAGGCCATGGCCGACGAGTACGGCGTGCTGCGCGGCCACGTGGAGACCGTCCACTCGTTCACCAACGACCAGAACCTCCTGGACAACTACCACAAGGCCGACCGCCGTGGTCGCTCCGCGCCGCTGAACATGGTCATCACCGAGACCGGTGCGGCCTCGGCCGTCGCCAAGGCGCTGCCCGACCTCAAGGCGCCGATCACCGGCAGCTCGATCCGCGTGCCCGTCCCGGACGTCTCGATCGCCATCCTGAGCCTGCGCCTGGGCCGCGAGACCACCCGCGACGAGGTCCTCGACTACCTCCGCGACGTGTCGCTGCACTCGCCGCTGAAGCGCCAGATCGACTTCACGACCGCTCCCGACGCCGTCTCCATGGACTTCGTCGGCTCGCGCCACTCCTCGATCGTCGACGCCGGCGCGACCAAGGTCGACGGCGACAACGCGATCCTCTACCTCTGGTACGACAACGAGTTCGGCTACTCGTGCCAGGTCATCCGCGTCGTCCAGCACGTCTCCGGGGTCGAGTACCCGACCTACCCGGTGCCCGTGCTCTGACCCGGCGGACCCGCCGACCCGGAGGGCAATCGGATGCGACGGCATCCGGTTGCCCTCCGGGCGTATCGGGCCCGTCCGGCGGGCCCGATACCGCGATGCCGCCTATCGTGAAGAGCACAAGATCGAAGAGGCGTCGCGCGGGCAGGTGCACTGTGAACGGGTCCGGCATCGACTACGAGGCGGTGTTCCGGGCTCTGCCCGGCCCGGTGGCCCTGCTGACCACGGACCTCGTGTACGTCGAGGTCAACGACTCCTTCCTCGCCGTCTCGGGCCGCACCCGGGAGCAGCTCGTCGGCCGCTACCTCTTCGACGTCTTCCCCGACAACCCCGGCGACCCGGACGCCACCGGCATGCGCAACCTGCTCGCCTCGCTGCGCCGCGTCGCGGAAACCGGCGAGCGCGACACCATGGCGCTGCAGCGCTACGACGTGGAGGATCCCTCCACCCCCGGCGTCTGGGAGCAGCGGTACTGGAGCCCCGTGAACACCCCCGTGTTCGGCGAGGACGGCAAGGTGGTCCTGATCCTGCACCGGGTGGAGGAGGTCACCGAGCTCATGCGTGCCCGCGGCCGGGCCGGCGCGGCGGACGGGGACCGGGCCAGAGTGCTCGAGGCCGAGCTGTACACCCGTGCCCGCGAGCTCCAGGAGCTCAATGAACAGCTGCGCAGGGCCCACGCCCGGGAACACGAGGTCGCCCTGTCCCTGCAGGCCGCCATGCTGCCGGCGCCGGGGCCGATCGGAGAGCGCAGCGCGGCGGTGCGCTACCGTCCCGCCGTCGGCGCGCTCAATGTGTGCGGCGACTGGTACGACCTGGCCGAACTGCCCGGAGGCCGGCTCGCGGTCGCCGTCGGCGACGTCGTCGGGCACGGCCTTGCCGCGGCCGGGGTCATGGGGCAGCTGCGCAGCGCCCTGAGCGCCGCCTCCCGCGTGGCCGCGGGGCCCGCCGGGGCCCTCGACGTGCTCGGCCTGTACGCCCGCTCGGTCGAGGGCGCCGAGTCCACGACCGCGTTCCTCGCCGTGGTCGACTGGAGAGACCACACCCTGACCTACAGCAGCGCGGGCCATCTGCCCGCGGCTCTGCTCCATCCGGACGGCACGGTTGAATTCCTCGACGGCGCCACCGACCCTCCGCTGGGCGCCCGCCCTCAGCACGTGGCCCGCCCGCAGGCCGCCGCTGCCTTCACTGCCGGAGCCAGCCTCGTCCTGTATACCGACGGACTCGTCGAGCGCCGCCACGAGGACATCGACAAGGGCCTGAGCCGCCTCGCCAAGTCCCTCGCCCGTCACCACGGCGCCGACCCGGAACCCCTCGCCGACGCGATCCTGGCCGATCTGATGCCGTCCGGCGGCGCCACCGACGACACGGCCTTGATCGTCATCGGCCTCTGACGTCGCCATCGGGCCCTGAGGCGCACGGCTCCGCCCGGGACCGGGCATCGTGCTGGTCCCGGGCTGATGGAGCGTCAGGCTGCTTTGCCTACCAGTAGTGCCGCCGTCCGCCGACCGCGTGGCCGACCGATCCCAGGATCCACAGGATGGCGCCGATGATGAGCAGGATGATGCCGATGGTCCACAGGATGGAGATGCCGGTCACGAACCCGACGACGAGCAGGATGACTCCGAGGACGACCATGATGCCCTCCGATCTCACGGAAGAGTTTGAGTCCCTGCTATCCAGAGTAGATCGGCACACCGCTCCGCGCGGTGTGGAGCCCCGACCCGGAGCACTACCCGTTGGTCAGCCGGACCTGCACATCCACTTCCTGGTCGCCCGCCGCGCTGCCCGCCGTATCCACGGAGAAGGCCGCCGCCAGCGTCCGGCGCAGCCGGTCCACGGCCACGGGGCCGCCTTGGAGATCGGCCGTGACGGGCCCGGCCAGCAGGACCCCGGCGACCTCGGCCGGCATGTGGTCGACGACGAAGCTTCCGGCCCAGGCGGCCGGGCGCGGCCCCTCGCGGCGGCCGGGCACGGCTCCCGCACGGTCGGAGGCGAAGTGGGTGCCGAGCACCTCGAAGACCGCGTCCGCGTCGGCCGCGGAGCACTCGCCGAGCATGACCTGCACCCGGTCGGGGGAGTCGGCCCCGGCGCTCCGGGAGGCCGGGGAAGGTGAGTCGTTCACGCTGTTCTCCGTGGTTCTCGCTGGTGTGAAGGGCCGGTCCGTTCGAAGGGGCGAGGCCCGAAGGGCGTGCGGGGTCAGTCCCTGCAGAGGCAGAAAGGGTGGCCCGCCGGATCCGCGTACACCCGGAAGTCGCGTTCGCCGCCGCGGTCGTCGAGATCGAGCGGGGTGGCGCCCAGCGCGAGCACCTGCTCCTCGGCAGCGTCCATGTCCGGGACGTGGAAGTCCAGGTGCAACTGCTGGGAGTTGCGGTCCCCGCGCGGCCACTCCGGCGGGGTATGGCCGGGAGCCCGCTGGAAGGCGATGCGGTGGCCGCCGGGCGCGTACAGGTCGTACCAGTCCGCGTCGTCGTGCTTCACCTCGCCGCCCAGGACCGCGGCGTAGAACGCGGCAAGCGCCTCGGGGTCGGGGCAGTCCAGCGCCACGAGGCAGTACGTTGCGATGGTCATGGCGGTCTCCTCGGTGTCTCGTTCGCTCAGAGTTCACCCATTGCCGAACCTCTCGGCCCGAAACCTCCCCCTTCACCCGTCGTGCGGCAGGTTTCGGGTGCGGGCCCGGGGCAACCCGGACCGGCAGGCACGTCTTCCTGCAAGGAGTCGTCGTGGTCTTCGTAGCCGTACTGCTGCCCAACCTGATGCTGGTCGCCGTTCTCGCGCTGGCCCGGTACGAGGAGTTCATGCTGGGCGGGGGCGAGCCGGCCGGAGTGCCCGGCGAGCGCAGGCTCGTCGCGGTGCCGGACCTGCCGCCGGACACGGCGGCCGAGGCCGCGGAGCCGGCGTACGAGAGGCCCGTCGCCCGGCGCCGGCACGCCGCCTGACCCGTCGGCCCGGGGCCCACGAGATGTTGCGGTCCGCGAATGGCGGCATGATCGGCAGTGGGCAGCAGGCCCCGGGCAGGGCGGAACGAAAGGCGTGGGCAGATGGCACGTGCGGCTCTTTTCGACGTCGACGGCACCCTCGTCGACACCAACCACCTGCACGTGGTCACCTGGTGGGAGGCGCTGCGCCAGGCCGGACACGACGTGGCCATGCACGACATCCACCGCGCCATCGGCCTCGGCTCGGACGACCTCATCACGCACCTGCTCGGCGAGGACCGCGACCGGGACGAGGACGGCGGACTCACCGCCGCGCACACCGCCCTGTACGGCACCTACTTCGAGCGGCTGCCCCCGCTGGACGGAGCCGGGGACCTGTTGCACGAGCTGGCCGCCCGTGGCTGGCGCATCGTGCTGGCCACCTCCGCGGGCGGGCCGGAACTGAAGGCGCTGCGCCGTGCCATCGACGCCGACGACGTCATCGCGGGCGTCGCGAGCGCCGACGACGTGAGCGAGGGCAAGCCGGCCCCCGATCCGGTTCAGCGGGCGCTGGAGCTGGCCGAGGCCGAACCCGCACAGGCGGTGTTCGTGGGGGACACGGTGTGGGACATGAAGGCGGGACGCGCGGCGGGCGTGCGCACGGTCGCGCTGCTCGCCGGAGGGATCGCCCGGGCGGACCTCGTAGAGGCCGGCGCGCAGGCCGTGTACGGCGACACCGCGGAACTGCTCTCCCAGCTGGACACCAGCATCTTCGCCCAGATGGAGCGCGGCGAATGAACCCGGCCTGCCTCTTTGAGGACCTCGTCGAGTGCGGAATCGGGATCCTTGCCCGCACGGGGCTCGGAAGGTCCAGGGTCCTGGGGATGTCGGCGCGTCATCTCAACTCCGGTAATCCGTAGGGCACTTGGGGCGATCTCAGGCGAGCTGCGGCAGCGCCTTCGTGCGGTGGGCGTCGAAGAACCCCTGCTGGTCCTTGTTGATCTGGGTGATGAAGGAACGGGCGGGGGCACCGCCCCGGCACCGTGATCCCGGCGGCGCTCATCCGTCACTCCAGGCGCGCCCGCGAGCCCCTGCACATGCGGGCGCCGGGTCGCGGCCGGCTGGCGGGGACGGTCGACCTCGGGTAGCCGTAGACGGGTGTGGGCACCCCGCTCGGGGGTACCTGGCGCAGCGCGGAACGGGAGCGACACGTGACGAGGAGGGGCGATGGAACTGCCCGGCCGCGCCGCCGCGCCCGGCCACGGACGGAACGCACCTAAGGGCGCGCCGAAGGACGTATCAAAGGGACAGCACGACCTGGACGTCGCCGCTCTTGAGCGCGCCCTTCGCGCGCGGGTCGACGGCGAGGTGCGGTTCGACGCCGGGAGCCGGGGTGCCTACAGCACCGACGGTTCCAACTACCGGCTGGTGCCGATCGGCGTGGTCGTGCCCCGTTCGGTCGAAGCGGCCGTCGAGGCGGTCGCGGTGTGCGCGGAGTTCGGCGCGCCGGTCCTCTCGCGCGGGGGAGGGACAAGCCTGGCGGGCCAGAGCACCAACACGGCCGTCGTCATCGACTGGACGAAATACTGCGGCGCCCTCGTCTCGGACGACCCCGCCCGGCGCACCTGCGTGGTCGAGCCCGGCCTCGTCCTGGACGAGCTGAACCGCCAACTCGCCGAGCACGGGCTCCAGTTCGGGCCGAAGCCCTCGACGCACAGCCACTGCGCCCTCGGTGGCATGATCGGCAACAACTCCTGCGGCGCGTCCGCACAGGCCTACGGCAAGACCGTCGACAACGTACGGCGCCTGGAGGTCCTGATGTACGACGGGACGCGGATGTGGGTCGGTGCCACCGGCGACGAGGAGTTCGCGGAGATCGTCGACGCGGGCGGCCGGCGCGGCGAGCTCTACCAGGGGCTGCGCGACATCATCGGCCGCAACCTCGCCGAGGTGAGGCACGGATTCCCGAAGCTTCCGCGCCGCGTTTCGGGCTACAACCTCGACTCGCTGCTTCCGGAGAACGGCTTCGACGTGGCGCGCGCCCTGGTCGGCAGCGAAGGCACGCTCGTGACGGTGCTGCACGCGGAGCTGGACCTCGTACCGGTGCCGCCCTGCGAGGCCATGCTCGTCCTCGGCTGTCCCGACATCTGCGCCGCCGCCGACGATGTGCCCCGGCTCCTGGAACACAGCGCACCGGCCCAGCTGGAGGCCCTTGACGACCGGATGGCGCAGCTCATGCGTGAGGAGCACGCCCACCTCGACTCCCTCGACCGCTTCCCGGAGGGCGAGAGCTGGCTGCTCGTGCAGTTCACCGGGGACAGCCAGGACGACGTCGACGAGCAGGCCCACGCCCTGCTGCGGGCGCTCGGCCGGGACGAGAAGGACGCGTCGGTGGCGTTCTCCGACGACCCGGCGCGTGAACACGAACTCCTCAGGGCGCGCGAGGCCGGACTCGGCGTGACCGCTCGCCCGCCCGACGAGCGCGAGACCTGGGAGGGCTGGGAGGACTCCGCCGTCCCGCCGGAGCGCCTGGGCGACTATCTGCGCTCCCTCAAGGAGCTGTTCGACGAGTTCGGCTACGACCATCCCTCGCTGTACGGGCACTTCGGCCAGGGGTGTGTGCACACCCGCATCCTGTTCGGCCTGCGTACGGCCGAGGGGGTGGCCTCCTTCCGCCAATTCGTCTTCAGGGCAGCCGACTTGGTGGTCTCCCACGGCGGTTCGCTGTCGGGCGAGCACGGCGACGGACAGGCTCGCGGCGAGCTGGCGGCCTCCGTGCCCAACCTGCGCCACCTGGAGTGGTTCCACGACTACGTACGGCTCGAATCCCGGTGGTTCGACGGCACGTTGGACCCCAGGGGCGGCCACATCACTCCGGGGGCCGACGGCGCCCCGGGTCATGGATTGACCCTCAGGACCACCGATGCCGAACCCCACCGCACCGGCTGACCGGCCCGGTCGCCCGCCCTCGCGTAACGCGTCGCGTACTGAAAGGAAGTCCATGCCCGAGACCGTCGTCATCACCGGAGCCAGCGCCGGCATCGGCCGTGCCACCGCCCGGCTCTTCGCCCGGCGCGGCGCCAACATCGCCTTGTTGGCCCGCGGTGAAGCGGGACTGCGCACGGCCGCCCGGGAGGTCGAGGAACTCGGCGGGTACGCCTTGGCGATCCCCGTCGACGTCGCCGACCACGACCAGGTCGACAAGGCCGCCGACACCGCCGAAGCAGCCTTCGGCCCCATCGACATCTGGGTCAACGTGGCCTTCGCCTCGGTGTTCGCGCCCTTCACCGAGATCACCCCGGACGAGTTCCGCCGCGTCACGGACGTGACCTACCTCGGCTTCGTGCACGGCACGCGCAGTGCCCTTGCCCGCATGGTGCCGCGCGACCGGGGCACCATCGTGCAGGTCGGCTCCGCTCTCGGGGAGCGCTCCATTCCGCTCCAGTCCGCGTACTGCGGGGCCAAGCACGCCGTCAACGGGTTCACCTCGTCGGTGCGCACCGAACTCCTCCACAACAAGAGCCAGGTGCGCATCACCGTGGTCCAGATGCCGGCGGTCAACACGCCCCAGTTCTCCTGGGTGCGTTCGAGGCTGAAGGGCCATCCGCAGCCCGTGCCGCCGATCTACCAGCCCGAAGTCGCCGCGCGCGCCGTCCTGTTCGCGGCCGACCACCCCCGGCGCAAGCAGTACTACCTCGGCGCCTCCACGGTCGCCACGATCTGGGCCAACCGGCTCGTCCCGGCCGTCCTCGACCGCTACCTCGCCCGCACCGGGTACGCGTCGCAGCAGCGCGAGGAACTGGCGCCGGAGTCCACCCGGGGCAATCTGTGGCGCCCCCTCGACCAGAAGCCGGGAGCCGACCACGGCGCGCACGGCATCTTCGACGAGGAGGCCCGCTCCCGCTCGCTCCAGGCCGCGGCGGCCCACCACCCCGTGCTCACCACGGGCACCGGCCTGGGCGCGCTGGCCGCGGCGGCCCTGGCGGTGCGCCGGTACCGCAAGTCCCCACGTGCCAAGGCGAGGTTTCCTCCGCGCACTCCGTGGTAGTCCGCTAGTGCGTTCCTCGCGTACGGAGGAATGAAGGCGCTGGACGGGTTGGGACCATCAGCCGCCGGCGCCGCCGTGTCAGGCCCCGTCACGGGGCGGTGGCCTCGGTCGTGATGAGGTCGGTCAGGGCCGGGAACCGCCCTCGGACAGGGCCTGGCACCGGCGGAGCGGACGGTGGACCGGGCCGCAACGCGCCGGGCCCCCGGCCTCATGTCTCACTGAGGCACCACGCGTCGTCCGGCTCATCCCGCGCGTAGGGCTGGAAGTCGACGTTCGGCAGGGCGGGCACCGACGCCGCCGTGCTGAGGGTGGGCTCCGGCGGCAGTGGCCGCAGTGGCCGCAGTGCCTGCGGCTGAGCCGTGAGGGTGAACCAGACCACCTTGCCGCCGGGAGCGGTGTGGGTGCCCCAGCTGTCGCTGAGGTGGGCGATCAGGGCCAGGCCGCGCCCGCGTTCGGCGAAGGGCCGCGGTCCGCGCAGGCGCGGCAGGCGGGGGTCGGTGTCGGCGACGGAGGCGGTGAGCCGACCGCGGGCCCAGCGCAGTTCCAGGACGCAGTCGTGGTCGCCCCGGGCGTGGCGGTGGACGTTGGTGAGCAGTTCGCACACGCCGAGACTCACGGGCTGGATGATGTTCTCCAGGCGCCAGTGGCGCAAGTGGGCGGCGACGATGCGGCGGACCTGGGGAATGCGGTCCGGTGTCGCGTCAAGGCTCAGGCTGTACTTCCGGGGATTGTCGATGGTGACCACTGCGGCTCCCTTGTCGGCGGAAGCGGCTCGCCGGCCACTCCCGCGTCCGCAGCCACGCGAGGCCTACCAGAAGTAGCCGAATGGGCACAGCGCGGATTCCTCCAGCATGACCCGTACGGCCGCATCCGCAACACGAAGCGGCGCGAAGTGTGCAGGGGCCCGGGACGACCGGTGCCGCGCCGGTCGGCGGGCACCGACCGGGCGGCGGCGGGATAGTGGAGGCAGCCATGGCCGGTGCGCCGGGCCCACGGCCGGTGAGGGGGACTCCTGGAAGCGAGGGTTTCGTGACGCCCCGATCAACAGACTCCACGTTCCAACTCGGCTCCGGAGCCCCGGTGTTCGGGGCGCCGTGCTGGGTGAGCCTGATGGCCCGCGACCTGAGTGCCGCGACGGATTTCTACGGCGCGGTGATGGGCTGGACGTTCGTGCCCGCCGGGTTGGGGGAGGAGTTCCGGATCGCGCTGGCGGACGGGGTTCCGGTCGCGGGTATCAGCGCGTTGGCCCAGGCTTTTCAGGTCGCCGTCGCGTGGACGCCGTACTTCGCGGTGGAGGACGCCGATGTGACCGCGGCGCGCATCCGCGAGCGGGGGGCCACGGTCGCGGTCGGGCCGGTCGCGCTGCAGACCGGGCGCGGGGCGCTGGCGGCCGACCGGGACGGGGCCGTCTTCGGGATCTGGCAGGGCCCGCTCGTCTCGAACTGGGAATCCTGGCGTGACGCCGCGCCCGCCTGGACCCGGCTGCACACCCGCAACGCCTTCGACGCGGCGATCTTCTACGGCGAGGTCCTCGACTGGGCCTGCGACCGGCCCGGCTGCTGCGACGTCCAGTACGAACACGAGGAAGTCGTCCTGCGCCACGCCGGGCACATCGTCGCCCGCCTCACCTCCGGCGCCGTCGAAGCCGCCCCTGACCCCAGCCTGCGCCCCCACTGGCACACCCACTTCACCGTCGAGGACCCCCACGGCCACGCCGACAAGGCCCGCTCCCACGGCGCCACCGTCCTGGCCGACGGCATTTCCCTCACCGGCACCTGGGTCCGCGTCAAAGACCCCGACGGAGCCACGTTCACCCTCAGCGGCAGCAAATAGGCCCGCAGCCGCGTTGCGTTCCCCGTCGTGCGGGGGCACCATGCCCGGGCGGGGGCCGGGTCCGGTGCCGAGCGTGGAGGTGGCGTCGATGTGCCGTCTGTTCGGACTCAGCAGTGCCCCGCGCCGCAGCCGGGCCACGTTCTGGCTGCTCGACGCCCCCGACAGCCTCGTGACGCAGAGCCACCGTGACCCGGACGGGACGGGCCTGGGGTACTACGATCCCGACGGCACGCCACAGGTCCGCAAGGCCCCGGACGCCGCGTACGAGGACCGGGACTTCGCGCGGGAGGCCAGGCAGGTCTGCTCGGCCACCTTCCTCGCCCACATCCGGCTCGCCTCGACCGGCAGCCTCACCGCCCCCAACACCCACCCGTTCCAGCAGGACGGGCGGCTGTTCGCGCACAACGGCGTCGTCGAAGACCTGGCGGCCCTGGAGGCCCGGCTGGGCCCGGATCTGTCCCTGGTCGCC
Source organism: Streptomyces mauvecolor (assembly GCF_039532965.1). Taxonomy (NCBI): domain Bacteria; kingdom Bacillati; phylum Actinomycetota; class Actinomycetes; order Kitasatosporales; family Streptomycetaceae; genus Streptomyces; species Streptomyces mauvecolor. Next base: position 149,671 of record NZ_BAAASQ010000004.1, on the reverse strand, counting down.
GGGGACACCGACTCCGAGCGGGTCTTCGCGCTCATCACCCGCGAGATCCGTGCCGCGCAGGGCGACATCGGCAGCGGTATCGAGCACGCCACCCGCTGGATCGCGGACCGACTGCCCGTCTACTCGCTCAACTTCATCCTGACCACCGCGGACGAACTGTGGGCCCTGCGGTACCCGGCCACGCACGAGCTGTACGTACTGGAGCGCGAACCGGGCGGCCCGCACGGCGTCCGGCACCTGGACCACAGCGGCACCGCCGGCCGGATGCGCGTCCATTCCGCGGACCTCGCCGACACCCCGGCGATCGTCGTCGCCAGCGAGCGCATGGACGAGCATCCCGAGTGGCGCCTGATGGAGCCCGGAGAACTGCTCCACATCACCCCGGACGGCAGCGCTGAGCGCCGGCTCGTCCTGCCGGATCCGCCGGCCAACCCGCTCGGGCTCGACGACCTCTCCGCCCGCGCGGCCCAGTCGCAGAAGGCGGGTGGGTGAGCGAGGCCGACGTGGCTCGCAGTCCCGGACGGCATGGCCCGCCCGGGGCGGAAGTGACTGTGTGTGACCGTTCGGGATGCGCGGGGCTCGGCGCACTGTTTGTCTGGAGGCATCTGCACCCCCCCGAGCAGCAGGAGTGATCATGAGCGTTGCAGACGAGTTCGGTGCCCGCGCCCAGCAGATGCGCCAGAAGGCGGAACAGCTGGAGCAGGCCGCGGAGCGCGCGTCCGACCCGGCGGAGCGCGAGCGGCTGAAGGAGAAGGCCCGCCGTCTCCAGGAGCAGAGCAAGATGCCGGGCGACAGCGGCGGCATCGACCCCATGTGAGCCGAGCCAGGTAGCGCCGCGACGGCCCCTCGTTCACCACGGGGGGCCGCCGTGCACTCAACTCGGCTTCTCGATGCGGGAGTTGGTCTGCTTTCACCCGGCCGCGATGCCCGGCAGCGCGAGGCCGCCGAGCAGAGCCGTGCCCACCAGGAGCCAGGCGACGTAGTCGCCGATGTGGCCGGAGTGGAGCCTGCGCAGCGGTTCCGTCCAGGCGTGCGGTTCCTGGCTCGCCGGGCCGCGAACGGCCGCCCCGGCCAGACCCGCGGCAAGCACGGCCGAGGCGACGCCGAGGAGCACACCGGTCAGTGTCCAGTGCGGCGCGTGGGGCGCATCAGGGTCGAAGGTCCGGCCCACTGCCGCAGCCGGGCCCGGTGCCAGACCCGCGGCCAGCGCCCCGGCGAGCAGCACGGCCGGGACCGCGATCATCGTGACCGGCACCCGGCCGAGCCTCCCCTCGGTCTCGGGCTCCTCGCCGCCGCCGCTCGTCTCGTGCCGGGGATCGCCCAGCGGGCGCGGCCCGAGCCCGAAGAACACGCGCGCGGCGACCCGGAGCACGGCGCCCGCGGTGACCGCCGACACGGCCACGAACAGCACGGTGAAACCGCCGCCCGCCGCCTCCTCCGTGAGTGACTTCCCGAGCCCCGTGCCGAAGGGCGGAAGCCCCGCCAGCGCCAGCGCGCCCACCGTGAACAACGCGGCCACCACCGGCAACTCCCGTGCGGTGCCGTGCAGTTCGTGCTCGTCCACGCTGCCGTACCGGTCCAGCAGGATCCCCGTACAGGCGAACAGGGCCGCCTTCACGCCCGCGTGGCCCAGGACGTAGATCGCCACGCCGCCGGTCGCTGCCGGATCGAGCAGGCCGACGCCGACCAGGAAGAGCCCGGTGTGTGCGACGGTCGAGTACGCGAGGAGGCGCTTGATGTGACGCTGCTGCCAGCACATCAGCGCGCCCACCAGGGCCGTCAGGACGCCGAGGGTCACGAGGGCGCGACCGGCGTCCGGGGCCGGCACGCCACCCGGTCCTGAGAACACCGTGTCGTAGACCCGCCACGTCCCGTACAGGCCGAGTTCGACCATCACCCCGGAAAGCAGCATGCACACCGGCGTCGGCGCGACGGCGTGGGCGTCCGGCAGCCAGAAGTGGAACGGCAGGGCCGCGGCCTTGACCAGGAGGCCGGTCAGGACGAGGGCGAACGCGGCCAGGGTCAGCGCGTCGGGCCCGCCGTGCGCGTCGAGGTGCTGCCCGATCTGCCGCATCCCGAGCTCGCCGGTCCGCGCGTACAGCAGCACGATGCCCGTCAGCGTCGCGTACGCACCGAGCGAGTTGATCACCCCGAAGGTGAGCGCGCCCTGGACGGCCTTCGCCTCCTCGACGCGGTAGCCGGTCAGCGCGTACGCCACGACGCTCATCAGCTCGAAGAAGACGAAGGCGTTGAAGAGGTCGCCGGTGAGCGCGAAGCCGCACATGCCCGCCTGGAAGAGCAGTACGAGCGCCGGGAAGGAGCCCGCGTGCCGGTGCGGGGGCTCGTCGAAGTAGTGCCAGGAGTAGACGAGTACGGCGACGACCAGGACGGAGACCAGCGCCGCGACACCGGTGCCGGGCCCGTCGCCGACCAGGACGATGCCCACGCCTTCGCCGCCCTTGGGTCGCCAGCCGCCGACCCATTCGACGGCGTCCGGCGACGAGTTGAGCAGCAGGACGATCGCGAGCCCGGCGGTGGCCGCCGCGACCGCGCACCCGACGGACTCGGCGGCGACGCGGGGGAGCCGTCGCCCGGCGGCCACGAGGGCGGCGGCGCCGAGCATCGGTACGGCCACGACCAGGGGCAGCAGCTGGTTCATCCGCGCAGCTCGGAGAGTGCGTCGGGATCGACCGTGCCGTGCCGTTTGGCGACCTGCATCACAAGTGCGAGCAGAAGGGCGGTGACGGTGGCGCCGACCACCACATCGGTGAGCGCGAGGGCCTGGACGACCGGGTCCACGAGCGGTCGCGATCCCGGTGTCACATCGGAGAAGACCGGCGCCGTGCCGCCGTCGCGGTACCCCACCGCGAGCAGCAGCACATAGGTGGATGACTGACACACCGTCAGGCACCCCACCGCGTGCACCAGATGGCGGCTGGTGGCGAGGCCGTAGCAGCCCACCAGGAAGATCCAAACGGCGACGAGATACGGCACTGTGTTCATCACTGTCGGCTCGCGCCCCCGTTCATGATTCCTTTCCCTTCGCCGATCCGTTGTCCTCCTCGATCTCGACGGCCTGGTCGAGGAAGCGGGCGAGCAGGACGACCACCGCGCAGGCGACCTCCATGCCGACCGCCGCGTTGAGCAGTGGCACGGTCCCGCCGGACGCCAGGGTGTTGAACGTCCCGTACGGAAGCAGGGTGTTGGCGAGGAACGCCGAGCCGCCGACCAGGCCCGCGACGCCGAGGATGAGGTAGGCGGCCTCGCCCGCCGCGTCCCCCACCTCGTACATCCCGACCGGCCGGATCTTCTCCAGGGCGCGGTAGTCCGCCCCGATGTAGAGCAGGTGCAGCGCGGTCGCCACGACCACCCCGCCCTGGAATCCGCCGCCGGGGCTGAGCTGCCCGTGTGCGACGACGTACAGGCCGGACAGGAGGGCGACGGGGAGCATGATCAGCGCGTAGCGGCGTACGGGTGGGGCGACCTCGGCCGGGGCGGGTGGCACTTCGCGCTCGTCGCGGGTCTGGCGCAGCAGGACGACGGTGCCGAGCACCGCGCCGAACAGGATGGTCTCCTCGCCCAGGGTGTCGAAGGCCCGCAGGTCGAAGTTGACGGAGGAGATGACGTTCGCGGTGTGCCGGGCGAGGGCCGCCGCGACCGCCCGGTCGCCGTAGGGGTGCACCGCGCCGCCGAAGCGCGGAAGCCGCACATATCCGGCGACGAGCAGGGCGGCGACCGCGAGCCCGCCCGTCGCGAGGACCCACATGCGCATCCGCCGGCTCACCGGTCACCACCCTTGTGCTGCCCCCGGCGCCGTACTTTGCGTACAGACAGCAGAATGAGCAGCGGCGTCAGCGCCGAGCCCACCGCGAGCTGCGACAGGCCCACGTCCGGTGCCTGGAGGACGGTGAAGAGGACCGCGAGGGCGAGGCCGAGCACCGCGAGCACCAGCGCCTGGCGGGCCGGGTCGCGCACGGCCACGGCGGCGGTCGCCGAGGCGGCGACGAGCAGCAGCGAGACCAGGGTCAGGGCGTCAGTCACGAGCCGACGCCCCCGCCCCGGGAAAGCCGCCCGCGAGCGCCCGGGAGGCGATCACGTTCCCGGCCACGAGCAGCAGCCCGATCAGCACGAGCTTCACCATCGCGCGGCCCGGACCGGTGGCCACACACATCGCGATCACGACCACGGTCGCCGCCGAAGCGGCCACCACCGTCAGCAGGCCGGCGTGCGGCGGATCGTCGTCGAGGTCGTCCGCGAGCAGCCGCGCGTACACCAGCGTCCCGGCCGGGCCGAGAACGGCGAGGACCAGCGCGAGATCGACATAGGCCGGCCGGGTGTATGCCTGCGAGAGCAGCAGCATCACCAGACACACCACCGACGTGCCGAAGTTCTGGGCGACGACCCGGCGCTCCAGCGGGCCGGTCGCAACGCCCCACACCACCGGGCCGAACCCCGCGGCGAGCAGTGCCGTCGCGGCCACCAGCCAGCCGTTCACCGGCTGCTCGTCGCCCGGCGCGCGGCCTGGGCGGCAACAGCCGCAAGCAGCGCGGCCGACGCCCCGACCAGGAACTCCAGTGGCTCGACCGTGCTGACGAACACGAGCCACGCACCCGTCAGGAGCAACCACCATGCGAGGACTTCGGCGGCCACGGCCGCTGCTCGACCCATCCGTGCATCACCTCGACACCTGACCCGGAATCACCTTTTTGGCCCGATTTCATGGGCTTCCTCATCAAAGCACTGCCGGTAGACGGGCCACCGACGGCGCGCTGTGCCGGCGCTTTCGGGGAGCGCCCCCGAGAACCGGTGCTCGCGCGGCCAACCAGTACCCGGCACGTCCTCGGTCAATCACCCGGCCGAGTGGAATGGGATCACGACCGCCGCCGCTACCCGCCGTCAGCCGGATGGCGGGTGCCGGGACCGGCATACAAGGCCACCGGTGGGATACCTGGCTAGGGTCGGAGCTGGAAGAGGCCGGCTCCGGCAGCCGCCGCTGCCGTGTCGCGTGGGGCGGCCCGCTCCACGCGGCGGCGCAGATCCCGTCCCGGCCTCGAAGAGAGGTACTGGCCGATGCACTCACCGCCTCGCCCGCACCTCACCTCCGCCGGGCGGACAGGGGGGCCGCGATGACGTCCACCGAGCCCGACGGGGACGGGAACCATGAGCCCGCCGAGACGTCCTCCGTAGGACCGGCGTCGCGGACCGGGCGAGCGCGGCGGACGAGGATCGTGGCCGGCGGCAGGTCCTGGTTCGCCATCGGCTTCGCCGTCGGCCTGGGCGCGACACTTGCGTGGCTGACCGTACAGACCGTCCTCGAAGTCGGCAGCCTCCTGACTCTGCTGCTCCTCTCCATGTTCCTCGCACTCGCGCTTGAGCCCGTCGTGGCCTGGCTCACCCGCCACCGGGTGCGCCGCAGTGGGGCCGTCCTGCTGGTCCTGGTCGTCCTGCTCGCGTTCTTCGCGGGGTTCCTCGCGCTCGTCGTGCCCCCGGTCACCGACGAGGTCAACGCACTGATCAAGGCGGTGCCCGGCTGGTTGAAGCAACTCCATGACCACAACTCGGCACTCGGCAGGTTCGAGGACCGCTACCACGTCGTCGCCAAGGTCAAGCAGCAGTTCTCCAACGGAGGCGCGGCGGGCCTCGCGGGCGGACTGCTCGGCGCCGGCCGGGTGGTGGTGGGGGCGGTGACCTCGGCTGTCGTCGTCATCGTCGTGACGGTGTACATGATGGCGTTCCTGCCGTCCCTGAAGGCCTTCTGCCTGCGCTTCGTCGCGGCCCGCAAACGTCCGCACGCCCGGGCCGTCACCGACGAGATCCTCAACCGGGTGGGCCGCTACATGCTCGGCAATGTGGTCACCTCCGTGATCGCGGGGCTCGCCACGTTCATCTGGTGCGTCGTCACCGACGTCCCCTACCCCGCCGCGCTCGGGGTCTTCATCGCGCTGATGGACCTCATCCCCATCGTCGGCACCACGATCGGCGGCCTCGTCGTCAGCCTGGTGGCGCTGTCGGTGTCGCTGCCCGTCGCGCTCGCGACAGCGGGCTTCTACGTCGCGTTCCGGGTCGCCGAGGACTACTTGATCGTGCCCCGCGTGATGAAGTTCGCCGTCGACGTCCATCCTCTGGTCACCGTCGTCGGCGTCCTGCTCGGTGGCGCGCTGCTCGGCATCGTCGGCGCCCTGGTCGCTATCCCGGCCGCCGTCGCCATCGGCCTGATCCTGGACGAGCACGTCTTCTCGCGGACCGACGCGTCCTGAAGCGCCGGATCGGGCTCAGATCCGGCTGTCGCTGTATCCGCACACCCACGCCAGGGCGTCGTGCACGCCGCGCGTGAAGTCCCTGAGGCCCGCCTCGGTGGTGGGGTCCTCCAACTGGACGACGGCCGCGTCCACCTCGGCGGTCAGCAGCCGCAGATCCGGTACGAGGCGGACGGCCGTGCCCGTGACCGGCGCGCGGCCCGCACGTCCCATGGCCCAGCGGTAGGCGGCGGCCGCGCCGAGGGCGAACTGCGCGGGCGCCTCGGACCGCGCCGTCAGGTACTTGAGCGCCAGGTCCACATCGGTGCGGGGCCGGACGCCGATCAACGGCGTCCGGCCGTCGCGCGCGGCCCAGTTCTCGGGTGCGAACCCATCCTCTGGTGCGGTCACATCACTCACCTCTGCATGCAGGTCGTCGCTCTGGGGGTCTGGAGGAACGGGTACCCAGGGAGCGGCGATCTCGGCATGTCCCTTTGCGGCCCGCCCGGAGAGCCGGTGCGGCGCCGGGCCGCAGACCATGACGTACGGACCCGGGCCGTGCGGCCTCCCAAGCCGCCCCGAAGCGGCTGCTCGGGCACCTATTACCCTGGCCGCATGACGATGCACACGGTGAGCGTTGACGCGATGATCGAGGACCTCAGGGCGCTGGTCGAGGTCGAGTCACCGTCGCGCGATCACGACGCCCTGGCAGCATCGGCGAAGACGGTGGCCGCCGTCATCGAGAGCCGGCTCGGCGGGCATGCCGTCCTCGTCGAGAGCGAGGCAGGGCCGCACGTCCACTGGTCGGGCGGCGGCGAACCCAAGGTGCTGATCCTCGGCCACCACGACACCGTGTTCCCGCTCGGCACCCTGGCACGCCGTCCCTTCAAGGTCGAGGACGGGCATGCGACCGGGCCCGGGGTCTTCGACATGCTGGGCGGCCTCGTGCAGGCCATCCACGGCCTGGCGGCGCTCGACGACCGGTCCGGCGTCGAGATCCTGGTCACCGCCGACGAGGAGGTCGGCTCGCGTTCCTCGCGCGCGCTCATCGAGGAGCGCGCCCTGGCCTGCGGTGCGGTGCTCGTCTTCGAGGGCGCCGCCGACGGGGGCGGCCTCAAGACCGGCCGCAAGGGCTGCGGCACGTTCCAGGTCTTTGTCGCGGGCCGCGCCTCGCACGCGGGCCTCGAACCCGCCGCCGGGGTCAACGCCCTGATCGAGGCGGCCCACCAGGTCCTGGACATCGCGGCGCTCGGGCGCCCCGAGATCGGCACGACCGTCACCCCGACCGTCGCGGCCGCCGGAACGCTCGACAATGTCGTACCCGCCGAGGCGACCGTCGTCGTCGACGTCCGGGTCGAGACGGCCGAGGAGAAGGAGCGGATAGAAGCCGCCTTCGCCGCGCTGACTCCGCATCTCGACGAGGCGAGGATCACGGTGGAGGGCGGGGTCGGCCGGCCCCCGATGCCCGAATCGGCGTCGGCCGAACTCTTCGCGGTGGCTCAGCGGCTGGTGCCCGGCATCGAGGGCAAGGCGGTCGGCGGCGGAAGCGACGGCAACTTCACGGCGGCCCTCGGTGTGCCGACCCTCGACGGCCTCGGAGCGGTCGGAGGCGGTGCCCACGCCGACCACGAGTACCTGGTGGTCGACGCCATGGCCGAGCGGGCGCACCTGGTCGCAGGACTGGTGAAGGCACTGCAGAACAAGTAAGCACACGGCACTACATGGAGGCCCGTCTGCCTTCGTCGGTGGCGGCACCCTCGGACAGGGCGCGGGGGAGCGTGTCGAGCACGGTGAAGGAGTCGTCGAGGCGGACGATCCGCAATATGTGGGATATGCGAGGCGTGCCGCGTATCAGGCGCAGCACACCGCCCCGGCGAGCCACATGTTCGCGTACCGCCAGGAGCAGCCGGATGCCGCCCGCGTCGAGGAAGGTCACCGCCCGCAGATCCAGGATCACATCGGTGTCGGCCCGGCACACCAACGCGTGGATGCGCGGGCCGAGTTCATGATGGGCCAGCATGTCCAGCTCGCCGTGCAGTTCGATGATGGTGGTGCCGCCCACGGTGCGAGTCCGCAGCCAGAAGGCGAGTTCGTCTGCGCCCACGTCGCGCCTGCCTGTCTCTTGTGTTCCGGGTGCGTGAATACCGCCCCAACACCCGGGATACCTCACTCTCCGTGACCCTCCCGTGGGCCGCGAAGGGGGGCCGAATCGCAAAGCCCCTGGTAGTCCTCATGCCCCGATGATCTGAGTTACTCACCTGTGTGACGTTCTGTAATGGTGCGAGTTTCGGACAAGATTGCCCGACGGGCATCCGGTGGGTGTGGCTCAGCCCGCGTACGGGTCAGCGGCCTTGCCCGGCCCGGCCAGGAACGCGAAGTCGCACCCGGTGTCGGCCTGGGTGATCTGCTCACCGTACAGGACCCCGTAACCACGTTCGTACCGTACGGGCGGAGCCGTCCAGGCGCTGCGTCTTTTCTCCAACTCGCCATCAGGAACGTTCAGTTGAAGGCTGCGGGACGCGACGTCGAGGGTGATGGAGTCTCCCGTGCGGACCAATGCGAGGGGGCCGCCGACATACGATTCCGGTGCGATGTGCAGCACGCACGTGCCGTACGAGGTGCCGCTCATGCGGGCGTCGGAGATCCGCACCATGTCGCGTACCCCCTGCTTGAGCAGGTAGCCGGGGATGGGCAGCATGCCGTACTCGGGCATGCCGGGGCCGCCCTTGGGTCCCGCGTTGCGCAGCACGAGGACATGGTCGCGGGTGAGGGCCAACGCCGGGTCGTCGATGGTGCGTTGGAGGGTGCGGTAGTCGTCGAAGACCATCGCGGGGCCGGTGTGTTCGAGCAGGTGCGGTGAGGCGGCGATGTGCTTGATGACCGCGCCGTCCGGGCACAGGTTGCCACGCAGCACCGCCACCCCGCCCTCGCCGGCCAGCGGCCTCGAACGCGGCCGGATCACGTCGTCGTTGTGCACGAGCGCCCCCGCGAGCTGTTCGCGCAGCGTGTCGTACGCGACCGTGGGCCGGTCCAGGTGGAGCACATCGGAGAGCCGGGACAGGAACCCGGGCAGTCCGCCCGCGAAGTGGAAGTCCTCCATCAGATACCGGCCGCCGGGGCGGAGGTTGGCGAGAACCGGCACCGCGCGGGCGATCCGGTCGAAGTCGTCGAGCGTGAGCCGCACCCCGGACCGCCCTGCCATCGCGATGAGATGGATGACCGCGTTGGTGGAGCCTCCGAGGGCGAGCACTGTGGCCACCGCGTCCTCGTACGCCTCGGCCGTCAGGATCCGCGACAGCCTCAGGTCCTGGCGTACGAGCTCGACGATGCGCAGCCCGCTCGCGGCGGCCATCCGGTCGTGGCCGGAGTCGACGGCCGGTATCGAGGACGCGCCCGGCAGCGTGACGCCGAGGGCCTCGGCCGCAGCCGTCAGCGTCGAGGCGGTGCCCATCGTCATGCAGTGCCCGGGGGAGCGTGCCAACCCCTGTTCCAGTTCGGCGAGTTCACAGTCTCCGATCAGCCCGGCCCGCTTGTCGTCCCAGTACTTCCACATGTCCGTGCCGGACCCGAGGACCTCGGCGCGCCAGTGCCCGGGCAGCATGGGCCCGGCGGGCACGAACACGGTCGGCAGGTCCGCCGACGCCGCCCCCATCACTAGCGCGGGGGTCGACTTGTCGCAGCCGCCGAGCAGGACGGCACCGTCGACGGGGTAGGAGCGGAGCAGCTCCTCGGTCTCCATCGCGAGGAGGTTGCGATAGAGCATCGGCGTCGGCTTCTGAAAGGTCTCGGAGAGGGTGGCGACCGGGAATTCCAGGGGGAAGCCGCCTGCCTGCCACACCCCACGCTTCACCGCCTGAGCCCGCTCGCGCAGGTGTACATGGCAGGGGTTGATGTCGGACCAGGTGTTGAGGATCGCGATGACCGGCTTGCCCAGGTGCTCGTCGGGCAGATAGCCGAGCTGCCGGGTGCGGGCCCGGTGCGAGAACGCCCGCAGCCCCTCGGTCCCGTACCACTGATGGCTGCGCAGCTGCTCGGGCCGTACGGTCATGTCCCCCACCCGGAGATCAGGTGAGCTACCAACTCCCTTTGGTCCAGTGGGAGTTCACGACTGGGCGGGCGGATGTCGCGGCGGCACAGCCCGAGCGTCGCGAGGGCTTCCTTCACCACCGTCACGTTGTCGGCCGACTGCTGGGCTGCGCGCAGCTCTTCGAACGGCCTGAACCGCTCCCAGAGTTTCATCGCGGCCGGCCAGTCGCCCGCGCGCAGGTCGGCGAGCAGTTCGAGGGAGAGGGCGGGGGCGACGTTGGCGAGGCCCGAAGTGAAGCCGGTGGCGCCGACCGCGAAGTAGGAGGGGGCGTACAACTCGGCGAGACCCGCGATCCAGACGAACCGTTCGAGCCCGGCGTCGCGGGCGAACGCGGCGAACCGGGTCGCGTTCGGGACCGCATACTTCACACCGATGACGTTGGGGCACAACTCACCCAGCCTCGCGAGGAGTTGGCCGCCCAGGTGCGGGTTCCGTACATAGGGGACGACGCCCAGGTCGGGCACTGCGTCGGCGATCGCGCGGTGATAGTCGACCCAGCCGTCCGGCGAGACATACGGGTGGACGGGCTGATGCACCATCACCATCTGGGCGCCGGCCGCCCGGGCCTGCTCGGCGGAGGCGATCGCGGTCGGCAGGTCGAGGCCGACACCGGCCAGGACCGCGGCTCGCCCGGCAGCCTCCTCGCACGTCAACTCCACCACAGCTGAACGCTCTTGGGGACTCAGGGCGTAGAACTCACCGGTGTTCCCATTGGGTGTGAGGGTGCGAATGCCGCCGGTGAGCAGCCGGTTGAGCAGGGTGCGGTGGGCGGCGATGTCGAGGGTGTCGTCGGCGGTGAAGGGGGTGACGGGGATCGCGACGACATCGGCGAGCGCGTCCCGCGGGGCGGTGAACTCGGGGGTGCTCATGCGCTGTCCTTGCCGGAAGGACGGTCGGTGTCCTCGGGGAACGCGCGCCGGACGAACGACCCGATGTGGTCGCGCAGGGCGTGCGCCGCACCGTCCGCGTCCCCGTCGAGGGCGAGGCGCAGGATCTCGCGGTGCTCGGCCGCCTCCCGCTTCCACGACGGCTGGTCGGCCCACGCCACGGCCGACACCAGGGCGGCCTGATCGCGGACCTCGTCGAGGACCCTGGTCAGCAGGGGATTGCCGCACGGAAGGTACAGCGCACCGTGGAACTCCCGGTTGGCCAGGGCGCGTTCGGCACCGTCCTCCGCGCGGTCGGCGCGGTCCAGCGCCTCCTCGGCCGCTTGCAGCGGGACTTCGCGGGCTACCGTGCGGCGCACCGCCTCCGGTTCGAGCAGCAGCCGTACGTCGTACACCTCGCGGGCCATGTCGGCGTCGACCCGGCGGACGGCGACGCCCTTGTACTGGCTCATCACCACCAGCCCGGTCCCGGCCAGCGTCTTGAGCGCCTCCCGCACCGGCGTCTTCGACACCCCGAACTGCGCGGCCAGCTCCGTCTCGACCAGGGCCTGGCCGGGGCTGAGCGCGCCCGCGAGGATGGCGTGCCGGATCGCGTCCAGGACGAACTGGGTGCGGGAGGGGATGGGGGTGGGCGTGAAGGCCATGGAGGGCGCTCTCAGATCTCGCGTCTCATATATGACGTACGAAGTGCGATGCGATGAAGCTAGATCCGAGCCAGGGTTTCGTCAATGCTTCACGCAACTCCCTTGATGTATCCGGGTGTTCAGCCTGCGTGAGCGGTCGGCTCAACCTCCGCCGAGCAGGGTGGTCGCCGCGCTGTCGAGTACGGATGTGATGCGCTCCCATGCCTCCAAGTCGCGCTCCAGTGGCGGGAGTTCGGTGCCGCGCCCGGCACCCCAGTCCTGGGCGATCGTGACCGGATCGGCGCCGGACGCGGCCGATGCGGCGAGCGCGGCCGCGCCGATGGCGACCAGTTCCGTGCCGCTCGGGACGACGAGGGGCCGTCCCGACAGGCGGCGCACCGTCTCGACCCAGGTGCGGCCCCGGGCGCCGCCGCCGATGAGGCGCAGGTGCCTGGCGGCCACGGCGGGGGAGTCGGGGTCGAGGCCGCAGGCGCGCAGGACCTCGTCGAGTGCGCGCAGGACGGTGACCGCGGCGCCCTCGTAGGCGGCGCCCAGGAGCTGTTGCGGTGTGGTGGAGTGGCGCAGGCCGGTGAGCAGGCCGGCGGCGTTGGGGAGATCGGGGGTGCGCTCGCCGTCGAGGTAGGGCAGGAGTACGGCCTCGCCGCCGGGTACCGCGTCGTCGCGGTCGAGGCCGAGCAGGGCGGCGACGCGGTCGACGGCGAGCGTGCAGTTCAGGGTGCAGGCCAGCGGGAGGTAGCCGCCATCGGCCGCGGCGAATCCGCTGAGCGCGGGGGTGGCGGGCCGGGTGCGGGTCGCTGCGAAGACCGTGCCGGAGGTGCCGAGGCTGAGTACGGGGTGGTCCAGGAGTCCCGCGCCGCCGAGCCCGAGGCCCACGGCCGCGCTCATGTTGTCACCGGTCCCGGCGGCCACGGCGACACCGGGCGGCAGCCCGAGAGCGTCGGCGGCGGACGCGGTGAGGGTGCCTACGCGGGTGCCGCCGGTCGCTGCCATGGAGGGCAGCAACGCGGCATCCATGCCGATGAGTTGGAGGATCTCGGGGTCGTACGCCCCGGTCGCCGTGGAGTACCAGCCGGTGCCGGAGGCGTCGCCGGGGTCGGTGACGGCGAGGCCGGTGAGCCGTTCGGTGAGGAAGTCGTGGGGCAGGCGAACTGCCGTACAGCGAGCCGCGGTTGACGGCTCGTTTTCGCGCAGCCAGCTCCACTTGGCGGCGGTCACCGCGGCGACCGGGACGGAACCGGTGCGCGCGGTCCAGGCGTGCGGGCCGCCGAGTGCCGCGGTGAGGGCGGCGGCCTGCGGGGCCGAGCGGGTGTCGTTCCACAGCAGGGCCGGGCGCAGCGGCCGGTGGTCCGGGCCCAGGACCACCAGGCCGTGCTGCTGCCCGGCGACCGCGATGCCGGTGACGGCGGACGCCGGGGCGCCCGACTCCTTCAGCCCGGCGGCCACGGCCTCCCGCAGCGCCTGCCACCACTGCTCCGGGTCGGACTCGCGGGCTCCCGCCGCGCCGTCGACGCGGTGCGGGGCACGGCCGACGGCGAGCGTCCTTCCGGTGGCGGCGTCGGCGAACAGGGCCTTCGTGGACTGGGTGGAACTGTCCACGCCGATGACGACCGGGCCGTGCGGCATCCGGGCACCTCTCTTGCGGTGGTTGGAGGGGCGGGAGCGGTTTGGGTGTGCGGCCAACAAATGACGTCCACCGGCGCACCAAATTAGGCGAAGCCTCGGGGTTACGGAAGCCATCATGATCGTGCAGTATTTGTCATGTAAGAAAACAAATAACTCCGGCAGGTGTCGGACGGACCTGCGTGAAGGTGGCGAAGAGGATGACGGGACACTTCACCCCGACCCCCGAGGACAAGTTCTCCTTCGGTCTGTGGACCGTGGGCTGGCAGGGGCGCGACCCGTTCGGCGACGCGACCCGGGCCGCCCTGGACCCGGTCGAGTCGGTGCGGCGTCTCGCCGAGCTCGGCGCGTACGGCGTGACCTTCCATGACGACGACCTGATCCCCTTCGGCTCCTCGGACACGGAGCGGGAGTCGCACATCAAGCGGTTCCGGCAGGTGCTCGACGCGACCGGGTTGGTCGTGCCGATGGCCACGACGAACCTCTTCACGCATCCGGTCTTCAAGGACGGCGCGTTCACGGCCAACGACCGTGACGTCCGCAGGTACGCCCTGCGCAAGACGCTGCGCAACATCGACCTGGCCGTGGAGCTGGGCGCACACACCTATGTCGCCTGGGGCGGCCGGGAGGGCGCCGAATCGGGCGCCGCGAAGGACGTGCGTGTCGCTCTCGACCGGATGAAGGAGGCCTTCGATCTCCTCGGCGAGTACGTCGCCGAGCAGGGCTACGACCTGCGCTTCGCAGTCGAGCCCAAGCCCAACGAGCCGCGCGGGGACATCCTGCTGCCCACGGTCGGGCACGCGCTCGCGTTCATCGAGCGGCTGGAGCGCCCGGAGCTGGTCGGTGTGAACCCGGAGACCGGGCACGAGCAGATGGCCGGGCTCAACTTCACGCACGGCATCGCGCAGGCCCTGTGGGCGGGCAAGCTCTTCCACATCGACCTGAACGGTCAGTCCGGCATCAAGTACGACCAGGACCTGCGCTTCGGTTCCGGCAACCTGCGCGACGCGTTCTGGCTGGTGGACCTGCTGGAATCCGCCGGCTACGCGGGCCCGAGGCACTTCGACTTCAAGCCGCCGCGCACCGAGGACATGGCCGGGGTGTGGGCATCGGCTGCCGGAAACATGCGCAACTACCTGATCCTGAAGGCACGTTCGGCCGCCTTCCGAGCCGACCCCGAGGTGCGCGAGGCCCTGCGCGCGGCCCGCCTGGACGACCTCGCCCGCCCCACCGCCGAGGACGGCCTCGCCGGCCTGCTCGCCGACCGGTCCGCCTTCGAGGACTTCGACGCAGAGGAGGCGGGGGAACGGGGCATGGCTTTCGAGCACCTGGACCAACTGGCACTGGACCACCTGCTGGGCGCCCGCTGAACGGGACTGCCCACGCCCTGTCCGCGTGGCGCGGCCTCTCGTTTCGTGATCAGTGGGTCTGAGTATGCGTACTCAGGCCTCCGGCCGCCGATCGGGGGAGGCTGGGGGCATGAATACCCTGGTCGCAGAGCCCCGGTCCGTGCTGCCCCGAGTGTCAGGCGCGGCCGTCACCGGCGCGGTTCTGGCCTACGGCGCGTGCCGCTTCTTCTCCGGGGTCGAGCAAGACAGCGACCGGGCGTGCAGTTCGACGGACGGCCTGTGCTCGACCTGGTGGGACTGGGCAGTCCTCCCCCTCACGTTGACGACGTCCCTGATCGCCCTGATCGTCATCTACAAGCTGCTGGACCTCAGGCCACGGCTGGTACTAATCCCGCCGACGGTCCTGCTGGCCCCGCTCCCTCTCGTAGCCGCAGAGGCGACGGCCGGCCCGTGGGCCGCCGCGATCACGGGCGCAGCCTGGGCAAGTTCCCTCGCACTGGCCCTGTGGAGCCGCTACCGGTTCCTGGGCCTGTCGGCTTCAGCCGCGATTCTCGTTGCTTCCCTCGGCGTGCTCTACGGGTGACCGTCCCGGGGGGAGGGGGAGGGCGGCCACACATGGCCTGCACGTGCGCGTCAGCACGCGAGTCGTACTCCCGTCGTCCTCGGTCACGTCCCGGACGTGCTCGAAGCCGATTCCCGTCAGCAACCTCAGCGAGGCGGTGTTCGGTTCGGCCACGGTGGCGTGGAGCTCGGTCAGGCCGAGTGTGCCGAAGCCGTACGTGACCAGGGCCTCGGCCACCTCCGTCCCCAGGCCCGTGCCCCATGCCGACGGGGCCAGTGCGTAGATGATCTCGTGGCCCCGGACCACATCGGTCGGCTTGACCTCGGCGTGCCCGATCAGCAGGCCGTCCCTGCGAACGGCCCAGACATCGAACAGCTCCTGGGCATAGACCTTCGTGAAGATCCGCCCGAACAGAGCGCGATCCTCGGCCTCGGTGGCCGGCCCGTCGCCCATCCACTGCGACACCCTCCCGTCCTGGAACAGGGCTGTGAAACCCTCTTCGTCCTCGGGGACATAGGGCTCCAGGACCAGTCGCTCAGTGCGCAGAGTCGGGGTCATGGACGGCGACGGTACGCACCGGACACCGGGCCCGCAATCCACTTTCACCGGCGTGAACGCGGTGGTGACTCACCTCGCCCTGGCGCAGGCCGGCCACGGTTGCCCGGGTGGGGGCCACGCCTAGCATGTGCGTCGTGAATCTTCAGAAGCTGATGGCACAGCAGACAAGTCTTCGCGACGTCCCGGCCGTGGCCGCGGGTTCGTCGGTGGCAGGCGCTCGTACGACAGCCACCCTCGGGCCGGACACGGTGACCGTGGAATCCTGTTTCCGTATCGCGTCGCTGACGAAGGTCTTCACCTCCACCGCACTGCTCCGCACACTGCGGGACCGGAGCGTGCCCTTGGACACCCCCGTCGTCGAACTGCTCCCCGGCCTCGCGCCGGACTGGCGGGCCGACAGGAGTATCACCGTGGAGCAGATACTGAGCCAGGTCGCCGGTCTGCGTGAATCGGTGGACGGGGCGACTGCGTCGGCTCTGGGCGACGGGGACGGCGCGCTCCTGGAGGCCGCACGGCTCGTGGTCCGCGCCGGGAACGAGCGGGAGCCCGGTCGGCAGTGGTCGTACTACAACGGCAACTACTTCCTCGCCGGCTCGGTCCTCGCGGCCCTGAACGGCACGACGTACGAGAGCGCGTTGGAAGGAAACCTCCTCGGCCCCTGGGGCTTCGCGCGGACGGGTTTCGACAATCCGGCGACGTCCGACACCGTCACCGGGTGGAGCGGCACGACCCGCCTCCCGCCGCTCGGCTACCCCCGCGCCCGTCGGCCCAGCGGTGGCCTGTGGTCCTCCGTGTCGGACCTGCTGGCCGTCGGCGAGGGCCTGCTCGGTGACCGGGCCCTCCTGGTGGAGATCCGCCGTCCGCGCACGCGGCCCGACGACCCCATGTCCTACGGGCTCGGATGGGCGCTGGGCCCGTCGGGCCAGATGTATCTCAACGGACGGCTGCCCGGCTACCGGGCCGCGATGGTCCTGATCCCGGACCGGGACTACGTGAGCGTAGCCCTCGCCAACCAGGACACCGCCCTGCCCGCCTTGGCGCGCCTGCTCAGCGACATGCAGCGACCCCTGACGGGCGACGACATGGCCAAGCCGGTCGAGGACTTCGCGGCGTGACGTCCCTCTTGCGCCGTTGCCCCCACCCCGCTGCCTCAACCGTGGGCGGGCTTCCGTCGTCGCTCACTGCTCGCCGCTGAAGCGCCACGCTTCGATGTCGCGGTAGTGGATGGGTCCCGGGCCCCGTCCGATGTTGCTCGCCACCAGGTGCAAGCGTTCGGCCTCCCACTCCCGACCGCTGAAGCCGGCGAGGCCGGAGGCCACGTTCACCACGCTGGAAGGATCGTCGCGGCGGGACCGGGCGAGTGTCAGGTGGGGACGCAGCGGCCGGTCCTCGAAGACCACGCCGCACCCTTTGACCACGCTGCGGACTTCGGCCGTGAGCCGGTGCAGCCCGTCGAGGTCGCCGTCGATCCCGCTCCACAGCACCCGCTCGTCGAAGTGCCCGCCGCCGCGCAGCGACAGCCGCAGGGGACGGCGCGTTGCCGCGAGACCCGCGAGGGGCTGCCGCAGGAGCGGGGCGGTCTCGACCGGGAGCTCGCCGAGGAAGGCCAGTGTGATGTGCCAGTCCTCGATGCGGTTCCACCGCAGGCGCGGGTACGCCTCGTAGGCGGGCCGCAGCGCTCGCGCCAGCTCTTCCTTCGCGTCGTCGGGCGGGGCGAGCGCTATGAATACGCGGACGGTCGCGGGCTGAATCTGTTCGTTCACGTAGCACTTCGTACACCACGGGCCGCCGGAACGGTCGCAAGCCCCTGCCCCGCACGCATCAGAGGGTCCGCGCGGTCAGGAAGCCTGCCCGCGTCTGAAGCCCCGCACGCGTCAGGAAGCCCACCCGCCTTCATCCACCGGTGGGCCGACCGGAACCATGTGGCAAGGTGGCGGCCGTGGTCAGGACAGCACAGCCGCCTGTGCACACCTGCCGAACCGAGGCGCACACCTCCGCCGCACCCGTCCCACACAGAGGAGTCCCATGTCCGTCGTGATCCGGCAGCCGGGCGTCGTCCTGACCGACCATCTCTTCCAGGTGCCGCTGGACCATGCCGCGCCGCAGGGCGAGCAGATCGAGGTGTACGCCCGTGAGGTGGTCGCGGCCGGCAAGGAGCGCGCCGAACTTCCCTGGCTGCTCTACCTCCAGGGCGGTCCCGGCGGGCGGGCGGCCCGTCCGGTGGGCCGGGACAGCTGGCTGGACCGGGCGCTGGAGGACTACCGGGTCCTGCTCCTGGACCAGCGCGGCACGGGACGCTCGACCCCTGCGACCCGGCAGACCCTGCCGTCGCGCGGCAGCGCCGCGGCGCAGGCCGAGTACCTCTCGCACTTCCGCGCCGACTCGATCGTCCGCGACGCCGAACTGATGCGCCGTCAGCTGCTCGGTGACGAGGGCCGATGGAGTCTGCTCGGCCAGAGCTTCGGCGGCTTCTGCACCCTCACCTATCTGTCACTGGCTCCCGAGGGGCTGCGCGAGGTGCTGGTCACCGGCGGTCTGGCCGGCCTGCGCAGCAGCGCGGCGGATGTGTACCGGGCGGCCTACCCTCGCGTCGCCCGCAAGAATGCCGCCCACTACGCGCGCTACCCCGAGGACGTCGAGGCCGTACGCCGGGTCGCCGAGCACCTGCTCGCCGCCCCCGCCGAGCTGCCCGGCGGTGGGCAGCTGACGGTGCGAGCGTTCCAGTCGCTGGGCCTGATGCTCGGCAGCGGCAACGGCTCCGACCTCCTGCACTACCTGCTTGAGGACGCCTGGGTCCGTGGCGTCTCCGGGCCCGTACTGTCCGACACCTTCCTGGCGGGTGTTTGGTCGAAGCTCTCGTTCGCCGAGGGCCCGCTCTACGCCGTCCTGCACGAATCCATCTACGGGCAGCGGTCGGTGGACCCCGGGCCGACCGGCTGGGCCGCCGAGCAAGTACGCGTGGAATTCCCCGAGTTCGACGCGGCTCAGGCGCTGACGGACGGCGCCCCGGTGCTGTTCACCGGGGAGATGATCTACCCCTGGATGTTCGAGACCGACCCGGCGCTGCGCCCGCTGCGAGAGACGGCGGACCTGCTGGCCGGCCGCACGGACTGGCCCGACCTGTACGCCCCCGACGTCCTGGCGGCCAACCGGGTCCCGGTGTTCGCAGCCGTCTACCACGACGACATGTACGTGGACACCGCCGACTCGCTGGCCACCGCCGACGCGGTACGCGGCCTGCGGACCTGGGTGACCAACGAGTGGGAGCACGACGGCCTGCGGGTCAGCGGCGGCAAGGTACTGGACCGGCTGATCGGCATGGCCCGGGGACGGCTGTAGGGCAACCGGCCGGGACGAACCGGTCCGTGCCCTGCGCCTCGTCGTCGCCGTGCCAGTCACCGGGGCTCCGTGAAGGCGGGGGTGCTCATGGGACGGATCCTGGCCCGTGGCCCGTGGCCCGTGCCTGCGCGGAGCCGGTCCGCCCGGGTCAGTAGAGGCTGGAGAACAGCACGGCCACGAACCGGGCCGGTTCGTCGGTGTCGTTGCGGAAGCTGTGCGGATAGCCCGCCGACCACTGGGCACAGTCGCCCGCGCGCAGTTCGTGGTCGCTGCCGTTGTAGCGGGCGATCACGGTGCCCTGGGTCATCACGATGAGATCGGACCCCTCGTGCCGGAGCTCCTCCAACAGGCCCGAGTGCGGCTCGAAGTCGGCGGTGAGGACCTGGTACCCGAGCTCGGGCAGGCGCTGCACGCGATAGCGCACACCGGGGGCCCGGTCGAACGACTCCTGGTCCTTCGCGGGAAAGACGGACGGCGTGGAACGCCCCCGTGAGAAGCCCAGGAACGAACCGACGTCGTGCCCGAAGACCTTGGCCAGGCGGCCGAGCCGCTCCAGGGCGATGTCGGTCTCACCACGCTCCAGGGCGGCGAGGAACGACACCGAAAGGCCGCACTCGGCCGCGACCTGACGCAAGGACATGTCTTTGTGGGTACGGAGCCGGCGGAGCACCTCACCGGGGCGCGGGAAGCCCAGTTCGGGGTCGCGGGCTGCCGAACCGGGGGAGGGTTCCGACGGCGGGGGATTGCTCATGGATGCATCCTAGAGAGACGTCTGGCCCTGGCGGGCGTGGAGCAGGAGGCAGCGTCCTCGGCCGGGCCGAGCAGTCCGGAGCGAGTGACGAGGACGCCGAGTTGAAAACGGCTCTGCGCCCCCAGCTCCTGGTAGAGCTTGGCGATGTGGTTGCGGCAGGTGCGCACGCTGACCCCGATGCGCCGCGCGATCATCGCGTCGGTCTGCCCCTCCGCGAGGAGCACGATGATGGTCCGGCGGATGCCGGAGAGTGGCTCGCCGGCCCGGGCCGCGCGGGTTCGGCCATCGAAGGGCATGGCGGTCACCCACATCCGCTCGAACGCCTCCGACATGAAGTGCACGATGCCGGGCTGGGAGACGGCCACGGCGCGCTGCCCGTCGGCGCGGGGAATCAGCGCGGTTTCCCGGTCGAAGACCACCAGGGGAGAGAGGGGGCCGCTCGACATACGCGCTTTTGCGCCTCCGTCGACAGCGCGCGCCACGCCTGCGCGGATCACCGTGTCGTGGTGGGCGGTGTGCTGATGGATCGTCCGTACCTTGACGCCGCGCTCAAGGAGCGAGGCGAGCTGCTCCGTCATCTCGAGGAGAGGGCTGTCGGCTTGCCGGCCGTCGCCGGGCTCGGCCAGGAGGAGCTCGTGGCGACACCGCATCGCGGCCGTCGTGAGCCAGTCGCGGATGGCGTTGACGCCCGTCACGGGCCGGCAGCCCTCGGAGGCGTACGCGTGCTCGTTGAGCGTCTCGGTCGTCCGGGTCGGTCTCAACGACTGCTCGCCGACCGCGAGTTGGCAGACCTCTTCCTGATCCCGATCTCGCCTTTCGGTCAACTGGCGTGCTTGCCGCGGATCAAGGTCTGCGTTCATCGATCCCCCAAGTCGTGTCCCGGCGTGCAGCTTGATGCAAGTAGGGCCGTGCCTCATGCGATGGACAATATCTTGCACTAGCGTGCGTTTTAAAGCACGAGCCACAGATGCCCCGCCCCCGTCCGGCGAACCGATCGACGGCGGGTCGTGGAACGTCACTGAGCGACGGGAGATGCCATGCGTGTGAACCGGACCGCGACGTCGGACGGGACCCGATTAGAGCCACCGACTCCGAACTTCGCCCCGTCCGAGAAGGCCGCCCGGAGTGGCTGGGATGGGGTCGCCCGGGTGGCCCTGGTGGTGGTGTGGAGC
Organism: Streptomyces mauvecolor; assembly: GCF_039532965.1. Taxonomy (NCBI): domain Bacteria; kingdom Bacillati; phylum Actinomycetota; class Actinomycetes; order Kitasatosporales; family Streptomycetaceae; genus Streptomyces; species Streptomyces mauvecolor. The sequence continues at coordinate 128,466 of NZ_BAAASQ010000004.1, read as the reverse complement.
TCCGGCTTCATCTCCGGAAAGCTCGGCCTTCGCCACTCGTCCCCGTACACCTTCGCCTGTCTGCGCTTCGCGCTGGCGGGCGGGGTGCTGCTGGCGCTTGCGTTGATCTTCCGTCAGAAACTGCCCAGAGGAAGGCACTTGGGTCATCTGTCGGTGGCCGGTGTACTCGTCCAAGGAGTGCAGTTCTCCAGCATCTACGTCGCAATGGACCGCGGGGTCCCCTCCGGCCTTGCCGCACTGGTCATCGCGCTGTACCCGCTGGTCGCCTCGCTCGTAGCCATCCCCGTACTCGATGAACGGGTCACGCGTGGCCAGTACTTCGGGCTGTTTCTCGGCCTCGGTGGGGTGGTGCTCGCCGTCTCGGAGAGCCTTGCTCTCGGCGGCGGTCATCTGGTGGGCATCGCCTTCCTCTTCCTCGGCCTGCTCGGCATCTCGCTCGGCACTGTCCATCAGCGGCGATTCTGCGCGAGCATGGAGCCGGTGATGGGCAACGCGGTCCAGTTGCTCGCCGCCGCCATTGCCGCGCTGGTGCCCGCGTTCCTCGTGGAGGATCTCGACGTCACGTTCGGCGCCGGGTACTGGACGGCGCTGCTGTGGGCGGCGTTGGTGAACTCCATCGTCGGTGTGGGGCTGCTCTACGGCCTGCTCCGGCGCCACGGGACGAGCCAGGTGAGCAGCCTCTTCTATCTGGTGCCGATGGTGACCGCCGGCCTGGCCGCGCTCATGCTCGGACAGCACCTCGGCCCGCTCACCCTGGGCGGCCTGCTCCTCGCCACCGCCGGCACGCTGCTCGCCAACCGGGTCCGCGGATTTCGCCGTACCCGGTAGGACGTCGGCCACCGGATCACTTTGGCGCGGTCCGCCACCACTGACGCATTACACCCCATGCTCCTCATGCCTCATGCCTCATGCCTCAAAGGGAGGACCACAGCCCATGAGCAACGTCGCGGTCATCAATTACGGTCAGAAACTCGACTACGCGGCCATGCTGCCCGAACTGGCCGACCGGCTCCAGGTGTTCAGCCACCACGAACTGAAGAACACGGAGTCCTTCGCCCGGTACGAATACGTCGAGAACTGTGAGGCCGTTCCGTACGCGGAACTCATGATCCGGCGCCTGGCCCGGGACAGGCCGTTCACGCACATCGTCACGGACAACGAGTACGACCTGGAGCGGGCCGCGCGGATGCGCGAGAGTCTGGGAATTCCGGGCCAGTCGACGAAAAGCGCCCTGTCGTTCCGCGACAAGGTGGTGATGAAGGAGGTCGCGAGCCGTGCCGTCCCCACGCCTCGATTCGCCCGCCTCGACTCCGTGTCCGAACTCAGCGCATTCATTGAGGAGTTGGGCTATCCGGTGGTGGTCAAGCCGGTCAAGCAGGGTGGTTCGCGTGACATTTCGGTGCTGCGCGGCGAGGACGACCTGCTCGCGTTCAGCAGGACCCCCTGGCGTGAGGACCTCATGGTGGAGGACTTCATCGAGGGGCGGATGTACCACGTGGACGCGGTGTTGGGCGACGGCTTCCGCTTTGTGGCGTCCTCGCGCTATCTGCGCAGCTGTCTCGGTGTGTTCTCCGGAGAGAACAGCGGATCGTTGCAGCTGCGCCCGGAGGATGCGTTCGCGCACAGGCTGGAGGAGTTCTTCGACCGGACACTCGACGCGTTCGACGTTCCGCCCGCGAGCGCCTATCACCTGGAGGTGTTCCACACACCGGACGACGAACTGGTGCTGTGTGAAATCGCCTCACGCGTCGGCGGTGACCGCATCCCCGCGCTGACCCGGGCCACATACGGGGTGGACCTGCACGCCGCCGCACTGCGACTGTCCTGCGGCCTGCCCGTGGACCCGCCGGCGACCACGCCGCCCACAGAGGTGCACGGATCCATCTCGATCCTGCCGCAGGGCCGCCCCGTGTCGCTGCCCGGCAGGCCGCCGTTCCCGTGGGTGACCCACTACGAGCTGAATGAGCGGCTCGCGCCGGACGCCGTGACGCTCCACAGCGCGTCCCATCTGTGCTTCGCGATCGTGCGGGGCGCCGACACGGCGGAGGTCGAGCGGCGCCTCTTCGAGACCGAGGCGTGGTTGATGGCGCGGCTGGACGCGGGACAGTAGTCGAGATGGGGGAGCCCGGTGCCGTATCAGGGGGTGCCTGAGCTCCAGCAGCCCGGCGACTTCCACCCGCGCCGTCCACCAGGGCGCGGACAAGGCCCCTCCGGCGTCACTCCGCGCAGGGAACTGGCGCCGCGGCCGGTGGTCAGGGAAGGCAGGGGCCCGCATGGCTCGAGAGCTGAAGAAAAAAGTTTGGTCCGCGATGTCGAGAACCCGAGTCCGGCTCCGTCCCAGGGGTGAACGCGGCCAAGATGGTCGCACCAGGACCAAGGAGAAGACGATGGCCAAGTACTTGCTGCTGAAGCACTACCGAGGCGCCCCGGCCTGCGCCAACGACGTTCCCATGGACCAGTGGACGCCGGAGGAGATCTCGGCGCACATGCGGTACATGCAGGACTTCGCGGACCGGCTGGAGAAGACCGGCGAGTTCGTCGACGGTCAGGCGCTCGCCCCAGAGGGGACATGGGTCAGGTACGACGGTGAGGGCCGCCCGCCGGTCACCGACGGTCCCTTCGCCGAGACCAAGGACCTCATCGCCGGCTGGATGGTCATCGACGTCGACACCTACGAGCGCGCCGTCGAACTGGCCGGGGAACTGTCCGCGGCGCCGGGCGCGGGCGGGAAGCCGATCCACGAATGGCTGGAGCTGCGCCCCTTCCTGGCCGCGCCGCCCACGATCACGGAGTGCCCCCACACGTGACTTCCACGCTGAACGAGGCCCTGCTCAGAAGCCTCACGCCGAGCGTGCTCGGCATCCTCGTCCGCCGCGGAGCCGACTTCGCGGCGGCCGAGGACGCCGTCCAGGACGCGCTGGTGGAGGCGGTCCGCGTCTGGCCGGCCGAGCCGCCGCGGGACCCGAAGGGCTGGCTGGTCACCGTGGCCTGGCGCCGGTTCCTGGACGCGACCCGGGCGGACACCGCACGGCGCCGCCGTGAGGACCTCGTCGACGAGGAACCGGCACCCGGGCCCGCGCCGGCGGCGGACGACACGCTCCAGCTGTACTTCCTGTGCGCCCACCCGTCCCTGACACCCTCGTCCGCGGTCGCGCTCACGCTGCGCGCCGTCGGAGGCCTGACCACCCGTCAGATCGCCCAGGCCTACCTCGTGCCCGAGGCGACCATGGCGCAGCGGATCAGCCGCGCCAAGCGCACTGTCTCGGGCATACGGTTCGACCGGCCCGGCGATGTCGCCACCGTGCTGCGCGTCCTCTATCTCGTCTTCAACGAGGGCTACTCCGGCGACGTCGACCTCGCCGCCGAGGCCATCCGGCTCACCCGGCAGCTCGCGGCCGCGATCGACCACCCCGAAGTGTCGGGTCTGCTCGCCCTCATGCTGCTCCACCATGCCCGGCGCGCCACCCGGACCGGGCCCGACGGCAGCCTGGTACCGCTCGCCGAGCAGGACCGCGGCCGGTGGGACACCGCGTCGATCGCCGAGGGTGTCGAGATCCTGCAGAGGGCCCTCGCCCGCGACCGGCTCGGCCCGTTCCAGGCCGAGGCCGCCATCGCCGCGCTGCACGCGGACGCGCGCACCGCCGAGGAGACCGACTGGGTGCAGATCGTCGAGTGGTACGACGAGCTCGTGCGGCTGACCGACAGCCCGGTCGTCCGGCTCAACCGCGCGGTCGCCGTCGGCGAGGCCGACGGGCCGCGCGCAGGCCTCGCGGCGCTGGAGGAACTGGACGACGCCCTGCCCCGCCGCACCGCGGTCGCGGCGTATCTCCACGAGCGCGACGGAGACCTGGCGGCGGCGGCCCGGCTGTACGCGGCCGCGGCCCGAGCGGCCCCCAACCTCGCCGAACGCGACTACCTCACGCGCCAGGCCGCCCGTCTCAACGCCCGCCTCAGGGAGTAGAGGGGGAGCGGCACCCGCGGCGGTCAATGGGCGCTGAGAGTGCTGCCCGTCGTGGCGTCGAGCAGGGAACGTGAGCCGACAGGCTGTCGCAAGGTGGTGCTGACCGGGCTCAGGCCGATGTGTGCCGGACAGGCCTCGCCGCTCTTCCTGGTCGACTTCACCTTCAGCGTGAGGGAGACGCTCTTGCCGTTCTCCTGGGCCGTGAGCCGGGCGGACTGGCATCCGCCGACTTCAGTGGTCGTGGTGATCGTCCGGCCCTGGACGGTGACGGGCCGGCTGATGGGCCGCGTGGTCCCCGCGTCCGTGAGGCTGTCGCAGCCGGGCAGTGCAAGGCCGGCCGCCAGGGCCAACAGCCCCGCCGATGCGTACCGCAGTCCTCTCCGCATGCACGTGGGACGCACCCCGCCCGGCCCTGGTTCCGCCCCTTCAGGTGCATCCCGACGCGGCAGGGGCCGGCCCGAAGCTGGACCGGCGTGGCGGTGTCCCTGTTCGCCTTCGTCGCGGAGGCGCCCTGCTGGGCGGCGACTGCCGAACAAGGGAGTGGGCCTTCCCGGGCTTCAGCGGCGCAGAGCGGTCTCCCTGTCCATCCGGGACAGCTTCTCGGGGTTGCGGACGGCGTAGAGCCCGGTGATGAGGCCGTCGTCGACGCGCAGCGTGATGACCGTGTCGAGCTGGTCGTCCAGCCGGACGATCAGTGCCGGGTACGCATTGACCTGTGCCGGCCGCATCGACGGCGCGGCGACCCTGATCAGCCCGCCGACCAGCAGACGGGCGACCTTGTCGGCCCCCACGACGGGCCGCAGAACGGCCTGCTTGATCCCGCCGCCGTCACCCATGAGGACGACGTCCGGCGACAGGATGTCGAGCAGACCCTGCAAGTCGCCCGTCTCGACGGCCCGTTGGAAGGCGTCGAGAGCGTTCTGCGTCTCGGTCCGGGACACCACCCCGCGTGGCCGGCGCGCCGCGACGTGGGCCCGCGCCCGGTGCGCGATCTGGCGGACCGCGGCCGGGCTCTTCTCGACGGCCTCGGCGATCTCCTCGTACCCGAGGTCGAACACGTCCCGCAGCACGAACACCGCCCGCTCGGTCGGTGTGAGCGTCTCCATCACGAGCAGCATCGCCATGGACACGCTGTCGGCGAGCTCGACGTCCTCGGCCACGTCCGGGGCGGTGAGCAGCGGCTCGGGCAGCCAGGAGCCGACATAGGACTCCCTGCGACGGCCGAGCGCACGCAGCCGCATCAGCGCTTGACGTGTGGTGATCCGGACCAGGTAGGCACGCTGATCCCGCACCGTCCCGAGGTCGACACCGGCCCACCGCAGCCAGGTCTCCTGGAGGACGTCCTCCGCGTCGGCGGCCGAGCCGAGCATCTCGTAGGCGACGGTGAACAGGAGGTTGCGGTGGGTGATGAACGCGGCGGTGGCGGGACCGGCCTGCCCGCCACCGAGTTCCCCGGCGCTCCCCTCGGCGTGCCCGCTGTGTCCGCTGTGGTCGCTCATCGCTGTCCGCTCCTGCCTGTCCGTCTTCGTACGTGTCCTCGTCCGTGCCACGCCCACAGGGTGCCGGTGGCGGCGGCTTTGTGACATGCGCGGGGCGTGGCTCACGTCACATCGGTGGGCCGTCACAGGGCACGGGTGGCCGGCATCTCTTGTGTGTCCCGGTGCGGTGCTGCGGGGCCTTGGGCCAACCACCCCAACCGCCCCACCGGTCCAACCAGTTCACGATTTCACGAGTGAGGACGAAGCGATGGACGCCCGATTCAATATGTTCGAGAACGAGACCGGCGCGAAGTTCGGCAAGCGGTTCGCCAACGCAGGCATGGTGATTCACCAGTCGTCGCTGCCGAGGTCCACGCAGGAGCTGGTGTCGCTGCGCGCCAGCCAGATCAACGGCTGTGGCTGGTGCATGGACGCGCACACCAAGGAAGCGGCGGCCGCCGGTGAAAGCGCGGTCCGGCTTCACCTGGTCGCGGGATGGCGCGAGTCCACCGTGTTCACCGAGGCCGAGCAGGCGGCGCTGGCGCTCACCGAAGAGGGCACCCGCCTCGCCGACGCCCAGGTGGGCGTGTCCGACGAGACGTGGGCCCAGGTGCGCAAGCACTACGACGACGACCAGATCGCGGCGCTGGTCTCGCTGGTCGCCCTGATCAACGCGGCCAACCGGATGGCGGTGATCGTGCACCAGCGGGGCGGCTCGTACGAGGTCGGCATGTTCGAGGCAGCGGCCAGCTGACCGGCGAGCCTCTGCGCCGGCCCGGCCCCGGATCAAGTGATCCGGGGCCGGGCCGGTGTGCCTTCCTGGCACAGCTGCGACGCCGGGGCTGCTGACGGGGCGTCAGGCCGGGGTGGGGTCGATCAGCCCCGGGTCACCGGAGCCTGTAGTTCCGTGACCCAGTCGTCGTGGTTCTCGGGGCACTCCAGATTGATCTCGCGGGGATATCCGGTCGACCGGTAGCCGTTGGCGTCGATCCAGCGGGCCAGGGTCTGGGCGGTGGGGAGCACGGTGTCCATCGAGCCGTGGTGCACGATGGTCGCCGCCTGGTCGAGGGACGGGAGGTCGAGGACGCGGAAGGCGCCGTCCTGGAGAGCGGCGGAGACCTGGACGGCGGCGTGGACGCGGATCCTGCCGCCGCCTTCCGGGGCATCCTCGTGGTAGGCGACACCGGGGCCGGTCGGGTTGATACCCGCCGACTCCAGGAGCTGGAACAGCTCGCCGTACAGCGGTCCGATCACGGGGCCGATGTCCTCGGGCTCGAAACTCGCGGCGATTGCGGTCAGTTCCGCGACGCGGATACTGGGGACGCTCTTGATGACGACGTCGTTGGTGGGCATGTGCCCCTCGCTCTCGATCGCTCGGAGCCTCGCCTCGACCTGGACCAGCCGTGCTGATGCGGCAGCCATGGCGGTCTCCAGTTCGGCCCGCCGCAGCCGCAGCATGCCGCGCAGTTCCTCGGCGCCGACCTTCTCGTCCACGATGTCCTGGACCTGCTGGAGGGTGAATCCGAGATCCTTGAGCGCGATGATGCGGTTGAGGCGGGCGAGTTGGGCGGCGGTGTAGTAGCGGTAGCCGCTGGCGGGGTCGACGTGGGCCGGGTGCAGCAGACCGGTCGCGTCGTAGTGACGCAGCATCCGGACCGATACGCGGCCGTGCCGGGCGAAGTCTCCGATGGTGAACATGATGTCTCCGAGCTGACCACCTGACACGGTGTGAGGGTCAAGAAGCTACTGGGGGCCGAGGAGCGGCAGGAATGCGGGGGTCCCTTGGTACGGCTGCGAGGATTCCCCGTCAGGCGTGCAGAGACCTCCGGCGGGGCTGGGCCTCCGGGGCTCGTCGGAGGGAGGGTGCCCCTTACGTGGATCCGCCACCTGGGTACTTGGCCACACCCCTCCCGACGGGGGCCAGCCCGTGGGGGCGACGGGGTGCTGGCACCATGGAGCGGGCGGGGTGCGTGGGTGAGGCTGGGGGCATGTCCCGTACGCCTGTGACCAACGGATTCCTGCGTACCGCGAGCGCCGCGGCGCACCTTCGGCTCTTCGTTCTCGTCGGTGTCCTCACCGTCCTGGTGACCCGTGCGTTCCTCTCGCTCGCCGACTACCCGAAGCTCGGGGGAGGAGCGGGGAAGGGAGGGCTGCACATCGCGCACATGCTGTGGGGCGGGCTGCTGATGCTGGCGGGGCTGCTGGTGATGCTCGTCTTCACCGGAGTCGCCTCCCGGCAGCGCGGAGCGGTGATCGGCGGCGTCGGCTTCGGCCTGTTCATCGACGAGGTGGGCAAACTGGTCTCCGTCGACGGCTACTTCTACCGGCCCGCCGCCGGGATCATCTACCTGACGTTCGTCGCGCTGACCGGCCTCGCCTGGTGGGTCACGCGGCGCGGGCGTAGTGACAGGGAGGCGGCCCCTGACGCGATCCGGTCGGCTGCCGCCGCCGACACCGCGCTCCACGGCGTCCTCCGAGGCCTCACCCCGCAGGAACGGGACGAGGCACTGCGCCGTCTGCGCGACACCGGCACGCCGGCCACCGAGCTCGACGCGGCCCTGGCGGCCCTGCTCGAAGTGGTCCCCGAGCGCCCGGTCCGGGGCCTCCGCCCACACCACCACGCGGCGCAGCGCGTACGCACCTACGTGACGGCCCGGGTGTCAGGCAACCGGAGGTCCGTCCGCATCGCCGCATGGGGCGCGACACTTCAGGCGGCACTCCTGCTGATCGCCATCGCCGCCGACGGCCTCACGGGCAGCCTCGCCGACGAGACCCAGTGGACCGCGATCGCGGGAGCACTCGCCTGCTCACTGGCCTCCCTCGTACTCTCCCTACGCGGCACGGCCCTGCTGCGCCGCGACCGGAACGCCGCGCTGCGCACCCTGCGCGCCGCGCTCCTCGTGGACCTGCTCCTGGGCCAGGCGTTCAAGTTCATGATCAACCAGTTCTCCGCAGTGGCGGGCTGGCTGATCAGCCTGGCGCTGCTCTACGTACTCTCGGCCCAGACGGGACGACGTCAGGTGCAGCGGGCGCTGGTGGGCCACGGCATGTCGGAGAGCGGCACGGGCTGACGATGCCGGGCCCTCAGGAGTCGTCCCGCATGGGCTCGGTGGCCACTCCGGGTGCCGGATCAGGGTCACCTCGTCGCCCAGTCACGCTTCCACTCATGGCCCGCCTCTGCACACGCTGACGACGCGTCAATACCTGGTGCCGACACGGATGCTGGGCCGCCCGGCCATACGCCTCTGCGATGCGGTGGTGAGGAACTGACCGGCGTGGTGCCGCGCAGCCCCTCGTCAAACTTGAGCCGCGGCCCCGTCGTGCTGTGCGGGAACGCCCCCGGGAAGGCCGCAGGGGCGTCGGCCGAAGATAGGTGCGTGTCCGCAGGCCGACTGAGTAGGTCTACTCAGGACCCCACCCGCGGCACGGGCAACGATGCGGGTATGACACAGCAACCCCTCAGCACCGTCCGCCGCAAGGCCACCATGTACGCCGGCCTGGGCTCGGCCGTGGCCGGGACGGTGGCGGGCGCGGTTTTCGCGGCCCAGTGGTTCAGCGGCGTGTGGAACGGCACGCCGTATCCCGTCGCGGTGCCGGCTGCCACAGCTCAGCGGCTGGACGAGCGCACCCAGGCCGTCTACGACGAGCTCGGCCTGTCGCATGCCACGCTTGATCGCGACTGGCCGGGCGGCATGGACGCCGGCGGCTACGACTGCCACCCGGTGGGCCTGCGGCACTTCTTCGACAACCTCAGGGACACCCCTACGAGCGAGCCGCAAGTGGTGGACGTACACAATGACTGGGCGTTGAAGGGAGTGTCCCTGGACGAGGCGGTTCCCGCTCTGGAGCGGGTCCGTGCCGCCCTCACCGGACGAGGCTGGACGGTCACCGAATACCGTCGAACCCCCTCCCTGCTCGAGATGCGGCTCAAGGCGCCGGGCGGCTCCGACAGGGTCACCATCGAGAGCTATCCCGGGAACCGCCTCCAGGTAGCCGCATCGGCAGACTGCGCCCGCTACCCGGCAGGCACCCCCTTGGACAGTGCGGGCAATCCCCGACTCCCCTCCCCCCAGGCGCCGTCCGTGCTGCGTGGCTGAACTCGGGTCGCCCCGCCCCGAAGCCCGCGCTCCTGTCGCCGGCCCGGACCCATCGGTCAACTTCCGTGCGGGCCCGCCCTATTGCTCCTCGGGCAGCCACGCCGCCACCAGATTGAGAAGCCCAGGGAACCGCTCGTTGAGGTCGTCGACGCGTACCTGGCTGCGGCGTTCGAGGCCGTACTGGCGCTGTCTGGTGACGCCCGCCTCGCGCAGGGCCTTGAAGTGGTGGGTGAGGGAGGACTTCGGGCGGTCGAGACCGAACCAGCCGCAGGGGTGGTCGAACTGCTCCGACTCCAGGAGCAGCTTGCGCACGATGGTCAGGCGCAGGGGGTCGCTGAGTGCCCCGAGCACGGTTTCCAGACGCAGGTCGTCGATGGACGGTTCGGGGAGCGGCCGGGGGAGCTCCTCGGGTTCGGCGGGGGTCTTGATGGCGGCCGCTCTGCGTGCCGTCGCTGGCATGGGCCCCTCCTCGTAGGTCCGAATCCTTTGTACGAGTTGCATCGTACTGCATGCTAACTTCGACTTATCTCGTACTGGATTCGGTGGAGGGGACGACCATGTCGGAAAGTCGAACAGCGTCTGGGGGTGCGGTGGTTGAGAACCGGCGCGCCACCGCGCCGCATGGGCGGGGCGGACCGGTTGCTGCCCCCGCATGGTGGATCTGGGTGGCCGCCTGGCCCGTCACCGCCGTGTTCGTCCTGTCCAACGCGGCGACACCGCTGTACGTGCTGTGGCAGCGTGACATCGGGTTCTCGAAGGGCACCCTGACGGTGATCTTCGCGTTCTACATCGTCGGCCTGCTCGGGTCCCTGCTGGTCTCGGGGGTGGTCTCCGACCGGCTCGGCCGCAAGCCCGTGCTCCTGCCGGCGCTCGCTCTCGCGCTGGCGGCGTGCGCGATCTTCGCTACTGCCTCGTCAGTGGCCGCGCTGGTGGTGGCCCGGCTCTTCACCGGCATCGCCGTCGGGGCCGTCGTCTCGGCGGGGATGGCGGCCGTCACCGATGTAGCGGGCCAGGAACGCAAGCGCCGCGCCGCTCTGCTGGCCTCCTGCGCCATGGTCTTCGGCGCAGGGCTCGGGCCGCTCCTGGCCGGGGTGCTGTCCGAGGCGCTGCCCGCCCCCACCGTCACCGTGTTCGTAGTCGAGGCGGTGTCGCTGCTCACCGCTGTCGTTGCCGTCGTGCGGATGCCCGTGCGCAGTCCGGATACGGCTTCCCGGGGCAGTTGGGTGCGCATTCCCGGGGTTCCGCAGGGCAGCGGCAGCCAACTCGCGCTGGGAATCGCGGTGTTCGCCCCTGGAATCACGGCGACCTCCTTCGTGCTGTCGCTCGGGCCGTCCTTGCTGTCCGGCCTGCTCGGAACCACCAGCCGGGTGGTGGCCGGGGCGATGGCCTTCGCCATGTTCCTCGCGGCCACCGGTGTGCAGTTCGCGGTCCAGAAATTGTCCCGGCGCACCATCCTGGCCGCCGGAGCCGCGAGTACCACGCTCAGCATGGTCACCCTCGTCGTAGCGGTGCACACCTCGTCGGTCCCGGTGCTCATCGCCTCCGCGCTGCTGGCCGGTGCGGGCCAGGGCATGGGGCAGTTGGGTGGGCTGTCCCTGCTCAATTCCAGTGTTCCGCCGCAGCGCCTCGCCGAGGCCAACGCGGCGCTCAACGTTGGCGGTTACGTACTCGCCGGTGTGCTGCCGGTGTCGGCGGGCTACCTCAGCGACGCGGTCGGGCTGGCGCGGGGAGTCACTCTTTTCGCCGCCGCTTTGATGGCTCTGGCGGTCGTCGGCGGGCTTGTGGTTGCCGCCGACCGCCGTCGGGCCGGCGAGTCCGCCTGAGCCCGCAGCCGGATGTGGTGACGTCGGTCCTCTCGCCTTCGCGGGGATGCGGCGTCGGCGGTCGGCACCGCAGGGACGCCGCAGGCCCGGCCGCCCGAACGCGACGGCGGAGTCCGGGGCGGTGGACCTCTGCCTTCCGATCCCGGTGGCGAGATGAACCGCGGCGGCCTGGACGTCACCCAGCTCGTCTGCACTGCCGCCAACGCCGAAGTGTCCGGTGCCAAACAGCCACCGGCCGTGGACGTACGGGTCCACGAGGCAGGCGCGCCGGGAATCTGGGCCGTACGGTGCAACGCGGCGGGCAACGTCATTCCGGTGCCGAACCCGTCTCAGGGGGTTCCTGACCGCGGTCCGCCCAGGCGCGCGCAGGTCAGGTTCTCAAGGATTCCAGATGGGAGGCTCACACGTGTGCCTGCCAACGGGCTATGTAGGGTCGGCTGACTCACGATCACGGGGGAAATCGACATGTTCAAGTCCTCAGCGCGGGGCGCGGCCGTTGTCGCCGTGGCCTTGGCCGCACTCAGTGCCTCTTGCGACGCGTCTCCGGCCACGGGGGCCGGAGAGCGGACGCCCGCGTCGGCGAGTGCGTCGGCCTCGCCATCGGTGGCGGGCGAGGGCCTCACCGTCTCCTCACCCCCCTCGGCTCCCAGTACGCCATCGGCCGAGAAGGTCCGCGACGCATTCGCCGGCCTCCAGGCGACCCTGGGCGACTCGTGCACCCCCGGCAACTGCGCCTACTTCCTGGGCCGGGTCTACGACGAACTGCACGGCGTGGACCGAGCCATGAAGGCGGACCCGAAGGGACCCGGCCACTTCCCCGAGCCGATTGCCCTGGTGAAGAAGCTCGACGCCGAGCTCGGCGGGGACCGCTCCTTCGCCAACCTGAAGAAGCATCAGACATCGTTGATCGCCACGCGCGAGAAGATCAACACATGGATGCAGGGCCACCCTGAGGACTACCGCTGACGCGGGTGCGTCCATCCCGCGCCCAGCTGAACCGGAACGCGCTGCCGGGTGGGGTGATGGTTGCTCACGGATCCTTGAGAGCCTTGCAGCTCCTCGACCTGTGAGTCACCTGCCCCGGCGGCGCGACTTCCTGGCCCTTGACGAGGGTCTGTAGAGGCGGTGCTCCGTGAGGGCGTGCGTGGTGGTTGGTTAGCAGGTGTGGCGGACTGTGCCGGTCCCACCGGGCCGGCGCAAGGCCACGTTCTCTGCCGACCGCAGAACCTGCCCCGCGCAGTGTCGACCGTTCCTGCCCCCTGTCGACCTGCGCGGCCCTGCGCCGCCCGCTGTAGAGATCACGCCCATGCCTCGATCCGCCCCGGGTGCCCGGCCGGATGCCGACCGCGCCCCTGCCGTCCGCGCCGTGCCGGCGGGCAGAGTCCGGCTGGCCGGGCGGGCTCCGTCACGGCCGCCGGCCGGTGCCGCGTTTTACACGGTGAGTGCCGCGGCCACCGTCCTGCCGGCGCTCGTGGCCATCGGTACGGTCATACACGAACCGGTCCTGATACCGCCCCTGGCGGCCAGTGCCGCTGTGGTGCACGGTGCGCCCACCCTGCCCCTGTCCCAGCCGCGCAATGTCATCCTGGGCCATCTGCTGGGGGCCGCGACCGGCTACGCGGTCCTCGCCACGGTCGGCAGTTCGCCCTGGGCCACTGCCCTGGCCGGCGCGGCGACCGTCGCGCTCACCCTTCTCGCCCGCGCTCCCCATTCCCCGGCCTGCGCGACCCCTGTCGTCGTGGTGCTGCAACACCCTGCCCCGCAGCGCTTCGTACCCCTGCTGGTGGGCGCCTGCGTGCTGCTGGTGCTCGGCGAGTACGCGGCCTCCCGCATCCGGCGCAATGCCCCCGAATACCCGGCATATTGGTGGTAGTCCCGCTTCTCTCCCGCCTCCCCCGAGCTTCCCGCCCTGACCGCGGAGGGGGAAACGCGCGTCTCCCACCGCGTGCCGCGACAGTCGAGGACGAGGTTGCGTCCAGGGTGGACATCATGGGAGAAGCCGACGGCGCGGAGCGAGCGGATGCGGTACGTCGAGCGGTACATCGAGCTGCGTCGTCCGGAGGCCCGTGCGGCCGGTCGCCCGCCGGCTGCCCGACCGGGCCTGGGCGGCTCGCTTTTCCGCCGCTGAACGCTTACGACCGCCCGACGACCCCGTACACCGAGTGACAAGGACGAACCCATGCAGAGCGTCACCCTCAACAACGGCGTCGAGATGCCGATCCTCGGCTTCGGTGTCTACCAGATCCCGCCGGAGCGGACCGAGCAGGCCGTCACCGATGCCCTGGCCGTCGGCTACCGGCTGCTCGACACCGCGGCCGCCTACGGCAACGAGGAGGCCGTCGGCCGTGCCATCAAGAGCAGTGGCATCCCGCGTGAGGAACTGTTCGTCACCACCAAGCTGTGGGTCCAGGATGCCCCCGCCCAGGACAACGCCCGCCGCGCCTTCGACACGTCTCTGACGAAATTGGGCCTGGACCACGTCGACCTGTACCTGATGCACCAGCCGTTCGGCGACGTCTACGGCCAGTGGCGGGCCATGGAGGCCGTCAACCGCGAGGGCCTGGCCAAGGCGATCGGCGTCGCCAACTTCTATCCCGACCGTCTCCTGGACCTGATGCTCAACAACGAGGTCACCCCAGCGGTCAACCAGATCGAGACCCACCCGTTCTTCCAGCGCACCGCCGACCACGCTCTCATGCGCGAGCACGGAGTCCAGCACCAGTCCTGGGGCGGATTCGCCGAAGGCAGGAACAACCTGTTCACCCACCCCGTCCTCAGCGAGATCGGTTCAGCGCACGACAAGTCCGCCGCCCAGGTCGTACTCCGCTGGCTGATCCAGTGCGGCATCGTCACGATCCCGAAGTCGGTGGACCCCGGCCGGATGGCGCAGAACTTCGACGTCTTCGACTTTGAACTCGGCGACGACCAGATGGCCCGGATCGCCGCGCTCGACACCGGAGCGACGCTGTTCTTCGACCACCGCGACCCGGAGATGGTCGCCCGGCTCGGCAAGCATCGCCTGGACAGCTGACCCGGCGGGGGCGCACCCGTCGCCCCCGACGCGGCCGAGGCCCGTGTCGCCGGGCGGCCGGAGCCTTCCAACCCGGTGTGGGGCAGGCCGGCTCGCGACTCCCGGGGGCCAGGGATGTGCCTGGGTGTGCCGCACCCCGGCGGACCGCGGCCTGGTTGCCGGCCGAGGGCGGCCCGAAGCTGGGGGAGTCAGGTGAGCCCCCCCCACACGGGCTCACCGCCCCCGCATCACGGACAGGACCTCCCTCCCCATGACCACCGCCGACACCACCGGTGCCGCCGTCCTCGACCAGCTCCAGCGGCAGTCCGGCGACCCGGGCCGACGCATCCTCTTCACCGGCGCGACCATCGTCACCATGGATCCCGGACTCGGTGTCCTGAACAAGGCCGATCTGCTCGTCGAGGGCGACACGATCGCCACCGTGGGACCGGACCTGAGCCGGGACGGCGCGGTGGTCGTCGACGCGGGCGGCAGCATCCTGACGCCCGGCTTCGTCGACACCCACCGCCATGCCTGGCAGTCCCAGCTGCGGCGGATCATGCCGGACGTCGACGACCTCGGCGCCTATGTCATGTCCACCCTGGCCGGTTACGCCACCGTCTACCGGCCCCACGACATGTACGTCGGGACCCGACTAGCGGCACTGACCGCGATCGACGGCGGGATCACCTGCATGCTCGACTTCTCCCACAACTCCCGCACACCCGAGCACTCCGACGCCGCCGTGCAGGCCCTGATCGACACCGGCATCCGGGGCGTCCACGCCTCCATGGCCCCGCACTTCGGCGACTGGGACAAGCAGTGGCCCGGCGATCTGGCCCGGCTCAGGTCCACGTACTTCAGCAGTGACGACCAACTGCTGACGTTGCGGCTGGCCGCGCTCGGCACCGCCGAGGTCGCCGGCCCCGCTCTGGCCTACGGGCCCGAACTCGCCCGCTCGGCAAGGGAGTTGGGTATTGGTGTGAGTGTGGACGCCGTGTTCGGTGCCGCCTCCTCGCAAGCCATTCTCGGCTGGGCCGAGGACGGTCTCCTCGGCCCCGGCCTCACCCTCATCCACGCGACAGGTCTCACCCCCGAGGCGTGGCGGGCGATAGGGGAGACCGGCACGACCATCGCGCTCGCGCCGACCTCGGACGCGCAGATCGGCCTGGAGACCGCGATCCCCGCGATCGACGAAGCCCTGTCGGCCGGAGTCCGTCCCGGCCTGAGCATCGACGTCGAAGTGGCCCTGGCCGGCGACATGTTCACGCAGATGAGAGCCCTGCACACCATCCAGCGGATGCGCGCGGCCAACGCAGTCTTCGGCACCGAGCGGGAGCCGGAACGCATCACCACCCACGACGTCCTCGACTTCGCCACGCTCCAGGGCGCCCGTACCAACGGCCTGCGGACGACCGGCTCCCTCACCCCGGGCAAGAAGGCCGATCTCCTGGTCATCCACGCCGAGGACCTCAACAACATGCCGCTCAACGATCCGATCGGCACGGTCGTGCTGGGCTCCGACGCCCGCAACATCAGTGCCGTACTCATCAACGGCGAACCCCGCAAGTGGAACGGCCAGGTGCTCGACGTCGACCTGCCCACCCTGCGCGCCGAAGTCCACGCCTCGCGCGAGTACGTGCTGAACGCCACTGCGCGCTGAGTACCGGTCACCTGCCGCCCGCGGAGGCCGCCCGTTGAGCGCGAATCCGTGTCCGGCAACATCGCCGTCGCCCGGATCGACGCCGCGGACCTCGGCCGGTCCTGGACGCTGTCCGCGACCGGCCCCGCGTCCGTGGCAGCGGCGACTCCTGACAACGTATCTGCCCTCAACCGGCGGCTATGGAAGGACGGTCTGCGCGCCGCAACGGTGTGCGACCAGCTCGGCGAACGCGAGGGCCAGCGGGGAGAGGTCGTCCCAGTGACGTACGGCCCAGCCCGCCGTGAGCGCCGGGAGCGCGGGGATCGGGATCAGCCGCAGGTCGGGGTGGCCGGGGCCGCTCCAGGCGGGCAGGGCCGGGACGACGGCATGGCCCAGGCCCAGCTCGGCCAGCAGGATCGCGGTGTCCCAGTCCGTGACGCTGGTGTCGAACACCGGCCGGACCCCGGACTCCGCGAGCCAGGCGCTGAGTTGGAGGCGGGACGTCGAGTTCTCGGGAAGTCCGATGAGCCGGGCGTCCTGGAGGTCGGCCGGTTCCAGGGAGGCCTTGGCCGCCAGCGGATCAGTGGCCGAGACGGCCAGCGACCAGGGAATCTCGACGACGGGATGCTGCTCGATGGCGCGCGTCGCGGGCCTCAGGGTGATCCATGCGAGGTCGACGCCGCCCGCGGCGAGCGCGTCGAAGCAGCCGCGGCTGGAGGTTTCGGTCTGGAATTCGAGGCTGGCCCGGGGAAAGCGCCGCCGGAAATCGACGACGGCCGCCGCCATGAAGTGCCGTACGGTCGTGGCTCCCGTGGTGACCCGGACCGAGCCGCCTTCCGCGCGCGCCACTTCCTCTATTCGGCGCAGCGCTTGGTCGATGCACCCCAGGCCTTCGGTGACCGCCGCGTTCAGCATGCGCCCGGCCGGCGTCGCCACCACCCCGCGCGTGTGCCGTTCGAGCAGGCTCAGGCCCAGCTCCCGTTCCAGCCGCTTCACATGCTGGCTGACCGCGGACTGCGTACAGGACATGTCGCGGGCGGCCGCGCTCAGGGAGCCGGCCCGGCAGACCGCGGTGAAGACACGAAGATCGTCAAGAGTCACGGCAACCCAAGCTATCGCTTGGGTATTTGCCAGCAAACCCGTGGATTGACTTGGGTTTCCGGGATGCATGATCCTCGATGCAGGGCCCAGGGCGGCAACCCGCCCGCCGCTTCACCCGATCCGGACGCGGTGAACGGCGGGCGGGTGTCGACCCGCCTCATGGCCTGTGTCCGCATCCCGGCGGGACCGGATTGCGGCTCGCACACCGACCGGCAGAGCACCGCGGTCCGTCCGCACAGGTCCCTCAAGTACGACAGGAGCGCACGTGACCACAACCAACCTGACGGTGGCCATCCTCGGACCGGGCGGCGTCGGAGGTCTGATCGGCGGGCTGCTCGCCCGTGCCGGACACCGCGTCATCTGCATCGCGGGCGAGGAGACCGCCGCCACCCTGAACCGGGAGGGTCTGCGCATCGAGAGCGCCCAGTACGGGAACTTCACGGCGGAGGTGAAGGCCGACACCGAGCTGAGAGAGCCGGTGGACGCCGTCGTCGTGACGGTCAAGCAGACCGCGCTGGACCAGGCACTCGACCGCGTACCGGCCGCGGTCCTCGGCGATGCGCTCGTGGTCCCGCTGCTCAACGGGCTCGATCACGTCGCGGTGCTGCGCGAGCGCTACCCCTCGGCCAAGGTGGTCGCAGGCACGATCAAGGTCGAGGCCACCCGCACCGCACCAGGGCGCATCAGTCATACGAGCCCCTTCGCCCACCTCGAACTGGCCGCGCCGCTCGACGAGTTCGCGGACCGGCTGCGGCACGCCGGCCTCGGTGTGACACTGCGGACCGACGAGACCGCGATGCTCTGGGACAAACTCGCCTTCCTCGCCCCGTTCGCCCTCCTGACCACCCGGCACCGGACCGATGTCGGAACCGTCCGCACCGACCGGCGCCCGGAACTGCTCGCGGTGCTGGACGAAATCACCGCCGTGGCGCAGGCTGCGGGCACACCGGTGACGACCGACACCGTGCTCTCGTTCTTCGACCGGGCGCCGCACGCGATGAAGTCCTCGATGCAGCGCGACGCGGAGGCAGGGCGCCCGCTCGAACTCGACGCCATCGGCGGGGCGGTCCTCCGCGCCGGGGCCGTCCATGGGATCGGGACCCCGGCCACGGCCCGGCTGGTCGCAGAGGTGGCTCGACAGTCGAACCGGGAGGCCTGATGCGGCCGGACGATGCTCCGGACGAGGCGTGGCCCGCCGTCGAGGAGTTCCTGCGCGCCCGGGGCGCCGCCGAGATGTACCACCCAGGCGGAACCCTCCTGGAACACCTGCTCCGTGTCGCCCGCCTCCTCGGCGAGTGGGGCGCCGATCCGGACCTGCGGGCCGCGGGGCTGTGCCACGCGGTGTACGGAACCGACGGATTCGGCCAGGCCCTGGCGGACACCGCCGAGCGGGCCCTCCTCGTCGAGCTGATCGGCGAACGGGCCGAGGCATTGGTCCACCTGTACGCGAGCTGCGACCGCGGCGTCGTGTACCCGCGACTCGGGAGCGGACGCCCGGTGCTGTTCCGCGACCGCCTCACCGGCCGGGACCACACCCCCTCGGAGCCGGATGTACGCGCCTTCGTCGAAGTGACGGCCGCGAACGAACTCGACGTGCTCACGCACAACGCCGAACTCGCCGACCGTCATGGCCCCGCCCTGTACCGCCTGTTCGCCGCCTCCCGCGACCTGCTCTCCAGCGCGGCATGGGACGCCTGTGTCCGACAGCTCGGGCGGTACGCCCCCGACGCCGGACCGGCGATCCGGATCGCGGCCCTGGACCACCTGGTCCCGGCCGTCGACGGGGAAGACCACCCCCGCTAGCGCTCCTTGGACCTGCCAGGCGAGCCGTCGTCGAGCAGGGCGAGGAGGCGCGTGACCAGGGGGTTCGGGTCGTTCTTGGGCCAGGTGAGCCGTTCGCGCGGGAGCGCTGGGATCGCTGGCGGCGGGAGTCACTGCCGGACTTCCGGACCTGGCGGAGCCCGTTCGGCCGGTCCGGAGCGAGCGAGGCGGAAGCGCTGGGTTACCGGGCTGGTGCGGGAACTTCCTGCTCACCTCCGCCGAGGTGCGCGAGACCATGCCCGCTGTCGAACGGGCGCTGAGTTTCAGCCCGGAGGGGCGTGCCTCGGCGGAGGGCCAGGACTGGCTGTACTACGGCGACGACGAGGAAAGCGTCCTGGACGGGCCGCTGCGGATGTGGCGGCATGCCGGGAAGCACGGGCTCGGCCTGTGCGGGGTGTCTGTCGTCATCTACTGAGGAGGGGCGGGCGGGGCCCTCTGCGCGATGCGCGGCGGCTCTCCGGTTCCCGGTCGTTCACGGCGCGTCGGCCAGCTGCGGCCGGAGATGGTCGTAGGCCCATGCCGCGAGGGTGGTGGGGGTGGTCGTCCGGATGGTGCGGCTCTGTTCGGGGGTGAAGTTTTCGCGCAGGCCGGTCGACATTCCGAGCATCGCTTCGACCGTCGCGTCGGACAGCGCGGCCTGGTGGAGCTGTGTGCGCATGGCGTCGTCCGTGATCTGCTCGACACTGATCTTCCGGCCGGTGGCAGCGGTGAGGATGTCGGCCACCTGATGCCACGACAGGTCGGCGGGGCCATGGACCGCCTGGACGTGGCGTCCGGACCAGTCGGGGGACAGGAGGCGGGTGGCGGCCACCTCGGCGATGTCGCGGGGGGCCACCCAGGCCATGGGCTGGTCCAGCGGGAGGATCACCTGGACAACTCCTGCTCGTAGCGCGGGGAGTTGGGGTTCGAGGTTGGTGAAGAAATAGCCGCAGCGCAGGTGGGTGACGTCGATGTCCAAGTCGTCCAGAGCCGTCTCGGTGTGTGCCAGGCCGTCGATCTCCCCGGCACCGTGACGTTTCTCCGCTCCGATACTGCTCTGGAAGACGACCCGGCAGATCCGGTTCTCGGTGACGGCGCGGACCACACTGCCCGTGGCGCGGGCGCAGTCGGCGAGAGGGTCCTCGCTGTCGCTGGTCGGGTTCACCCAGTACAGGGCGTCGATGCCGTCGGTGGCGGCCACCACCGATTCGGCGTCGTACTGGTCGGCCCGCACCGCATCCACGTGGTGCCGGACCTCGGGAGCCAGCCGGCCGGGGTGGCGCGACAGGACACGTGGGCGGATCCCGGCGCGGATCAGTGTGGCGACGACGTGGTGGCCCACGTTGCCGGTCGGCGTCGTGACGGCGATGCGCATGGCTTCCTCTCCTTCGGCGGCTCCGTTCGGGATCAGGCTAGGAGCAGAGGCGGCCCGAAGCTGTCCTCCTCTCCCGGAAGGGGGAAGGCTGACCCCATGGATCTCGACCCGACGCTCAGGACCCTGACGATGCTGACCCTGCTGCAATCCGGGGGCGAGTGGACGGCCGCCCACCTGGCCGAGCGGCTCGGCGCGAGCATCCGTACCGTACGGCGTGACGCCCAGCGGCTCCGGCGGCTCGGGTACACCGTCGAGGCCCGCCCGGGGCCGGGCAGCGCCTATCGGCTGAGCCCCGGAGTCAAGGTGCCGCCGCTGCTGTTCAGTGCCGACGAGATCACCGCGCTGGTCGCCGGGCTGCACCTGATCCGCGCCTGGCTCCCCGACGACGCGGTCGCATCGGGTGCGCTGCTCAAGCTCGACCAGATCCTGCCCCGCCCGCTGCGCCGGCGCGCCGCGGCCACCGATCTCGCCACCGAGGTGCTGGGGCAGCCCGGCGCCGGCGTGGCGGCGGCAACCGTCGGGGTGATCGCGGACGCGGTGGCGGCGGACGGCCGGCTCCGGTTCCGCTACGCCGCCCAGCACGGCAGGCCGTCGACCCGGCTGGTCGAGCCGTACCGCCACTGCCTGCGCGCCGGGCAGTGGTACCTCGTGGCCTTCGATATCGACCGGGACGACTGGCGCCTCTTCCGGCTCGACCGGATCAGCGACATCTCACCGGTGCCGGGCGCCCATCGGCCCCACGCATTCCCCGATGAGTCCATCGAGCACTGGTTGACCACCGACTTCGGCCGGGCTGCCGGACGCCCGTCACCTGCTGCTCCCAGGTCGGCCGGGTGAGGTGAACGGGCTTATTCTGTCGGCCTGTTGTGTGGGGATTATGGTGATGCGGCTCGCCTGCACGACCTGGGGCCGAGTCGTGGGACGGCGAGTGCGGGAGCAGGCGCGAATGACCGATGTGCTCGGCGGAACCGGGACGGAAGCGGACGGTACGGCGGAGGAGGCGGAGCGGCTCCGCCGGGAGATCCGGGATCTGCGCGCGCAGGTGCGGTCGCGGCCGCTGATCGCCCAGGCTCAGGGGCTGCTGACGGAGCGATACCGGCTGCGCGGGGCCGAGGTGGCGTTCGCGTTGATGCAGCAGGCTTCGCAGCGCTTCAACATCAAACTCCGTGCCGTGGCCGAGGCCGTGATCGCCGTGCCCCGGCCGGACACGGACCAGAGTCTGTGGTTCCCGGGCCGCACCCGGCACGGCGCCCCGCCGCTGGACACGCTGGGGATGGACGGCGCCGACCGTGCCCATCACAGCGAGGTCCTGAGCGCCGTCCTGACGCAGGCGCTGGCCATCACCAGTGCGTCCATGGGCAACGTCCAGCTCGCCGATCGCGCCGGGCGGGTCCTGCGGATGGAGAAGCACACCGGCCTGAGCGCCGAATTCGTCGACTTCTTCGCCGTCGTCGGCGACCGGGGAACGTCCTGCGCCCAGGCCGCCGCGGACGTCGCGCAGACCACGGTGCGCGATGTCGCCACCGACCCCGTCTTCACGCCGCAGGCGAGGGAGACGATCCTCAAGGCGGGCAGCCGCGCCTGCCACAGCATCCCCCTCGCCACCTCCGACGGGACCTGTGTGGGCATGGTCTCCGCCCACCTGGACCGCCCCATCCAGGACCTGCACCCGGCTCAGCTCGCGGCCCTGGAGCAGACCGGCCGGCAGGCCGGCGCGTGGTTGTCCTGGCACGAGCGCACCATCGTGCTGGACGCCCTTGAGTACCTGCACGCCACCGCCCGCGACCCCGCCGCCACGCCCTCTGCGCGCCGCCGCTGAGGGCACTCATGGGGTGGACGTACAGCGGTCCCGCACATCCGGGAGAGGGGTGGATGCGCGGGACCGCGAGCCCGGGCCAGGCCGGGGGTACCTGGCCCTGAGGGGGCTTGGGATCCGAGTGCCCCCGACTCGCCGCCCCATGCATGCGTGCCGCGCGGGACGTCGAATCCGGACAGATCTGCTGCCTTGCGGCGCCTTGACGCCCGCCGCGTCCGATCAGGTGCGGGAGCTTCACGTGCCTCCTCGTGCCCAGGCAGTGGCCACCGGGATCCGGCCAGCGGCACTCGTCCCTGTTTGCCCGCATGCGGCAGGCTTCCCGGTGCAAGGTTCAGCACGCTTTTCATCCAGTAAGCGAGGAATCGTATGCAGTTCATCGTCCGTACGGGTATGGCCGCCGCGTTGGCGGTCGGCGCGCTTGCCGCGGTCGTCGCGCCCGCCTCCGCCTCCGCCTCCGCCGTCGTCGCCGACGGTGCGCACGCGGTGAGCGGCGCCCACCCGGTGGCGGCCAACCCGAAGACGATCAAGCCTGCCGCGTACAACCAGGCGCGGAGCATCCTGGCCAATGCCGGGAGTCAGACGGCGGCCAAGTCGCATCCCGTGCACGGAAAGGACGACGTGCCCGTCAGCTACGGCACGAGCCTGCTCGCGGCCGCGCGCGACGAGTTCCGGCACACGGACCGGAACCTGCCGGCGAAGCAGAAGAAGTCCGACATGTCGATCCCGCACTACAACGCCATTCACAGCGCGGCGAAGACGATGGGCATCGACCGCTGGTGAGTCCGTAGGCGCCTCGTGCCAAGGGCCGCCGGTCGCGGCCGGCGGACCGGGCTCAGGCGCCGCGCGCCCGCTCGAAGCGGGCGCGCCCCTCGGCGAGGTCCACGACCGGGTCCGGGTAGTCGAGTCCGGCCCGGTCCGCCGCCTTGAGCTTCCAGGGTTCATGGAGGAACTTCCGCTCCAGGCCCGCGAGTTCGGGCACCCACCGGCTCACGTAGCTGCCGTGCGGATCGAAGCGCTTGCCCTGGACCACCGGGTTGAGGACCCGGTTGGGCCGGGTGTCCGTGCCGGTCCCGGCCACCCACTGCCAGTTGAGCTGGTTGTTGGCGACGTCCCCGTCGACCAGCAGGTCCAGGAAGTGGCGGGCGCCGATCCGCCAGTCCGCGTACAGGGTCTTGGTGAGAAAGCTCGCCACCAGCATCCGGCCCCGGTTGTGCATCCACCCTTCGTGGGTGAGCTGCCGCATCGCGGCGTCCACGAGTGGATAGCCGGTGCGCCCCTCGCGCCAGGCGGCGATCTCCCGTTCGTCGTCGCGCCACCGGTCGCCGCGCGGCCGGTAGTCCTCGTGCGCCGATTCCGGACGGGCCGCGAGCACCTGGTGGTGGAAGTCCCGCCAGGCCAGCTGCCGGACGAAAGCCTGCGCGCCCGGGGAGCCCTTGTGCCGGGCCAGATGGACGAGTTCGGCGGCGGACAGCGCGCCGAAGTGGAGGAAGGGCGAGAGCCGGGACGTGGCGTCGCCCGCCAGATCGTCGTGTCCGTCCTCGTACCCGGCGATGCCACCGGCGAGCCACCGCCGAAGCCGTCGCCGGCCCGCCGTTTCCCCTCCTTCCATGACGCCGGGCGACACCCCGCCCACGTCGGCGCGCCGGGGCAGGGAGCCGGGCGCCACCTCGGGCACGGAGACCTTTCGCGGCGCGGCCACCCGATCCCGTACGCCGGCTTCGGCCCAGCGCCGGAAGTACGGCGTGAACACCGCGTAGTGGTCGCTGCCCGCCGGGGTGACGGCCCCGGGCGCCAGCGCGGTCACCACCGTGTCGTGCACCGACAGGGTGCGGCCGGTCCGCTCCAGTTCCGCGCGCAGCCGCCCTTCGCGCCGTGCGGCGTACCCGCTGACGCCGCCCGCGAGGTGCACCCGGTCGGCCCCCACCGACGTCGCGAGCGCACAGACCTGCTCCACCACATCGCCGCTACGCACCACCAGATGCCCGCCGCGCGCCCGCAGGCCGGCGTCCAGGTCGGCCAGACAGTCGGCCAGGAACGCCCGCCGGTTCGGGGCGTCGAACCCGGCCGCCCGCACCCCGTCGTCGTCCACGAACAGCGGGACGACCTGATCGGCCCCGCGCACCGCGGAGTACAGCACGGGATTGTCGTGCAACCGCAGATCGGACGTGAACAGGGCTACGGAGACCGTCACTCGCTCGACTCCTCGGGTCGTACGTCATTCAGGGGGCCGGGCGGAAACCCGGCCGGTCCGATCCTCCTGGACGGCAGCCACCGCGGCGGTGATCCGGCGCGGGCGTGGCGAAAGGCCGGGCCGGTCGTCGGCACATCGATCCGGTGGCGCAGTACGTGACCGTTTGGGCCCGGCCCCGGCGGATACCCGACACGACACGACGAGCGGTCTCCGGCCCGCGTGGCCGCCGGAGGCGCCCCCGGGTGGCAGCACCGTCCGCCCGCTGATCCCGGCCATGCCCCACCGGCCCGCCGGACGGGCCGTCGAGCGCAAGGAGTGACATGCGACGCGAAGCCGCCCGTGAACTCGCCGATCTGGGCCAGCAGTTGAGGGTGGACGCGGTGCGCGCGGCCGCCGCGGCCGACTCGGGTCATCCGACGTCCTCGATGTCGGCCGCGGACCTGGCGGCGGTTCTGCTCGCCCGCCATCTGCGCTACGACTTCGACGATCCGGACCACCCCGGCAACGACCGGCTGATCCTCTCCAAGGGCCACGCCTCGCCGCTGCTGTACGCGATGTACCGGGCGGCGGGCGTCGTCGACGACGAGGAACTCCTGACGTTCCGCCGCCGCGACAGCCGCCTGGAGGGACACCCCACGCCGCGGCTGCCCTGGGTGGACGTGGCGACGGGCTCGCTCGGACACGGGCTGCCGGTCGGGGTCGGCATGGCGCTCGCGGGCAAGCGGCTCGAACACGCGCCGTACCGGGTGTGGGTGCTGTCCGGCGACAGCGAGATGGCCGAGGGGTCGGTCTGGGAGGCCGCCGAGCACGCGGGGTACGAGCACCTGGACAACCTGACGCTGATCATCGACGTCAACCGGCTCGGCCAGCGCGGGCCGACCCGGCACGGCTGGGACCTCGACGCGTACGCCCGGCGCCTCGGCGCGTTCGGCTGGCACACGATCGAGATCGACGGGCACGACGTCGAGGCGGTGGACGCGGCGTTCGCCGAGGCGTCGGCCACGCGCTCGCAGCCCACCGCCGTCATCGCCCGCACCCGCAAGGGCCGGGGCGTCGCGCAGGTCGAGGACCGCGAAGGGCAGCACGGCAAGCCGCTGCCGGACGCGGACGCCGCCATCGGCGAACTCGGCGGCCCCCGCTTCGTCCGCGTCGAGGTCTGCTCGCCGCCCGCGGCCCCGGCCCGGCGGCAGCCGGCCGGCGGACACCTGGACCTGCCGCGCTTCGAAGCAGGTGACTCGGTGGCCACCCGCGACGCCTACGGGCAGGCGCTGGCCGCGCTCGGCTCGGCGCGCGAGGACGTGGTGGCACTCGACGGCGAGGTCGGCGACTCCACGCGGACCGAGTTCTTCGCCAAGGCCCACCCCGAGCGCTACTTCGAGTGCTACATCGCCGAGCAGCAGCTCGTCGCGGCCGCGGTGGGCCTCCAGGCCCGCGGCTACATCCCCTTCGCCTCGTCGTTCGCGGCCTTCCTGACCCGCGCGCACGACTTCGTACGGATGGCGGCCGTGAGCCGGGCCGGCATCAACCTCGTCGGCTCGCACGCCGGGGTCGCGATCGGCCAGGACGGCCCGTCACAGATGGGCCTGGAGGACCTGGCGATGTTCCGGGCCGTGCACGGCAGCACCGTCCTCTACCCGTGCGAAGCCAACCAGACCGCCCAACTGGTCGCAGCCATGGCCGAGTTGACCGGGGTGCGCTATCTACGCACCAGCCGGGGCGGCACCCCTGTCATCTACGGCCCCGGCGAGGAGTTCCGGCCGGGCGGCTCCAAGGTGCTCCGCTCCACAGACCGGGACCGGGTGACGGTCGTCGCGGCGGGCGTCACGGTCCACGAGGCGCTGCGAGCGGCCGAGCTCCTGGACCGGGAGGGCATCGACATACGGATCATCGACCTTTACTCGGTGAAGCCGGTCGACGCGGAGACCCTCCGGGAGGCGGCGGAGGCGACGGGGTGCCTCGTCACGGTCGAGGACCACCGGGTGCAGGGCGGGATCGGCGACGCGGTGGCCGAGGCCTTCGCGGACGGCCGCCCGGTGCCGCGCCTGGTCCGCCTCGGCGTCCAGCACATGCCGGCCTCGGCGAGCCCCGAAGAGCAGCTGCACCTGGCCGGGATCGACGCCGAGTCGATCGCGGCGGCGGTACGGCTCCTCGTGGAACGCGCGGTCGTGCGCTGAAGAGGGGGCCGCGCGGTTCCGGTATCCATGGGCCGTGCGACTCCCCGGCGCGCACACGTTCGACCGCGCCGAATCTGGGCAGAAGCCCCACCACATCCATATCCACGGGCAAATCCTCTGGGGGTCTCGAACATGGCTCGCCCGTCTGCCGCCACCGGTCCACCGCCGGGCTCCGCCGTAGGGACCACGGTTCCGGCCACGCCGGCCCAGGCCCGCGACGCGGCCCGCGCGTTCCTCTCCACGCTGGCGCCCCGGCCCACGAGGGAGAGCGCCGAAAACGTGGTGCTCGTCGTCTCCGAGCTCGTCACGAACGCGCTCCGGCACGCGGGCGGCGCCACGGCCCTGCACTTCGCCGCCGACCGCAGCACGCTCCACATCAGCGTGCGGGATCCCAGCCCCGTCCCGCCCCGCGAACGCCCGCCGGACCTGCGCGGATACGAGGGCGGATTCGGCTGGCCCCTCGTCCATCACCTCGCCCGCAGCGTGGCCGTCATGCCCTGCGGTGACGGCGGGAAGAGCGTCTGCGTCGCCCTGCCGCGCTAGGAGGCCGGGCTTCCCGCTCGTACCGCGTACTTCAGCCACGTACGGAACACACATGCATGATCTGGTTCACGAGGGGCACCCGATGACTTCGACGGATGCAGTCACGTGACTAGGGAGGTTGTCCACATGGCAGCGGCGCGGGTGACGGGACGCGAGCGGACGGACCGGACGGCGGCCACGACCATGGAGCCCGGGGCGGGGGAGTTGCCCTGGGTGGAGGATGCGGGAAAGGTCGCGCCGAAGGATGCCCGCGAGCTGTCCAAGGTGTTCTTCGAGCGGCTCCAGGTCCTGGAGGAGGGCACCGAGGAGCATCAGTACGCGCGGAACACACTGATCGAGATGAACCTCTCCCTGGTGCGCTTCGCGGCGAGCCGGTTCCGCAACCGCGGCACCGGCGAGATGGAGGACGTGATCCAGGTCGGCACGATCGGCCTGATCAAGGCGATCGACCGGTTCGAGCTGTCGCGCGAGGTGGAGTTCACCTCCTTCGCGGTGCCGTACATCGTGGGCGAGATCAAGCGGTTCTTCCGTGACACGACCTGGGCCGTGCATGTGCCGCGCCGCCTGCAGGAGCTGCGGGTGGAGATCGCGAAGGCCAAGGAGTGCCTCGCCGTCGCACTGGACCGCGACCCGACGGTGCGTGAGCTCGCGGCGCACCTGGACCGGGACGAGGAGGAGATCGTGGAGGGTCTCGTCGCGGCCAACGGCTACACCGCGGGCTCCCTCGACATGTCCGCCGACGCGGAAGAAGGGGGCGGCGCGGCCGGTGGCAGGAGCCGCGCGTTCGTCGACTTCATCGGCGAGGACGACCCCGGCATGGAGAAGGTGGAGAACCTCCAGACCCTGGCGCCGCTGATGGGCGCGCTGAGCGAGCGCGAGCGGCGCATCGTGAGCATGCGGTTCGGGCGCGAGCTGACGCAGGCCGAGATCGGCCGTGAGCTCGGGGTCTCGCAGATGCAGGTGTCGCGTCTGCTCTCCCGCATTCTGACCAGGCTGCGCGCCGGGATGGTCGAGGACCGGGCCGCACGCGCCTGACCGCCGCCGATCGATTTCCGGGAAAGCCGGCTTCCGCCTGCCCGAGCTGAATGCTGGAGGCGATCCATGAGTTCCCTGTACGAGACCGTGTTCATGAATCTGGAGGCCGACGGGGCGCGCTTCCCGGTGGTCACGCGGTTGCTGTACGAGTCCGACGACCCCTTCGCGATCCGCGTTCTGTTCGAGTTGCAGGAGGACGTGGCCGTCACCTGGACGTTCGAGCGGGACCTCCTGGCCCGAGGGCTCGGGCAGGAGGTCGGCGACGGAGACATACGGATCGCCCCGCACGTCGTCGCGGGGCGGCACGAGACACGCATCGAACTGGCGGGCTGCGGCCTCGACGGGGAATGGAGCCGCGTCGTGTTCTCCCTGTGGGAACCGGCACTGCGGGTCTTCCTGGCCAGGACGTACGAGGCCGTCCCGCCGGGGGAGGAGGAGGTCGACCTGGACACCTTCCTCGCCGAGGTGCTGACCGCGGGCTGACCCCGCGGCCCACCGGACATGGCGCAACAGGTGCGGGCCACGTGATCGGGGCTCGCCGCGATACGGAACGGAAAGGGGACATCCCCGTGATGAACAAGGACCTCTGGGGCTACCAGGACACCAGCGGCCATCTCGCCGGCGTGGACCTGCGCGGCTGGAAGGTCGAGGCCGCCGACGGGAACATCGGCAAGGTCGACCACCACTCCGACGAGGTCGGCTCCTCGCACCTCGTGGTGGACACCGGGCCATGGATCTTCGGCAAGCGCGTCCTGCTGCCGGCCGGCACCGTCACCCGGCTCGACCCGGACGACAAGAAGATCCATGTCGCCCTCACCCGGGACCAGGTCAAGGACTCGCCGGAGTTCGAACCAGCCACCCATCTCGACGATCCCACCTACCGCGACATGATCGGCCGCTACTACGGCGGCCCGCTGTCCTGAACTCCCTTGCTTCACACGCCAGTTGGTGGCTCGCCGGAACGAGGCATTCGGCCTGGGCGAAGTCGTCATCTGTCTGACGGACCTCCAGCAGCGCCGCCTCGTCGCCCTCACCGAGGGGCTCGCGACCCTGGACATCGACGCGTCCGTCGCCGGCTGGTGCTACCGGACGGTCTCCCTGCGCATCGAGGACGCGGACACCGGCGTCCTGTGCCTGTGGCTGCCCGTCGTCGACGGAGCCGAGCGCCTCGGTGTGCTCGGCGTGCGGACCCGCTCCGTCGATGCCGTACGACTGCGGCGCTGCCGGATGCTGACGGGGATCGTGGCCATGGCCATCACCTCCAAACGCGCCTACAGCGACAGCTTCGCCCGCCGGGCCCGGGTCGAACGCATGCAACTGCCCGTCGAGATGCTCCGCGCCTTCCTGCCGCCGCGCACCATCGGCAACGCCCACGTCGTGTCCACCGCCGTGCTCGAGCCGGCGTACGAGATCGGCGGCGACGCCTTCGACCACTCGCTCACCCAGTCCACCCTGCACGCCGCGATCCTCGACGCGATGGGCCACGACCTCGCCTCGGGCCTGACGACGTCGGTCGCGCTTGCGGGCTGTCGCAATGCCCGGCGGGCTGGTGCGGGGCTGCTCGACCTCGTCGGGACCATCGACCAGGCCCTCGCCCAGTGGCTGCCCGACAAGTTCTGCACCGGCATCCTCACCCAACTAGACCTGGCCTCGGGGGTGTTCCGCTGGTGCAACTGCGGGCATCCGCCGCCGGTGCTGATCCGGGACGGACGCGTCGTGGATGGGGCTCTCGAACGCACCGCCCAGCCGCCCATAGGTCTCCCGGCCAGATTCAGCGACGACCCCAGAGCCGTCCACGAGATGCCCCTTGAGCCGGGCGACCGCGTCCTGCTCCACACCGACGGCGTCACCGAGGCGCGTACCGCGGGCGGAGGCGAGTTCGGCATGGACCGCTTCACGGACTCCATCATCCTGGCCACCGCCGCGGGCGAACTGGCCGCCGAGTCACTGCGCCGCCGCCTCATCCACTCCATCCTCGACAGCGAGGACAGCGACCTGCGCGACGACGCCACCATGCTCCTCGTCGAATGGTGGCCCCCCGCCGTGAAACCCGCACAGCCCGCCGCACACATGGGCTGAGCACGCCCACCGTGACCAGGCCCTGGTGACGGGGAGTGATCTGGACGGGCGGGCGTCGGGAAGCGGTCCTACGATGTATCGGGTTGAGCCATATGCCCGGACGGTCGCTCGGGTGCGATCCGGATGCCGAAGTGGCCCTCACCCGGTCCACGGACACGTGGAGGTCTCATGCGTTTCGCCCACACCTGCGCGACGGCGGCGGCCGCCGTCGCGCTCACCCTCACGGGAACCACGGCCGCCATCGGCGCGGCCAGTCCCGCGGCGTCCTCCGACGCGGTGTTCCTGCAGACGATCCACCAGGCCAACCTGGCGGAGATCGCCGCGGGCAAGGACGCCGAAACACACGCGAACAGCGCCTGTGTGAAACGGGTCGCGGCCATCATCGTGCGCGACCACACCGCGCTGGACGCCAAGGGAGCGGCCCTGGCCAAGGCCAAGGGCATCGCCATGGCGAAGGAGCCCACCGCCGCCCAGAAGAAGCAGCTGGACGACCTGAAGCCGAAGGACGGCACCACGGCGTACGACGCCGCCTGGCTGAAGATGCAGAGCGACGGTCACCAGCAGGCGCTCGTGCTGATCGACAAGGAGCTGAGCTCCGGCAAGGACAGCCAGATCCAGGCGGCCGCCAAGGCGGCGCGGCCCATCGTGGCCGGGCACCTGAAGATGGTGGAAGGCGGCGTGTGCCGCATGCCCATGGAAAGCGCATCGCCGCAGCGGTGACCCCGCCGACGGCGCCTGTGCCCCCTCGCCCTTGGTGGCGAGGGGGCACCAGCTGCAGCATCCTCCGGCCGACACCACCGACGACATCGCGCAGGTGCCCATGAAACCAGCCAGGCGGGGGCCCACACCCCCGGCCCATCGAGGTCGCGGATTCGGCTCGGGAAGCCCGCAGACCGAACGCATGGTGCGGACGCTGCTGCGCCGCCGAAAGAAGAGCCTGAGCCCGGACGACGTCAAGGTCGCGGACAAACCCGCCGTGCGCCGCGCCGTGTCCGCGGCTGCGCTCGGCAACACCATGGAGTGGTTCGACTTCGGCGTCTACGCCTATGTCGCCGCCACGCTCGGCAAGGTCTTCTTCCCGTCGAGCTCGCCGGGCGCCCAGGTCATCTCGACGTTCGCGACGTTCGCGGCGGCCTTCCTCGTCCGGCCGCTCGGCGGGCTCGTGTTCGGGCCGCTCGGCGACCGCGTGGGGCGCCAGAAGGTCCTCGCCGTCACCATGATCATGATGGCGATCAGCACCTTCGCGGTGGGATTCCTGCCGGGATACAAGTCGATCGGTCTCGCCGCCCCGATCCTGCTCCTGCTGTGCCGGCTCGTTCAGGGCTTCTCCACCGGAGGTGAGTACGCCGGGGCCACCACCTACATCGCCGAGTACTCGCCCGACCGGATGCGCGGCTTCCTCGGCAGCTGGCTCGACTTCGGCACCTTCGTCGGATACTCCCTAGGCTCCGGCATGGTCACCGTCCTGACCGGCGTCCTGAGCGAGGACCAGATGGTCGACTGGGGGTGGCGGATCCCGTTCTACGTCGCCGGACCGCTCGGGCTCATCGGCCTCTACATGCGGCTCAGACTCGACGAGACACCCGCGTTCCAGGAGGCCGAGGAGCGGGGGCGTGAGGCGGTGGCACGGAGCGGGGCCACGCCCGAGGAGGAAGAGCGCCTGGAACAGGCCCGCATGTCCGGCAAGGGCCGCCTCAAGGAGGTCATCACCCAGCACTGGCAGGCCATGCTCGTGTGCATCGGACTCGTCCTGCTCTACAACGTCACCAACTACATGGTGACGTCCTACCTGCCGACCTATATGAGCACCACCCTCGGCGAACCCGACCTCACCGCCCAGCTCCTCGTCCTCGGCACGATGGTGCTCGTCGTCCTCACCATCACCGCCGTCGGCCGTTCCTCGGACCGCTACGGCCGACGGCCGCTGTTCCTGTGGGGCGGGGCCGCGATGGTCGTGTTCTCGGTGCCCGTCTTCCAGCTCATCCGCCAGGGCGGCATCATCCTCCCGGCCATCGGCTGCGCCATCCTCGGCCTGTTCCTGGTGTGCTTCGCGGGGACGAGTGCCGCGACGCTGCCCGCCCTCTTCCCGACCCATCTGCGCTACGGCGGACTGTCGCTCGCCTTCAACTTCTCCGTGTCGCTGTTCGGCGGCACCACCCCGCTGGTGGCCTCCGCCCTGGTCGATACGACCGGCAACGAACTCGTACCCGCCTACTACCTCATGGCCGCGGGCGCGATCGGTGTCGTCTCGGCCCTGTTCCTGCGCGAGACCGCGGGCAAGCCGCTGCGCGGATCGTCGGCCATGGTCGAGTCCGAGGAGGAGGCACGCGAGATGGTGGCCCGCAGCCGCACCCACGCGGGCCGCCGCGCCCGCGACATATGGCTCCAGCTGCGTCGGGGCCACCTGCCGCACCCGCACCTGCCGCACCGCTCCGACAAGAGCGGCCGGCCGGGCCGGCACGACTGACGCGACCCACCTCCGCGCCGGGACGTCAGGACTCCTCCTGCCTCCCCTCGGCCGGCCGCTCCCAGGCATCCGCGAACATCTCGTGCAGCGGTGCGGTCGGCAGGATCCGGCCGAACGGGGAATGGATCTCACTGCCCCACAGCGGGCGCACGGCGTGCGCCGCCAGTTTCACGGTCTCCAACGGCAGGTGCGGCGCCTTGAGTTCGGTCCATTCCCCGGGCAGGAACAGTGTCCGGCCGGACCGGGCCCGCTTGCCCTCCACGACCACGCCCGCGCCGAGCAGCTCCGTACGGACCTCCGTGTGTCGCTTGGCCGACCAGCCGTTCCACCGCCGCACGTTCCGGTCGGTGGGCGCGGCCAGGGTCGCCAACTGGAGGTACAGCGCCGCCGCGTCGGCTCCGACCCCGAGCTCCCGCGCCACTCGGGCGACCAGGTCGGGGCAGGACTGCCGCGGATCCGCCTCGTACGCACCCACCGGCACCGCTCCCGACCGGGACCGCAGCATCATGCGCTCCAGGCCGCCGCCGGCCAACAGCGGGGCCGCCCGGCGGAGTTCCTCGCCCAGATCGGCTGTCTCGGTGACCCGCCGCCACACCTCGGGGTCGGCGACCGCGGCAGGCCTGAGGAAGGAGGCACCACCGGGGGCACAGACCACCAGGGGCCCGGAGTCGTACGCGGTCACCGGGACCGGACCCTCCTCCTTGCGGGCGTCCATCGCCACCGGCAGCCGCCCGGGCCCGAACCGCTCGGCGATCCGCGCCGAGGTGTCCTCGACCCGGCCGCCCGGCAGCGCCATCAGCAGGTCGGGACGATCGAGCTCGGCCCGCAGCCGCGCGTACAGGGCCGCCGCGCCGGCCACCGCCGGGTCGCCCACGGGCCGGTCCGTCCACGCCCACACCAGCGCGCTCGCCATCTGCCGGAACGCGAGCCCCACCGGGGTGCGGTAGGGCAGTTCGGGTCCGGCCGGCGGCACGGCGCGGACCTCAACTCCTATGCCGTACCGGGTCGCCGCCAGCTCCCAGCCGGCCGCCTCCACGGTCGTGTCCTCGGCGGCTTCGTACCCGGCCGCGAGTCGCCGGGCCCACACTTCGGAGAGGCCGAGGCTCGCCTCCAGGGTGTCGGCCGCCTCGTCGTGGACGGCCGGCACCGCCCCGACCAGCTCCCGCCACACCCCGGCCATCCGTTCCGCTGCCTCCTCCACCCCGCCCGGCTGCCACAGCTCGGCCGGGTCCTCGGGCAGGGCGGCCGCGAGCACGGCCCGGCGGCCGGCCGCCCCGAGCCGCGTTCGCAGGTGCTCGTACGACTCGGCTGTCATCGGGGTCGCCCTGTAGGGAGCCTTGCGTGCCAGGCTCCGGTCCTCGTCCCGGTCGGGCCGGCCGACGAGCCCGGCCATCACGAGCCGCGCCACGGCCCGCCTCACGCCCGTGAGTTCGGCGAAGCGCGTTGCCGCCGACTCCGGCACGGGGACCGGCCCGTGGGCGCCGACCGCCGCCACCAGAGCCCGCATGCGGGCGGCGTCGTCCCGCTCCACCTCGACGAGGCGCGCCTGCGGGATTGCCGCCGGAACCGGGTCGGCGTCCCGGTCCTGCGCGGCGGGCGCCACGAACCAGCGCTGCGAGCCTCCGGCCCGTACCGCTGCGGAGGCCACGGCGATCCCCGCCGCCCGCAATCCGGCCAGGTCCCCGGCATCGGATGTGCGGCCCACCCACCACCGGCTGCCCATACGGGCGAAGGGCTGGTCGGCCCAGGTGTCCAGGAGCGCGAGAAGCGCGGCCCGTTCGGCGTCCGGGGCCGGTGTCACCGCGGCTCGCCATGCCGCGGCGTCGATCGCGCCGAGCAGCTGGGACCAGTCGCACGGCGGCGCCGGTGGCGAGAGCCGCCGCACCTCCTCCCCGATCGTCCGGGCCAGGCAGGCGCCGTCGGCGGCCAGCGCGCTCAGCGTCGCGGGCAGGGCGACGTCCGGCTCCCGCCGCCACGGATCGCGCTC
Source organism: Streptomyces mauvecolor (assembly GCF_039532965.1). NCBI lineage: Bacteria > Bacillati > Actinomycetota > Actinomycetes > Kitasatosporales > Streptomycetaceae > Streptomyces > Streptomyces mauvecolor. The sequence continues at coordinate 93,887 of NZ_BAAASQ010000004.1, read as the reverse complement.
TCCCTCCGAGATCAGCCCGAACAGCGCGGGCATGAGCTCGGTGTCGGGCGCGGAACCGCGCGGCAGCACGGGCGGCGCCTCGGCGAGCAGGACCACACGCTGGTGCAGAGCCCGCCGCCGCTGCTCAACCCGCGCGGCCCGCGAGGCCACCGCCACCACGGCCTCGGCCAGCACCGGATCGGTGAGGTCCGGCAACTCCCGGGCAACGGCGGCACGCAGAGCCCCGGCATCCTCAAGGGCCGCCGTCAGCAAGGCGTCCGCCGCCTTCCGGTCCACGTTCCGCAGCGCCCGGGATCCGGCCGCGTCCCGTGTCCGCAACAGGTACCAGAACGCCGGTGGCAGGGCCACGCCTCCCGACACCGTGACCCGCCGGGCCGGTGCCACATGGGGATTGCGGGGCGAGGAGTGCCCGTCCAGCTCCCAGAGCAGGGTCCCGTCGGCGGCATACGCACGTACTCCCGTCCGGGTCTCCGCCTCGGCGAGGATCACGTCCTCCACCGCTCCTTCCGGCGGAGCCCACAGACCCCAGGGCTCCTGTCCCGGATGGTCGATGTCGAACCGGGCCGTGCGCCCGTCCACGCTCTCCACCCGGAAATGGTCGGGCGCGTGGTCGCGGTGCCGGGTGCGGAACAGCACCCGCGTTCCGACGAGGCCGTCCCGGCAGCCGAGTGGTGAACCCGTCAACTCTGCTGGCAGCGGCGCCAGTTGGAGGGCTTCCGTGGCGAGGGCCATGCCCGTCTCGGACTGGTCGGTGCTCGCGGCGCGACCCGGGAAGTCGGGCAGCGCCTCCGCGCCCCGCCGCTCCCCGGTGACCGGATCCACGACTTCCCAGGGCTGCCTTCCGAAGACGGCGTTGGTCCAGATCCGGGACCCGTCACCCAGCTGCAGCTCGTCCCGGTCGATGCCCTCCGTGCCACCCGGGCGCAGCACCCGCACACCGCCGTGCCGCCCGCCACCGTCGGCGGTCTCGAACTGGAACCCGTACGCCCCGTCCAGGCTGCCGCCGAACGGTACGAGACCGCCCACCTCGTCCGGGGTGAACGGCTCGTCGGGACGGTCGGCCCAGACGGCGGTGTCGCAGTAGTAGGGGCTCGGCTTGAGCGTCCAGCTCGCCAGGAAGGAGCCGCCCACGTAGTGGACGGCGAACATGGTCGCCTCCGCGGGGACCGTGAACCGGCAGGATGCCCGCACCCCGTCCGGAGCGACGGCGACCGCCCGATCGTGGCCGAACACCGTCAGGAACGGCCACGTGGACGTCACCCCGGCGACTCCGGGCAGCACACCCTGGGCTTCCTCCGGCCGGGCGTCCACCGCGAACTGCTCGTACGCCGACTCCAGTGCGGGCCAGGCCAGTTCCTCGGGCAGGCCGGCCGCCAGTGAGCGCCGCAGCGCGCCCGCGGCGCCCCCTTCGGCCAGGGCCTCGGCGATCCCGTCGAGCGCAGCCACCGTCGGCCGGTCGAGCAGGATCTCCAGCTCGGCGACGGACTCCTCGGCCCCCGCCATGCCGCCGCCCGCGACCGTGTCGACGAGCTTGCCGACCCGGGTGGCCACCTCCTGGGCGATGCCCTCGTTCCCCGGGAGCAGCGTCACCGCCGAACCGGGCCGCCGCCGCGCCATCGACCAGTTCGGCAGCAGGTCCGCGTGTACGGTCCCTTCGAGCCGGGGGCCGAACACCGGATCGGCCGCCAGCGCCGCGAGGTCGCGCCGGGACCGCTCGCCCCAGAAGCGCATCCCGATCTCCGGACCCGGATCGACGACCGCGACCTCCGCGGCCAGCAGGGCATCCAGCACGTCCGCGTCGAAGCCCTGGTAATGGTGCCGGGTGGTGTGCACCGTCACCGGGGTGCCCGCCGCCCGCAGCCAGCGCCCCAACCGGCCCACCAGGTCCAAAAATCCGGGCGGCAGCGGCTGCCGCCCGACCCCGCCGCCGGGCTGCGCCGCGTACTGGTACATGCGGACGAAGGTGCCGACCCAGTGGGGCAGCCCGCCCTCCGGCACCACTCGTCCGGCCTCCATGGCCTCCGTGGCGCCGCAGCCGATGAGCATCCGCAGCCAGTCCCCGCCGTCGGTGGCCCCGTCGGGAAACATCTCCACAAGGCCCGCCGCGACCGCGTCCGTTGGCTGATGCACCGTCAGAACCGGGCCTGCGGCGGCCAGCAGGGCATCCGGCACCGACTTCTCCCGGGTGACCGACAGGATCGCGCCCACCAGCCGCGCCACTTCCTCGTCTCCGTGCCCGGCCGCCTTGGCGGAGGCCCGGACCCGGCGCACCAGATCCGCCGGGAGGTCCGCCTTCGACCCCGCCCACGCGGTCAGGAACGCGTCCAGAGCCGCATGCGCCGCTGCCGGCTCCAGTGTCTGGGCGAGGAAGCGCTGATGAGTTCCGAACTCCTTGACCGGCATGGCCCCGCCCTTGGCGAACAGCAGGGCGTTGGCCCTGCGGTACTCGGCATCGACCGGCAGCCCGTGCTCCACCTCGGCCGCCCGCGCCGCCGCATAGGCCCGCCCGCCCGGCCGGCTTCCGTACCCGATCAACCGATGGCCCACCGTGTCCCAGAACCACGGCAGATGCGCCGGAGGCAGCCGCCGTGCCCGGGCCGCCATCACGTCGACGAACCGACCGGGCTTGGCCCAGGACCGGTTGAGCTCGGAGCCCATGTCCCCGACCAGGTCACGCGCGGCCCCGGCCGCACCCGGATCGTGGGCGGCGACCCAGTCGGCGTACGTCGTCGAGACATGCGTACCGGCGGTGGGCAAGAGGGCGGCAAGCGAGGCGATCATGCTTCGGATGGTCGCACGCGCCACTGACAACGCCGGAGCCGAGGCGTCGGCCGGTCACTTCGTACCGGCGCGCCAGTCCAGCCGGGCCGGGGCGGAGCGGCCCGCGGAGTTACCGTCGGTGGCATGGCCGATGATCTCCCAGGATGGCGTCAGTGTCTGCTCGGCGGGGCGGTGTTCGTCGTGTGCATGGTCGGCACCACGCTGCCGACCCCTCTCTACGGCCTCTACCAGGACAAGTTCGGATTCTCCGAGCTGACGGTCACGGTCGTCTACGCGGTCTATGCCTTCGGCGTCATCGGTGTACTGCTCCTCGCGGGCAATGTGTCGGACGCGGTGGGCCGGCGTCCCGTACTGCTGTGGGGCCTGGGGTTCGCGGCTGCGAGCGCGGTCTGTTACCTGTGCGCGAACGGGTTGGGCTGGCTGTACGCGGGCCGCCTCCTGTCAGGGCTGTCCGCCGGTCTGTTCACCGGCGCCGCCACGGCGTACGTGATGGACCTGGCGCCGCGCGGCGGCGCTCCTCGAGCCACCTTCGTGGCGACGGCCGCCAACATGGGCGGCCTGGGCTGCGGCCCGCTGCTCGCCGGAGTGCTCGCGCAGTACGCCCCATGGCCGCTGTACCTGCCCTTCGCCGTCCACCTGGCACTGGTGGCCGGCTCGGCCGCCGTCCTGCTGAGCCTTCCGGAGACCGTACGGGAGCCACAGCCGCTGAGCAGCGCGCGCACGCAGCGGCCGGGTCTGCCCGCCGAGGTGCGGCCGGTGTTCGTGCCCGCGGCGATCGCGTCGTTCGTGGGCTTCGCGTTGTTCGGGGTGTTCACATCGGTCGCCCCCGCCTTCTTGGCGCAGTCCCTGAACGTCCACAATCACGCCGAGACCGGGCTGATCGTCGCGCTGGCCTTCTTCGCCTCGACCGCCGGGCAGTTGGCCGTCGGCCGGGTCGGACTGGGACGCTCACTGCCCCTGGGCTGCGTCGGCCTGCTGGCCGGTCTCGCGCTGCTCGCGGGCGCGCTGCGCTGGGACCTGCTGCCCCTGATGGTGCTGAGCGCACTGGTCGGCGGCTGCGGGCAGGGGCTGGCGTTCCGCGGCGCCCTGTCCGCGGTGGCCGAGGCATCTCCCGCGGACCGCCGCGCGGCGGTGATCTCCACCCTGTTCGTGGTGGCGTACGCGGGCATCTCGGTGCCGGTCATCGGGGTGGGCGTACTGGTGAATCCGCTCGGCCTGGAAGGGGCGGGCCTGGTGTTCATCGGCTGCATGGCGGTCCTGGCCACGATCGCGGCCCTCTACCTGCTGCGGCGGCCGGTACGCGTCAGGGCGTGAGGCCTTCGGCGTACGCCGGCCCTCACATCGCGACGGCTCGCTCCGGATCGCCGTCCCCGGCCGGTGCTCGCCCGTCTCCCCGCCTGCGTGTCCACACGCTCAGGACGAGGGCGACCAGAGTGACAGCCGAGCAGACCCGGCCGACCGCCGAGAATCCGTGCGCCGTGAACAACGGGCCGAGCAGGGCCGACCCCAGGGCCACGGCAAGGTTGGTGGCGAGGCTGTAGAAGGCGAGGACCGTTCCCCGATGGGACGGCGAACTCTCGCTCAGCAGCGTGCTGAGCAGAGTGACGACCAGGCTCTGCATCGCCCCCCACAGGAACAGGCAGAGCACCAGAAGCGCCGTCCAGCGGACGACGAACGGGATGAGTGCCAGAGCGGGAACCAGCCCCGCGAGGAGCGCGACGAGCACCCGCTCCTTGCCTCGCCCGTCGGCCCACCTGCCCGTGACGAAACTCGTCGAGAAGCCCAGGCCGTACAGCAGGACCATGACGCCGGTCATCGGACTTCCGCTGCCGAACCGGAACTGCAGAGCGCTGCCGAGGTAGGTGTACGTCCCGTAGAAGCCGAACATGTTCAAGAACGTGGCCAGCACATACACGGGCACCCTGGGGGCCAGGAGGGCCCGGCCTGCCGAACGCAGCCACCCTTGCGCGGCCGCCGGAGCCCCTCCCGAGGGCCCGGGACTGCTCTCCTCGGCGGCCCGCAGCAGCCCGCAGGCCACGAGGACGCCCAGGACCGAGAGCAGGCCGAACGTCCAGCGCCAGCCGGCCCATTGACCGAGGAAGGACCCCATCGGTACGCCCACGACGAGCGAGACCGACCAGCTCGACACGACGATGCCCATGGCCTTCGCGCGGTGCCGGTACGGAATCTGATCGCCCACGAACGCGTAGGCGGTCGGCACGAAGGCCCCCGCCGCGAGCCCGGCGAGGACCCTGCCCGCGAAGAACAGCCCGGGCCCGGCGGCGAACGCACACAGAACGGTGCCAAGGACGAACGCCGCCATCCCGATCGCCAGACTCAGCCGGCGCGATCTCCTGTCTCCGAGCGGGGCGAAGAGCAGAGCACCGACCGCCGTACCGATGCCGTAGACGCTCACCGACAGCGCCATCACGGCCACCGTCGTGTCGAACGACTCGGCCATGTTCACGAGCAGCGGGGAGACGACCAGCTCCTCCGAGCCGACCGCGAAGATCCCGGCCATCAGCGCGAGAACCGTCAACAGGGGGAATCCGGCCCCGAGTTCTTCGCTGCGCGACCCGTCGGACAGTTCTTGCGCTATCTCCACGCCCCGCCCTCAAACAGCTCCGTCATTCGCCCAGGATTCGTCTGCTCTTCAAATCCGGACGTCACTATAGGCGTCTTGATCTTGAGGCGGTCAAGGCAACGGACCGCCGAAAAGTCTCATGGCGCCCACTTTGCGAAAACCGGAAACCGGACGTTAACGGTCGGGCCATCCGTCTGGGGCCCCGGTCACGAAAACGCCGTGGCCGGGGCCCCAGGATCAGCTACCGCGGAAGGCGCCTACTGCCGCTAGTTCCGGTACCGGAACACGATCCGGCCGCGCGACAGGTCGTACGGAGGGAGCTCCACCAGCACCCGGTCCTCCAGGTAGATCTTGATGTAGTGCTTGCGGATCTTTCCGCTGATGTGCGCCAGTACCTGATGGCCGTTGTCGAGCTCCACGGTGAACATGGCGCTGCGCAGGCACTCGACGACCTTGCCCTGGACTTCGATGACGTCCTTGTTCCTGGTCATCGAACCAGCTCCAGGTTGCTGCTCGTCCGCCGGGCGCCGATGCCCTCGAACAGCGTCGAGGCCGCTCGGTTGGACTCGTGGACCTCGGCCCAGGCCGACAGGAAACCGGAGCGGTGCAGCGTCCCCAGCGCGTGGGCGAGGAGCGCCCGGGCGATGCCTCGGCGCTGCTCGCCGGCCCGGACCGCGACAAGCCCGATGCGCGGCCGCTTCACCGTCACCACCCGGATCAGACCCAGGTAGCCGTCCCGCGTCGCGGCCACCGCGTACTTCGACGGATCGACGATGGTGTCGCCCTCGGGGCGGGGCATCACCTCCGCGGGCATCGACTGCCACCATCCGGCGGTCGCCTCGACTTCGGCACGGATCGCGCGGTCCACCGCCCGCAGCAGACTTTCGTCCGCCTGGCCGGCGGGCACGATCGTCACGCCCGAAGGCGGCAGGACTTCATCCAGCCCTGTGACCCTCGGGTCGGTCGGCACGTCGTACTCCCACTCGCGGCGCCGGACCGTGAAACCGGCCCGCAGCCAGCCGGCCGTCATCTCGGTGTCGGCTTCGTCGACCAGCGTGTACAGCGGCCCCGGCAGTTCCGCCGGTATCACCTGGGCGAGCCGGTCGAAGGCGGCGTCGTGCCAGGCATCGATGCTGACGAACAGGCGTCCGTCGGGCCGGTGCCCGGCATATCCGCTGCCGACCACCAGGTCGCCGTCCAGCGCATGCCATTGCCGGTCCGCGACGCGTGTGACCGTCACCGCGTTCCCGCTCGGGCCAGATGTGAAAGGCTTTGTATTCATCGGAGTCTCCCTCCAGGAGTGCCTCTGTCTCAGGCGCTCCTGGCGACACCGAACGTCAGCCGCCGGACCGTGACGGATTGGGGGAGCACCCATGGGTAACTGTGTTCACGGGTCTCACCTCCTACGACGACTTCACGATCCACCAGGAAAGTAGCAGCGGGGCATCGCCTCGCTCAAACCTTTTTCCGTGGAGGGGTCCGTGCCCTGGCCGCATGGGCCGCCGGGCTCGCGGTGGGCGCGCACGATGTCCGCGTACCGATGGCCGCTGGACTTGAGGGTGCGGGCCTGGGTGGCGTAGTCGACGTGGACGAGGCCGAAGCGCTTGTCATAGCCGTACGCCCACTCGAAGTTGTCCAGGAGGGACCAGGCGAAGTAGCCGGCCAGCGGGGCACCCTTGCGGGCCGCCGATGCGCAGGCGGCAAGGTGGCCCTCCAGGTAGTCGGTGCGCCCGGGATCGTCGACGCCGCCGTCGGGGCGGACCACGTCCGGGAAGGACGAGCCGTTCTCCGTGACGTAGATCTTCCGGGCGCCGTAGTCCTCGGTCAGGCGGAGCAGCAACGACTCGATGCCGTCCGCTTCGATCTCCCAGTCCATTCCGGTGCGCGGCACGTCCTCGCGGCGGATGGAACGGCCGTACGGCACTGGTCCATCGGGGTCGTCCACGACGTACGCCGGGAAGTAGTAGTTGAGGCCGAGCCAGTCCAGCGGGGCGGCGATGGTCGTCAAGTCGCCTGCACGCTCCGGCAGTTCGATGCCGTACACCTCGCGCATGTCGGCGGGGAAGCCGCGGCCGTGGACGGGGTCCAGCCACCAGCGGTTGATGTGGCCGTCGACGCGGCGGGCCGCGGCCAGGTCCTCGGGGCTGTCGCCGGCCGCGTGCACGGGGGAGAGGTTGTTGACGATGCCGACCTCGGCGCCCGGGGCCGCGGCGCGGATGGCCTGGGTGGCCAGGCCGTGGCCGAGGAGCAGGTGGTAGGAGGCGCGGACCGCCGCGGTGAGGTCGGTGAGGCCGGGGGCCATCCTGCCCTCCAGATGGCCGATCCAGGCCGAGCACAGCGGCTCGTTGAGGGTGGCCCAGTGCGGTACCCGGTCGCCCAGGCGCTCGGCGACGACCGCGGCGTACGCGGCGAAGTGCTCGGCGGTCTCCCGCTGGGGCCAGCCGCCCCTGTCCTGGAGGGTCTGCGGGAGGTCCCAGTGGTAGAGGGTGACGCAGGGGGTGATCCCCGCCGTCAGCAATCCGTCGATCAGGCGGTCGTAGAAGTCGAGGCCCTTGGCGTTGACCGGGCCGTCGCCGCCGGGCATGACGCGTGGCCATGCGACCGACAACCGGTAGGCGTTGACGCCGAGTTGCTGCATCAGGGACACATCCTGCGGCCAGCGGTGATAGTGGTCGCAGGCGATGTCCCCGTGATCGTCGTTGTCGATCCTTCCGGGGGTGTGGGAGAAGGTGTCCCAGATGGACGGCGAGCGGCCGTCCTCGGCGACGGCTCCCTCGATCTGGTACGCCGAGGTGGCCGTCCCCCACAGGAAGTCGTCGGGGAACGCGGCGAGGTCGATCGGTTCTGACACGTAAGTCCCTTTCGGAAACCGGGAGTTGGTCACTTGACGGCGCCTGCCGTCAGACCGGCGACGAGGTAGCGCTGGAGCAGCAGGAAGCCGGCGACCACGGGGACGCTGACGACGAGCGAGGCAGCCATGATCTGGTTCCAGTACACGTCGTTGAGCGTGGAATAGCCCTGGAGGCCCACGGCGAGGGTGCGGGTGGTGTCGTTGGTCATCACCGACGCGAAGAGGACTTCGCCCCAGGCGGTCATGAACGCGTAGACGGCGACCGCCACGATGCCGGGCACCGCGGCCGGCACCACGACCCGGAACAGCGCGCCGAGCGGTCCGCAGCCGTCCACGAGCGCCGCCTCGTCCAGGTCGCGCGGCACCGAGTCGAAGTAGCCGATCAGCATCCAGATGGAGAACGGCAGGGAGAAGGTGAGGTACGTCAGGATCAGCCCGCCGCGGGAGCCGAACAGGGCGATGCCGGTGGCATTCCCGATGTTGACGTAGATCAGGAACAGCGGGAGCAGGAAGAGGATGCCCGGGAACATCTGCGTGGACAGCACGGTGACCGTGAAGACGCGCTTGCCGCGGAAGGAGTACCGGCTGACCGCGTACGCGGCGAAGACCGCGACCGCCACCGAGCACACCGTCGCGGCGCCCGCCACGACCAGCGAATTCATGAAGTAGCGCGCGAGCGGCACGGTGGACCAGATGTCGATGTACGGGCGGATCGTCAGCCCGCTGGGCAGCCAGCGGAACGTCCCGGACACGTCCTGGAGCGGCTTGAGCGAGCTGGACACCATGACGTACACGGGCAGCAGCACGAAACCGGTGAGCAGGGTGAGGAAGATCCGCCGTGACCAGCGGAAGGAGCGTGGCGGCGCCATCGGCGACGGCGGCGGCTTGGCGGTGTCAGACATCGGCCGTCTTCCTTCCTCGGGTGGTCAGCAGCAGATAGCCGCCCGTCACGACCAGCAGGAAGAGCAGCAGCAGGACGGACATGGCGGAGCCGGTGCCGAAGTTCCAGGTGACGAACGACGACTGGTAGATGTGGATCGAGATGAGGTCGGCGGCCTCCGGGGCGGACTTGCCGAACAGGACGTACGGCGTGTTGAAGTCGTTGAACGTCCACAGGAAGAGCACCAGGACGAGCACCTGGTTGACCGGGCGCAGCGAGGGCAGGGTGATGCGGCGGATCTGCTGCCACCTGCCCGCGCCGTCGAGCGCCGCGGCCTCGTACAGCTCCGTCGGGATGTTCTGGAGCCCGGCCATGACGATCAGGAAGGCGAAGGGCCAGCCCTTCCACACCGACACGGCCAGCAGGGCGTAGAAGCTGTTGTCGCCGATGAGCCAGAAGGAGGGCTTGCCGGTGAGGTGCAGCTGGTCGTGCAGAACTTGGTTCACCAGGCCGTTGTCGTGCTGGAACATGAACGCCCAGGTGATGACGGCCGCGTAGACGGGCAGCGCGTACGGCACCAGGAAGACGGCCCGCAGCAGGCCCCGGCCGCGGAAGGTGTCCTGGAGGTAGACCGCGGCCGTGGTGCCGATCAGCCAGCACAGGCCGACCGAGAGCAGCGTGAAGACGACGGTGACGAAGAAGGAGTGCAGCAGGGCCGCGCCGACGGCACCGTGGACGTCCACCGACAGGCGGTAGTTGTCGGTGCCGGACCAGGGGGCGCTGCCCCAGTCGCGGATGGAGAACTGGGTGAGTTCCCTGAAGCTCATCGCGATGCCGATGACCATCGGCACCAGATGGACGAGGAGTTCGAGGAGCAGGGCGGGCAGCAGGAGCAGGTACGGCAGTCCGATGCGCCTGATCCGCCCGCTGCGGTGGGGGCGGCGCGCCGGGCCGGGCGGGCGCTCGGCCATCGATCCGGTGTCTGCGGGAGAGGCTGTGGTCGTCATGGGGGCGACCGTCCTCATGTCGCGGGCATCTGCTGCTCGGCCTTGCGGAGCCTGGCCTTCACCGACTCGGTGGTCACCGCACGGCCGGCCGCGGCGTCGGCGAACAGCTCCTTCACGGCTGTGCCGACGGCCGTCTCGAACTGCGACTCGTCCGGCACCTGCGGCAGCGCCCGCGCGCTGATGGCCAGGGTCTGCCGGAGCACCGCCGTGCCCGGGGAGTTGAACGCCGGATCGGCCTGGGCGGCCTTGACCGCGGGGATGGAGCCGTAGGCGGTGTTGAGGATCCTCTGCTCCTCGTCACTGGTCATGAACTTCACGAAGGCGGCCGCGCCGTCGAGGTTGTGGGTGTTCTTGAAGACGGCCATGTTGATGCCGGCCACCATCGAGTTCACCTGGGCGCCGGCCCCGGGCGTCCCGGACTGGACCGGCGCGGGCGCCACGCCCCACTCCGAGTCCTTCATGCCGAGGGACGTGAAGGTGGCGGAAGCCGTCTGCCACAGCACCATCGCCGTCTTCCCCCGGGCGAAGTCGCTCAGTGACTGGTTCTGCGCGTACTCGGCGTTGCTCTCGCTGACGATCTTGTCCTTGGCCATCAGGTCGACGTACTGCTTGACCGCCGCGACCGCCCCGTCACTGGTGAAATCGGGCTTGCCGTCCGTGGTGAAGAAGTCGGCGCCGTGCTGCTGGGCGAGGACGAAGACCTGGTGGATGTTGTTCGACAGGTTCGCCCCCTCGGCGCCCAGGCCGTTCTTGCCCTTCGCCTCGATCTTCTGCCCATCGGCGACCAGCTCGTCCCAGGTGGCCGGGGGCTTCGCTATGCCTGCCTCGGCGAAGAGCCGCTTGTTGTAGTAGAGCGCGTACGACATCGAGTAGAGCGGCACCGCGGCCGGGTCCTTGCCCTGGGCTCCGGTCGAGCCGAGCGCCGATTCGACGAACCGGTCCTTCCCGCCGATCTTGGCGAAGTGCGCCGCGTCCCATGGAAGGAGCGCGTCGGTCGCCTGCAGCGAGGCGCTCCAGGTGTTGCCGATGTTCAGCACGTCCGGGCCCTGCCCCGAGGTGGTCGCGGTGAGGATCCGGTTGAGCAGATCGGACCAGGGCACGACCTCCAGCTTCACCTTGATGCCGGTCCGCTGCTCGAACTTGTCGAGCTCGGGCTTGAGGACCTTCTGGTCGACCGAGATGCTCGCGCCCTGGTTGGAGGCCCAGTAAGTGAGCGTCTTGGGCGAGTCGTTGGACCCGCCGCCGGTCGCCGAACCTCCTCCGCAGGCCGTGGCCGCGAGGGCGAGAGACAGGGTGGCGGCGCCCGTGGCCGCGGTTCGGATCTTGCGCATGGCCCCTGGTGTCCCTTTCCGGGAGTCGAAAACCGTGAGGTCGCCTTCGGAGACGCCAACAGCGCGCTCGACTCCTGAAGGTGCACATTGCTTAATTTAAGACGTGAGTTAAGCGGTGCCGGAAGTGAGACGTCAAGAGGTGGAGCAGGGTGTCCGGGACGGGGACTTCGCCGGGCGGCAGGGTGCGCAGCGGTGGAATGGGGCGTGACCTGCGCGGGGGAGCCGGGTCGGTGTTGTGCAACGGTTGTATTTCGACAGGGCGTTGAGGTTGTTGCACAACTCGCGTGGCTTATAAGGGTGTTGCGCAGAGGGCTTGGGTGTTGCTGGTCCTTGGTCGGGATCGGCGGACGGGTGCAGGGTGGTGGCATGGACAACACACCGGACACATCCACCTCCCCCGTCGGCCAGGGCCTGCTGGCCGGCAAGGTCGCCTTCATCACCGGTGCGGGCCGCGGCATCGGCGCCGCCGCGGCGCGGCTCTTCGCCAGGGAGGGTGCCCGGGTGCTGCTCGCGGCCCGGACGGAAGCGCAGCTCAAGGCGGTCACTGAGGAGGTCCGCGCGGCGGGCGGTGTCGCGGACTACGTACGGTGCGATCTCGCCGACGCTGCCAGTGTGCGCGCGGCCGTCGACCGGGCCATGGACCTTTACGGGCGGCTGGACGTGGCCTTCAACAACGGGGCGACGATCACGCCGCCCGGCCCGATGGACCAGGTGCGCGAAGCCGACTTCGACCACATCTACGCCGTGAACCTCAGGGGCCCGTGGCTCGCCATGACCGCCGAGGTCGCCGCCATCCGGGCCACCGCCGGGACGGGTGCCATCGTCAACAACTCCAGCGTGGGCAGCCTGATCGGCAACCCCGAACTGCCCACCTACGGTGCCATGAAGCGGGCGCTCAACAGCCTCACCGAGTCGGCGGCCATTACGTACGGACCCGAAGGAATCCGGGTCAACGCGATCGCCCCCGGTCCCACGCTGACCGACATGATCCAGGCCTGGGAGGACGACTCACCCGGCGTCATCGAGCGCCTCACGGCTCGCTCCTCGCTGCGCCGCGTGGCCGACCCCGAGGAAATCGCCGAGGCCGCGGCGTGGCTTCTGAGCGACCGGGCGTCGTACGTCACCGGCACGGTCCTGCCGGTCGACGGGGGTGCGCGGGCCTGACCAGGTCGGAGCGGGGCGGACCCGGTGCCTCGGCGCGGTCAGGGCGCGGCCGCGCGCCGGTCACAAGGTGCCGCTCGCCAAACGGCCCGGCAGGAGCCGGTGGGGAGCAGGCCCATCACGGTCGTGCCGACATCGGAGTTCCCGACCCAGCCGTCGTGGTTTCCGTCGCTCACCACCTGACAGCCTGTCAATTTCTCCACGAGTTCGGCCACGTGGCGGCCGTCGCTGAAGATCTCCAGAACCTTCGCCCCCGTATCCGCGGGGCAGTTGACAGGACCGATGGGCACTTCGCCGAGCTTGTTGAGTGAGGTGCGGAGCCGATCGAGGACTGCCTTGTCGGTGACGAGGGCCTGTCCTGTCGTCGCGGCTGGGCCGTGGGCGTAGCCGCACAACAGCAGGCGGTTCGCGACGAGCGGTTCGAGGCTGCCGCCACCGTTGATCATGACGTCCGGGGGTGCCGCGGGGCAGTGGGCGGTGCGGACGGCCTCCAGGGCGGCGTGAAGGGCTGCCCGGTCGCGCGCCTCGGCGGCGGGATCCGTGGCGCACCCCACGGCAGCGACGCCCAGCGTCACGGCGGATGCGATCCACGCCGTCGTACGGTTTCCGACACTCACCTCTGGCACCCCCGAGAGCCGACATGGGTGGGACGTGGCGCGGCCGCGGTCCGTTCCCTCTGACGGGGTGTCAAAAATGCCAGTGGTTGCGACGGGAGAGGCCCCCCCTTGCGTCGGCGAGCGCGTGAAGGGGCGTGGAGCGGGCCTCCCAACCCGTTCCACGCCCCTCCCCACAGCGGCCGCCGGCCCTCTTCCCGGAGGCGAACCCGGGCCCCTCAGCCCCGGTCGTAGGTGTGGAACCCGCGCCCGCTCTTGCGGCCGAGCAGCCCCGCCTCGACCATGCGCTGAAGCAGCGGCGGCGGGGCGTACAGGGGTTCCTTGAACTCCTCGTAGAGGGATTCCGCGATGGCGGCGACGGTGTCCAGACCGATCAGGTCGGCCAGCTTGAGCGGCCCCATCGGGTGGGCGCAGCCCAGCTCCATGCCCGCGTCCACGTCCGCGGGGGTGGCGAAACCGGACTCCGTCATCCGGATCGCGGACAGGAGATACGGGACGAGGAGCGCGTTGACGACGAAGCCGGCGCGGTCCTGGGAGCGGACGACCGTCTTGCCCAGGGTGCGCGTGGCGAAGTCCTCCACGGCTGCCACGGTCTGCTGCGTCGTGTGCAGCGAGGAGACGATCTCGACCAGCGGCAGCACGGGCGCGGGGTTGAAGAAGTGCAGCCCGAGGACGCGGTCGGCACGCCGGGTGGCCATGCCCAGGCGCATGACGGGGATCGAGGACGTGTTCGTGGCGAGGATGGCCTCACCGTCCTCGACAATCTTGTCCAGGCGGCCGAAGATCTCCGTCTTGGCCTCGGTGTTCTCGACGACGGCCTCGATGACGAGCCGGCGGTCGGCCAGGTCGTCGAGGCTGCCGGTGAAGACCATGCGGGCCAGCGCGTCCTCGGCGGAGATGCGGTCCAACTTGCCGCGCTGGACGGCCCGTTCGAGCGATACGGCGATCCGCTCACGGGCGGCGCGGGCGGCGATCGAGTCGGCCTCGCACACCACCGTGTCCAGACCGGCCCGGGCGCACACTTCTGCGATTCCGGCGCCCATCCGGCCTCCGCCCACCACTCCGACCCGGCTGATGGCTGTGGTCATGACTGTCCTTCCGAGCGGTGCACGAGGTGGCGGGTGTAGGCGTCGGGAGTGAAGAAGTCCGGCAACTCCTTGGCCAGGGCCGTGCGTTCGAAGAGGCCGCGGATGTCGTCGACGGCTGCCCAGGGGTACTCGGCGCCCAGCGCGGCGAGTTCGTCCTCGAGGAGTTCCAGTACCGTCGAACGATCGACCGCCCGGTGCCGCAGCCACTGCCAGATCTGCACTCGGGCGATCTCGGCCGTGGCGGCGTCCTCCATCAGCCCATACAGCGCGACGGCCCCTTGCCCGCGCAGCCAGGCGTCGAAGTAGCGCAGAGCGACCGCGATGTTGGTACGGATACCCTCCGGCGTGGGCGGCGCGCTGGTACGGCGCACGGACACGAGCTGTGCCGCCGTCACCTCGACGTCGTTGCGGGTGCGTTCGAGCTGGTGCGGGCGGGTGCCGAGCACTCCGTCGAAGACCTCGCGGCAGACCGGGACGAGAGCGGGGTGGGCGACCCAGGAGCCGTCGAAGCCGTCCTCGGCCTCCCGTTCCTTGTCGAGCCGCACCTTGGCCAGGGCCGCTTGATGCGCGTCCGCGTCCTTGCTCGGGACCTGGGCGGCCATGCCGCCGATGGCGTGGGCGCCCCGCTTGTGGCAGGTACGCACCAGGAGTTCGGTGTACGCCCGCATGAAGGGGGCGGTCATGGTGACCTTGGCCCGGTCGGGCAGCAGGAAGTCGGTGCGGTGGCCGAAGGTCTTGATGAGGCTGAAGAGATAGTCCCAGCGGCCCGCGTTGAGCCCCGCGCTGTGCTCGCGCAGCTCGTAGAGGATCTCCTCCATGGCGACGGCCGCCGTGATGGTCTCGATCAGGACGGTGGCCCGGACCGTGCCGCGGGGAATGCCGAGCAGGTCCTGCGCGAAGACGAAGATGTCGTTCCACAGCCGCGCCTCGTCGCGGCTCTCCAGCTTCGGCAGATAGAAGTACGGGCCGTGTCCGGCGTCGATCTGCCGCTGGGCGCAGTGGAAGAAGTACAGGCCGAAGTCGACGAGCGAGGCGGGTGCGGGGCGGCCGCCGAACTGCAGGTGTTCTTCGGTGAGGTGCCAGCCCCGGGGGCGTACGGCGATGGTGGCGGGTCGCTCGCCCAACCGGTACCGCTTGCCCTCCGGCGTCGTGAAGTCGATCCGGCGCTCGATCGCGTCGAGGAGGTTGAGCTGGCCGTCGACGACGTTGTGCCAGGTGGGTGAGGTGGCGTCCTCGAAGTCCGCCATCCACACCTGAGCCCCGGAGTTGAGGGCGTTGACCGTCATGGCGCGCTCGGGCGGGCCGGTGATCTCCACCCGGCGGTCGGTCAGTCCGGGCGCCGGGGGCGCCACCTGCCAGGACTCGTCCGAGCGGATGCCGGCGGTGGCGACGGAGAAGTCGAACGGGGAACCGGAGGCCAGTCGGGAGGCCACCCGCTTGCGCTCCCGCAGGATGTGCAGACGGCGCTCGCCGAACTCGTCGGCGAGGCGGCCGACGAACTCCAGAGCCTCGGGGGTGAGGATCTCGTCGTGCCGGTGTCCCGGTGCGCCGAGGACCTGGGCACGGCTGGTCGGGGCGGAGATGGACATGCGGGTCTCCTCTGGGGGCGCGGGGATTCGGCTGCCGGTGGGTCGGTGGCCGGTCACGCTGCTCCCCGCGCCCCTCGGGGCGCGGGACCGCAACGGACCTCGGCAATTCGGCTCAGTGGAACTGCTCTTCCTCGGTGGAGCCGGTCAGCGCCGTCGTCGAGGAGGCCGGGTTGATGGCCGTCGAGACCTGGTCGAAGTAACCCGTGCCGACCTCACGCTGGTGCTTGACCGCGGTGAAGCCGTGCTCCTGGGCCGCGAACTCCCGCTCCTGGAGGTCGACATACGCGGTCATGCCGTGCTCGGCGTAACCGCGGGCCAGGTCGAACATGCCGTGGTTGAGGGAGTGGAAGCCGGCCAGGGTGATGAACTGGAAGCGGTAGCCCATCGAGGCCAGTTCGCGCTGGAACTTGGCGATCTGGTCGTCGTCCAGGGACGCCTTCCAGTTGAAGGAGGGCGAGCAGTTGTAGGCGAGCATCTGGTCCGGGTGCTCGGCGTGGATCGCCTCGGCGAACTCGCGGGCCTGGGCGAGGTCGGGGGTGCCGGTCTCGACCCAGATGAGGTCGGCGTAGGGGGCGTAGGCCAGGCCGCGGGCGACGACCGGGGCCATGCCGTTCTGCACACGGTAGAAGCCCTCCGCCGTGCGCTCGCCGGTGACGAACTGGGCGTCGCGCTCGTCCACGTCACTGGTGAGGAGGTTGGCGGCGAGGGCGTCCGTGCGGGCCACGATGAGCGTGGGCACATCGGCGATGTCGGCGGCAAGGCGGGCCGCGTTCAGGGTGCGGATGTGCTGGGAGGTCGGCACCAGCACCTTGCCGCCGAGGTGGCCGCACTTCTTCTCGGAGGCGAGCTGGTCCTCGTAGTGGATGCCCGCCGCACCGGCCGCGATCATGGCCTTGGTGAGCTCGAAGGCGTTGAGCGGGCCGCCGAAGCCGGCCTCGGCGTCGGCGACGATGGGGGCCAGCCAGTCCGTCGTGTCACTGCCGCCCTCGGCGGTGGCGATCTGGTCGGCCCGCAGCAGCGCGTTGTTGAT
This sequence comes from Streptomyces mauvecolor, assembly GCF_039532965.1. Taxonomy (NCBI): domain Bacteria; kingdom Bacillati; phylum Actinomycetota; class Actinomycetes; order Kitasatosporales; family Streptomycetaceae; genus Streptomyces; species Streptomyces mauvecolor. The sequence continues at coordinate 76,971 of NZ_BAAASQ010000004.1, read as the reverse complement.
CCGGCGCACCACCTGGGGAACGGAGTTGGCCGGGTACAGGCTCTGGTCGGGGTAGGTGTGGCCGGCCTGGTTGGCGTCGGCGGCGACCTGCCAGCCGGAGAGGTAGATGGCCTGGAGGCCGGCCTTTACCTGCTGGACGGCCTGCCCTCCGGTCAGCGCGCCGAGCGCGTGGATGTAGTCGAGCTCGTGGAGCCGGCGCCACAGCCGCTCGGCGCCGCGCCGGGCCAGCGTGGCCTCCTCACGGACACTGCCCGAGAGCCGCACCACGTCCTCGGCGCTGTAGGTCCGCTCGATGCCCTTCCAACGCGGATCGGTCGCCCACCGCTGCGCCAGCTCCGCCGCTGCCGCCGTCGTCTTTGCCTGTGCCATGACCGTCTCCCGGAGAATCGTGAACTGTGCGAATGCTCGGCACTGGGTGCCGAGGTGATCTCAAGGTGCGGCCCGCCGATCCCCTGAGTCGGCAATCCGAGCAAGGGTGCAGAGTCGGGCGGAGGTGCCGGGATTTCCGACGTCAGGGCCTGAAATAGCACCCCGGTTCCGCTCCGCCCGACGGGAGTCCGGCGGGCCGCACTACGACTCTGGCACTGGCACTCAGTGCCAACAAGTAAGGAAAGATGCCAACTTCTGCGCATCTTCGCCCGGGGATTTGCCAACGTTGTTAACCCCGAAAAGCTCGCCGACACGGCTACGATCGCGAGCAGTGCCGACGATCGTGACCACACAGGAGCCACGGGTGAGCAAGACGTACGCAGGCGCGCGGCTGCGCAGGCTGCGCGAGGAACGCCGCATGAGCCAGGCCGACCTCGCCCGCACCCTCGGCATCTCGCCCAGCTATCTGAACCAGATGGAGCACGACTCCCGGCCCCTGACCGTGCCCGTACTGCTCCGCCTCACCGAGGCGTTCGGCGTCGACCCGGGCTTCTTCTCCGAGCGCGACACCAGCCGCCTCGTCGCGGACCTGCGCGACGCCCTCACCGGCGAGGTCTCGGCGGGCCGGGTGTCCGCCTCCGACCTCTCGGACCTGGCCGCCCGCATGCCGGCCGTGGCGACCGTCCTGGTGGACCTGGGCCGGCGCAACCAGCACTTGGCCGAGCAACTCGCCGAAGTCGCGGAAGGACGGGGCCCGGGTGCGGTCGCACAGCCCCGGTCCCCGCACGAGGAGATCCGCGAGTTCTTCTACCGGCGCCAGAACTACCTGCACGACATCGACCTCGCCGCCGAAGACCTCGCCTCCGAGATCGGCGTACGCCCCGGCGAGGTCGTGCGCGTACTGTCCGCGCGCCTCGCAGAACGCCACGGGGTGCGCCTCGCCACGGACTCGGACCGGATGCTGCACCACTACGATCCCGGCGCCCGCGTGCTGCACCTCTCCAGCCGGCTGCGTCCGGGGCAGCAGGCGTTCCGGATGGCCACCCAGCTCGCGCTCCTCGAACACGCGGAGGGGATGTCCGCCCTCGCGTCGGAGGACTTCGCCCGCGACTCGGCGGCCTGGCCGCTGGCCCGGATCGGCATCGCCAATCACTTCGCCGCCGCGCTGATCCTGCCCTACCGCCGCTTCCACGCGGCCGCCGAGGAATCCCGCTACGACATCGAGCGGCTCACCGACCACTTCGGACTCGGCTACGAGACGATCTGCCACCGCCTCAGCACCCTGCAGCGCCCCCGGCTGCGCGGCGTGCCCTTCTCCTTCGTACGCGTCGACCGGGCGGGCAACATGTCCAAGCGCCAGTCCGCCACAGCGTTCCACTTCTCCCGGGCCGGCGGCACCTGCCCGCTGTGGAACGTGTACGAGGCGTTCGCCGCCCCCGGACGCATCCATGTCCAGGTCGCCGCCATGCCGGACGGCCGGCGCTATCTGTGGACCGCCCGCGCGATCTCGCGGCACCGGGGCGGCTGGGGCGAGCCGGGCAAGACCTTCGCCATCGGCCTCGGCTGCGAGATCCGGCACGCCTCGCGGCTGGTCTACTCCGACGGCCTCGACGTCGACAACACCTCCGCCGCCGTCCCCATCGGCATGGGCTGCCGCCTCTGCGAACGCACCGACTGCCCCCAGCGGGCCGTACCGCCCCTGGACCGGCGCCTCGCCATCGACGAGAACAGCAGCACCTTCGTCCCCTACCCTGTGGCGGGGGAGCGGCCGAGCCTCGGCTGATGAGCCGTCAGAAGTGGCTGGACGTCTCCACCGGATACGCCGAGCGCGCCGGGTTCGTCTCCCGGATCGTGCCCGCCGCCGACCTGGCCGGGGAGGCGCTCGCGGTCGCCGAGACCGTGGCCGGGATGTCCGCGCCCGTCGCGATGATGGCCAAGGAAGCGGCCGCCGGAGTTCACCCACCGGTTGGACGGTCTGCGAACTCCGGCGGCCCGTCAGCGGCTTCGGGCGCTGCCCGCGTCGCGATGCAGCACACAGTCGCCGCACAGCGAACCCTTGTGGCCCGGGGCGGCGCGGTAGATCAGGCAGCAACTCCTGCGCCGGAACGCGCCGTTGGCGGCTGTCGTGGCGGAACCCCGCAGGGGTGGGCTGTCCAGGAGGAGCGCGACCGCCGTGCGGGTTCGCTCCGCGAGCTCCGGCCTGGCGGCGGCGATCATCGTGGCGGCACCGTTGAGAGCCGAGGCGATGTTGCCCTGGAGGATGTGGGGTGAGAGCGAGAACGGCCGTATGGCGGCGGCGAGTTCACCGAGGGGGCGGTCGAGGAAGGTGGTGAGTTCCTCGGGCGGAACGGAGCCGGCGCTCACCGCGGTGCCGGGAACGGACAGGGGGATGGGGCCGCCGAGGACCGGCTGCCAGTGGACGTCGGGGAGGCCGAAGGTGAGAAGGCGTCCGTGCAGCACGAACGCGGCAAGGGCGGGCGACAGCAGCCTGGCGGCCAGGCCGAGATGCGTCACCGAAGCGGCCACCCGCACCTCGACGGCGTCGAGCGGCTGCCCGCCGGCCGCCGCCAGCCGGCCCCGTACGGCCGACACGCGATCTTCGATGAGCCGTCGGGACATCGGGACCCACGGCTCCGCCGGCCGGGCGTCGGGGGCATGGGTGTGCAGGGCGAAGAACGGCCCGAGCGCGGTGATCTCGCAGATCACCGCGCCCGGCGTCGGAGTGAACGTCATGCAGGGAGGGGAGCCGGGCCCTGCGCGGGGGCTTCGGCGGATTCCCGGCGGGGTTCGAGAAGCCGTTCGGCCAAGGGGCCGAAGAACAGCCCGATGGCGGCCCACAGGAGGAGCTGCGCGGCGACGGAGAAGAAGCGGAAGGAGAACAGCACGTCGGCAGGGAAACCGGGGTAGACGATCGTGCCCTTGGCATCGGTCAGGGGCAGCGGAGTCTCGGTGGCCTGGTTGCCGAAGTTCTCCTTGTTGTAGGCCAGATGCCCGAGTGAGGGCAGGACCAGCATCACGATCCCGATCGCGACGACGAACACCGCACCGCCGATGAGCGTCGCGTTCCAGTTGCCGTAGCGGGCCTGGAGGCGCTTGCCGAGCCAGACCGCCGCCACCAGGAAGGCGATCGAGCACACCACCATGATGAGGTAGAGGCCGCTGCGCTGCCCGATGGTCTCCTCGTGACCGATCGCCGGAGGATTGGCCGGGTACTTGAGGAACGGCACCAGGTACATCGCGAGGAACCCGCCACCGGCCACCACCAGCGCCAGCGTACGGGCGCGCAGGGCGCCGGTCCGGCCCAGGCAGACCGTGTAGGCGACGGCGAAGAGCGCGCCCATGGCCATGCCGAAGAAGATCATGCCGACGCCGAGGCCGACATCGGCCTGAATGGTGCGGCTGAACAGGTCCGGGTCGGCCGCCTCGGCGGGCAGACCGGCGGCCTTGTCGAGCGCTGCCTGGGCGGCGTCGCGCCCGCTCTCGTAGTCGATGGCTTTCGCGATCTGCGGCTCGGCGAAGATCCGTCCGAAGACGAACGCGAGCAGCCCTGCCACTGCGCCGACGAGAACGCCGCGCAGTATCAGCTTTTTTTCCATGTCGAGTTGTCCGTACTTCCGTGTGGGTCAGTGGCAGGGGAAGCCGAGGAAGTGACGCCCGTCGTGGACGAACTCGTGGATGTGCATGTCGTTGCCGAAGACCGAGACGGCCCCCTGGTCGACGCCGATGAAGTAGTAGGCGGCCAGTGCGAGGATCGCGGTGCCGACCAGCCACAGCACCGACTTCGAAACCGGCAGGACGATCGGCGTGGAAGCCGGGCGGGATGTGGAAACGCTGCTCAAGGCGAGGCCCTCCTTCTCGGGATCTTGCGTCCCATGGATGAAACGGGGCGAAGCAACGGATAAGTGTCTGACTCACCGGCCACCCTCGCGGGTGGTCGACTCACAGTGGCGCGACCGTGCTGGAATCTCACCAGCTTCCTTATCTCATCACTACACGTGGAGCATAGGGCTGCCTTCTCGAACGGGTCAATCAAGCCGTTGCCAAGTCCTGGCGGGCTCCCCTCACGACCCTGCCCGTCCATCGTGTCAGCGCCGGCCCGGCCGCGCGATCCGGACGGCTGCGCACCGTCACAGGGGCGGCGCCACCTCGCTCGACGGTGCAGGTTGGGCGGGGTGGGGCGGCGGTTCGGAAGGGAGGTCCGGCTCCGTGTACCCGCGCCGTTCACGCAGGCGGTCCTCGATCGGTTCGGGGGCGCCGAGGAGGCGCTCCTCGTACCGGCCGAGGGCCAGCAGCACCCCAAGGAGCAGCGGCGGGATGAGAACGGCCACTATGACCATGACGACTCCTCGAAGCGGACGGTCTGCGGACCGCGTAGCCCCTGTCGCACACCGGAAGCGTTTCGGCAACCGGTGCGGTCGGGAACCCGCACACGGACAGCGGGCCGATGTTTTCCATCGGCGCAGCACGGTTAGTCGTGAAATATGGTGCAAATCGGCTACACAATGATGACTGAGCAGACGGGTCCGCGCGAACTCGTGGCGGATCTGGTCGCGGCGGAGCGAGCCGGGTTCGACTTCTCCGTCACCTCCGACCACTTCTCCCCGTGGCTGGAGAGCCAGGGGCACGCGCCGTACGCGTGGAGCGTGCTCGGCGCGGCCGCTCAGGCCACCACCCGCATCCCGCTGATGACGTACGTGACCTGCCCGACGCTGCGCTACCACCCCACCGTCGTGGCGCAGAAGGCGGCGACGATGCAGATCCTGTCCGAAGGCAGGTTCCGGCTCGGACTCGGCTCCGGCGAGAACCTCAACGAGCATGTGGTGGGCGCCGGTTGGCCCGCCCCGGAGGTCCGCCTCGACATGCTCGAAGAGGCCGTCGAGATCATCCGCGCTCTCTTCGAGGGCGGCAATGTCAACCGTCAGAGCGCGCACTTCGGCGTCGCGAACGCCCGGCTGTGGGACCTCCCCGACGAGCTGCCGCCGATCGGCGTCGCCGTCTCGGGCGAGCGGTCCTGCGCCCTGGCCGGCCGGGCCGCCGACCTGGTCATCGCCACTGAGGCCGAGCCGGAACTGCTCGACTCCTTCGACCGGCACGGCGGCACCGGCAAGCCGCGGGTGGGTCAGCTGCCCGTCTGCTACGACCCCGACCGGGAGGCGGCTGTCGCCCGCGCCCACGACCAGTTCCGCTGGTTCGCCGGGGGCTGGCCGGTGAACTCGGAGCTGCCGGGGCCCTCGGGTTTCGAGGCGGCGACGCGGTTCGTGACCGGGGAGGACGTGGCGCGGTCCATTCCGTGCGGCGACGACGTGGACGCGTTCGTCGACGCCGTACGCCCCTACGCCGAAGCCGGCTTCACCGAAATCGCCCTCGTCCAGATCGGCGGCCCCCAGCAACTCCCGTTCATCGACTGGGCCGAGAAGGAACTGCTGCCCGCGCTGCGCGAGTTGTGAGTGGCGGATCCGATGGCTCAACCATCCCGCGGAACGACGTCGGGATGGTTGAGTGGGGATCATGGACAGCATCGAGATCGATCACACCCTGGTGCGCTCCTTGGTGCGTGAGCAGCATCCGGACCTCGCGGAGCTGGAACTGAGGGAGGTGGCCGGGGGCTGGGACAACCAACTGTGGCGGCTCGGAGGGGAGTTGGCCGTGCGCATGCCGCGCACGGAGCGCGCTCCCTGCCTCCTGCGCAAAGAGCACCAGTGGCTGCCGGTCCTCGCACCGCGTCTTCCGCTGCCCGTCCCGACACCGCTGCGGATCGGTGAGCCCTCCGCGCGCTTCCCACGGCCCTGGACCATCGCATCCTGGGTGCCCGGCGAACCGGCGGACCGAGCCCCCGTCAGCGACGCCCGCGCAGCCGACACCTTGGCGGGTTTCCTCAAGGCGCTCCATACGGAGGCGCCTGTCGACGCGCCGGTCGGTCGGGATCGCGGAGTCCCCCTGGAGACACTCACGGACGGCTTCGCAGAAGGCCTTGAGGAAGTCGCCTCCGGAGGTGATGTCGAGGGGCTCCAGGACGTCCGGGACATCTGGGACGAGGCGCTCGCGGCCCCCGACTGGGAGGGGCCGCCCCTGTGGGTGCACGGCGACCTCCACCCGGCCAATGTCGTCGTCTCCCACGGGACGCTCTCCGGCGTGATCGACTTCGGCGACATGTGCGCGGGCGACCCGGCGGTCGATCTCGCGGCCGCGTGGGTACTTCTTCCCGCGGGCGCGGCCTCACGGTTCTTCGACGCGTACGGAAGCGTGGACGCGGCGATGATCCGGCGCGCGCGCGGGTTGGCCGCCGCGAAGAGCCTCTTCCTCATCCTCATGGGCCGGGCCGGCGTCCGAGGCCTGCCGGGCGGCAAGCCGACCTGGGGACCCGCCGGCCGGGCGGCACTCGACCGCGTGGTGGCACCGGTCTAGGCGGCGGAGTCCCGCGGTTTCGAGCAGGCCGGGTGGGGCTGGCCCCACCTCGAAGTGGTGGCTCGCCCCATGGGCAAAGGTGCCCGTCCGCGGCGACCGTGTCGTAACACGTTTACCGCACAGGTCTACCGCTCATCGGGCGGCGAGACGGCAATCACAGAGAGCCGGCTTCGCCGTCCGATGCCGTGGAAGACCGGGTGAAGGATTACGAAGGGGGAATCGTGAAGCAGCCCAAGGAGCATGCTCTCGCGCGCCGTACGGTGCTGGCCGTCGGGGCGGGAGCCGCCGCGGGAATGGTGTGGGGTACCGCGGGGAGAGCTGCCGCCGACGGGTTCGGGGGGTCGGTGGAGCAGCGGGCGGTGGACGCCGAAGTGGCCCGCCTGGAGCGCGGGTTGATCGAGCTGCGGCGGGACATCCACCGGCACCCCGAGATGCCGGGTCAGGAGCAGCGCACGGCTGCCGTGGTGGCGGGAGAGCTGCGAGCGGCCCGCCTTGAGGTCACCACGGGGGTGGGCGGCAACGGCGTTGTCGGCGTGCTGAGGGGCTCGCGGCCCGGCCGGACGGTCGCGTATCGGGCGGACATGGACGCGGTGCCGCCCAAGGACATCGTCGGGGGCGGTCCGGCGGCGGCCCATCTGTGCGGGCACGACATCCACACCACGGTGGCCATCGGTGTCGCGAAGGTCCTGGTGCGGGTGCGGCGGCAACTGAGCGGAACGGTGGTGTTCCTCTTCCAGCCCGCCGAGGAGGCCCTGACCGGGGCTCGCGCGGTGATCGACGAGGGCGTGCTGGAGCGCACCCGCGCCGAGGAGATCCACGCGCTGCACTGCGGGCCGTTCCCCGTCGGCCAGTTCGCTGTCACCTCCGGCTTCGGGCTGCCGGGCCAGGACAGGGGGGAAGTGACCCTCACCGGGCCGGGCGCGCCCGATGCGGCGCGACGACTGGCTGCCGAGATCGGCGCGCTCGCCACGGTGGCACCGCCGCAGACACCTGCCGACATCGAGCGGATGATCGCCGACGCACGGATACCCAACGGGCCGCTGGCCCGGTTCGTGGCCCTGCGGGCCGGGGCACAGGAGACCAAGGTCGGCGTGTCCTACCGCTGCTGGCCGCAGGAGCGGTACACGGAGGTACGCGAGAACATCCGCCGCCTGGCCTCCTCGTACCCGGGGGCGGAGGTGGCCTTCCCCGCCGACCCGTTCCCCGCCATGGTCTGCCCGGAGCGTGATGGTGACAGGCTCACCCACCACCTGCGCCGCACACTGGGCCGGGACGCGGTCAACGTGCTCCACTCCGCCTTCCCTCCGTTCAGCGGCGAGGACTTCGCCCTCTACCTGGACCGCATCCCCGGCACGTTCACCTTCCTCGGCGTCCACGCCCCCGGCGCACCCATCACCACGGCCTACCCGCACTACCCCGACTTCACCCCGGACGAGCGTGCCATCGGCGTCGGCGTACGGGCGATGGCCGGCTGGCTCGCGGAGCGCACCGACAGGCGCGGCGCCTGACCGACGGAGCCGGTGACTGAGCGGGGAGGCTCCCAGGGCGGCAGAGGGCGGTGTGGCCGGGATGCCCGGCGACACCGCCCTGAAAGCGGCCTGCGGTGGGGCGGCAGAGCAGTTCCGCGTCCCCGTCAGTCGTGGGACACGATCCGGCCGTCCTCGTCGAGCAACGGGTGCAGGCGTACCGGGTCCTGGCTGTTGACGTCGGACGGGCGCGGACCCTCGGGGCCGTCGGGCCCCCATCGCAGCAGGCGACGCGTACGGGCGATCTGGTAGACGGTGCCCTGGAACTTCAGGCGGTTGACGCGACCGGCCCGGAGCGCGGTGGCGGCCTCGGCGTACTCGGCCAGGCCCGCGGCCTGCCCGGCGGCTCCATTGCCCGCGGACTCGGTACGGGCGTCGACATCCACGGCGGCGTCGATCGGGATGAGCCCACGCATGCGCGGCCACGTCCAGGTCAGAGCGAAATCCAGGGACCTGCGGGCAGAGTGCGCGGTCGCATGAGGACCGCTGACCGGCGCCCAGCTGTTCGTCGACTGCTCCACTACCGTGAACGACGGCGGCAACAGCAGAATGTCCGGATGCAGGTCCATGGCGCGGCGCGAGTCGGCGCGTACGTCGTGGGGGAAGCGGTCGCCGGTGTAGCAGAGGTCCCGTAGCGCCAGCTGTTCCGCGACCTGTGTCGGGGTGACCGGCGCCTCCGGGTCCAGGACCAGCGCGTCGTCGACCTCCGGTCCCCTGGACGCGCGCGACCAGTCGGGGACAAGGGGCTCGGGATCGGTCGGGCGCGGCCCTTCCATTGCGCCCCGGTCCCCGACGGCCGCGTACTCCTCGGCGCGCACGATGCGGAACCGCGTCCCGGCCACCGCGAGTTCGTCGACGCGCTCGGTCTCGAGCCGGGTCACTGCCGCCAGCAGGGCGCGCCGCTCCTCGGGGCCGTCCGCGTCGTCCTTCGCGCGGAACCACAGCCGGGAGTTCAGACTGTCCCGGGCCTGTTGAGGACAGCCGAGCGTGATCGCGACGATGACCCGCCATGCCGGTCCGTCACCGTCGTCCTGTGCCGCCACCCCGAACAGAGGGCCTCGCACGACCAGATTCCCCGTACGCGCCACGGCGTCGACGGCATCGGCCTCAACCGCCGCTTCCACCGGCTCCACCGGCACCCGCACCGTGATCGGTCGCGATCGGCCCCGTCCCGCATCCCCATGGTCCATGCCGTCATCCTGCCGATGGCAGCACACCGACGTCTTGGATCCGCGGATTTCCCCCACCTCCCTACAGAAAGGGCGATACCGTGCGCCCTCCGATCAAGGAGTGCCGTCAATGACGGATGCGACAACCACCGGGCGGATTTTCCGTAGTGCGCTCGGAGAGAACCGTACGCACGGGCGTCGATACGATCTTCGATGACGGACACCGGAGTGCGATCCCGGGATCGACCACCACCCCCTATCGGAACGGACCCGACGTGAGCCTGAGGCAGATCGACCCGAAGCAGCGCGGCTTTCTGATCGTCAACTCCCACCCGACCGGGTCCGCGGCGACGGTCACCCGGATGTGGGAGCAGATCCCGCCGCGTGCCGACGGCAGCAGCCCCGTGGTCCTGCTTCTCGGCCACAGCGCGGGCTACGGCCTTGCCACGCTGCTGACCGGGCTCCGTCAGCACGGCATCCGAGGCGTCGGCGTCGCCTACGAGGGTGCGGAGACCGAGCGGCGTACCGCCGGCGCCGGCTGGTACCGCACCGCCGCCGCGGCCCGCCTCGCCACCGAAGCCGGACACGACTTCGTATTCGTCAACACCGATGCCTTCTCCGAGCAGGGCAAGGCGGAGGTCCTCGACCTGGTGGAGCAGCGGTTCGGCAAGGTGGACCACCTGATCTACAGCCTCGCCGCCCCGCGCCGTACCGACCCGGAGACCGGCACCGTCCACCACTCGGTGATCAAGCCGCTCGGCGCGCCCTACGAGGCGCCGGCGCTGGACTTCTCCGACGACATCCCCAAGGTCACCAGCGTCCGCCTGGAGGCGGCCACCGAGGAAGAGAAGCACGGGACCGAGCAGGTGATGGGCGGCGCCGACTGGCAGCTGTGGGTGCAGGCCCTGGCCGAACGCTCCCTGCTCGCCGACCGCTTCACCACCGCCGCACTCACCTACATCGGCTCCGAACTCACTGCTCCCATCTATCGCCAGGGCACCATCGGCGCAGCAAAGGAACACCTGGAACGCACCGCGGGACATCTGAACACGGGCGTCCTCGCCGGCCGTGGCCGTGCCATGACCGTCGTCGCCGGAGCAGCCGTCACCCAGGCCTCCAGCGCCATCCCTTCCATCGCCCTGTACACCACGTTCCTGCGGACCGTGCTCGGCGACGGCTTCCGCACCACCGCCCAGCAGGCGGAGGACCTGTGGGACCAGCTCACCGGCGCCACCCCCCTCGTGACGGACGACGAGGGCCGCATCCGCCTCGACGGCTGGGAACTCGACGCACAGGTCCAGGACCGGGTCCGGGAACTGTGGGCCGACCCGGAATCAGGACTCGACCGATCGGCAGCCGGCGCCGACTGGTTCATCGGCCAGATCCGCGAACTCTACGGCTGGGGCCTCGCAGACATCGACTACGACCGGCCCGTCGAGACCACCGTCGCCTGGCCGACGCCGTAACAGCCATCAGCCGGTCGCGGCGCGGACCTTCGAAGTCGGCGCCTACACCAGGGGCCGGGTCATCACCATGCGCGTGATGTCCACGCGCGACTTGGCGCCGAGTTTGCGGTACGCACGGGTGAGGGCGGCCTCGACCGTTTTCACGCTGAGGACCAGGCCCGCCGCGATTTCGCGGTTGGTGGCGCCCTGCGCGACGCGGGCGACCACGCTGCGCTCGGTCGACGTGAGGTGGTCCGACCAGGAACCCGCCTCGGGACAGGAGCCTCCCTCGGGCAAGCAGGCCGAGCCGTCCTCCGCACGGTCGCGTTCTGCGCGGGTCATGGCGGCCCAGGGCCGGGCCTCGGCCTTGGTGAAGATCCTGAGGGCGGCCGAGAAGGCGGCGCGGGCGGCGGCCTCGTCTCCGAGTCGGCGCCGGACTCGGCCCAGGGCAGCCCTGGCGCGGGCCTCCTCCAGTGGATATCCGATGGCCCGTAGCCGGGCTGCGGCCTGCACCAACTCACCAGCTGCTTGCGGTAGTTGACCGCGCGCGACAGCGACAGCCGCTGCGGCTCTGTCGAGCGTGGCCAGGATGCCGGGGCGGCCGAGCCTCTCGGCCTGTCGGCGGGCCAGGGCGATGACCGCTTCCGCCTCGTCCGGTGCGCCGACGGCGGCCAGCGCCTCCGCGAGGTCGGCGTGCCAGCGTCGGGTCGCCGGGTCCCGCTGCCCCTGCGCCGTCTCCAACTCGCTCACGCGTCTCAGGAGTTCGACCGCCGCACCGCTCTGGCCACTGAACAGTCTGACCCTTCCCTCGGCGTGCAGCGCCCGGGGCAGGAACAGCCGGTCGTCGTCGTCCTCGCTGTACCGTCTGGCCGTCTCGGCCGCGGTGAGTGCCCGGCTCAGACTGCCACCGGCCGTCTCGGCGAGCGAGACCGCGTACCACGCGGGCCCCTGGCTCAGCCCCGCCTCCTCGACGATGCGCAGGCTCTGGCGGGCGATGGTCAGGGCCGGACGGCAGCGTCCGCGCTGGATCTCGACCTGGGCGAGCCCGATGAGGCACTGGCTCAGGCTGTCGGCCGAACCGCGCTGCCGCAGCCGGTACACCAGGGTGCGCAGCTCGGCCCTTGCCTCGTCCAGCTCGTCGCGCACCAGATGGAAGCGGTACTTGAGGTAGACGGGGCCGTTGTGGTGCGTCATCGCGTGTACGTCGTGCGGTGCGGCGAGTGCCCTGGCCAGGGTTGTTTCCGCCTCCGGCAGTCCCAGGAAGAGTTCCAGGGCCGCCTGTTGGGTCAGCGCCATGAGCTCGGTCCGCCGGTCGCCGGTCCGCGCCGCGAGCCCGGCGGCCCGGACGGCATGGCCGTGGGCGCCTGGCGCGGAACCACCCACCATCCACTCGCGCCAGCTCATCCGGTAGTGCAGCTGGGCCAGCAGCTCGGGGTCGCCGGCGGCGTCGCGCACCGCCTCCGGGAAGACGTCCGCGATCTCCGCCATCGCCTGGCCGCAGGAGTCGATGACCACGTTCCAGGCGCGTACCCGGTCGGCGGGCCGGTCGGCGTCACCCAGTACCTCGTGCGCGAGCTGCCTGGCGAAGCCGAGGTCCCCGGCCTCGATGCCGTCCTCGGCGGCGGTGAGCCTGCGCTCGATGTCGGCGTACGCCTGTCCGGCGGGGGTGTACTCGGCGGCCAGACGGCCGAGCCTCGCCGCGGTCCTGGGGGCACCCCGGCGACGGGCCGCCGAGGCGGCCGCGGAGAGCCGCGCGGCCACGACCGGATCCGGGCCCGCCGCCAGCCGTGCGATGTGGTGCGCGCGCTCGACCGCGTCGTCGGACGCTTCGGCCAGCGCGCGGTGCGCCTCAAGGAGGTGTTCGTAAGCCGTCTCGGCCTGGAGCACCATCGGCGTCAGCGGGTCCAGGAACCTGATGGTCCCGTGGTCGGACGCCGGCAGGATGCGGATGATTCCACCCCGTACGCAAGCGTCCAGATCGGCCGAGGCGTGCCGGCGGCCCGCACGTCGTAGCAACTCCACCGTGGGACGTACCGCGGCGCCCGCGACGACCAGCGTCTGCCGGGCACTGGCGGGCAGGGCGCCGATGCGGTCGAGGAGCGGCCGGCGCAGGGATTCCGGGACGGGGAGCGGTTCGGCCGAGTCGGGCAAGCCGGTGCCCTCGAGCCGGACGCGCTCGTCGAGAGCGGAGCTGAGTTCCAGTGCCGTTCGGGGATTGCCGCCGCTCGCCTGATGCAGCCGCGCGAGGAGCGGGCGGGGCCAGGCGGGGTGATCGTGCCGCTCCAGGAGCTCGCCGACCTCATGGGCGGTCAGGGGCGGGACGCACATCCGGCGGACCGGCTGGGAGCACAGTTCCAGTACGGAGCGGTCGGACGAGGCGCCGGGGTCGTGCCCTGTCCGCAGCGTGGCGAGCACCGACAGGCCCGAATCGGCGCGGCGGGCAAGGTACTTGAGGATTTCCGCCGTCGGCCCGTCGAGCCACTGTGCGTCGTCGACGACCAGCAGGACCGGACCGGTGGTGGCGAGCAGAGCGAGGACCTTGCGGACGGCGATCCGCAGGACGACCGCATCGCGCCTGTCGACGGGACCGGCCGACTCGCTGCGCAGCAGGGCCTCTTCGAGTGCGGCGCGTTCGTGGGCGGCCAGTGCGGCGAGGGTGTCGTCGGCGACGTCGGTCAGCAGATCGATGAGCCCGAGGAAGGGGCTGTCCTGCTCGGCGGGGGAGGGTGAACAGTGCATGACCTGGTGGCCGCGGGCTCGCAGTGCTGCGGCCAGCCTCGACACCACCGTGGTCCGGCCGATGCCCGCCGGCCCGGTGAGCAGGACACCGCCTCCGTGGGACAGGTGGGTCCGTATGGTGTCGTGGAGGGCGTTGCGTTCGACACCGGGTGGAAGCGTCGTCGGCTCGGTCATCGCAAGCCCCTCCCGGACACATCCTCGTTCGCGCCTCAGACGTCGATCATGAACCTGCCCTTCATGGTGCCGCGCCGAATGTAGGACTGCCCTCGGTGAAAGGTCAAGACCAATTGAGGAGGGGGAGGAGTCGGCCACAGGTACGCGGACCGGGCCGCCGGTCGGAGACCAACAGCCCGTCCGCATACGTGAGTTGCTGACGCTCAGCAGGCGCCCGCGTCCTTCCAGACGGCCCAGGATCCGGGCGCGCCCGGCTCGGCGCCGGTCGAGTACCACTGGGAGGACCACTTGTGGCCGTTGTACGAGACCTGGTCGCCCGGCACATAACTGCTGGACGCGCTCCATGCCGGGAGGTTGCCGCAGCCTCCCGGCGGGTTGCCGCCGCCGGTGATGGTCCAGGTGAAGGAGGCCGTGCCGGTGGCGTTGTCGGTGTTCTTCGCCGTGACGGTCACGGACGCGGTGCCGGCGGTCGTCGGAGTGCCGGTGACGAGGCCGGTGGAGGAGTTGATCGAAAGGCCCGCGGGCAGGCCGGTCGCACTGTAGGTGAGCGTCTTGCCGGCGGGGTCGCTCGCCTGGATCTGCAACGAGACGGCGGTGCCGACGGTGCCGTTCTGGTTGCCCGGGTTGGTCACCGACGGCGAGCCCGGCTGACTGTTGCAACTGCCCGGGACGGGGTCGGCGCCGGTGACGCTGACGGCTGCCCAGGCCGCGTCGACGGTGTTGTACTCGGTGCAGTGTGTGCCATAGAGATCGGCTGCGGCCTTCAGCGAGTCGATGCGCGCCTGGTGGTAGTCCTCGCTGCTGTTGGCGTACGAGGCAAGGGCCTTGTACCAGATCTTGGCGGCCTTGTCGTTCCCGAGCCCGGTGACGGTGGAGTTGTTGCAGGTCGGGCTGTTGCCGTAGCCGTGGTCGCCGCTGCCGACGGCCGCCAGGAAGAACCAGTGGTTCAGGGGGCCCATCGAATAGTGCGGGTCGAGGCTGCCGTTGCTGCTGTTCCAGCAGTTGGGCGACTGGCCGTCGAGGGAGGGGTTGTACATGTAGCGCAGCGGCCGGCCGTCGCCGTTGATGTTGATGAGTTCACCCATGGTGTAGTCGGGTGTGTCGACCGGGTTGTTGGCATAGAACTCGACCATCGTGCCGAAGATGTCGCTGGTGCCCTCGTTCATGCCGCCGGTCTCGCCGGTCTCGTCCCAGCCGGTGAGCGCGCCGCTCACACCGTGGCTCATCTCGTGGCCCGCGACGTCGAGTTCGACCAGCGGGCGCGCGTTGCCCTGGCCGTCGCCGTAGGTCATCTGGGTGCCGTCCCAGAAGGCGTTCACGTACGCGTTGCCGTAGTGCGTCCGGGACGGCACACCCCGGCCGTCGCCGAAGATGCCGTTGCGTCCCTGGACGTTCTTGTAGTAGTCGAACGTCTCGGCCGCGCCGTAGTGCGCGTCCGCGCCGGCGGATGCGGGGTCGCTGGTGGAGCCGTTGCCGAAGGTGCCGCTGGAGCTGGTGAAGACCGAACCGGTGCCGTTGGTGGCGTGATTGAGGTTGGTCGTGTAGCCGTTCCCGTGCGACGGATCCGTCATGGAGTAGCCGCTGCCGGACTGGGTGACGTCGAGCGAGACCCGGCCGCTGTAGATCGACTGGCCCGTCCCGGCGACCGTCGGTGCGGCGGCCCGGGCCGCCGCACCGACCTTCGAGGCGGTGGCGTGCGCGGCCCCCTCGGCCGCGAACGTGCTCACCTCGTCATTGGTCCGTACGACCTTGCCGGTACGGGCGTCCACCAGAACGTGCAGGCGGCTGGGCGTCCGGTCGGGGCGGGTGCCGCTGACGACGGTCTCCCAGACCAGGGTGGCGCCGGTGCCTGCCATCTGCACAGCGAGGTGCGAGGCGGAGACGGAGTCGACGTGCCCCTTGAACGCGCCGGCCGACACCTTCGCGGCGCTGGGTGCGGGCAGTTGGGGTTCGGTGGACACCGCCCCGGAGGCCTGCGAGCCGGTGGCCAGCGATGCGTACGTCCCGTCCTTCTTCAGGTGCACGACGACGTCGCCGCCATAGGCGGGAAGGCCCTTGTAGGTGCGGTCGAAGCGGACGGCGGCGGCGCCGTCCCGGTCGACCACCAGGTTGCGGACCGAGAAGGCGTCGCCGTCCGCCTTGTGGGCGGCACTCGCGTGGGCCGCCAGCGCCTTCTGCGCGGCGTCGACGACGCGGCTGCGCACGGCGGGGGCCGGATCGGCCGTGTAGGGCGCCGCGGTGAAGGCGCCGGGGCCTGCGGTCGGCGCGGGGTGCGGCGTCGGTGCCGCCGTGGCGGCGGGCAGGGCGATGGCGGACGCGGACACGCAGGCGAGCGCGACCGTCAAGAGCCTCGCGGCTCTTCGTATCTCCATAGGAGTGGGGGTTCCTTTCACTTCGGACACGGGAGCGTCCGCCGCTGGTGCACACGGCAGTTGGGGAGGCAGCGGACACGTGCGGGTGTGCTGGCGGCGCCGCTCGTGGCGGGAGCCGCGCCGACGCATGAGTGTCCGCAACGGGGGCCGCGGCGGCCAGGCAGTCCGGTGAGGGTGAGGGGTTTCCCTATCCCGGAGGGCCTGGATCCGGCCAGGGAGACAGAACCGGGGATGTCTCAGCGCTCGGGGCCGGTGCGCGCGTGATGGCCTTCCCCAACAGGGTGTGCCATCAGGTGAGTTGAGGAGAGATCACCGGCGATCGGCGGCACGGCGTGAACGAGCGCACGCTCGACCGGATCCGCTGTCGTGATGACGCGGTGGGCCTGTACAAGTCCCTTGCCGCGGCGTGCACTTGACTGGGCCCCCGTCCGCCCGGCTTGCCTCGTCGGCACGCCGATCCCCGACGCCGAGCCCCCCGGATCACTTCATCGACGGGGGACTGCAGCGTCCTGGGCCATCCGCCTCCACCTTGCGCGGGAGGCAAACGCGTTGGGCTGACCGACGTCGTGAGGATGCCGTGCTCGTGGCCCGTCACCGCGCACTGCGCGCACTGCAGGCCACTGACTTCAACTGGATTTCGTATGGGTGGAGTTGGCGGCCCGCGACCTCAGCCCGGCGAGGGTTCAGCCGCTTCGGTCGCTTCGGAGGCCTCTCGACGTATCCGCTCAGCTCCCCAGTCGCCGAGCGGACCGAGAGCTCGATTGAGGGTGCGCCCGTGCTCAGTCAGGGAGTACTCCACGCGCGGCGGCACCTCCGCGTACACCCTCCGGTGCACGAGACCGTCCTCCTCCATCTCGCGCAGGTGCTGCGTCAGCATCTTCTCGCTCACTCCCGGCATACCGCGGCGGAGCTGAGCGAAGCGTCGCACGCCATGGGCATCGAGTTCCCAGAGGATCAAGCCCTTCCACTTGCCGCTCACCACGTCGAGCGCGGCGTCGATGCCGCAGATGTAAGGCCCGCGTCTCGGCGTCTTGGCCATCACTGATCCCCTTACTAAAAGGTAAGTACCGCAGAAAATAGTGGGTACTTCCGAGGCTAACGGCGCTCTTCGATCATGGAGCTGTGAACGAACCACAGAACCACACCACTCGGAACAACAGTGCTGTCACCGTGATCGGGCTCGGCCCGATGGGGCAGGCGATGACCCGCATCCTCCTCGGGGCCGGCCACCCGGTCACGGTCTGGAACCGCACCGCCGGCCGGGCCGACGGCGTCGTGACCGACGGAGCAATACGCGCGGAGACACCCGGCGAGGCGGTCGAAGCGAGTGACCTCGTGATCCTCAGTCTCACCGACTACCGGGCGATGTACGACGTCCTCGACGGTGCCACCGGATCGCTCGCCGGTCGGACACTGGTCAACCTGAGCTCCGACACACCCGACCGCACACGCGAAGCGGCAGCCTGGGCGGTGGCCCACGGCGCCGCCTTCGTCACCGGCGGTGTCATGGTGCCCGCGCCGATGGTCGGTACGGAGGCGGCGTACGTCTACTACAGCGGACGCGAAGAGGGGATGCAGAGCCACCTGGCGACGTTGGCGCTGCTCGGAACGCCGAAGTATCTGGGGGAGGATCCGGGTCTCGCCCAGATGATGTACCAGGCCCAACTCGCGGTATTCCTCACCAGCCTGTCCGCCCTGATGCACGCCACCGCGATGCTGGGTACCGCAGGAATGAGGGCCACGGAGGCGCTGCCCGAGCTGCTCTCCTCCGCCGCCTCGATCGGCGACATCCTGCGGGCGGGCGAAGACAATCCCGGCAGCGCGCTCGATGCCGGCGAGCATCCCGGCGACCTCAGCACGGTCACCATGATGGGTGCGACGTCCGACCACATCGTCGAGACCACCAGGTCGCTCGGCCTCGACCTGGCCCTCCCGCTCGCCGTGCAGGCTCACTATCGGCATGCGATCGAGGCCGGACACGGCAGCGACAACTGGACGCGCATCATCGACAGCATCCGAGCGCCGCGCTGACGAGGGGGGTCATCCCGGTGTCTTCGTGGTGGGGGTGCGGGGAGACGACGACGTGCTGGACGCCCCATGATGTTCTTCAACTTGCACTGTCTGTAAGGGAGTTGAAGCGCAGCCGGACCGGCGGTGGGCGGTCTCGACGGCTGGCCCCTGTTGCGGGCCGTGGCCGCCGAGCGGGCCGGGGCTCTGGGGGGTCGCGGGTCCGGCACCCTCCGGGCTGACGCCCCTATGCAGCCCCGCCGGCCAGGGGTGATGCTCCCGGCCCTGGGCGGATGCGTAGGCGAGCAGCTTTTCGCGCGACTCCCAGTACTGCACGACACCGTGCACGCGCGGACCGCCGCCTCCCAGAACCCGCAGCCCCAGCAGCCCGCTTTCGCCGTCGCGCGAGAGCTCCTTGAGCATGCGCGGCATCGCGGCGACGACCGGTAGCCAGTGACGCACGGCCCGCCAGCGGCTGATCCGCATCCCGATGAGGAGGACGACCACGTCCCACTACTGCTGAGCCTGCGCGCATGGCCCACGCGCAGGAATCCGCCCGGCGCCTCTGAGCCTGAGCGGCCCTCGACCAAGGGCCGACCGGATTGTCAGTGCCTGCCTCTAACGTCGATGGCATGGGACCGGACCGGCCGGAGCCATCGAGCCAAGGGAGCGGCCATGGGCAACATCAGCATCGACAAGACGGCGCCGGCGCGGCTCCTCGCCGACAGCTCAGGCAGCCACGGCACCTCGTACCAGCAGGCGTTCGTGGAGCTCGCCGCGACCCACCGCGGCCAGCCGCCCGCCCGGATCGTGCCCCTGCTGCGCGCCGCCGCCGACCGGGCGCTGCTCGGGTTCACCGCGGCGGACCTGCGCGAGCAGGCGGAAGCCATCAGCACCGGCTGGCCCTACGAGCTGAGGATCTCCCTCACCTGAGGCGACCGGCGACGGTCGGCCCTGCAGCAGTCCGAGAGGAAGTGATGCCGTCGGAAGTCCGTCGTGCTCGGTCTCTGTCCCTGTACGCGGCTGGATCTGACGATGCGCGGCTCGCGCCTGGACCAGACCCGCGAGGTGCCGGTGCTGCTCATCACCGATACCGGCCGCGACGGCCGACTCGCCGAGCGCGCCTACCGTATGGGAGCCGCCGGGTTCCTCGTCAAGCCCGTCGACCCCTGGGCGCCGCGCTGCCACGTGCGCGCGCTGGCCGACCTGTGCAGCCGTACGTATTGAGCCATTTCCGCCATCATCCCTCAGCCCGCCCCCGCCCGGTACCGGTGGGGGGTGTAGGACTGGCAAGTGGGGGCACCCGAGAGGGGTGCCCAAGCCGTGCCGACCGGAGGTCTCCCGCCCATGCTCATGGCCCACCCCGCAGTGCTCCGCGAACTCCTCGACGAATACACCGCGCTCCGTGCCCTGGAGGCGAGCGAGGGAAGCGAGGCGACTCGTCAGCGCCTGGACGACGTGGCGTACACCCTGTGCGTGTCGACGGGGACGCGAGACATCGACGCCGCGGTGATCGCCGCCCGGCACCGGCTGCCGGGGGCGCGCACCTTGGACGACTCCGTGCTGGACACCGTCGCCCCCTGAGGCTTTGCAGGCGCCGGTCAGCCGAGCGACACAGGGTCGCCGACCCTGATCGCGCCCGGCTCCAGTACGTCCAAGTACACGCCCACGCAGGCCAGTCGGCCCAGAGTGAGTACGGGCACCCGGTGCTCGCGGGCCACTGTGCGCGTGACGCCAGGGTCGGCGGGCAGCTCGTCGTGGGCCAGGGCCGGGACGACGCAACGGGGTGTGGGCACCGTGACCCGGAACAGCACCTCGCCGACCCGCACGGTCCGGCCTTCCCAGGCGTCCTCGGGGAAGCCGGGTTCGCGGGGGACGTCAACGACCACATTCGGGCGAAAACGGCGGGCGTCGAAGTCCCCCGCGGGATACGAGGACCGAAGCCGGTCCAGGGTCGCCGTGGTCACCAGGTGGACCTTCCCGAAATCGAAGAAGCTCCCCGCCGCGATACGCCCGGCCGTGACGCTCGCCCCGGTCGCGTCGACGTACGCCTGCTCGCGTACGACGTCCGGTACGCCACCCTCGTATTCGGGTACCGCGCGTTCCAGGGTGCCGTCCTGCGGTGGGCTGTCCGACAGCGTCACCCGTCGGCCCAGCAACTCGGAGAGCCGATCGTCGAGTTCGGCGTCACCCGCGTGCAGGGTCGTGCCGTCCGGCAGCTCCACCTGGGGTACGCCCATTCCGCCCCAGCGGCTTCGGCAGCTCAGCAACTTCCCCCATTTCCTGGGGTGTTTGACGCTGCCGACGGCACCTGACGCATCGAGCACGGCGAACGCCCGGTCGCCGTACACGCCGCGCCCGGTGACCCGCAACTCGCCCCCGGTCTCACCGAGCATGGACTTGACCGGATATCGGCGCAGCGCCGTCACAGTACCCATCCGCCGATTATTGATCTTCCGCGCCGATGGGGGAACCGGGGTCGTTGCCTGGCCCCGGACAGCGATTCTTGTGGCCGGGGCGGCAAGCAAGCAGTGGGGGGACTGACCTCATCCGTCACTCCAATCCGGTCACTTGTCCCAGGTGACCGGGAGGTTCTTCACTCCGTAGATGTCCGCGGTCTCCGGGCGCAGGCCGACCTCTTCGGCCGGTACGGCCAGGCGCAGAGTGGGGAAGCGGTCGAGCAGCGCGGAGAGCGCGACCCGCATCTCGATGCGGGCCAACTGCTGGCCCAGGCACAGGTGGATGCCGTGGCCGAAGGCCAGATTCGCGCCGTCCTGCCGCCCGAGGTCGAGCACGTGCGGGTCGGTGAAGCGCTCGGGGTCGCGGTTGGCTGTGTTGTACGAGAGGACGACCGTCGTGCCGGCCTCTACGGTCTGGCCGCCCACCTCGACGTCGACCAGGGCCGTCCTCATGAACGACTTGGCGACGCTCAGATACCGGAGCAACTCCTCCACGGCCCGGTCGATGAGGGCGGGATCGGCACGCAGGGCGGCCAGTTGCTCAGGGTTCTGCAGCAGCGCGAAGGTACCGAGGGACAGCATGTTGGCGGTGGTGTCGAACCCGGCCGCGAGCAGGATCAGGCTGATCCCCTGCAACTCCTCGTCGCTCAGGTCGCTGTCGGTGAGTTCGCTGAGGACGTCGTCGGTGGGGTTCGCGCGCTTGGCGGCCACCAGTTGCGCGAGGTAGTCCTGGGTCGCGGTGTAAGCCGCCATCAGGTCCTCGTCACTCGTCTCCCCGTTCATGAACTTGTCGATCTGCTCCTGGAAGGAGTCCCGGTCCTCGTACGGGACCCCCAGCAGCTCGCAGATGATGATGGTGGGGATGGGCTTGGCGAACGCGGTCACGAGGTCTGTCGGCGGCCCGGCCTTCTCCATCGCGTCCAGGCAGTCGGTGGTGATCTGCTCGATGCGTTCGGTGAGCAGGCGCATGCGCCGGGCGGTGAACTTGCCCACCAGCGGCTTCCGGTAGCGGCTGTGCTGTGGTTCGTCCATGAGGAGGAATTCGCCGGGCGGCGCCGGCGGGATCTCGAAGTCGACCACGTTCAGGAGCTCTTTGCGCGAGCTGAACCGCGGGTCGGCAAGCACCGACCTGACCAGGTCGTAGCCGGTGATGAGCCAGCCGGGCTTTCCGCCGGGGTGGGTGTAGCGGCTGATGGGCCCGTGCCGGCGGGCCTCGGTCAGCTCTGCGGGCGGATCGAAGGGACACCCGGGCCGACGCTCCGTCGGCAGCGTCGTGACGGTGTGGAGGGATTCGCTCATGACCGATCCTCATCTCGCGACAGTACGTGTTTGGTGTGTCCCGAATGCTACGTTGCATTCGTATGTCCATCAATCTTATGAATGGCTAAAGGCCAGGTAGATGGCGGTAAATTGATGCAATGACGCTGACATCGAATGCAATGTTGTGTTGCAATGAGTGATGGCGAAGGCAATACTGGCGGCATGCCAGGAGGACGGTTGACCCAGCAGGAACGCCAGCGCATCGCGGCCGGGCTGGCCGACGGGCTTTCCTACGCCGAGATCGCCAGGCGGCTCGACCGGCCGACCTCGACGATCAGCCGGGAAGTCGCCCGCAACGGCAGCGCCGACGGCTATCGGCCCGAGCAGGCGCAGCGGGCGACGGCCAAGCGGGCGAGGCGTGGCACACCGGCGCCCTCGCGCGCGGCCGCCGCGCCGGGCGGCACGATGGAAGAGGAGATCGTCGAGCTGGCGGTCAGGTCGGGGCTGCCGAGGATGACGGCACGCGTACACGTCGATCTGTTGCTGTCCGACGACGGCAGGCGTACGGCGGCGGAATTGACCCGCAGGCTGAAGGTCAGCCCGGCCTCCGTCTCCGTGGCCGTGAACTTCCTTGTGCAGCAGGGGTATGTCCGGCGGGAGCGCGACCCACAGCGGCGTCGTGACATCTATGTGGTCGACGACGACGCCTGGTACCGCTCGATCGTGATCAGCTCACGGCTCACGCTCCAGTCGGCGCAGGCCGCGATGGCTGCGGCCGAGACGCTCGGCCTCGACACCCCCGTCGGGCAGCGGCTGGCCAAGGTGGGGACGTTCCTGGAGCGAGTCATCGAGGACATGGTGGCTTCGGCCGACCGCTGGCGCGGCCTCCTGGAGTGACGGGGCTCGTTGGCCTCCTTGGCGCACCGTACGGGCCGACAGTGAGGCCCGGCCGCCACCCTAGGAGTCCGCCAGCCACGCCAATAGGCGGCCCTGCGACCAGCAGCGTCCAACGGCCTCGGCGTGCAGGGACGACCCGTCGAACACCGCCAGGCCGATGATGCTGTGGCCCGAGGCGCGGCGATCGCCAAGGGTCGGAATCGTCGGCGCGACCCCGACGCCCTCCACCGACACCCACGCCACCGGCCGCCCCGCCGCCGCTTCGTCGAGGCGGTGCAGGAAGCGCAGGCGGCTCTCCAGCGGGAAGCGCGACAGCGCCCAGGTCGTGGTGACGACGGGCAGTGCGTCCGTGGGCACGTGGGCAAAGGCGTCGGGCATCAGCTCGACGGCATCCCCGCGCAGCAGCAGGGGAGGAGCCGTCGCCGCCAGCGCGATCTCCGCCTCCAGCATCGCGGCCTGCTCCCGCTGATCCGGCCACACGCAGGCCCGCAGCCATCGGGCCTCATCCGCGTCGGTCACATCGACCGGATCGAGGTCGACGCCGACCCGGGCAACAACCTCGGGCAACGCCCGCGTCGGGATGGCCCGGTCTCCCACCGTCGAAGCCGACACCTGTACGGGAGACGACGCGTCGCCCAGCGATGGGCCGTTGCTGTACGAGATGCCCACGCGATCCACGGTGAGATTGAGCCCGGCCGAACAGCCCACGTCGATCAGCCCGAGCGCGTTGACGCCCGCCCGGCGCGCCACCTCGGCGATGGCCGGGTACAGCACGGCGCAACGCCCCGCCTCATTGGTCCGCCTCCGCCGGCGTACGGCGATGTCCACGACCGAGTCGGTCATGCGCACCAGCGTGTCGATCGCCGCACCGGCGGCGGCGTCGCCGTCCGCGGCTGCATAGGCCGCGGCGAGCTCCGGGGCTCGTCCGGCGAGGGCGAGGTCGTGCAACGCCGCGAGGATCAACGCGGGGTGCCGCTTGCGGGCAGGCGCCGCTTCGATGGCGCGCAGCGCCTCGTCGGACTCACTCAGGGCGATGGCGACGCGCTCGTACAACGGCGATGCCTGGGCGGCGTCGACCTCGCCGAAGTGCCGGTACGTCTGGGCGAGCGTGCGGGTCCTGCCCATGGACACGGCCTCCTGGGGTCGGGCTTGGAACGCCGGCGATACCAGCGCTGGATGCAGTGGCTCCCTCGATGCACGGCGTGCGCTCCAGCCTGGCAGGACACCGGAACGGGCATGGCCCGAACCGCACAAGAGGCCAGACACACGCTCACGTCGTGCGTCGCGCCTGCTCGGCCCATCTTGCTGTTCGGCTCGGCCGTTAGGCTGACGTGATCATTCCAGAAGAAAGGCCACGGCTTACGGTGACCGAGTCCCGCCCCCACACCCTGTTTTCCTTCGGCACGCTGTTGGACGAGCGAGTCCAGACCGCTCTCTTCGGCCGGCTCGTACCCAGTTCTGCGGCATCGCTGGCCGGCCACACGACGAGGCCCCTGCCGATCACCGACCAGTCGGTGATCGCCACCAGCGGCATCGACGTACACCTGACCCTGGAGCGAAAGCTCGGCGCCACGGTCGACGGCGCCGTCCTCCACCTCACCGACGAAGACCTCGCCGCCGCAGACGCCTACGAGGTGGACGACTACGTCCGCCGCCGGGTGCTGCTTTCCTCCGGGGAGAGTGCCTGGGCGTACCTGGACGCGAAGCCCCTGCGCCCGGCAGCACGCGTCGTCATCGTGGGCGACAGCATCGCCTACGGACGCTGCGACCCACAGGGTGGCTGGGCCGCACGCCTCGCGGCCGGCCACATCGCCGAAAACGAGGCGGAACACCGGGTCTTCAACCTGGCCATCCCCGGCAGCACCCTGATCGACGTCTGCGAGCAGACGCCCTCACTCCTTGCCGCCCGCCGGCCCGACACCCTTCTTGTCGCCGCGGGCATCAATGACAGCGCCCTGCCGCTCGCCGCACCGCCGGCCCGCCCCGATGGGCTCGCGCACATCGCGGACAGCCTCGCCTCGCTGGCCCACACGGCCCGGAGCCACAACGCACGCCTCGTCGTCATGGGACCGACGTGGGTCGACGAGACACGTACCCGTGACTACGAGGGCCTGCGATTCACCCGGGACCGAGCGGAAGCCCTGCGCGAGTCCATACGGACCTGGTGCGCCCAGAACCACGTCGACCACCTCGACATGTGGGAGCCCCTCCGCGGCAAGGCAGAACTCCTCGTGGACGGCCTGCACCCCACTCCCGAAGGACATGAGGCGCTGGCTCGGCATCTCGACGCGGTCAGCCGCTGAGCGTGGCGGCGGGGGTTTGACCGGGACGACGACGAGGCCCGGCACTTGACGACAGGTGCCGGGCCTCGCATTCGAGCACGTCGGCTCACAGAGCTGTGCGCAAGGTCAGGCGCCGGTGAGCGCTGCCGGTGCGTCGTCCGCCTCCCTCAGGGAGGCGGACAGGGCGCGGGCCTCGTGCTCGGTCATGCGCGGGGTGTCGTACGGCACGGCGTTGACCCAGCGCTGGGTCAGCCGGCCGATCCGCTCGCCGTACCGCTGGGCGGTGATCAGGTCGCCGCGGGACCCGGCCTGCTCCGCCTCCAGGTCGGCGTGGCTCTGGCTCATCAGACCCAGCCACGAGCCGAGCCGGTTCACGTCGTCGCGGGTGCCACCGCTCCAGTTGTTGCCCGGCATGTCGCCCACGCCGATCCACTGCATGCCCAACTGCGCGGCGAATACGGCCAGTTGCTCCAGAACCGCCAGCTTGTCGCCGCTCTGCGAGGCGGACATGGTGAACCCTCCGGCCAGCTTGTCCTTCCACGCCTGCGTCGTGAACGGCGTGAACGCCGCCTCCAAGAACGCCTTGAACACGGCCGACACACTGCCCATCAGTGTCGGGCAGCCGAGGACGATCGCGTCGGAGCGTTCGAGCAGAGCCATCACCTCAGCGTCGTACCAACGGCCCGCGGTGACGTCCTCGGCCCGGATCTCGACCAGATGGACGCGGGCGCCCGGCACGAGACGCGCACCGTCGGCGAGATGCTCCGCCAGGACTCGGGTGTGCCCGTGCACCGAGTGGAAGACCACGGTCACGGTGGCTGTCGGCGCATCGTGCTCACGGTCGACGTCATGGAGTGTCATGTGCTGTTCACTGCTTCCGATAGTGGGGAGGTTCTTGCTCGCCCACCCATCACAGCCTGCGTACGACACCGCATCAACGCCGAACTTCGGCACGCAGCGATCGGTCCCGCCGATCGATGGCGCTAGTCTGCTCCCGTGGACAGGATGGAACTGGAGGCGTTCGTCGTGGTCGCCGAAGAACTGCACTTCGGCCGCGCCGCCGCACGCCTGCACCGGGGGCAGCCCACCGTCAGCGACGCCGTCAGGCGCCTGGAGAGCAGCCTGGGCGGGCGGTTGTTCCACCGCACCAGCCGACGGGTGTCACTGACCGGGCTCGGCGAAGCGCTGCTGCCGGACGCGCATGCCACCCTGGCTCAGCTGCGCCGCTTCGAGCAGCGCGGACGTTCCCTGGCCGCCGGCGACGGGGCCCGCACCACCCTCGTCGTCGGCCACGCCGAATACACCGGCCAGCAGCTGCTGTTGCGCTGCCTGCCGCAACTGCGCGAGCGCTTCCCCGACGTGACGATCGTGCCGGAAGCCATGCCCACGACAGCCCAGGTCACCGCCCTGCGGGCGGAGGCGATCGGGCTCGGCATCGGCTGGGCGACCGGCGACGTCACCGGCGTACGCGCGCGGGTGCTGTCCACCGAAAGGTTCATGGCGCTCGTGCCCGCGGCGCACCCCCTGGCCGGGCACGCCGAGTTGAGCGCGTCCGAACTGTCCACCACCGGCCTGCTCACCTGGCCCCACCAGATCAACAGCGGTCTCTGCGACCGTCTCCTGTCCGCCTTCCGCATCGGCGGCGCCGACCTGCGCATCATCCGAACCGCCGACAGCGTGCACGCCATCGCCGCTCATGTCGCCGCGGGAACGGGCATCGGCATCACCGTCGAGTCGGCGCTCGACCACCGGCCTCCCGGCCTGCGCGTCATCCCGCTTACCGGACCGTCGACCACCGCCGACCAGGTAGTCCTCACGTCGGCTGAGCCGTCGGACACCGCCACGGCCCTGCGCGACCTGCTGCTGCATGCCGCGGCAGAGCCGTCCTCGCCCGATCACTGAGGCTCGCGCATCGCGAATCCGCCCGCACCGGGGGCGGGCCTTGGGATCGTCGGCCTAGTACGAGTCGTGGGCCTGCCAGTACGACCAGGCGCCACACGGGCTGCCGTACCGCTCGTTCATGTAGTTCAGGCCCCACTTGATCTGGGTGGCCGGGTTGGTCTGCCAGTCCGAGCCCACCGTGCTCATCTTGGAGCCGGGCAGAGCCTGGACGAGTCCGTAGGCCGTGCCGTTGGTGGCCCGGTAGTTCCAGCTCGACTCGTTGTTCACGATGTTGCTGAAGCACTGGAACTGGTCGGCGGGGATGATCTGACGGGCGATCGCCTGCACGTCGGAGACCGAGTACGAGCTCTGGACCTGGAAGGTGCTGCTGCTCCGGCTCGCCGAGCGGCTGGCGGACTGGGTCTCCAGATCGCGGGCCTTGGCGTCCTTGTCCGCCTTGTCCTTGTCGGCCTTGCTCTTGTCGGCGGCGCTCTTCTTGGCCTTGGCGTCCTGGGCGGCCCGCAGGCGCGCCGCCTCCTCGGCGGACTTCTTCGCCGCCGCGCTGGCCTGCGCCGACTGGGCGTCCGCCTGCTGCGTCAGGGACGCGGTCTGCACCTGGGCCTGCTGGCCGGCGGGTATGTCCGCGAGGAGCGTGCCATCGGCCGCGGCGGCCTCGGCGCTGTCGCTCGAAGCGGCGGCGGGACCTGCCGCGGCAACGCCGACCACGGCGCCAACGGCGGTCACCGCGGTGGCGGACGCCACCGCGAATCCCCGGACCGAGATCGGGCTCACACGGTTTCCTTCCAGCGGTGTGCGCACGGTGACCTCGCGGACGCAATCGTGCCCCTGTCTTTCTCCTCCCAACTACCGGTCACGGGAAGAACTCACCCGATGGGCAACTCCCTTTCGGAGCCGCCGCGTGAAGCTCGGGCGGCATACGGCTCACCGACGGAGTTGCGTGGACATCGGGGTGCCGTATGCGGGGCCTGACGGATGCAAGAGTCTGCTGGA
Organism: Streptomyces mauvecolor; assembly: GCF_039532965.1. Lineage (NCBI taxonomy): Bacteria > Bacillati > Actinomycetota > Actinomycetes > Kitasatosporales > Streptomycetaceae > Streptomyces > Streptomyces mauvecolor. The sequence goes on along the minus strand of NZ_BAAASQ010000004.1, from coordinate 48,975 downwards.
AGTCGCCGCGAGGCAATTCCCCGCTGCGTGTGAAACCTCACACCTCGTTCACCCCAGGAGTTTCTCCCATTACCTACCCAAGAAGCAGCTGCCCGGATAGAGTGCCCCGCTTCCTGGGCGGTGCCAAGTGATAGGTACTGATTCGGAAGCGAACGCCCCGCGGTACTTCGGTAACGCGCCACTAACGGCCCGGAGTTGGGGCGTTAGCAAGGCGTTGGCGGCTGGTGAAAGGGTTACAGAAGTCCTCCCAGCGGCAGGACGCGTTCGGCGAGGCGGCCGCGAAGTCGTCCGCCGGTGGCGTCGGCATCGGTGAGCCAGTCGGCGGCGACCAGCAGCTCGACGTGCTCGGCGACCTGGTCGGGGAGCAGGGCGCAGAACGCGGCGGCCTGGTTCAGCGGCAGTCCGTCGTCCTCGGGGTGGCCGAGCCGTCCGTCGGGGCTGGTGTGGGCGGCGGCGTACAGCGCGAGGAGCCGGGGGGCGGCGCTCAGCTTCTTCTTGCGGAGCTTCCGGTCGCCGACTGCTTTCTGGGCCCAGCCGGAGAGCTTCGAGCGGGTGGTCTTGCCGAAGGTGAACGGGCGGGGCCGCTCGGGCAGCAGGGTGGGAACGGTGATGGCGGTGGGGTTTTCGGGCTGGGAGGCCAGTGCTTCGGCCACCGTGCCGGGCAGGCGCAGCCAGTCGGCCGCGACCAGTTGGTCCAGCACCCGCTCGGCGTCGCCCTGCAGCCAGCCGGTGAGGTCCTGGCCGGTGACGTTCCCGGTGCCGGCGCGCGCGGCCCGCAGGGTGAGCATGAGTACCGCGAGGCGCCCCTCGGCCTCGGGGTGCGGGGCGTGGGCTTCGACGTACTCAAGCACGGTGCGGGCGTGTACGGCCTGTTTCTGGGTCAGCAACCGTTCCACTACCGGTTCGTCGCCGCTCCCCGTCCCGCCGATGATCCGGCCCACGCGGTTGTTCTGCATCTCCCGGGTGGTCTGCGCGGCCTTCTCGGCGCGCTTCGCCTCTTCGCGCAGCGAGCCGTCGCCACTGGCGTCGGCCCACAGAGCGAACGCTCGGGCCTTGCGCTCGTGGAGCTCGGCGAGGAGGGCGGGGTCGGGTTCGGTGCGCTGCTGATAGGCGCGGAACGCATCGCCCAGCTCGATGAGTTCATTGCGCAGGGCGTCGGGCTGAAGGTCGCGCGGCACGGTCCGCTGTGCGATCTTCCCCCACTGCCTCCCCCGCCCGGACGCAGCGGCGGGCGTGGCGGCGCGGGCGCGCGGGACCGACGTCGGCCCGGTGACCGGGGTGGACGAGGCGGCGTCGGCGGGGGAGGGGAGGCGGTCGGAGAACAGCGCGGCCACACTGTCACCGGCCCTCGCTGTGGTGTCTGCCGAGTCCCGCTCCGGGGCCGGTTTGTCCGCGGCCCGGCCCGGTCGAGCGGGCGGCGGGGCGGTGTCGAGGGTGCGGCAGTCGAGGGTGGCGGCCGCGCAGCGCGCGCACATCTCCGCGATGCGCCACAGCCGCCCGGTGCGGTCCGCGTACACCGTCAGGACCACCGGGCCTCCGCACCGCACCGACCCCGCCACCGGCCGTGCCCCGCCCCGCCGTCCGGCTTCGGGGTCGGGGGTGTGCCATGCGCACTCGGCGGCGCGGCAGGCGCACCATGCCTCACCGCGCGGCCCGCCGCCCGCGCGGATGTGGGCGAGGTGCATGTTGACGTGACCGACCGCGGCCTTGCGCCCGGCAGCGGCTCCGTCGGCGAAGCGCTGATCGGCGCAGGCGGGACGGGAGCAGGAAAGCTTCACCGCGCCGGCGGAAGGGCGGCCGTACGGATCCAGACGCACCGTCCAGACCCGCCCCGCGACGCGCTCCTCCTGCCATGCGCCGGCCTCCACCGTCATATGCGTACTCCCAGCGTTACTTGATGATGTGCCCCGGGCGGTCCCCATCATCGGGGATGGAGCCGAGCATCTCCGGGCGAAACGGAACTTCGAGCCCAGCGTGTCTGATCACCCATGGATCTCCGGCATCAGACAACGAACCGTGTTATTGGCCGCCCCTGTTGCCGGCGCCGGCCGCGGGCGGCAACCGGGATTCCATCCGCCTCGGTTGGGTCGATGAAAAAGCTGACTCATTGCACCTTTCAACTGGGTGTGCTCTTCTGGGGCGGTGCCCGGCACGCGCTCTGCCCGCCCACGACGTGCAGACCCTGACCGGGACGCGCTTCTCCCCCCCGGCTCGCCTCCGGGCCGTTCCACCACGGGCTCGCCTGTAGCCCTGGCTAAAAGCACCCTCAGTCTGAGCTCGGCCCAGGCGCCGATGGCCGGCTGCCTCCGGGCTGTGGGTGGCGGATTGCCCGTCAAATGGATTGGTCTTTGGGGCTGTTGGTGGGGTTGGCCGGAAGGTGCGCAGTGTGGGGAGTGCGGCTTCCTGCATGGTGGTGGGGTGAAGAAGTTCAAGGGTGCTGTAGCGGTACTCGTGTTCGCCGGCGTGGGTGTGGCGTCGTCCTGGACGTCGGCCTCCGCCTCCGCCCCGCCTTCGGTCCGGGCCGCAGCCGTACCGGCAGACGCGGCCCCGGTATCGGAAGTGGTCGCGCCCGGAGTCGAATACCGGGCGTTCACTGTGCCCACGTCGCACGGCAGCGCCAGGGTGCATGTGCTGACGGTGGATCTGGACCGTCGGAGAGTGCGGGCGGGCCTGCTGTTCCCGGGTGCTGTGGCCGCGCGCGAGAAGGTGTCCGTGATGGCCGCGCGACAGGGAGCGGTGGCGGCTGTGAACGGCGACTTCTTCGACATCGAGGAGTCGCAGCATCCCGGCGTGCAGCCGACCGGCGCGACCTCGGGACCGGCCGTGCGGGAAGGGCGGGCGCTGAAAGCCGCCGTCCCCGACGGGCAGCGATTCGGCTGGACGCTGCCTCAAGGCGGCTCCACCGAAGACGTCTTCGGGGTCGGCACCGACGGCCTCGCCCGCGCCGGCCGTCTGACCGTGCAGGGGCACATCCGCACCGCCGCCCACGCCACCCTGCCCCTGCGCGGCCTCAACCAGTACGCACTCCCCGTCGGATCCATCGGGCTCTTCACCCCGAACTGGGGCGCCACGTCCCGCGCCCGCGCCGTCTGCGGCACCGACAACAACCGGGCCGCGCCCTGCACCCGGGACGCCTATGAGGTCACGGTCCGCAGCGGCATCGTCCGCTCCACCTCGTCGACGCCCGGGTCCGGGCGGATCCCGGCGGACGGCGTCGTCCTGCTGGGCCGCGAGGCCGGAGCGCAAGCCCTGCGCGCGCTGACCCCGGGGACGGCCGTGAGGGTGGACTACCATCTTGCGTCCACCACCCGCGCGCCGTTCACCTTCGCCCTGGGTGCCCACCCGATTGTCGAGCACGGCCGACCCTTTCCCGGTCTGGACACGGTGGTTGCCGAACCGCGTTCGGCCGTCGGGGCCGCGCGGGGCGGCCACGTGATGCGCCTGCTGTCGACGGACGGCAGGGAAGGAACGTCCAGCGGCCTGACCGTGAGCGAGCTCGCAGGCCTGCTGGCCACCCTGGGGTGCGATACGGGCGCCTACGTGGACGGCGGCGGGTCCGCCACCTTGGCGACCCGGGACCGCACCGGCCACGTCGTGGTGCGCAATGCCCTCGACCACGGAGAGGAACGCGCGGTCTCCAACGGCGTTGCGGTGTACTCCCGTTGAACAAGTGTTGAACAAGTGCCGAGCTGTGGCCCGAGACCGCGGCCGCCAGGAGAGCCGTACGGTCCAGCCGGATCACCGGGTCCTCCCCGGAGCCGGCCAGGGTTCGGCCGTCGGGAGCGGAGGCCACAGGCGTAGCGCCTTGGGGCGGGCCATCCAGCACTCGCGGGTCCTCACCGGTGCGGACGTTGTCAGACGCGCGGCGAGCAGTTCCTTCAACTGGTAGCGGCCTGCGAGGCAATAGTCACCCGTCATTGCGGCGCGCGCCGCAACTTCCCTGACAGCAGCGCTGGTTGAGCGCTGCCACCACCGCCGGGCTGCCCCCGGCCGGGAGGCTCGCCGACATTCCGCAGCCCTGGAGGTCGATGCTGCGGAGGCGGCGGTGGAGTGCACCCTTGTCCACTTGTCAACCAATTCTTGCGATAAGATGGGCATCTTTCCGTAAATTTCAGGAGTGACGCCACTGTGAGCGAGCAGCCGCAGCCGCCTTTCCCGCCGCCCGGTCACGGCTACCCGAAGCAGGACCCCGGCGCGCCCGGCCACGGTGGTCCCTATGGCCACCCGCAGGGTGGCTACCAACAGGCGCCGGGTTACCGGCCGCCGCCCGGCTTCTACACCGGCGACCCCAACGCGCCCTACGGCTACGACCTTTACGGCCGCCCGTACTCGGACAAGTCGAAGATCGTCGCGGGAATCCTTCAGCTCGCCGTGGGAAGCCTGGGCATCGGCCGCTTCTATGCCGGGTCCATCGGTGTGGGTATCGCTCAGCTGCTCACCTGCGGTGGCCTCGGAATCTGGGCGCTGATCGACGGCATCATGTACCTCGTCAGCGATGACCGCACGGACGACCAGGGCCGGATCCTGCGTGGCTGACTCGGTCCGGTCGACGTCGGCGCGGGGCCGCCTGGCCCGGCATCCTGCGGCGGCACCCCTGGCGGTGCTCGTCGCGGGCGGCGCAGGGGCCCGGTACCTGTGGGGCACCGACCCGCACGAAGCCGGACATCTGCTGCCCGCCTGCCCGTTCCGGCTCGTCACCGGACTGCTCTGCCCGGCCTGTGGCGGCACCCGCATGACGTACGACCTGATGCATGGTCACCTCGCCGAGGCCTGGCTCGACAACCGGGCTCTGCTGCTCGTCGCGCCGTTCGCGCTCGCCCTGTGGGGCCGTTGGACGTGGGAGGGGCTGAGGGGTCGGTCCTGGCGACCGGAGATCGCCCCGGCGCTCCAAGTCGCGATCCTGCTCGGGGCGGTGGCCTGGGCGGTCCTGCGCAACCTCGCCTGAGAAGCCGAGGCGGGGAACGCGTCGCGGACGGGGGAGTGCTCGACCGGCCTCGCTTCCGCCTGCCGCACTTGCGTACTTATGCCCTCTTTGGGTGGGATATGATCATTCTGCGTAGGGGGGACGGCCCGCGGTAGCTAGCGGCTGCCGTAACAGGGTCAGTGCGCCATGAGCGAGGCTCCTCCCTGTGTCGTCCGGGCAGTCCGCCCGGCTGTGTCACACCTTCTCCAGGAGCACCACCATGACCGTCCCCGCCGGCCCCGCAGCGCCCTTCGGCTACGACCCCCAGGGTCGTCCGTACTCGGACAAGTCGAAGATCGTCGCCGGAATCCTCCAGCTCTTCCTCGGCACGCTGGGCATAGGCCGCTTCTATGCCGGTTCTGTCGGTGTGGGTATCGCTCAGCTGCTCACCTGCGGTGGGCTCGGATTCTGGGCGCTGATCGACGGGATCATCTACCTCGTCAGCAACGACCGCACCGACAAGGAGGGCCGCGTGCTGCGCGGCTGACGCCGTGTGGGCCGCCTCGCGGCTCATGGGTACGTGAGCCCCGATGGTGCGGGCCCGTGTCGGAATCCGCCCCGCTGGATCCCATCCGGCGGGGCGGATTGCTGCGACCGGCACGGCCGCCCGACGGCGGACGCCGAGCCCGTCATGTGCTTCACCGAGCGGGTGCAGGTTCAAGCGGTGCGGCACAGAGCGTGGTCGATGGGGTTGCGCAAGGTGTCTTCCTGGCGGGCCGCGGTCTGTGGGTCCGCCGGGCGGGTGTGTGCGGAGACGGTGATGCCGCGTCGGCTGTCCGTGGTGGTCGCGGTCCGGACGACGTATCCGAAGCCGCTGCCTCCGTGTCCCAGGTAATTGCCGCCGCAGGACGCGGAGTTGACGAACAGCCCCAGGCCGTCCCGAGTGCCCGCCGGTTCGCCGCCGTCGGGCGGCACCGGGACCGCGGTCCGCATGGCGGCGAGTTCGGCGGGCTTGAGCAGGCGTCCGCCGGCCAGGGCGCCGAAGAAGCGGTTGAGGTCGTGGGCGGTGCCGGTCATCGAGCCGTCGGCCCCGCTGTCGAAGGGGCGGTAGGGGATCGTGGTGTCGACCATCGGGCCGTCCGGGCTGAACTGCTGGTAGTTGGACGTGTGCGGATCCGGGAGGAACGGCCGGGTGCCGGGGGTGTCGGTGTGCTCCACGCCGAGGGGCTGGAGGACGCGGCTGCGGACCTGCTGTTCCCGGGTGTGGCCTGTGACCTTCTCGGTGATCATTCCGGCGAGTACGTAGTTCGTGTTGGAGTACGCCCAGTGGCTGCCTGCTGGGAAGGCAGGCGCGTGGCGCATGGCCAGACCGACCAGTTCCCCGGGTTTGTAGGCACGCCACCGGTTGGCGAAGCAGGTCTGGGCGCTGGGGTCGGGGAAGACGTCGTAGATGTAGTCGGACAGGCCGCTGGTGTGCCGCAACAGGTCCCGGACGGTGATGGTGCCGCCGTCGTTTCCGGCTCCGGAGACCACCCCGGGGAGGAGCTGCTCCACCGTCTGGTCGAGGGAGATCCGCTGCTCGCCCACCAACTGCAACATGACGGTGGCGACGAACGTCTTCGTGGTGCTGCCCAGCCGCAGGTAGCCGTCCTTCGGGACAGGGCGGCGAGTGATCGGATCCCCCACACCGGAACGGGCCGTGACGGTCCCGCGCGGCGTGTCCAGACGGACCGCCACCCCGGTGACCCTGCATCGCGCAGCGCGTCGGCATCCCGCTGCACCGACCATGAGCTGCCGGAAGGGGGCGGCGATGCCGAAGCCGCGGTGGAGGAGATGGACGACGCGGCCGGCGCCAGCGCATCCGCGATTGGTCACGCGATCGAGCAGCCCGCCGGCATCGACATCGGCGAGATCGTCGTCCGGCCCACCGTGCGGGCCTGATGTCCGGAGACGTCCGTCACGGAGCAGCCGGCCCGAGGCCGACGACGCCCGGGGTGACGGGTGGCCGGTCTCTTCAGCTGCCGTTGGTGTCCGCCGTGCGCATGCTGCTGACCGCATCACTGATGCTGTCGCGATACAGGCCCAGCTTGGGGTGCTGGACGACGGTGGCTCCCTCGTTCATGGGGAAGTTGTGCGTGTCGGCGTTCGGGAAGCGCGTGTCCGCAAGGACGTTGATCTCGTCGATGCCGCCGTTGCTGCCCTTGGCGCCGTTGGGATCGACGTCGAGTACCGCGTAAACGGTACGCCCCGCGTATACGGGCATGGCGGGGGCGCCACCCAGCCCGCTGGGTACGAGCGGGTGGATGTTGTGGGAGCGGTCCGCCGCGTTCTTCGAGCCCAGGTCGACCCTGGGATAGTACGAGGACAGGCCGCACGCGGCCTTGCCGCGATTGGTCACGGAGATGACGTACTGGTCCGGGTTCGAGCCGAGCTCCTTCGCGCCGACCGCGAGCTGGTCGGCTGCGCACAGGTGCTTGTACGCGTAGGAGTCGCTGGTGGCGTCCTTGCCTCCGGTCTTGGTGCCGGCGGTCCCACCCGTGGTTCCGGAGGAGTTGCTCGCGGAGGACGAGCCGCCTCCACCGCCGGTCTTGGCGCCGCCCGAGCCTCCGGATCCCGGCGTGGCCGTGGCCGTGGCGGTGCCCGGGCTCGCGCCGCCGCTGGAGGGGCCGGCGGCCGCGTCGTCCGAGCCGCCTCCGCAGGCAGCCAGGGCCAGCGCCGCGCCGACGGTCGCGAGAGCGAGCGGGATCGTACGACGACGAACGGTCATGGCGGGATTCTCCGATTCAGTGTGCGTTTCGGTCTGCGTGTGACTCCACCGGGCACCGGCACTCCCTGGCCGGAACCGGACTCCGTGCGGCGCGCAACTATGTGCTGCACACCTCTGTACACGGGACGCGAGGAACCGGGGTTGCCCCGCAGATGTCACAACTGCCAAGACCCGACGGTTACTTGAACCGGACACTCCGGATGGCGAGGCTTGCTCACCAGAAGCTCTGGCAGGAGCAGAAGACGGTCACCGTGCCTTCCGTGGTCCATGTATCGCCTTCGGCACCGAAGTGGCGTTCGGTCACGGTGTCTCGGCCGATGCCGGTGTGGCAGCTCACGCCGGAGTGCTGTGATCTGCGGTGGCCGCAGCCGCGGCACGTATCGGTGGTGTTGGAGCGCCAGTTGTCTGGGTAGAAACCCCGGCAGGTGCAGGGGCCGCCGTCCCGGCCGTCCCCCACGTCCTCGCCGTCCCTGCCGTCACAGTGGCCCTCCAGGTGGACCGTCCACAGGTGGCCACAGCGGCACCTGGCTACACGATCTTCTCCCACGCCCGCTCCTCGACTCGTGACGTAGCTTGTCCCGATGTCCTTCATGGCCAGGGTGTCAGAACGCCACGCCGTGCTGCTGGCCTGGGTTTTTGCCCTCGGTGCAGATGCCTCGATCGTCGTGGGGGATCCGCTGTGGCGTTGGGTGGCCGGTCTTGGCCCGCTCTCGGCGCGCTGGCCGTCTGGTTCCGTGCGCCCCGCCGTGCCACGGGGCGACGACGTGCCGGTTCCGCCGAGAAATAGGCGAGGGCTTGCGGAGCGGCGGTCGGCCGGGCCGGGCCGAGTGTCTGACGGTGGGTCAGTACTCGCGCAGTGACGGCCAGAGCACGGACCACGGTCGGTGCGCACCAGTGCACAGCACCACCTCCGCGTGCTGTTCCTGGTTGCCGATGCCGAGGCGCCGGGTAGGCGGCAGCGGTCGGCCGCGCCCAGCGCAGTTCATCGTCGCGGAGCAGTTGGCGCAGGCCCACCACCGCGACCGGAACCAGGATCGGGGAGAACTGGAGCAGTTGGAGCGGAAGGAGCAGCAGCCGTCCCGACACGCCGTCTACGTGGCTGAGCACCCGGGCCACCCTCAGCTCGGGCCAGCCGTGCGTGGGCTGCCGCCAGAGCGTGGGTGCGCTGATGAGGAGCGCGAGCAGGAGTGCGAGCAGCAGCCGGGCTTTGCCGGGCCGGGGGCGCCGCATGGTCTCGCGCCGGGGGCGGGCTGCGGGCAGGCCAACCGGCAGCGGACAGTGCGACCAGTACGACGAAGAGAGCGGCCGTCACCAATGTGGCAGCCCACGACCGCTGCGGCCAGGGGGAGTTGGGCGCCCCGGAAGAGATGACCGCGCGCTGCCAGAGGGCGCCCCGCGCGGTCCCGGTCGCTGAGGTCGTCCCGTACGCCCGTGCCGGCTGGGGCGTGCGGATTCGGGGACGGCCGGTGATGGTCCAGCCCCGCGTACGGTGGGGTGGTGAACATGGCTCGTGCTGTCACTCTCAATATCTGGGGACGGGGCTCGGCCTGGCGCCGTCGGCTGCCCCTGGTCAGGGACGAACTCGTACGGCTCGCTCCTGACCTCGTCGGTCTGCAGGAGGTGTGGCGCAAGGGCTCGCGGTGTCAGGCTGAGCAGATCGCCGATGCCCTCGGCTATCACGTCACCTACGCGCCGGCCCACACGGCGCGCAGCCGCGCCACCCAGGGCAATGCTCTGCTCAGCCGGTCACCCGTTGCTCGGTACGAGGTGCTCCCGCTGACGACGCCGGGTGTCGAGCCCCGGTCGGTGCTGTGCGCCGAGGTGGGCTCGACGACCGTGCTCGTCACGCATCTGACCTGGGAATGGGAGTACGCGCACATCAGGCAGGAGCAGGTGCGATTCCTCGCGGAACTCGCGGCCGGGCCCGCCCGGCACGGCGTCGTCCTCCTGGGCGACCTCAACGCGGCCCCGGACACGGACGAGATCCGGTGGCTGACCGGCCGCATGCAGGACGCGTGGGCGTGCGGCGGGGATGGTCCGGGCCACACGTACACACCCGCCAACAGGCATGCGCGCAAAGCCCGCGAACCGGCGCGGCGTATCGACTACATCCTCACGACCGGACTCCGGGCGGCGCACGCCGAGTTGGCGTTCACCACACCGCACCTCACCCCTCGCGGTTCGCTCTGGCCCTCCGACCACTTCGGCGTGGTCTGCGACCTGGCGTCCGGCCCGCACCGGTCGCCGGATACGGCAGCGGCGACCGAACGGTGACAAGGGGGAGCGTTTGGTCCTGCCCCGGCGTCGGATTCATCGGCGCTGTCGGTCCGCTGTCGGTGGCGTGTCGGGGACTGTAGGTCCGGTGTCGGTGAGGTCTGGCAGCTTTTGAGAGGTCCTGCCGGGGTGCCCATCCCGGCGGTGGGGATGGGGAAGGGGATCTCTCATGCATGACGTAGTGATCGTGGGGGCCGGGCCGGTCGGTCTGTTCCTCGCCTGCGAGCTCGGGCTCGCAGGCTGCTCTGTCCTGGTGCTTGAGCGGGAGCCGGAGCCCGGCTCTCCGTGGCGGGCCGACCCGCTCGGCATGCGAGGCCTGTCCGACGCGTCGGTCGTAGGGTTCTACCGCCGGGGAATGCTGCATCCGCTGACGGCGGCCGCGATCGTCAGCGACGAGCCCGACGCGGACTCCGACACTGACGAGCCGTCACCCCCGCGCATGGCAGGCCACTTCGCCGGCATGGTGCTGGATGCGGCCAACGTCGACGTCACCGCTCTGCCCTACCGGCTGCCCACCCCGGCACCGGGTTTCATGCTGATCAGCCTTGACGCGGTCGAGTCGGTGCTGTCCGAGCGGGCGGCCAAGCTGGGCGTGGAGATCAGGCGTGGCATCACCGTGGACGCCCTCGCGTCGGACGAGGAGGGCGTGCTCGTGCACGCCGGTGATCAGGAGTACGCGGCACGCTGGGTCGTCGGCTGTGACGGGGGACGCAGTGCGGTGCGCAGGCTCGCCGGGTTCGAATTCGAGGGCACCGAGCCGCAGTTCACCGGTTACACCATGCATGCCACCCTCGCCGATCCCGAGAAGCTGAGCCCCGGGATCAATCTGACGCCGACGGGCATGTACGTACGGATGCCCGCCGACGGGCACATCGGCATGGCGGACTTCGACGGCGGCGCGTTCGACCGCTCGCAGCCGCCGACCCGCGAGCATCTTCAGACGGTTCTGCGCCGCGTGTCCGGCACCGACGTGACGGTGAGCGACGTGCGTCTCGCGTCGAGCTTCACCGACCGGGCGATGCAGACGACGACCTACCGGCGCGGACGCGTCCTGCTCGCGGGCGACGCCGCCCACATCCACTCGCCCCTCGGCGGCCAGGGACTCAATACCGGCATCGGTGACGCCCTGAACCTGGGCTGGAAGCTCGCGGCGACGGTGAACGGACACGCTCCGGACGGGCTGCTCGACACTTACACCCAGGAGCGCCACCCGATCGGCGCCCGGGTGCTCGACTGGTCGCGCGCCCAGGTGGCGGTCATGAAGCCGGACCCGCATGCCCAGGCGATCCAAGGAATGATCCGCGACCTGCTCGGAACCCGGGACGGAACGACGTACGTCTTCGAGAGGATCTCGGGGTCGTCGATCCGCTACGACCTCGGCAGCGAACATCCCCTGGTCGGCCGCAACGCCCCGGATTTCCGCCTCGAAGACGGCACCCGCCTCGGCGACCTGATGCAGGACGGACGAGGCGTCGCGCTCGACTTCAGCGCCGACCGTCGCCTGCAGGCTTCGGCGATGGGCTGGGAGAGCCGGCTGCGGTACGCGGCCGGGCCGGCGAGGAACGACCTCGGACTGGGCGCCGTGCTCGTCCGCCCCGACGGGGTGGTCGCCTGGGCAGGCGATCGCAGCCCCGATCCCGAGGTGTTCGAGCGGGCCGTCGGCAATTGGCTCGGCAGCCCGGAAATCTGAGTCCCCATTCCTTTCTCCTCCCCACCCGATTTCGAGGAGCGCACATGACGATCAGACTCCAATCAGGCAGCACCGTGATGTTCACCGGCGATTCGATCACCGACTGCCAACGGCTGGAGAGCGAGGACGGTCTTGGGTACGGCTACCCGTTGCGCGTCGCGGGCGAGTGGGGGCTCCGGCACCCGGACCGGCAGGTGACCTGGCTGAACACCGGGGTCGGGGGCCACAAGGTGATGGATCTCGAAGGCTGCCCCGGTCCGGCTATCGGGGCAGCGAACCGCGCGGGCTCAGGCGGGCTGTTCCGGAGAGCTCGCGGTGATCACCGCGAAGGTGCCGCCCTGCGGGTCGGCGAGGACGGCCATCCGGCCGGCCGCCATGTCGAACGCCGGCGCCTTGACGCTGCCGCCCGCCCGCACCGTGGCAGCCTGGATGCTGTCGACGTCGTCGGCGTGGAAGTACGGCAGCCAGTGCGGTGGAACTCCGTCCGGCAGGGTGGAGAGGTCCATCATCCCGGCGACCGCGCGACCGGCGACCTTGAGCTCCGTGTACCCCTCGGCGCCCGGCATGGCCGACGGGGCCGTGCTGATCGGCAGGACGGCCGAGTAGAACCGGGCGGCGGCGTCGGTGTCACCGGTGCTCAGCTCGCTCCAGATCAGCGCACCGTGCTCGTTGACGATGCCCGCCCCGTCGAACGTGCCGGGCTGCCAGAGGCCGACGACGGCACCCGTCGGGTCGGTGATGACGCCCATCCGCCCGAGCTCCATGACGTCCATCGGGCCCATCATGATGCTGCCGCCGGCGTCGGTGACCGCCTTGAGGGTGGCGTCGATGCCGTCGGTGGTCAGGTAGGTGGTCCATACGGTCGGCGGCATCGGGTCGGGGGTGGAGCCGTCCGGATTCGAGGCGCGCATGATCCCGGCCACCGGTTTGCCCTTGAGCGTGCAGACCGAGTAGCCGCCGGTCTCCGGTGGGCCGATCTCTCCCTGCCAGCCGAAGAGGTCGCTGTAGAAGTCGAGGGCCGCCTGCTGGTCGGGGACCATGAGGTCGATCCAGCAGGGAGTGCCGGGTTTGTAGGGGCCGTTCATGTCGGGCACGGATGCCTCCGGGGCAGTCGTTCACGGGTGGGGAGGGACGACCCGTGTTTCCCCCCGCCCCCGGCTTCGGAACCGGCCCGTACGGGTGAAGGTGCTCCGGTGTGAGGAGGGAGGGCAATCATTCGGCGGAGTGCAGGCTCGGTGAGGTGCTTCAGTAGCCGCTCAGGAGGGTCCGCACCCGGCGCAGTGTTTCCGGGCCGGCTGAGCTGTGCCAGCGCGACGGGTCGGCGGGGCGTCGTCCCCAGAGCAGCAGGACGCGGGTGGCCGCGTCGCTCTCGATGGTGGCGGGGCCTTCCGGGGCGGCGAGGCGGATGCTGTTGCCCTCGGGGCCCGCGGTCACCACGATGTCGTCCGTGCCCGGTGTGTGCAGCCGGCCCTCGACGCTCCCCTCGGGCCCCAGATCCAGGCAGGCACGGCCTTTGGCCAGCAACGGCCGGCCGACGGACACCACGCTGTGCTCGGTCATCCACGGCTCGGTGAGCGCCTGCACCGATGTCCGGTCGTCACCGCTCAGGTCCCAGCGATGCAGGATCAGTTCCTCGCGCATGTGCTCCGCGAAGAAGGGCACGTTCACAGTCCGGCCGGTCCACATCACCTCCGTGTCGGGTGACAGGTCCTGTGCTGCGGCTGCGGAGATCTCGGTGAGATGCTGGCAGCGGCTCATGAACGCCGACCACAGGTCGGAGTCCGACATCCGTCGGTAGGGGCCTCGCGCGGCTCGAAGCTGCGCGTCTGCACCGGCGAGCCCGCGAGGAACGCCTCCAGCACACGTGCCAGTTCCTCGGCATTGCCCGTCTGATGGACGAGGACGTCCCGCACGGTCCACGCCTCGCACCATGTACCCGCGTCGGGCCTTCGCTCCCGCGCCGCGTGGACGAAGGGCGCGAGCTCCGGCAGCGTGGCGTCGACCTGAGAGGGAATCACGTGCCACGGGTATCCCGGTCGGCCGGTCCGCCAAACCCTTGGGATCGAACGGCGCCCGGTCGGGCGACCGTCCGCACGAAACGCACCGCCGGCGGGCTTCGACGGGCCCGGCCCGTACGGACAAGCGATGCGATCACCCGATCGTGAATTCCTCCGGTCATGGCCCGGGCGCGACGCGATGCTGGGCAGTACGGCGTACGACGGCGTCGCCTGGATGTGTTGTGGGTGGGGGATGGATGGCACACGAAGCGGGACGACGCACGGGCCTGGACGAGCAGGCGGTGCTCCTTGCGGCCGGGCTGGCCGACCTTGCGGTGAGCACGCTGGGTTCGGCGCTGGGGGCGGTGCGGGGGCTGCTGCGCCGCTCGGACGCCGCGGACCTTGCGGAGCAGGCCGAGCACGATCTGATGGCGCGCGGCCGCCTGGTGGTGGACCGGTACGCGACTGTCCCCCCGGCCCATTTGGAGATCCTCGCCCGGCACGCCCTGGCTCGGGCGGCCGCCGATGGCGTCTGACCGGTGGGAGCCGGCCGCGTTCAAGGCCCGCGTCGACGACGTATTGCACCACTTCGTCGCCCAGGAGGCCGAGCAACTGTCGGCGATCGATCCTCAACTGGGCCCGGTGGCACACCAGTTGGAGGCAGTGGTAGCCGACGGCAAGCGGCTGCGAGCGGCGTTCTGCTACTGGGGCTGGCGCGCGGTGGGACAGCCGGACAGCGACGCGCTGATGCGGGCGGCCGCCTCGATGGAGCTGGTGCATGCCGCCGCCGTGGTGCACGACGATCTCATCGACGACAGCCCGCTGCGCCACGGCCGGCCCACGGCGCACATCGCGTTACGTGGTGCCGTACGCCGCCGTCCGCGTGCCGTTGCCGCCGCCAGGTCGCTCGCGATGTTGGTGGGGGATCTGCTGATGTCGCTGGCCGGGCAGTTGTTCGCCACCAGCGGTCTGCCCGCCGCGTACCTGGCGCGGGCCCGCCCGTTGTGGTCGGCGCTCGCCCGGGAGCTGATCGCGGGGGAGTGCCTGGAGATCCTGCGCACCGGGGCCGATCCGGACACCGCGGCGTCGCTGAAGGTGATCCGGTACAAGACCGCCAAGTACACGGTCGAGCAGCCCCTGTTGATCGGCGGTGCTCTGGCGGGGGCCGGTGAGCGGCTGCGCGTCGGCTACTCGTCGTACGGGCTTCCGCTGGGCGAGGCGTTCCAGCTCCGGGACGATCTGCTCGGCCTGTTCGGAGACCCGGAACGCACCGGCAAGGCCAACGCCGACGACGTACGCGGCCACCGCCCCACCGCCCTCCTGGCCGAGACCTGGCGGCTCGCAGCCGATGACGAGCGCAAACAACTGAGCGCCCAGCTCGGCCGACGTGATGTCGGGCCGGACGGGCTGGCAGAGGTCCGCCGGCTGATGTGCCGCCTGAAGGCTCCCGAACGTATCGAAGCCATGATCACCGACCGCGTCGAGGAGGCACTCGGCGTTCTGCACCACCTGAACACGCCCGCGCCCGCCGCCGCTGCCCTGACCGCACTGGCACGTTCGGCCGCGGTCCGTCTGTCCTGACCCGTACAGCGGGGTCGCGTGTGCCCCCGCGGCCGCCGTCCCCGCAGGTCGCCGGATGACCGCAGACGACTCATGGATGACAAGGAGCCCTGTCGTGACCTACACCGAGGCATCAATGGACGCCCTGCGGCAGGCCGGTGACGAACTCGCCGACGCCACCGTGGCCACCCTCTTCGAGCGGGGGGAGGTGGGCAAGTTCAACACCCTGATGCGGTACGTCTCCACCGCCGGCGCTCCCTTGCCGGACGGCCTGCCCGACGTTGCCCGGGAGTACCTCCAGGCCACGAGTGTGCCGCCGGCCTGGGTGGACTGGGGGGAGATGGAGAAGGCCCGGCTGTTCTTCATCGACAACAACGTGCACATCTCCACCGCCCTGTCCTTCGCCTCCATGCCCGCGTGCTACGTCGTACCGCACGTGGCGAAGCTCCTCTCGGCCACCCACGGGCTGAAGTACCCGTCGAAACGGATGGCGGAGACCGGCCAGTTCACGGTCTACCTGATGCAGCCCGACGCCTTCGAGGCCGGCAGCCGGTTCATCCCCGCCGCCCAGAAGGTCCGCCTCCTGCACGCCTCCATCCGCCACCACCTCAAGCGTGAGAACCGCTGGGACACCGGCACATACGGAACGCCGATCTGCCAGGAGGACATGATCGGCGGGCAGATGTTCTTCTCCCTGCTGGTTCTGGACAGCCTGCACCGACTCGGCATCCACATGTCGACGGAAGGCGCGGAAGCGTACTACTACGCCTGGCGCGTGGTCGGTGCCATGCTCGGCGTCGACCAGGACGCCGTCCCCAAGTCCCTTGAGGAAGCGCGCCAGTTCCTCGACCTGTACATGGTCCGGCACATGGGACCGTCCGACGAAGGTGCCCACCTCACCCGGCAACTCATCGACCTCTACGAGGAGATCGTGCCCGGCACCTTCTTCGACCCGATCGTCTCCGCCCTGATCCGCCACCTCGTCGGCGACACCTGCGCCGACTGGCTCAAGGTGCCGCGCACCCGATGGGACACCGTGGTCAAAGCGGTGCCCCACCTCCTCGGCGTACTGGAAACCATCGAAGACCGCTCCCCGCTCGGCGCGTGGGCGCTGGACCGCCTCGGTCACCTCACCGCTGTCCTGGAACTGTCCTCCCTCACCCGCGGACGCGTCATGCACTACGCCATCCCCGAACAACTCAAGAAGGACTACGGCATCACCGGCCCACTGCCGCCCACCCACCGGTGGACGCCGCCCGCGGCCACGGTTTCGGGATGACGTCCAGGACATAGACCTTCCTGGGATCGGTGCAGGGTGACGCTCGAACCGAGCGTGCTCGCGTACTGCACCCGGGGCGAGGAGGCCCCCCGGCTGCGTGTGGGCGAGGGGCGCCTGGAGTTCTGGGACAGACGACTGCCGGGTACAGCCGGAGATGCGCGCGGCTGTCACCGAGTCTCCGAGGGCGCTTCCGTGTATCGCGGACGTATCGAAAATCGCATACGCCGCCGCAACCGCCCGCCGTCTCCAATGGGGGCATGAACCACACCACAACCCTGTCGGCGCAGCCCCGCCGTACGCGCAGGATCGTGTTCCTCGTCCTGGCCGTCCTGGGCGTGGCGGGCGCCGTGTCTGTCGTGCGGCGGCCGCTCATGATGTCTGCTCCGAGATGCATGGCCGGGCAGTGGCACGGCTGCTTCGACACGTTCAACGGTGTGGTGCTCATGACGTTGGTCGCTCTGCCGTTGGCCGCGCTGGTGGTGTGGGCTCTGGCGCACCGGCGGCGTGGCGGCGGTGTCGGCTGGGCGTGGCGGAGGTCGGTGGCCGAAGTGGGCATGGTGCACGGGACGGTGCCGTTTCTGTGGCTGACCATGATGCCGGGCGCCGCGGCCGGCACCGCGCCCGCCCGGGTGAGTCTGGTGCCGCTGCGGGACCTGGTCACGATGGGGCCGGTCGGAGTCGTCGGCAACCTGCTGATCTTCGCGGCGCTGGGGTTCTTCGCCCCGATGCGGTTCGCGGCGCTGGCGTCCGTGCCGCGGATCCTGGCGCTCGGGGCGGGCTGCTCGGCCCTGGTCGAAACCGCGCAGTACGTCCTGCAGCTCGACCGGGTGTCCTCCGTGGACGACGTACTGGTCAATGCCACCGGCGCCGTGCTGGCCGCGCTGGCGTCGCGCCGTTGGTGGCGTACTGCGGCGCAAGCGCAGTCGGACCGGCCTCACTCGGTGCCGGAACACGCACCGGCTGCTTAGGCTTCGGACATGCGCGTACTGATCGTGGAGGACGAGCCCTACCTGGCCGAAGCCGTCCGTGACGGTCTGCGGCTGGAGGCGATCGCCGCCGACATCGCCGGCGACGGAGACGCCGCCCTGGAACTGCTCGGCGTCAACACCTACGACCTCGCGGTCCTCGACCGCGACATCCCCGGCCCCTCCGGCGACGAGGTCGCCCGGCGCATCGTCGCCTCCGGCAGCGGCATCCCGATCCTCATGCTCACCGCCGCAGACCGGATCGACGACAAGGCCTCCGGGTTCGAGCTCGGCGCCGACGACTACCTCACCAAACCGTTCGAGCTGCGGGAGCTCGTCCTGCGGCTGAGGGCGCTCGACCGCAGACGTGCGTACGCCCGGCCTCCGGTCCGGGAGATCGAGGGCCTGCGGCTCGACCCGTTCCGCCGGGAGGTGTTCCGCGACGGACGCTACGTCGCGCTCACCCGCAAACAGTTCGCCGTCCTCGAAGTCCTCGTCGCCGCCGAGGGCGGGGTCGTCAGCGCCGAAGAGCTCCTTGAACGGGCCTGGGACGAGAACGCCGACCCCCTCACCAACGCCGTGCGCATCACCGTCTCCGCACTGCGCAAACGGCTCGGCGAACCATGGATCATCGCCACGGTCCCCGGCGTCGGATACCGGATCGACACGCAACCGGGGGCCGGGCCCGAGGGAGGAGACCGTGGATAGAGCGCGCGGGCTGAGCATTCGCTTCAAGCTCACCCTCAGCTATGCCGGATTTCTCATGGTCGCCGGCGTCCTGCTGCTCGCGGCGGTGTGGCTTTTCCTGCTGCGCTACGTCCCCGAGCGTGCGCTCCTCGTCTCCTCCGACACCGCCTCCACTCATGGTGTCTTTCCCATCCGGTCCAACCTTCTGCATGTTTTCGCTCCCAAGGCAGCGGCAGTACTGGCATTCCTGCTGCTGCTGGGCCTCGTCGGAGGGTGGATCCTCGCGGGCCGGATGCTCGCACCCCTCACACACATCACGGATGCGGCGCGGAGGGCCGGGAGCGGGTCGCTGTCCCACCGGATCCGTATGAAGGGCCGCCAGGACGAATTCCGTGAACTCTCCGACACGTTCGACTCGATGCTCGGACAACTTGAGTCCCACGTCGCCGAGCAGCAGAGGTTCGCCGCGAACGCCTCCCACGAACTGCGCACTCCACTGGCGATCTCGCGCACGCTCCTCGACGTCGCCCGCAAGGAGCCCACGCGGGACCGCGGCGAACTCATCGAACGCCTCCACGCCGTCAATACGCGGGCGATCGACCTCACCGAGGCGCTCCTCCTGCTCAGCCGCGGCGACCGCGGAAACTTCACCCGCGAGAGCGTCGACCTCTCCCTCCTCGCCGAGGAAGCCGCCGAAACGCTGCTTCCCCTCGCCGAACAACGCCGGATCACGCTCGACGTCACCGGCGGGGCGGCCTCCACCAGCGGCTCCGCGGAGCTCCTGCTGAGGATGGTGACGAACCTCGTCCAGAACGCCATCGTCCACAACCTGCCCACCGGCGGCACCGTGACCGTCCACACCGAGGCGCACGGCTCCGCGAGCGTGCTGCGGGTCGAGAACACGGGCCGCCTGCTCCCACCGGAACTGGTGCCGACCCTCACCGAACCCTTCCGGCGCGGAACGGAACGCGTACGCACCGACGAGCACGCCGGCGTCGGACTCGGCCTGGCCATCGTGCGGAGCATCGTCCGCGCTCACGACGGAACCCTCGACCTCGCGCCCCGCCCCGCAGGCGGTCTCGTGGTCACGGTCCGGCTCCCCGGCACGCCGTAGGGGTCGGCCTCGGGGGATACGCGGATATCGGCCAACTGCAAGGCCCTGCCCAGGAGTTCAGAGCCCAGGGATTCGGTGTGGACACGATGCGCGAACGTACCGACGAGCGGCGCCCGAAGCGATGCGGAGGCGGGCCAGGGCCACGAGATCCTCCGCAGCCACACCCGCGGTGCTCCCTTCGGCCACGTGCAGGCCAAGGCGTCGGCGCAGTCGCGTGACGCCCGGTCGGTGGCGCTCCGTCAGGCCGCCGACCGGGCCCGGAACATGGCGGAAAGGGGGGTCGAGAATGATGAAGCCGACGCCGGCCAACTACCCCGCAACTATCACATCGTTGGGCGGCCGGAGATGCACCCTACGATTCGATGGCTTCAGCCCCGCATGCTTGGATGTATCGATGATCGTTAACCCGCAGGAAACATCCACACCGCTGGCGTACCTGGACCGCATTCTGGAGCATTGGCACAAGGACGAGGACGCCGAGGCGCTCGTCCAGGGTGAGCAGCGGCTGAGCCGGGCCGAAGCCCGGCGCCGGCTGTTCCGGCTGGGGCACGCGTTGCGGAAACAGGGGCTTGAGCCCGGCGATGGAGTGGGGCTGTTCCTCGCCAACCGTGTGGACTCCGTGCTGGTGCAGCTCGCGGTCCACCTGATCGGCTGCCGCGTCGTGTTCCTGCCGCCCGAGCCGGGACCTGGCGAGCTCGCCGCGCTGGTCGAGCAGTCCGCCGCCCGCGTCGTGGTCACCGACCCGCGCTTCGCGGAGCGGGCCGCCGACGCCGCGGCCCGCAGTGTCCACGCGCCCGTGCTGCTCAGCCTCGGCCCCTGCGAGCAGGAGTGCCAGGACCTGCTGGCCCTGCAGGCCGAGTGCCCGGCGGAGCGCCCCGACGGCGTGCGGGCCCTGGCGGCGGACGAGCCGGTCACCGTCCTCTACACCGGTGGCACCCTGGGCCGCCCCAAGCTCGCCGCGCACAGCAGCCGGCTCTACGACGCCCTGGTGGACCTGGACGCCCCGGCGGACCCGGCCGAGACCGCTTCGGAGAACTCCCGGTCGGCCTTCCCGGGCATGGATCCGGAGACCGACCGGGTGCTCGTCTCCACGCTGCTCACCCACGGCAGCGGCCACCTCACCTCGATCCAGGCGCTGTTGGCGGGGGTCGCCCTCGTTGTGCTGCCCGAGTTCGAGGCGGGCGCGGCGCTGGAGGTGCTGCGCGAGGAACGGATCACCACCACCATGTTCGTACCGCCGATGCTGTACGCGCTCCTCGACCACCCGGAGTGCAAGGCGGGCGCCCTGCCCCGGCTGCGGCGGGTCGTCGTCGCGGGAGCAGCCTCGTCGCCCAGCCGGCTGCAGCAGGCGGTCGACGTCTTCGGGCCGGTGCTCAGCCAGGGCTACGGGCAGTCGGAGGCGCTGGGCATCACCGCGTTCGCCGCCGAGGACCTCGCCTCGAAGGGTGCCGAGCGGCCCGAACTCTGGGGCAGCTGCGGGCTCCCGATATTCGACACGCAGATCGAGATCCGCTCCGAGGACGGCACGGCGACGCTGCCCGCCAGGCAGGTCGGCGAGGTGTGCGTCCAGGGTGAGACGGTGATGCTGGGCTACTACGAGGACCCGCAGCGCACCGCCGAAGCGCTGCAGGACGGCTGGCTGCGCACCGGCGACTTGGGCTACGTCGACGCCGAGGGTTACCTCTATCTCGTCGACCGCGCCAAGGACATCATCGTCACCGGCAGCACCAGCGACAACGTCTACTCCCGCGTCCTGGAGGACTTCCTGCTCACGCTGCCGGGGGTGCGCAACGCGGCGGCCCTGGGCGTTCCGGACGAGGAGTACGGGGAGGCCGTGCAGATCTTCCTGGCGACGGCCGAGGGTGTGGACATCGACCCGGACGAGGTCGGCTCGGCCGTGACCGTAGAGCTGGGCGAGCTGTACAGGCCCCGGAAGACGGTGCTGCTCGCCGAGCTGCCGACGACGAAGGTCGGCAAGGTGGACAAAAAGGCGCTGCGCGCCGCGTGGGTGAACGGGGCCTGAGGGAACGGGTTCCGGCCGGGACCATCCCGGCCGGACCCGCGCCTCGCCTGCCATCGCGAAGTAGCCGTACGGTCGGCAGTCAGCCAGAGTGTCCGGCTCGGCCCGCGCGGCCTCAGTGATGGGCAAAGCCGGGGATGCCTGCCTTGAGGCGTTCGAGTTCGCGGGCGTCGGAGATGCCCTGGAAGTCGACATGATCGCTTTGCGGGACAGGCCGCCGCCGTTGGGGCTGCCGGGGTGCATGTCATGGCGAACCTTGGTGGCGATGACGACGTCGTCGCGGTGGGCGTGAACCTCCTAGAATGGAGAACGAGCCTAAGCGGAGAACTCTCCGATGGCCCGTTCGGCGCTGGCGGGGGAGTTCTCCGGAGAGCGGTCGAACGCCGCCGCCCGCACCGCCAGGAGGACCCGATGGCCGGCGCCCAGCCACAGCGCTCCGACGCGCTGAAGAATCGCGAGGCGATCCTCCAGGTCGCCCACGACGCGCTCGCCGAGTCACCGCACGCCTCGCTCAACTCGATCGCCAAGCGTGCGGGCGTGGGTCCGGGCACGCTCTACCGGCACTTCCCGACTCGCGAGGCGCTGATCCTGGAGGTCCACCGGCATGGCGTGAACCGCCTGGTCGCTTCCGTGCCGGAAGTTCTCGCCGCCCACGCTCCACTGGACGCGCTGCGGCTGTGGTTCGCCACCCTCGCCGCTTATGTGCGGATCAAGCACGGCCTCGGCGAGGCGCTGCATTCCGCCGCCGCACAGGAGGACGTGAGCGCCTCATGGCCTCCGGTGACTGCGGCCGTCGGCCAACTGCTCGACGCATGTGAGCAGTCCGGAGAGGTGCGTTCCGGAATCGACCCGGTCGACGTCATCATGCTCATGAGCTGCCTGTGGCGCACCCCTGCCACCCCGGACGGCGCCGCCCAGGCTGACCGGCTCATGGAACTGGCCATCCACGGTCTTCGCCCCTGACCGTCGGGCGTGAGCCCGAACGGTCCGCTGGTGAGTTGTGTGGGTGATCGAACCTGGCCGCGGCGCCGCCTTGGTCGGGGCGGCACGTCGGGCTCCGCCAGGGGCTGGGATTGGTGCGGGGTGCCGGGGTTGGTGCGGGACGTCAGCCTTCGTCCAAACCGGACAGGGCCCGGGAGATCATGCGGGTGGCGAAGTCCGGGTCTGCGGCAATGCGGTTGATGTGCTCCGCGAGCAGGAAGGCCGTGACTTCCAGGGGAGTCATCTCCTTCTCGGTCCAGTATCCGTACTGTTTGCGCCACAGGTTGGGGCTCAGGTCGGTGCCGGCGGCGATGACCAGGCCGGCCATGGTGGGGATGGTCTCGGCGCCGACGCTCTTGGGCATCTGACGCATCGTGGCCACCAGGGTGGGCACTACGTACTCGATGACGTCCTTGCCGTGTTCTTCGTGGGTTCTGCGGAGCCACGTCATGAACATGAAGATGAGCGTGCACACGCCGTCCAGTACGTCATCGATTCCCCCGGCGTCCAGCGACGCCGCGAAGTGGTCGGTCAGCGCCTGCTGTTCGGCGTCGGTCCCGGGCCTCCCGCTGTGGATGCCTTTGAGCCGGGAGTCGATCATCATGAGGGCTGTGCCCACATCACCGGCGGGAGCGAACTGCGGGTCGTAGGGCGATGACACGGGATCCCCTCCTCAACCGCCGCGTGGGTGTGCGGCGTGTCCGTACAGTAGACGGACCTTCACTGCGGCCCGAGTGACTCCCGACCGTGCTCGCTCTTGAGGGTGAGCCTGCCCCAAGGGCCTTCGGGAGGCGGGCAGTTCGTGCTGATTCGGGATTCGCGGTGCCCCCCGCGAGACGGCCGTGACGATCCGTTCGTGGCCTGCTGCCGTGTCGCGTGACCAACTGACGCTGATCGTCTCCTCCTCTCCGTCATCGCGTTCCCGGCGTCCCGCTCACCGTGGTGGCGAGTGTCGCTGGACAAGCGCCGAGAGGAGCTCCTTAGATTCGATGTCCATATCTGGACTGAAAGTGTTCGCGGCATGCAGGATGCGGCCGGTCTCGTCGGTTCCACCCCCACGGCCCACGCGGCCGAAGACCGCACCGGCGTCACCGAACTGCGCGCCGACAACTACGTCTTCTTCGACCTGGTGATGGCCGGCATCGGCGTCTGCCGCATCGAGGACCTGGCCCTGTCGGTCGTGGTGACCGTCATCGGACACCGCCCCGCGTACGGGTGGATCGTCACCGACGGCGCCCGCCTGCCCGACCTGCCCATCGGCACCCGCCTGCGCATCCTGCCCAACCACGCCTGCGCCACCGCGGCTCAGCACCACGGCTACCACGTCATCAACAGCACCCGAACGACGAACACCGCCCCGGAGATCCAGGACTTCTGGAGGCGCGTGACCGGTTGGTGACCAGGTGGTGCCCTGGATCAGTCGATGGTCAGGCCAGTTTGCGTGTGCGCATGGGGCGGACCCCGGATGCCGGCACCCGGCCGGGGCTCAGTGCACCGGGAAACCGAAGGCGTGGCCTTCCGACTTGAGCCGGGGGAGGAGCTTGCGCAGGGCCTCGACGGTCTGGGTACGGTCGCCGCCCGCGTCGTGGAAGAGCAGTGTCGGCCCGTTGGGCAGCTCTCGTTCGGCGGTGGCGACGATGACGTCCGTACCCGGACGCTCGAAGTCCTTGGTGTCCACGTTCCAGCCCAGCGGGCGCATGCCCCGGGACGCGGCGAGGTCGCGACTGTACGGGGTGAACGCCCCGCCGGGCGCCCGGTAGTACATCGGGCGTACACCACCGGATGCCTCGGTGATCATGCGTTCGGCGTCGAGTATCTGCTGCGACTGGTAGCTCTGGGGCTTCTTGTCCATGGTGGTGTCGTGCGACACCGAGTGGTCGCACAGCCGGTGCCCATCCGCGACCACCTTCTTCACGAGGTCCGGGTGAGCCTTCGCCTGCGTCCCCACCATGCAGAACGTGGCCTTCACCCCGTACTCCCGCAGCACTTCGAGGACTTTGGGGGTCCATACCGGGTCGGGGCCGTCGTCGATGGTGATGTTGACGC
The DNA here is from genome assembly GCF_039532965.1 of Streptomyces mauvecolor. Classification (NCBI taxonomy): domain Bacteria; kingdom Bacillati; phylum Actinomycetota; class Actinomycetes; order Kitasatosporales; family Streptomycetaceae; genus Streptomyces; species Streptomyces mauvecolor. Next base: position 24,692 of record NZ_BAAASQ010000004.1, on the reverse strand, counting down.
CGTGTGCTCCCGCGTCCGAGGAATGCGCGATGGTGTCCGCGACCCGCTGGATGTCGGAGCTCGGCGTGGCCGACGCCTTCGGCTTCGCATCGTCCGAGGTGCCTGCCTGCGCGGTCCACACCGAGGCGCCGGTGGCGAGGATGGTCACGCCGAGCGCGGCTCCGACCATCTTGCCGTACCAACCCCGCCCACCGTTGTGCCGTGCCATGTTCGCCTCTTCTCGCGCAGTCCCCCGCCGGTCCCTGGTCACCTGGCAGGACGAGGCACGGTGGCCAGGGGATGCCTCCGTTACAGATCACGGACAATTCTGAGAGAGTTCGCGGACAACTCCCCGCGAACGGCGGCCGGAATCATGCCGGTTGGCCTGTTCGCGCCGCCCGGCATCCGTGCCACCCGCGACCTGCCGCGCCGCGACTCAGACGGGTTCGGGTTGCGGTTCCGGCCGGAGCGCTGAAGCGGCCTTCGGTTCCCACGTGTTGGTGATGCGCAGATAGCCGTAGATGACCGAAAGCATCGCCGCGATGACCAGTGGTCCGGACGCCCACGGATGTGCGGCCATCTGCATCGGCAGCCAGCGGTACGACACCAGGAGCGCGGCGAAAACCGCCGTGCCGTACGCGACCAGCTGGATTCCCGAGCGGTCCCAGCCGCGGTCGAAGGTGCGCAGCGCCGCCTCGACGGTGAGCGAGAACACCACGCCGGCGACCAGGTCCACGCCGTAGTGGTAGCCGAAGCCCAGCGTGGCGGTGAGCGTGGCGACCAGCCAGAACGTCCCCGCGTACCGCAGAAGCCGGGGGCCTTTGCGGGAGTGGATGAAGATCGCGGTGGCCCACGCCGTGTGCAGGCTGGGCATGCAGTTGCGCGGGGTGATCCCGTCGTACGGAACCGGGTGCGGGACGGTGATCGGTGGCGGTGTGTGCGGCCACAGGTTGGCCACCGCCCACTGCACGCCGCCGGTGCCGGAGGCGCCCGGACCGTAGGCGAAGACCGGTCCGACCACTGGGAAGATCATGTAGATGGCCGGCCCGAGCAGGCCGATCACCAGGAAGGTGCGCACCAGGTGGTGCCGTGGGAAGCGGCGCTCGGCCGCCACATTGCGCAGCTGGTACAGGGCGACGACGATCGCGGCCACCGCGAGCTGGGCGTAGATCAGGCCGAGAGTCTGGGTGCCGATCGACCCGGTGGCGTCGAGTAGGCGGCCTGCCAGCCACGACGGGTTGCCCAGTGCGTGATCGGCGGTCGCCACGTACGGATCGAGTACGGTCGGGCGGGTCTTCGCCGTGATGAGCAGCCAGGTGTCACCGATCTTGCGGCCGGCCACGAGCAGCAGGCCCAGACCGACGCCCTTCAGCAGGAGCGTGCGCTCACGGCCGGTCCGGCGCGTGACCGCGAAGACCGCACAGCCCAGCATCGCCCACAGAGCGCCGTTGCCGAAGAAATGGCCCTCCGGCACCTTGACGTCCCAGGCCCAGCGCGCGAGCACGAAGACGACGTCGATGCCGATCGCCACACCGGCCGCGATGAACCGTTGCCGCCAGGTGAGCACCACCATCATCAACGCCAGGCCGCCGTACAGCGGCCCCGGCTTGGGCGGGAAGATCAATTCGCGCGCCTGGGTTGCCAGCGGCCCCGGAACGCCGCCGTAGCGACGCGCGGTGATCTCCAGAGCGACGAGGAATCCGAGGGCCGCAACGCCCGCCGCCGCCCACAGGATCACGCGCGGCTGACGCCACGAGGCGAACTTCATTCTGCGGCTTATTCGGCTTATTCGCGTAAATCTCTGTGAATCTGTAGGTATCAATTGTTTTGCCGATGTGTTGTCGGGTACTGGTCGCGGCGGATCACCCTCCCTGTGGAACAGCGTCGATTTCCGGTGGAGGAAGGTGAGGCGGGCGCTTGTCGAAACCTCGATCATGCCATCGGCGTGATTCGGGCGGCTGCGCGGGCCTCGTCCGCCTGGAGTGAGACCGGAGGCGCCGGCCGCGGAGGCTGTCCGGGGAGGGCGCACACCGGGGGTGATCGGAGGGGCGGCCGCTCGGTCCGCGTCCCCGTGGATAGGTGTGCTGCGCATCTCCGACCGAACTACTTTGGCTGGATTGTTCGTCTGGCGGGTGTTCGGATATGGCCATACTCGGGGCTGGGCGATCCGTCCCGATCCCTCTGTCCGGAGGCCGCAGATGCCGCAGACCAGTGTTCCTGCAAGCGCCGTGCTCAACGCCTGGCTGTCGGGCGCGGAAAGCGCGTACGGCCAGCTCAACCCGGCCGGTCCGCTCTATGTCGGCGGCGCCGCCGCCGAAGCCGCGCTGACCGATTCGAGCGACTCCCTCTACGGCTTCTGCTCCAGCCCGAGCGGGTCGCACGGCAGCTGGTGTTGCTGATCGTCGCAGAGCACCGAAGGGCCCTTCGTGGAACGCATTCTCACGAAGGGCCCGCTGCTTGGCCGACCGCCCGCCTCGCGGGCTCCTTCAGGCGCGCACTCGCGGTGGGACGGGGACGGTTGATGGTGAGCGGATCGCTGCCGGGAACGTCGAACGAGACGGAACACTTCACCCAACCCGTACGCAGCATCACCCGCCCTTGGCGGGACGAACTGGCCCGGCGCCTGGCCGCGGTGGGATCCCTGGGCCGGCAGGAACGGGACGTACTTCTGGAGGCCGGTCACACGACCCTGCTCCGGTCGCTGCACGCGAAGCTGTCCCGCCTGTTCCTGATCGAGCTCCACGCGATGCGCCTGGCCGGGCCGGGCGCGGATGCCGGGGCCGACGCCGGGAAGGCGACCTGGGACGCCTTCATCGAGCGGGCCAGTGAGGAGGGCTATCTGGCCCGGCTGGCCGGCCGGTACCCGGCCGTGGGCCCCCGCATCGCGGCGGTCGCACGGCTCTCGGTGGCGGCCACGGCGGACTTCGCCGAACGGCTGGCGGCGGACCGCGCGCTGCTGGGCCCGCTGCTCGGCGGACCCGCGGGTGAGGTACGCGCCGTCGAGTTCGGGGCGGGAGACTCCCATCGAGGCGGCCTGACGGTCAGTCGGGTCGACTTCGAGGGGGGAACCGTGATGTACAAGCCCCGGCCCTCGGAAGTCGACGTGGCGCTTGGCGCACTCCTGGACGACCTGTTCGCCGACCTCCCCGACGCACCGGCGCCGGACCGGCGCATCCGCGTGCCCGGAACGCTGGCGCGCGACGGCTACGGCTGGGCCGAGTTCATCCGCCACCGCTACTGCGCGCACCAGAGCGAACTCGCCACGTTCTACCGCAACATCGGCCACTGGCTCGCCGTCCTCCGGTTCACCGGGGGCACCGACATGCACGCCGAGAACATGATCGCCGCAGGGCCCGTGCCGGTGATCGTGGACGCCGAGACCCTCTTCGACGCCCCGGCGCCGTTCCCGCCCAGCGGCCGGGGCGACGCCGTGGACGTAGCGGCGGCGGCCATCCGCCGCACCGTGCTGCGCACCGGACTGCTGCCCGTGCGCGGCACCGGCTTCGCGCTCGGCGGCGTCGACATCTCCGGGATCGGCGCCCTGCCGGGTCAGCAGCCGCTGATCCCGCACCCGGTGATCGCCGACGGCGGCACCGCCGCGGCCCGCTTCGAGGTGGACCTCGTGGCCATGCCCGTCGCGGGCAACCACCCCGCCGCCACTCCGGTCCTCAGCACGTACTGGGACCGGGTCCTGGCCGGATTCCAGGAAATGACCGCCCACCTGCGCCGCCCCGGGACCGACCCGTACCGGCTGCTGTGCCGCTTCGAGGGGGCGACGGCCCGGCGGATCCTGCGGCCGACGCAGGCATACGTCGACATCGGCCGCATGCTGTGGCATCCGGCCTCGCTGCACGACGAGGCGGCGGCGGTCGAGCGGGCCCGGGACATTCTGCGGCGCAATGCCGACGCGCTGCCCGGTGCGCCGACCGACCGCGCGGCCATCGATGCCGAGATAGCGGATCTGCTGGTGGGCGACGTGCCGATGTCCGGCTTCACCGTGGACGCCGCGGCCGTGCGCGGCACCGTCGAGGACTGGCGCACCGCCGACCTGGCCTTCGAGGAGTCGGTGATCCAGGACGCGCTGGTGGGCGCGTATCTCAACGAGCGTTCGCTGCCCGCGCGGGTGCAGGTCGCCGCCCGCGATCCGCACGCCCGCGACCGGGAGCGCCGCCGTCGAGACCTGGCTGCGCAGATGGTACGGAGGCTGTGCGACGGAGCGGTGCGCGGCGAGGACGGCACGGTCACCTGGATCAGCCCCGTCTTCACCCCCGCCGGATGGTCGATCAGGGTGCTGCCGGCCGATCTCTACACCGGCCAGGGCGGCGTGGCACTCACGCTGGCCGAGTACGTGTCCGAGGTGGCGGCCGGGCGGGCCGACGAAGTGCCGGGCGTGCGCGAGACGTTCGAGGGTGCGCTGCGCGTGCTGGTCAGCACCGAGGACCGGACGCCGACACCGTCGGCCGGAGCCTTCAGCGGCGCCGCGTCACAGGTGTGGACGTGGCTGGCACTGCACCGGGTCCTCGGCGAGGACTGGCTCGTGAAGCGGGCCGCCGAGCGGGCCCTGCTGCTCACGGACGGGCCGCTGGTCGAGGACGACGTGGAGGTGGACCTCCTCAACGGCGCGGCCGGCGGGATCGTCCCGCTGCTCAACCTGGCCACCGCGACCGGACAGGCCCCATGGCTGGATGCGGCAGCACACATCGGCCGCCGACTGGCCGCCCTCGCCGTGACCGACGCCGTGGGCGCCCGGTGGCCGACCCGCCTCAACCCGGAGGGCATCGGCGGCTTCGCGCACGGTGCCACCGGCATCGGCTGGGCCCTGACCCGACTTGCTCTCACCGACGCCGGCTCCGCGGCCGACCGCCACGACTGGAGCCGCCTCGCCGAGCGCGCCTTCGCCTTCCAGGAGTCCCTCTACCGCCCTGAGGACGGCAACTGGCTCGACGTCCGCATCGGCGCGGAGGACGACTTCTTCACGAGCTGGTGCCACGGCAGTGCGGGCATCGGCATCGGCATGCTCGACCTCCACCGCCGCACGGGAGACCCCGTGCACCTCGACATGGCCCACCGAGCCGCCGGAGCCTGCACGGCGGAGGGCTTCGGCTGGAGCCACACCTTGTGTCACGGAGACCTGGGCCTCTGGGAGTTCCTGACGTCCATCGGCTCCGGGGCTTCCGAGGACCTCGACGGCGAGATCCTCACCAGCCTCGAACAACGCGGCCCGGTGGGAGGCCTCGCCCGCGAGGCGTTCTCACCGAGCCTCATGTCAGGCCTGGCAGGAGTCCTCCACACCCTCCTCCGCATGCACCCGGCCGCTGCGCTTCCCAACCCCCTCCTCCTCGACTGACTCCACAATCCGTGGGTCGTCAAGGGCGCCATCCGCCACCCCGTTTCGGTGTGGCCAGTACGCGGCTCGTGGCCGTGCCCCTTTGCCGAACCGGCAACAAAGCTGGCCGCGCCCGCGCCGTCCCTCCCATGATGGTGGCGCCGATCTTCGCACGGGCAGACCATGAACCCTGGAGAGTTGATGACGCCGACGACCACAGATGTCACGCACCGGCTGGTCCCCTCGCCCGCGGGCCGGATCCACTTGGCGGAGCAGGGCAGCGGGCCACTGGTCCTGTTCGTGCACGGCTTCCCGGAGTCCTGGTACTCCTGGCGCCATCAGCTTCCCGCTCTGGCGGCGGCCGGGTACCGGGCGGTCGCCATCGACGTACGTGGCTATGGCCGTTCCTCCAGGCCCGGCGATGCGGCCGCGTACCGCATGCGGGAGCTGGTGGCGGACAACGTCGCGGTGGTGTACTCCCTGGGCGAGGAGTCCGCGGTGGTCGTCGGCCACGACTGGGGGTCGGCCATTGCCGCCAACTCCGCCCTGATCAGGCCGGATGTCTTCCGCGCGGTGGGGCTGCTGAGCGTGCCCTATGCCCCGCGCGGCGGGCCGAGGCCCAGCGAGCTCTTCGCGAGCATGGGCGGGGACGAGGAGTTCTACGTTTCCTATTTCCAGGAGCCCGGCCGCGTCGAGGCCGAGATCGAACCCGACGTGCGCGGGTGGCTCGCCGGTTTCTATGCCGCTTTCTCCGCCGACACCATGCCCGCACCGGAGGAGCCGGAGCCGCACTTCGTGGCGGGCGGCGGCACACTGCGCGAGCGGTTCCCGAAGGCCGGGCTGCCCGGCTGGCTCAGCGAAGACGACCTCGACGTCTACGCCGCGGAGTTCGAACGCACCGGCATGACCGGGGCCCTGAACCGCTACCGGGCCATGGACCGGGACTGGGAAGACCTCGCCGACTTCGACGGCGCCCCCCTCACCCAGCCGTCCCTGTTCATCGGCGGTGCCCTGGACGCGTCCACCACCTGGCTGGCGGACGCGATCAAGGCGTACCCCACCACCCTGCCCGGCCTGATGTCCTCTCACGTTCTCGACGGCTGCGGCCACTGGATCCAGCAGGAGCGCAGGGACGAGGTCAGTCGGCTGCTGATCAACTGGCTTGACTCCCTGGGTGGTTGACGGGTGACTCCGGGGGCTCGGGGGCCTTGCCCCCGGGCCGGGGCCGTTGGCCGTCGGCTGGACGAGGAGGTCGAACACTCGGCCTGGATCAAATCGCGCCGATGAGGCCGGCCAACCGCGCCGGGGAGGTCCCGGAACCGCGGATCCGGACACATCGCGCGCCGGGCCGGGGCGACGGCTGCGACGCCGCGTTAGTGGATCTTGGCCCAGAGGATCAAGCCCGGGGCCACCGAAGGCGGTCGGGCGGCCCCGGGGACACGCCCGCCCTATCGTGATCATGCCCCTGGTCAGCGGCTTCCTGTCCGGATCTTGCTGTGTGGCCGATTCGACCGGGTGCCCATGCGTCTTCGACTGCGTACCGTCACCACTCCGACACGCAGGGGAGGGTCTGAAGAGCATGGGACAAGGCAGCGCGAGGAACGATGTGGGCACCGCCTACATCAACGACGTGTTTATGCGCCACCCGCTCACCACGCGGAACCAGCAAGAGCTCGACATTGCCGCCAAGGCCGCTGCCATCCTGCAGCGCAATCTGCTCAGGAACGTGTTCAAGCGAACCCCCGACGGCGGGGGCGAGCAGATCAACCCCATCGGGTTCTCCCTGAACAAGGTGCGCTACGGCGATTTTCCCGAGGCCGAGGCGACCGCGCACGAGCGCGGCTGGCGCGCCTTCATGAATGTCGGCGCACCGGTCATCGAAGAGCGAAGCGACATTCAGCAGCCGCCGCCCGACATGATCTCCAAGCAGACATACATCAATGGCACCGACCCGATCAAAATCACCGTGACGGACACGGTCGAGTTCACGATTTCGAACACGATCAGCTGGTCGCTCCAGGGGGAGGTGAAGCTCACCTTCGGGGCGAAGACCACAGCGGCGCTCCAGCAGCAGCTCCAGAAGAGCATGGAGATGAAGCAGTACCAGAAGACCACCCTGCTCAACAGCAAGGACAACCAGGGTGTCAACACGGAGACCCAGACGGAGGCGACGAGCAACACCACGTCCACGAGTTCCGTCACCGGCACCGGGGAGTTGTGGGGGGAGCTGCTGCTCGGCATCACCGGTTCCGTCAGCGGTTCGCTGACCACCGAATGGAAGCACCAGGCTTCGATGAGCCTGGAACTCGGCAGCCGGGTGGACGTCATGGCCACCACACGACGTCAGATCCGGCAATTCGACTACGAATTCCCCGTCACGTTCGGCGGCTGGGTCGCCCTTTACTACCCCGAGCCGGTGGCGGTCAAGGAAACTCCGCCGCAGGCCGCCGAACCGAAGTACTCCAAGGTCATCGCGTGGAAACTCGGCGAGCGCGACGTCGACCCCAGCCGCTTCGACCTGGCCGACGAAGGAAAGCGGTTCATGCAGAAGGGGACGGCCGAGATCGTCGCTGTCCGCGTCGGGGAACACCGGGTTTTCCAGCCGGAAGTACTCGACTACGAGAACCAGAAGAAGCCCCTCTAAGAGACAAAACCCCCTCTTGGAGGGGACAGGGAGGAAAGCCCATGTCCTTCAAGAACATCTTCGACAACGGCGGGGAGCAGGCCGGTTCCGCCGAAAAGTCCGCCGACGCCCTCAACAAGGACACCCCGGGAGCCGGGGACGTCTCGGAGGCCGTACGAAAACTGGAGAGTGAGCGCGACCCCTGGGTCATGCGCCAGACCGCGCACGGCGCCTTCGATGTCATGGGCTTCCTCGGCCCGCTGTTCCAGAACGCCCAGGGCGCGGCCGCCGCTCAGCGCCAGGCGTCCGAGGACCCCGCCTCGACGTCCACCATGGCCTCGTCGACCACGAAGGCGTTCGGGCCTCCGACGGTGAGCATCAGCGACGACGACGCCCCGAAGCTCGAAGACCTGCAGAAGCTCCTCGGCAACAAGAAGGGCTACGCCCTGATCGCGACGGGTCTGGGGCTGTCCGAAGGCCTGGCGGTCGACCCGTCGGCGGGGAACACGGTGTACGTCGCCGACCGGGGCGGCACGCGGCTGTGCACGGTGAAGGTCGACAACGGAGCCCAGCGCGTGGCCGCGAGCACCCTGGGAGACATCGGCGATGTGAAGCTGGACCGGCAGGGCACGGCCTACACCACCGACTGGTCCGGTGCGCGCCTGCTCGCGGTGGACCTGTCCAGCGGCTCCTCCAGCCTGGTCGTCGCAGTCACCGGCGCGTACGGCGTGGCACTGAACGGGGCGGGCAAGGCGTACGTGGCCAGTTGGACCGACGGGCTCCTTGTCGAGGTCGACCTGAGGGGACGTCAGAAGCGCACGGTCGCCAGCCTGGGCGGGGGCATCGGCGGAGTGGCGCTGGACGGGAAGGGCAAGGCGTACGTCGGGCAGAAGGACAACGGCGGCAACCTGTTCGAGGTCAATCTGGCCGACGGTACCAAGCGCGTCCTGACCAGCCTTCCTTCCGGGGCGAGCACCATCCGCGTGGAACTCGACGGCGCCGGCCGGGCGTACACCATCGACCACCTGGGCGGGCGCCTCCACGAGATCACCCTGGCCGACGGCGCGCAGCGCGTGGTGGCCTCCGGCCTGGGGACATGCGAGGGGCTCGCGCTGGACACCGTCAACGGCTGGATCTACGTCAGCAACCGTGAAGGCCAGCTGTGGCAGATCAGCCGGCGTGCCACTCAGGTGCTGGGAGGCGTCGGCAAGGTCGCGCCGTAGCCGCTCGCTCGGGGGTGTCCGCCGGACACCCCCGGCTTGCTCCTGAAGGCGGCCCGCACGGCCCGCGGCAGCGGGTCGGACCCGGTCACGAGCCCGCCGCGGCGGGCCGGATCAGCGGGCGAGGCCCTCGGCGATGGCCCTGCCGGTGACGGGAGCGGTGAGGTAGCGGCTCGCGGAGTGCACCTCGACGCCGTTGTCGATCTCGTGGTCGTCAACCCCAGGGCCGAAGCGGGGACCGAGTTCCTTGACGAGGGCGACGACATCGCCGGCGTCTGCGATGTTGGTCCAGGCCTGAATCCCGGACGGCCAGGATCCGTTGCCCTCACGCGGCGCCGGGACGAGCCGGTCGAAGATGAGGCCGCGCAGTCCCAGGGGAGAGCCGAGCGTGACCAGCGTGGAGATCTGCCACTGTGGATGTGACGCCCGCACCGCCTCGTTGCACAGCAATTCGTAGGCCGCCACGCTGCCCAGCGAATGCCCCACCAGGACGCGTGTGTCCGGCTCGATGGCCCGGGCCACCGCCTCCTGTACGCGTTCTCGCAGCCCGGGCTCGTTGAAGTACCGGCGAACCTGCTTCAGCCCGAATATCAGCAGGGGTTCGGCGACGCGAGCGAAACAGGGCGCATGTGTCAGCGCGTTGAGCGCGCGGCGCACCATGGGGCGTTTGAGCGGGCGGCCGGCCAAGTACCCGGCCACGCCGCGGGACTTCGCGTCGGGGCCCAGCACCTCCGGGTAGACCCGCGCAGCCTCCAGCCACCACTCGAGGAGCAGCTCCGACTCGTACTCGGCCTCGATGTCGGCCTCGTCGTAAAGCGGCACCATCGTCGCGCGGGTGCCGGGCCGCAGGAACGCGTCACCGTAGAAGGCGCAGGTGATGTCGCCGTCGCCCAGTTCGGGTCCCGCCGTACCGACGGCGGCCGTCACTCCGTCGCGCAGGGCGGGCGCGACCGAGGCGAGGAGTGTTTGGGGGCCTTTGAACTGCTGGGCGATTCCATGCACCACAACGATCCGCGCCATGTGTACTCCTCGGATACCCGCCGGAGCGGTCACCTTACGAAGCGGTCAGCCCAACGACTATAGTCCCTGCGCCACGCCCATGTGGTGTCCCGTCAGTTCACTTGTCCAGCAAGGGAGTTGGCATGCGAGTAGCGGTGACCGGGGGACTGGGCCGGATCGGCCGGGCGGTGGTGGCGGAGCTTGCCGGGCACGGATGCGAAACCGTCCAGGTCGACGTCGCGCCGATGCGGGAGCAGAGCCCCGGTTACCGGCGGGCCGATCTGCGCGAGCTCTGGCAGGCCGTGGACGCTCTGGACGGGGTGGACGCGGTGGTTCACCTCGCCGCGACGGGTGTGCCCGACTCGCACACCGTGCACCCGGAACTGGCGGAGGGCGCGACATACACGGCGAATGCCACGTCCGCGTACAACGTGTTCCAGGCGGCCGCGGTGCACGGTGTCCAGCGCGTCGTCTGGGCCTCCAGCGAGACCGTGCTCGGGCCGCCCTTCCGGATCGGCGGCCCCGCCCATCTGCCCTTGGACGAGACCCATCCGGTGTGTCCGGAGACCTCCTACGCCCTGTCGAAGGCGACAGCCGAGGGAGTGGCCCGACACTTCGCCCACCGTTGTGCGATGACCCTCGTGGCCCTTCGCTTCTCGGTCGTCATGGATGGGACGGAGTACGCGGCCTTGCCCGAGTACTGGGCCGATCCCGAACGCGGGCGGTGGAACCTGTGGAGCTATGTGGACCTCGCCGATGTGGCGGTGAGTTGCCGGCTCGCTCTGACGGCGGAGCTCGTCGGCGCGACAGCCCTGACGGTCGCGGCTCCCGACACCCTGTCGAACAGGCCCACCAGGGAATTGCTCGACTCCTTCTGCCCGGCGGTGAAGGTCACCAGGCCATTGGGGACCTTCGAGTCGCTCCAGTGTTCCGCGAAGGCAGAGGAGTTGCTGGGGTGGCGCCCAGCCCGCTCCTGGCGGGACACGGTCTCCGGCTGAGCTACGAACGGCTGCTCCCGGACAACGGGGCTCAGCGTGAAGTGCCGCGGTTGCCCGCGCGCGAGGGATCGCGGCCGTGCGGCAGATCGGTGAAGAGGTCCCTGAACGTCGGCGAGAGCTGCATGAAGTCGTAGACGGGCTCGTAGCCGAGCAGCTCGCTCGTCGCGGTGATGTCCAGACGCTTGAACCAATTGTTGCTGACCGCGTGGAAAATTCCGAAGCGAATTCCCTCGATCCGGATGGCGCGTTCCAGGATGCGGTACAGATCCTCGTCCGCGACAAAGGTTCCGATCATCCATTCGGAATCCGGTTGCCTTGCCGCATCGGGTTTCTGGAACGCCCCGATGCGTACCGCCATGACCGTGAGCCCGTCGCGTTCGGCCATGTAGCGCCCCAATGCCTCGCCGAAGCATTTGGAGACGCCATAGAGATTCCCCGGGTTCACCGGTGCGTCCGCGGAAATCTGACGACCGGGGGCGTAGCCGGAGACGGCGTGCACCGACGAGGCGAAGACGACCCGCGGACAGCCGGCCGACTTGCCGGCGGCGAACGCGTGGTAGGTGCCCACGATGTTGGCGGCGAGCAGGCTGTCCCACGTCGCGGCAGTGTTCGATTCTGCTGCGAGATGCAGTACGCAGTCGGCGCCGCGGCACAGTTCCGTGAGCCGGGGCAGATCCGCCAGGTCGCAGTGCTCGGTCTGTCCGTGGGCGCCGAGCCCTGAAAGATCGACTCCGGGGCGGTCGAGCAGGAGCAGATCGAAGCGGTCCGCCGCGAATTCGGCGAATCCGCGGCCGATGCGCCCGGCCGCGCCCGTGATGATCACTTTGAGGCGGCCCTCGGTGAATGGCAGGGGTGTTTGAAATTTGACCGCATCGCCCATTTCCGTCCCAGCTGTCGGTGCCGACCCTGAGATCAGTGTCTTCCTGTGCGCGGCGAAATGCTACCGATTCAAACGCATTGGCCGTATCGTACAAGCTCAAGACGTGGGTTCCGAGGGGGCGGAAGCAGTCTGATGATCTCGCATGAGTCAACGGGAGCCGGCTGCGGGGAACCTCGCAGGTTCGTGATCGCCGCGGGGACCGGCAGCTACTCGCAACCGGGCATCGAAGACCTTCCGGGGGTCGAGGGCGATGTGGAACTCATGGCGAGTCTGTTCGCCTCCCTCGGCTACGAACGGGTGCTCCGGGACCGGAGCAGGAATCCGACAGCCAGGGATCTGCTCTCCGGTCTTGAGGAGTGGCTCGGGTCGACGGACCGCCGGCCGGACGACATCGTCGTGCTCTACTACGCGGGCCACGGCGTGCGCGCGAGCGGCGGTCGCCACTACCTGCTCTGCACGGACAGCGCCGAGAACCGCCCGGTGTCGACCGCCATCAGAACGGACGAACTGGCCCTGATGTTCGCCGACGAAGCGGTGCGCGCCCGCGTGCTGATCGTCCTCGACACCTGTTACGCGGGGGCGGGAACGACCGACATCGCCATGGTGGCCAACCAGTTGGCGGCCGGGCGGACGACGGCGGCGGGAAACCTTTGGCTCCTGGCGGGCGCCCGCGCCCGGGACGAGGCCGGCGAAGGCGTGCTGACCGGCGCGTTGACGGGCGCCCTCGCCGCGCCGAGGGCCGGCGCCCACCAGCAGTACATCGACCTGTCGGAAATCACCGAGCGGGTCAACGAGCACTTCCGCGAGCACCATCCGTACCAGCACGCGAGTTGCACATCCGTGGACACGGCCGGAGTCCCGCCGTTCTTCCCCAACCGGAACTTCGTACCCGGTCTGTTCGGCGGGGAGCTGGATGCCGAGACACTCACCAGGATGAGGCGGGAGCGCTCCGCCCACTTCGATCCGCGCGCACGCGGTGTGGAGTACGTCGGGGAGGTGGGCTCGTACTTCACCGGGAGGGCCGCCGCCCTCACGGCCCTGTCCCGCTGGCTGTCACAGCCCTCCCACGACCGCCGCGCGCGGATCGTCACCGGTGGGCCGGGCTCGGGCAAGTCGGCCCTGCTCGGACGGCTCCTGCACCTGGCGGACATGCCGGTGGCCGACGGAACACCCCCCGAAACCGTTCCACCGACCGGATGCGTCACCACGCACCTCCACCTGCGCCGCCGTACCCTCGACGACGTCGTCGCCGAACTGGGCCGCGCCGCGGGCTGCGTGGCCACCACACCGGACGATCTGCTGGGCTTCCTGCGGGACCGGTCCGCGCAGTTCACCGTGCTTCTCGACGCCCTGGACGAAGCCGGCATCGTCGGTGACCAGGCCGAAGCGACGCTGATCGCACGGGCGTTGCTGCGGCCGATGTCGACGATGGCGCAGGTCCGGCTCATCGTCGGCACCCGACGGGGCCCGATCGAGGCCCTCGGTACCGCTGTCGAGCTCATCGACCTGGACCAGCCGGCGTACGTCGGCACCAAGGACGTGGCCGACTATGTGAAGGCCCTGCTGCTGGCCGAGGACGATCCCGACAGTCTCTCTCCCTATCGGGGCCACTCGGCCCTCGCCACCGAGGTGGCCGGTGGGGTCGCGGCCCGGGCCGGTCAGTCCTTCCTCGTCGCCAACATGACGGCACGCTCGCTGATCAACCGTCAGGTCCAGGTGGACCCGACCCGGGCCGGCTGGCACCGCCACTTGCCCAATGAGGTGAAGGACGTCTTCGCCGCGTACCTGTCCCGCTTCGGAGCCAACGAATGGCGGGTGCGCACCCTGCTGACCCCCCTCGCCTACGCCGAAGGGCAGGGCCTTCCCTGGGACAATGTGTGGGCGCCGCTGGCTTCGGTGCTGGCCGGAGTGCGCTGTTCCGACGAGGACATCGACTGGCTGCTGGGAAACGCCGGAGCCTACATCGTCGAGGTGCGCGTGGGTGACCGGTCGGTGTTCCGGCTCTACCACGAGACGCTCGCGGAGTTCCTCCGGGACTCCCGTCGCGTCAAGGAGGCCCATCGCCGGATCACCACCACCCTGCTCGACCAGGTGCTCACCCGGGGCGGGCGCCGCGCCTGGGGCGACGCCCACCTCTACATACGCAGCCATCTGGCCAGCCATGCGGCGATCGCAGGCACTCTGGACGAACTCCTGGCCGATCCGGAGTTTCTGGTGTATGCCGATCCGGTGGTGCTGGCACCGGCCCTGCGCTGGGTCAGCAATGAACAGGCACGTATGGTGCGTTCGATCTACCGCTCCTCGCTCGCTCTGCATCGCCAGTCCGACCCCATGACCCGTCGTCAGATCCTGGCCTTCGATGCCGCGAGCCACCAAGTCCCGGCGCTGGCCAGGGATTTGAGTGCAGACCTGCCCTGGCGCGTGCGGTGGGCCACCGGCTCCCAGGTCAATCCCGCCCTGCAGATGTCCTTCGTCGACCATTCCCACGGAGTGAAGAGCGCCGACTGCTACGAGCTCGACCAGCAGCCCTACGCCGTCACCGCGGACACGGACGGCATGCTGCGGTTGTGGGACCTGAGCAATGGCAACCTGCACGGAATGCTGCGCGGCCACATGGCGGAAGTGAACTCCGTGAGCCACCTGCGGTTCGAGGGCGAGCCGCTCGGGACCAGCGCGAGCAGTGATGGCACGGTCCGGGTGTGGAACTTACGGGACGAGAGTGAACGTGCGGTGTTCAGCGGGCATGTGGGCCGGGTGGGTGTGGCGGCCGGCCTCGTCGTCTCGGGTCGGCTGGTGCTGGTGAGCGGAGGCGACGACCGCACCATCCGGCTCTGGGACTTCGCCACCGGGCAGGAGGAGCAGCGTCTGGTCGGCCATACCGGTGCCGTCCGGGCACTCGCGTGCGGAGAGGTCGGCGGCAGGCCGGTCATCGCCAGCGGGGGGAGCGACGGCAGTGTACGGCTGTGGGGCCCCGCCGAATCGGGGCCTGCGGGCTCGGGTCGGGCAGCGTCCGGCTGGGGTGAACGGGCGGTCCTGAAGGGGCACTCCGGCGAGGTGAACGCGGTGGCCCTCGCCGAACTGGACGGGTTGCCCGTGCTGATCAGTGGCGGAGACGACCGCACCGTGCGCGTCTGGGACATACGGACCCGGGAACAGAGGTGCCTGTTCTCGGGGGACATGGGCTGGGTCAGAGCGGTGGCCTGCATGACGCTCGACGGCCGCAGCGTGGTGGTGTGCGGCACCGACAGCGGCCACGCTCATATTTGGGATGTGCGCCAGGAAGTCGAACTGAGCGTGCTGATCGGGCACACGCACTGGGTGCGCGCCGTGGCGGGCGTGACGATCGAGGGACGCACCGCGGTCGTCACCGGAGCCAGCGACGGCACCATGTGCGTATGGGATCCCAGCGTGGAGGCCAGGTCGAAGGACGTGGTGTGGCACGCGGGCGGAGTGAACGCGGTCGGCGCCGTGAGCGTGCAGGGCCGTGCTGTCGCCGTCAGCGGAGGTGACGACCGCACCCTGCGTGCCTGGGACATCGAGTCCGGCCGCCAACGCGGCGTCATCGAGGGGCACACCGGGTTCGTCCGGGCGGTGGCCTGTGCGCAGCTCGACGACGTGCCCGTGGTCGTCAGCGGGGCCAGCGACGGAACCGTCCGTGTGTGGGACCTGATGAGTCGGCGCCAGCGCGCGGTGCTCACCGGACACACCGACTGGGTCAGCTCGGTGGCCTGTACGCAGATCAGGGGCAGGCCCGCAGCCGTCAGTGCCAGCGACGACTGCACCGTGCGGGTCTGGGATCTGCTGAGCAACAGCGAGCGCGGCATCCTGTCGGGGCACACCGGCGGGATCAACACGGTGGCCTGCACGACGCTGGACGGCCGGCCGGTCGCCCTGACCGGGTCGTTCGACGGCTCGGTCAGGCTGTGGGACCTGGAGACGGGCAGGGCCTTGGCGGTGTTCACCGGTCACACGGGCTGGGTGCGGGCCCTGGACTGCGCCACGCTCGACGGACGCCAGGTGGTGGTCAGTGTCGACGACGACGGCGGTGTGTTCGTCTGGGACCTGAAGGACCGGAAGAGGTGCGTGCGCCTCAGCGACGCGGGGGCCGGCACCAACGCCATCGCCTGTATGCAACTGCGGAACCGGACGGTCGTGGTGACGGCCGGCGACGACCGGATCGTACGGTTCTGGGACCTGCACACCCGGCATCGCCAGGAGGGCTTCGTGCTTCCCGCACCGGGCTGGTCCTTGGCCGCGGCGCCCGACAACCGGCTGGTCGTCGGGACGGGGCGGGAGGTCTGCGTGTTCGACCACTATGGCGGGACGGCGCCCGGGGGAGGTGCGCAGGCGAGCCGTTCCACGTCCTGAACCTGCTGGGCGAGCCAGCGGACCGGATCACCGCCCGCCGCCGCGGCACGCAATCCCGAGGAGCGTCGTCGGCGCTCGTCGGGGGAGAGGCGGAGAGCGTCCCGCAGCGCCCTCGCGGTCATGTCGACGTCGCGAGGGTCGTGCAGAAGTTCAGCGTGGTGACCGAGCAGATCGCTGCTGCCCGCGGCGCGGGAGAGCACCAGTGTTCCGTGCCGCGTGTTGAGCTGGGGCCCCTCCTGCGACACGAGGTTCATGCCGTCGCGCACGGGGTTCACCAGGAGCACGTCGTACGACTTGAGCGCTGCCAGGCACCGGGGCAGGTCATGGCCCAGGTGCACGCGTAGGCAGCCGGGAAACCGGCGGTTCAGGCGCTCGGCCATGTGCCGGATGCGATCGGCGTAGACGCGATATTCCGGGACGCGTTCCCTGGACGGGGTCAGGCAGGCGGTCATGGCCACCCGGCCCCGGAACTCCGGTGAGCGCTCCAGGACGATCTCGAACGCCTCCAGGCCGCGCAGGATGTTCTTGGACGGGTCGACCCGGTCGACCCTGACGATGTGCAGCATCGCCGGATCCAGCGCGAGCTCGCGCTCCCAGGCCCGCACCTCCGCGCTCTGGGCGTTCGCGGCGAGCAGTGCAGAGTCCGAGGGCACTGGGTAGCAGCTGACGGTGGTGGTACGGGTGGTGCCCGGGGACCCGGCGGACTGCGGGGGACCCGAACTCTCCACGACGCCGGTCACGTGCGCGCCGGCACCGCCGCGGTGCACCCGATATCCCCAGGCCTCGCAGCATTCAAGGAAGTTGGCCGCCCAGCGGGGCGACTGGAAGCCGATCAGGTCCGCCGCAAGCATGCCGTCGAGGACTGCGCAGGAGACGGACCGCGGGAGCCGGGCCAGTTCGTCGGGAGTGGAGAACGGCGTGTGCAGGAAGAGCCCGACGGGCTGATGCGGCCGCCGCAGGGCGCGAATGAATCGGGGCGTGGTCGCCAATTGGTAGTCCTGGACCAGGACGGGGGTGTCGGGCCGGGTCTGCCGCACGATCTGCTCCGCGACGCTCCGGTTCACCTGCTGGTAGGAGCGGGTGAAGGTGTCCGGATCCGGAGGCGGGGCGTCCGTACCGGCGACGTCCGGCCACAGGCCGTGCAGTGCCAGCCAGAGCATGCGTACGCCCACGTCGTCGTAGTACTCGCGGTATTGGCGCTCGCTGATGGGTACAGGGGTGTAGCTGTAGCCCAGGTGGCGGGTGAGGCTCGCCTGCTCCGCGACACCGAGGGCGCACCGTTCCGCTTCCGCGCCGGAGGGTGCGACCCACAGTGTGCGCCGGGGGAGCCCTCGGGCGGCGGTGTCGAGGAGGGCGGTAACGCTCCCGGCGCGGCGTTCGATGCGGAGCCGCGGCCCCGGGCCGAGCAGGGCGACAGGGCCGCGGTCGGAGGCGATGGCCAGCGTCTGTGTCATGGCGGAGGTTCCATGGCGAGGTCGACGGCCTCCGCGGCGACCGTCCGCGGTGCGGTCAGCGGGTGTCCGCGCAGGGCGTTGGCCATGGCGTGCACCAGTCCGAGGTGGACGGTTTCCACCACTCCGTAGTCCCAACTGGGCACGTGCAGGGCCACATCGACCCGGTGCAGGGCGCGTCCGCCGTCGGAGCCGAGCAGTCCGATCGTGGCGGCCCCGAGCTCTCGCGCCGTGTCCAGGCCTGCCAGGACGTTCTCCGAGCTGCCGCTGACACTGACGGCGATCACGATGTCCTGCGGGTCGAGCAGGGTGTCCAACTGGCCGGAGAAGCCCTGGGCGCGGCCGTTGTCATTGACCCAGGCGGTGAGCAGCGCGGTGTTGTCGGCGAGTGCGACGGCACGCAACCGCTCATGTCTCGTGCGGCCGATTCCCTTGGCCAGGTCACAGGCCATGTGGCTGGCGGTCGAGGCGCTGCCGCCGTTGCCCATGACGTAGACCCGCGCACGGCGGCGCCGGGCCGTATGGAGAAGTGCTACGGCCTGATTCACCGCGCCCGGGTCGATCGCGTCGAAACCGTTGGCGGCGTCACGCAGGAAGAGCTCGTAGAGGTGCGTGACGTTTCGCGTGTGGTGGTGGGAAGGTGCTTGATTGTTTCGTGCTTGACCGCTTCGGAGAACTGTCGGCTCATCCGACACGTTCGGCAGACCCTGTTCGGAAACGACGGCCACAGGTTGCGCTTTGGTGTCGGAGGACCCAGAACATAGGCGGTGAACTCCTAGCACGCGACGACATGGACGTGCGAACTGTCTGGTGCGCCAAGGATGTTAGCCGACAGGTCACGTGTCCGCAGGCTTGTTGGTGGCTTTAGTTGAGCGCGGGGGATTCCTGCTCGGAGGACTGACGGGTGAGCGCGAACGCACCACGCACGGCGACCTGACGGTCCGTCACCGAGAAGAGGGGGATCTCCTGCATGAGTTCGGAGTGCTCCGCACCCGTCGCGACGAAGCGCTCCAGGAAGGCCGTGTCGGAGATGAGGAGGTCACAGACCCCCGGAGCCTGCAGCACCCCGCTCGTCAACCAGACGGAACCGCCCTCGCTCATGCAGGTCAGCACGATGTTGCGGAGGAACTGCCCCAGGATGGCGCCGAACAGCCGCATGATCTCGCGGCAGCAGGCGTCACCGCCGACGGCGGCCGCGGTGATCACTGGACCGATACCGCGGTGCTCGCGCCGGAAGCGGTCGACGTGTTCCTGGATGTAGGGACCCGGCTTCTTCCGTACGGTCATGAAGTCGTACATGTGGTCGATTCCGCGCAGTCCGCCGATGGACAGCTCGACGGAGATCGGGATGCCCGGCCGAAGCCGCTGCAGCGCGCGGAGGTACTCCTCCTCCAGGACGGTCAGCGGCTGCCAGGTGACGTGCCCCGATTCGGCTGGGCGGGCCTGCCCCGTCCGGTCCACCGAGGCGCTCCCGACGCCGGTGCCGACCGACACGGCCAGCAGCGCCGGACCGGGATGGGGTGCGACGTCCGGGGTCAGCGACACCCAGTCGGACTCGTCGAGGTCGGCGACTCCGGCCGTCGTGGCGACCATGTCGTTGATGGTGACGAGCGTCATGTCCAGGTCGGCGGCGAAGGCGCGGCGCCGGAAGGTCGGCCACTGCGGGTGGTTGGTGATTCTGACGTCGCCGTCCCGTCCGGGCCGGCCGGCCACGCCCGCGACCAGGGAATGGGGCAGGCAGCCTGCCATGTCGAAGCATCCGTAGAAGAGATGCTCCAGAGAGTCGTAGTCGGCGGACCGGGCCTGGACGTGCCTGATCTCTCCGGTGACGGGATCGAGGAAGCGCATGTGCGTCTTGGTGCCGCCGGCGTCGATGCCGGCGATCTCGGTACGTGGAAGGCTGATGATCCGCTCTCGGGAAATGTGCGGCATTGCATTCCTCATATGTAGGTGGCCGGATGTATCCAGCCACACCAGTGGGGCAGTTGGCGGCAAACTACTCGGCGCGACAGCTGCCCGGGGCCGAAGTGCCGGTGACCGCGACGGCGTTCCCGCTTGCGCCAGGGGTGCCGAGGATCTTCAGGTCGACGCCTGCGTCAGGGAAGCAGGTTCAGGCCGTGGTCATGGATACCTTCTCCATGGCAAGGGTAGGGTCCGGGCGGCTCGCATAGA
The DNA here is from genome assembly GCF_039532965.1 of Streptomyces mauvecolor. Classification (NCBI taxonomy): domain Bacteria; kingdom Bacillati; phylum Actinomycetota; class Actinomycetes; order Kitasatosporales; family Streptomycetaceae; genus Streptomyces; species Streptomyces mauvecolor. The sequence continues at coordinate 4,676 of NZ_BAAASQ010000004.1, read as the reverse complement.
ATCCCTCTAATTGGCGAACTTCCGTACGGGCAGCGGCTTTACGCGTCACCGCATTCGGCATCGCGGGTACGTCGAGCCATGAGATTCCGGGGGGCAACGAGCCATGCGTTTCGCCTTCGAGACTCCGCAGGAGCACACCACGTGGGCCGACCTGCTGGCCCTGTGGCAGCGGGCGGACGAGGTCGAGGTCTTCGAGTCCGGCTGGCTCTACGACCACTTGGTCCCGGTACTCGGCGATGCCTCGGGGCCGTGCCTGGACGGGTGGACGGCGCTCGCCGCCCTGGCGCAGGCCACTTCCCGGCTGCGGCTCGGCATTCTGGTGACCGGCACCCACTTCCGGCATCCGGCGGTGCTGGCCAAAATGGTCACGACCGTCGACGTGATCTCCGGCGGACGACTGGAACTCGGCCTGGGCGCCGGCTGGAACCATGAGGAAGCGAACGCCTACGGCATCAGGCTCGGTGACCCCCGGGAGCGCAGTGAGCGCCTGGAGGAAACCTGCGCGGTCCTCACGGGACTGCTCTCCCAGGAGACGTTCTCCTTCACCGGAAACCTCTACCGGCTGACGGACGCCCGCCACGAACCCAAGGGGCCGCAGGTGCCGCATCCGCCGATCTGTATCGGCGGAGGAGGCGAGCGCAGCACGCTGCGCATCGCTGCCCGCTACGCGCGGCACTGGAACTTCGGTGAGGACGACCCGGACGAGTTCGCCCGCAAGCGCGACGTGCTCTTCAGGCACTGTCGCGCGCTCGGTCGCGACCCCGCCGAGATCACGCTGTCCGCCCATGTCCGGCTGGGGCCCGGATACCGGCCGGGGAGCGGCGGCCGCCCCGACGCGCTGAGAAGCCGACTCGTGGCGCTGGCGGACGAGGGCCTGGACCTCGCCGTCATCCAACTGCTTCCGCCGTACGCGCCGGAGATGGTGGGCGCACTGGCTGAGGCGCTGTCACAACTGCCCTGACGCCTCCGCTGCCCTGACGACTCCGTCGGAACGGGCCTCGCAGAGCACGCCGCCTTAAACTCGGCCAAGTGGCGAGAAACGCCCGCCACCATGGCTGTGATCATCTTCACTTGGCGCGCCCCTTAAGCAAGGGTTTATTTCACTACGCAACAACTATTCCCTTTGGCGTGCTCGAAACGTCAATTGTCTTGTTGGAGTGGCGAGTTGCAAGAAAATTTCCTGCCACTCGGGTCCTGGGGGATGTTTATTGCGACCGGCGCGCCGGGAGGCAGCCTCTGTCGGTCAGTGCGAGGCCCGGACGGTGCTCCCGGTACAAGATCGACAAGGGATCGGTTGGGGTTACGTTCGCTCCACCGGGCGTTCAGCTCGTCGGCCGCGGCTACGAGCAGCGCGGTCGCTTCTCTCCCGTTCGCGTCCCGTCGGGTCGGATTCCGTGACCGGCAGGCCGTGAACACCGCACGAGTACGCGCCCAGCGCATGTACACCGCAGTGGAGGATCAACCATGAATGAAGAAGTCGTCACCCCCACTTCCGTAACGCATCTGGAAAGTCAGGGATACATCCACGGAAAGCTCAGCGCGGTGCTGGGTGCTGAGGACTTACAGGGCGCCGAATGGAAGCAGTTCACGGACAGTTGGAACAACCTCAGCCAGGACGGATACATGGCTGACGGGGGCACCTATCGTGAGCGCCGCTATTCGGAGTTCTCGTACGACGCCACTGCCGACAGCATGACCTTACTTCCTCACGTGCCCTACTCCCAGACGAAAGAGGTCAACTATCTGAATGGGGGAATCGAGCGGCACTTCGATCCCTTCGAAGCGCATGTCGCGGACAGCCCGGTACTGCGGTCGGTCTTCCAGTGGTGCGCCAACTCGCTGTCGCAGACCGTGGGAGAAGCCACCTGGAAAATTCAGTCATTCCAGAACCGCATCCTGGCCCGGAGCGGTGAAGATGGACAGCCCACGCCCGAGGGAATGCACCGTGACGGTGTCGATTTCGTGCTGACCTTGCTGATCGAGCGTAATTCCATCGACGGTGGCGTGAGCGCGGTCTATGACGCGCAGACTCGAGAGTGCCTCCAGGAAGTCGCGCTGTCCGAGCCGGGCGAGTTCCTTTTCGCGGACGACGAGCGGCTCCTGCACAGCGTGACTCCGCTCACGCCCTCTGCTGCCGACGTCCAAGGCCACCGGGACGTGCTGATCGCCATGTTCACCCGTACCGAGAGCTGACCAGGGAACCACCGTGATACGAGAGCAGATCATCCGTTCCTTCCGGCAGCTCACGCCCGCGGTCCTGGACCCGGACAGGCCTGTCGTCACTTTGTTCAGCGGCGGATTGGACAGCACCTACCTGCTGCTCCGGTTGAAGCAGGCGGGGTTCCGCGACATTCACGCGGTGAGTGTCAACCTCGGCGAAGACGAAAGCAGCGAACACAAGCAGCGCATCGCCGATGAACTCGGCGCCCGACTGCACATCATTGACGGCCGCCAGGAATTCGTGGAGGAGTTTGTCCGGCCTGCGATCGCAGCCCAGGCGGTCTACCTCGACACTCACCCGGTCAGTTCCACACTGAGCCGCCCCCTTATCGCGCGTCTTGCCGTGGGGCTCGCCGAGGAACTCGGGGCCTCGGCCATCCTGCACACCGCGAACCGTTCGCAGAATACGCTGCGGCGGCTCAACGGGTCCCTGGCTCAGCTGGGATTCTCCGGGCCGTACGGCAGCCCGTACGACCTCGACCCCGTAGACCGCGACCAGAAGATCCAGGAACTCAAGGCCGTGGGCCTGGACCAGATGAGCGAGCGCATCGTCTCCGGTGACTCGAACCTGTGGTGCCGTGAGTTCGAATCCGGAATTCTCGACGACCCCGAAGACCACGCAGTGCCCGAGCACATGTACCAGTGGAGCGCCAGGAAGCCGGAGTTGTCCGGCGACACCCTCGAAGTGCGTTTCCGTGAAGGCGTACCGGTGAGCGTCGACGGGGTGGAGATGCCCCTGCTCGACCTCATCGCCGACCTGAATACCCGCGTCGGAGCGTACGGGATCGGCCGCTACAGCGGTCTGGAGCATCTCGACAACGGCGAGAAGGTCCTGGAGATCAGGGAGATGCCGGCGGCCTGGCTGCTGCTGCGCACCTACCGGCACCTGGAAACCGCCGTCCTTGAGGCGGAAACGATGCGCGAGAAAATACACCTGGAACAGCTGTGGGTGCGTGAATCGCTGGAAGGCCGCTGGTTCGGCGAGCTGCACCAGGCGCTTCAGTCCTTTATCGACGTCTGTGCGGTGCGGGTGACCGGAAGCGTGCGGTGGAGGCTGACGCCCGGCGGGGCCGAAACCCGCTCGATCACAGCGGATGAGCCGCTCTATCTCCGCGATCGCGAGGCATGGGAAAAGTTCTCGATCAACGTCGAGAACGCTCCCTATCAGCTCGTCTGAGAAGCCAGCCCGGTGCGGTTGGGGCCCGGTCGCTGTTTCCGACCGGACCCCAACCGCGCCTCCGCATCACGCCCGAGCTCTCTGCGGCCAGGCAAATTTGCTTCTGCTGGATCGTGGCCCAGGAGCTCCGGTGCCCTTCATGAAAGAGCACAACCATGCCCGAAATCCAATCGCGCATCCGGCTGGTGGACCTTCTTCTGCTGGCGGTGGCAGCCGTCTGGGGTTCCACCTATCTCGCCGCAAAGGAACTCGTCACACCCAGCACCGTCATGGCCATTCTGGCCCTCCGGTTCGTGGTTACGGCGGTGGCACTCCTGCCTGTCTGTCTCCGCAGACTACGAGCCGCCAGGCGCGACGAAGTGGCCACGGGCATGCTCTTCGGCGCCATCCTGGCGGTGGTTCTCCTCTTCGAGACGTTCGGCATCGCTCACACCAGCGCGACGAACGCCGGACTCATCATCAGCCTCACCATTGTCATGACCCCCATCCTGGACAGCGCCGTCGGCAGGTCATGGCTTCCGCCGCAATTCTTCATCGCCGCCGCGGCGGCCGTCGTCGGCGTCGGCCTCCTGGCATCCGGAACAGGCCTGCGCCCCCCGACTGCGGGAGACTGGCTGGTATTGGCCGCGGCGGTGGCCCGTGCCGTTCATGTCACGGTGATGCACCGGAAGTCGGCCCGTAAGCAATATGACTCGCTCAGCCTCACCTACGTGCAAATGGCGACAGCGGCGGTGTTGTTCTGTGCGGTGAGTCCGCTCGCGGGGATACCCGCGTGGACGGTGGCTTCCCGGCTCAGCCCAGGACTCTGGCTCGTCCTTCTGTACCTGGCGCTGATCGGCACGGTCTTCGCCTTCTTCGTACAGATGTGGGCAGTGCGGAAAACCTCCCCGTCACGCGTGAGCCTGCTGCTCGGTACCGAGCCCATCTGGGCCCTCCTCGTGGGTGTTGTCCTGGGCGGAGACCGCCTGGGCGTCTACGGCGCGGTGGGTGCGGCTCTGATCCTTGTGGGAGCCGGCTGGGGTCAGCGCATCGAAAGGAAACACCGGGAGGCAAAGGAGAAGAACGGGTCCGCTGTAGTCGGTGCAGGAATTCCCGAGCCTGCGGAGGAAGGCCGGCCGGTGGCGGGTTGACCTGCCTGTCGACCAGCTTTTCCGCTGCTTGTACGGGTTTGCTGTGTGTGGCGGTTGTGGGTTGGGGTCGGTTGGGGTTTGTGAGGGGCTCTGGTATGCCGGACAGCCCCCTGCGGGGCAGGGGGCTGTGGGGTGGGGTTGGTGGTTGT
>NZ_BAAASQ010000003.1:0-51358 GCF_039532965.1 Streptomyces mauvecolor | reverse complement strand
CCGATACGGAAGTCATGACATCTCCGGATTAAGGGGGGTGATCAGGGCTGGCGTAGGGGGTGCGCCACAGGGACGTGGCTCGCACTCCGGTGGTCGTGGGGGGCGGGGCGGGGGCCCGTGCCGAGCTTCGTCGGCCGGAACGGGCTCCTCGCCCGCCCTCTCCCTGCCACGGATCAGACGACGAGAGCGTCCCTGTCCATGGCCTCACGCAGAGACTTGGGCCGCATGTCGGTCCAGTTCTGCTCTATGTGCGCCAGGCACTGCTGGCGGCCTTCCTCGCCGTACGCGACCCGCCAGCCGGCGGGCACGTCGGTGAACGAGGGCCAGAGCGAATACTGCTCCTCGTCGTTCACCAGAACGTAGAACCGGCCATCCGCGTCGTCGAACGGGTTGGTGCTCATGGGCAACTCCTAATCTTTTCGATACATCCGCGTCATGTGAATCACGCCGTGCTGTAGTGCCGAGGCGTCCTCCTCTCGGCAATCGAATCGGCGATCTCGCCGCTCCTGATCGCGATGTTCGACAGGAGCGAGGACGCCAGTCCGTGGGTGTGCTCGGTGCCGCCCTGGAGGTAGACACCGCAGGTCACATCCGGTCCGGTGGCCAGGCGGTAGTCCCGCTCGACCCGGAGCCGGCCCTGCTCGTCGCGCAGGCAGTGCGCCTCCAGGTCACCGAGCAGCTCGCTGGGCTCCATGGAGTCGTAGCCCGTCGAGCAGATGAGGACGTCGACGTCGAGGTTGTACGTCTCCTCGTTGCGCACCGACTGCAGGGTGAGCCGCACGTCGTCGCCGACCTGCTTGACACCGTCGACGCGCGAGAGGTTGAGGAAGTTCAGCCGGGGGGTTTTGCGCACCTCGTCGTCGTAGGCGCGCTGGTAGAGGTCCCTGATTACCTGGTCATCGACCACCCCGTAATTCGTGTTCTTGTGGTAGCGCCAGAAGGAGTCCTTCGAGCGCTCGGAGCCGTGGTAGTAGTCGTCGACGGCATCGGCGTCGAAGATCTGGTTGGCGAAGGGGGTGTCGTCCGCGATCGAATATCCGTAGGACGGCATGATCGCGCTGACGGTGGCGTCCGGAATCGTGTCGTAGACGAACCGGACGATTTCGGCGGCGCTCTGGCCGGCGCCGACCACGGCCACCCGCTTGACCTTGCTGTGGTCGAGTTTCCGGAATTTCTCCAGGAATTCGGAGCTGTGCCAGATGCGCTCGTCTCGGTCGATACCGGCGGGCATTTTGGGTACGAGGCCGGTCGATACGACGATGTTGCGGGCCTTGACCGTGCGCGATCCGCCGCTGGTCCGGTCGCGCACCTGGACCTCGACGTGGTCGGCGGGGCCCTCGCTCTGCGGCAGCCGGACCGAAAGGACTTCCGAGCTGTAGGAGACGCGGTCCGCGAAGCTGGACTCGGCCCATTCGAGGTAGTCGTGGAACTCCTCGCGGGTCGGGAAGAAGCTCTGGTTGTTGACGAATTGCGCGAGGCGGCCCGCGGAGTGCAGGTAGGAGATGAAGCTGAACTGCGACGCCGGGTTGCGGAACGTGGACAGATCCTTGAGGAAGGAGATCTGCATGGTCGCCGACGGGAGCAGCATGTTGCGGTGCCATCCGAGGGTCGGCTGCCGCTCGAAGAAAGCGGCCGAAATCGGGTTTCCGTGTGCCTTGCTCTCGTGCTCCTCCAGTGCCACTGCAAGGGACAGGTTGGACGGACCGAATCCGATTCCGACGACCTCGTAGACTTCGCCTTGGGTTTCCATGCAATTCTCCCGCCGATTCGTGGTGGTTGTATGAGACCGTACTCGGTATTTCTTCGGCCGGTCAACCGGGCTGAAAAGAATTCCGGGGAATTATTTTCGAGTAATTCCGGGCGGCCTGTATTTATGCACCGGCACCGATGCCGTGCGAAATTGCTTTTCTGGCTTTTCGGTTCTCGGGGCGGTTCTCAGGCGGCGTGCGGGCAGCCCGGCGGCGGCAGCCTGCTCATCAGGCCGGCGGCTTCGCGGTGGCGGCTGGAATCGCGCCCGGCGAAGGACTCGCGCACCCGCTCGCGGACGTGGGGGTCCTGTTCCTGGCTGAGCTTGAACATCCCCTCGGCGCCGGTCACATCGACCCGGAACGCGCCCACGGCGGGCAGGATCTTGCGGAAGTAGTCGATCGACTCGGACATGTCCCAGCCGGCCCCGAAGTCGCCCTCGAAGGCGCGGACGGTCGAGCGGACGAGCTCCAGCGTCTCCTCCTCGGCCTCGTCCGGCTCGATCTTGCGGAGCACCCCGTGCACATGGACGGAGGTGAAGTCCCAGGTCGGGGCGGCGGGAGTGACCTGGTACACCGTCGGCGAGACATAGCCGTGCGGCCCGGTGAAGGCCAGCAGCACCTGGGTGCCGTCCTTGAGGGCCTTCCAGTGCGGGTTCGCCCTGTTCATGTGGCCGAGCAGCTTGGCGCCCGCCAGGTCCTTCGACCACTCCTCGGTCATCGTCGGGTCCTGGATCACCGGCAGATGGGTGGCGTAGGGGCCGGCGGCCCCGGGGCCGTTGGACACCATCAGCGCCAGCGGATTGCCGCGCAGGAGGTCGACCATCCAGGAGGAGGCCGGCTGACGATAAGGGGCAGGAACGAACATGGAAGAAGCACATCCTTCGGTGCCGGGAAAGGTGGTTGGTCCGCCCGGGGGCGCGCTGTGCGCGCCCCCGGGAAAGCCAGGCCGCCCCTGGGGCCGGAGCGCGCCTTACTGTTCTTCGAGGAAACGGTCGACGGCCGCCGCAATAGCGGCCGCGTGCTCGGGACGGCAGATCTCGTAGTGCGTGCTCACTACGTCGTGCACCGTCAGTGATCCGAGGATGTGCGACTTCCACTGGTCCATGTACGGGGCCTCGGGATTGAGCGTCGCGTTGAAGAAGAGGGCGTCGCCGTCGAAGACGGGCTGGTCGAACTTCTTCAGCATTTCCACGTTGTTGACCACGATGGACGATGCGATTTCGAGGAGGCGCTCTTCGCCGTTGTCGGCCAGTTCGCCGGAGTGGTCCTTGAGGAGACTTCGGACCTGGGCCACTTCGAGTTCTGCGTTGTTGGCGAAGTGGCTTGCGGGAGCGGCGTCCAGGAGGCCGAGGAAGGCCACTTCGTGGCCGCGGCGCTGGAGTTCTGCCGCCATTGCGTGGGCGACGATTCCGCCGAAGGACCAGCCTGCCAGGTGGTAGGGGCCCTCGGGCTGGTTAGAGAATATCTGCTCCAGATAGTCGTTCACCAGAGATTCCACGGAATCCGGAAGAGGCAGCGTGCCGTCCAGTCCGCGCGCCTGGATTCCGTACGACGGGCGCTGTCCGGAAAGGTGCCCGGTGAAGCTCAGGTAGGGCCAGGCGAGGCCGCCGGCGAGGTGGATCCACCACAGAGGCTCCTTGTCCCCGCCGGTCTTGATGGGCAGGATCCGCGCGAACGGGTCGGCGTTCTCCTGGGAATCGGTGTCCGCGTCGATATAGGCGGCGAGTTCGGCCGCTGTCGGCGACTGGAACACCGCCCGCATGGGCAGCGCCACATCCATCCTGGCGCGGATCCGGCTGTTGAGCCGGGTCGCCAGAAGCGAATGCCCGCCCAGCGTGAAGAAGTTGTCGTCGATGCCGACCTTCTCCAGGCCCAGAATGTCCGCGAACAGTTCGGTGAGTGCCGATTCCGTCTCGTTGCGGGGCGCCCGGTATTCGACGCCGACGAATTCCGGCGACGGAAGCGCTGCCCGGTCGAGCTTTCCATTCGGTGTCAGCGGCAGCTTCTCCAGCATCATGAAGGCCGCCGGAACCATGAACGCGGGCAGTCTGTCCGTCGCGAACCGGCGCAGTTCGTCCACGTCAACGGCCCCTTGCTCGGCGACGGCATAGCCGACGAGCTGCTTGCCCGCCGCCCCGCCGTCCAGGGCGACGACGGCCGCCTGGGAGACGTCCGGGTGGGCCACCAGGGCCGCCTCGACCTCGCCGGGCTCGATGCGGAACCCTCGGATCTTGACCTGGGCATCGCCCCGGCCGACGTATTCGAGCTGCCCGTCGCGGTTCCAGCGGGCCAGGTCGCCCGTGCGGTACATGCGCTCGCCGGCCGCGCCGTAGGGCGTCGCCACGAAGCGCTCGGCCGTCAGGTCGGCCCGGCCGCGGTAGCCGCGGCCGACGTTGCCCGCGATGTACAGCTCGCCGACCACGCCCACCGGCACCGGCTTGAGGCCGGGGCCGAGCACATAGGCGCGTACGTGGCCGAGCGGCGAGCCGATCGGGGCGCTGCCCGAGCCGTCCCAGTCCTCGGTGTCGGGGACCGTGAAGGTGGTCGCGTAGAACGACTCGCTCTGGCCGTAGGCGTTGACCATCCTGACGCCCGGGAACGTCTCCCGGATCTGCTGCACCAGGCTCGCGGGCAGCGCCTCGCCTGCGAAGACGAGGGTGTCGACGGTGGTCTTGTCGGCGAGCTGGTCGACGAGTTCGGCGAAGACGGAGGGGACGGTGGAGATGACGTTGCCCTCCCACCGGTCCTTCTCGCCGAGCGCCAGCACGTCGCGGACGACCTCGACGCTGCCGCCGGTCACCAGCGTCGTGAAGATCTCGAACGCGGAGACGTCGAAGTTGACCGAGGTGCCGGCCAGCATCCGCCGCCCGGGAGCCGCGCCGATCCGGGTCGCCAGGCGCAGCACACCGTTGACGACGTTGGAGTGGGTGATGGCGACGCCCTTGGGCTTGCCCGTCGAGCCCGAGGTGTACATGACGTACGCCAGGTGCTGGGGCCGCAGCGTCGCGACCTTCTCGCCGTCGTCGACGCCCTCGCGCTCGCTGTCGAGGTCGAGTTCGTCGACGTACAGCTTCGGCACGTCGTTGTCGGGGAGCACCGAGACGGTCCTGGAGTCGGTGAGGACCAGCTGCGGGGCGGCCTCGGTGAGGATGTGCTCCAGGCGGTGGCTCGGGTACTTGGGGTCGATCGGCAGGTAGGCGCCGCCCGCCTTGAGGACCGCGAGCAGGCCCGCCACCAGGTCGGTGGAGCGCGGCAGGGCGACCGCGACGACGCTCTCGGGGCCGACCCCGCTCTCGGTGAGCTCGGCGGCCAGGCGGTTGGCCCGGATGTCGAGTTCGCGGTAGGTGAGCGAGACGCCCTCGTGGACGACGGCCTCGGCGTCCGGGGTGGCCACCACCTGGCGCTCGAAGAGCTCGGGGACGGTGGTCTCGGGGGCGGGGTCGTCGGCCTGGTTGAACTGGTTGAGCAGCCGGTCGCGTTCGGCCTCCTCCAGGACCTCGACCTGGGCGATGTGCTTGCCCGGGTCGGCGGCCAGCTGGCTGAGGATGCGCACCAGCGATGCCGCGAGCGACTCCACGGTGTCCCGGCCGAAGACGCCCTCCTTGTACTGCAGGGTGAGCCGCAGGTACGGGTCGGCGTCCGCGAGCAGGGTCAGCGGGTAGTGGGTGCCGGAGAAGGGGCGGATGCCGGTGAAGGTGATGCCGCCCGCGGTGTTGGCCTCGGTCAGGCCCTCCTGGTCGACGGGGTAGGACTCGAACACCACGAGGGTGTCGAAGAGCGTCTTGAGCCCGGTGGCCTGGTGGATCTCGGCGAGCCCGTAGTGGTGGTGGTCGAGAAGGGCGGCCTGCCGCTTCTGGAGGCGCTGGAGCATCTCGGCGAGGGTGTCGCCGGGTGCGTACTCGACGCGTACCGGAAGGGTGTTGATGAACAGGCCGACCATCAGGTCGACGTCGGTGACCGTCGGCGGGCGGCCCGAGACGGTGGCGCCGAACAGCACGTCCTGGCGGCCGGTGAGCTCGCCGATCAGGACCGCCCAGGCGCCCTGGAGCAGGGTGTTGACGGTGATGCCGAGCTCGGAGGCGCGCCGGTTGAGCTGACGGGCCTCGTCCATCGGCAGCACCACGTCGACCTGACCGGCTGCCGAATCGTCGCTCTCGTCGGCGTCCTTGGGGGCGACGATGGTCGGCTCGTCGACGCCTTCGAGTTCGGCGGCCCAGGCGCGGGCCGTCTCGTCGTGGTCCTGCTTGTCGAGCCACACCAGGAAGTCGCGGTAGCCGCGGACCCTGGGCAGCACCGAGCCGTCGCCGGCCGATCCGTACAGCCTGAGGATGTCCTCCATCAGGATCGGGAAGGACCAGCCGTCGAACAGGACGTGGTGGGCGGTCAGGACCAGCTCCGACTTGTCCTCGCCCGTCTTCAGCAGGGCCAGGCGCAGCAGCGGCGGGGTGACCGGGTCGAAGTGCCGGTGGTGGTCCTCGGCGAGGAACCTCTCGAACGCGGCGTCGCGTTCGGCCTCGGGCAGGTGGGTCAGGTCGATCTCCTGCCAGGGCACCTCCAGGCCGTCGACGACGATCTGGACCTGGTTGCCGTCCGAGTCGTTGACGAACGCGGTGCGCAGGTTGGCGTACCGGTCGAGGAGCGCCTGGCCGGCGGCGCGCATGCGGGCCGGGTCGGCCTGGCCGGAGATGTGGAAGGCGATCTGCATCTGGTAGGCGTCGATGGCCTCGTCGTCGTTGAGCATCGACTGGAAGAGCAGGCCGGACTGGAGCGCGGTGAGCGGCCAGGCGTCCACCAGGCCCGGGTAGGTGCGCTCCCAGGTCTCGATGTCGGACTGCGAGACCTTCTTCAGGAGGGGCAGGTCGGAGGGGGTGAGCCCGCCGGCCTCGGGGTCGGCGACGTGCCGGGTGAGGGCTTCGAGGGCCTGGCACCACAGGTCGGCGAGCTCCTGGACCTCTTCGCGGTTCAGTACGCCGGTGGGGAAGCCCACGATCGCGTCGAGCTGGGCGCCCAGCTCGGTGTCGATGACCGCGGAGTTGATCTCGACGGTGGACATGGCGGGCATGTCGGCGTCGAGGTCGGCGGCCAGGTCCAGGTCGGCGACCTGGGTCCAGCCGAGGCCGCGCAGGTGCTCGGGCATGTCGGCGGAGGAGAAGCGGCCCAGGTAGTTGAAGCCGATCTGGCCCATCGGGTGCTGCTTCAGCTCCGCCTCGGTGTCGGGGTTGAGGTAGCGCAGCAGGCCGAAGCCGAGGCCCTTGTCGGGGATGGCGAGGAGCTGTTCCTTGACGGCCTTGACGACACCGCCCGCGGCGGGGCCCGCGGCGAACGCCTCGTCGAGGTCGAAGCCGGTGGTGTCCAGGCGCAGCGGGAACATCGAGGTGAACCAGCCGACCGTGGTGGACAGGTCGGCGCCGGGCACCACGTCCTGTTCGCGGCCGTGGCCCTCCAGCTTGATCAGCGTCGACGGCTCGTCGATGCCGCGGCCCCGGCGCCACTTCGCGACGGCGAGGGCGAGGGCGGCCAGCAGGCCGTCGTTGACGCCGCCGTGGAAGGCGGCGGGCACCTTGGTGAGCAGCGCCTCGGTGACCGCGACGGGCAGGCGGACGGTGAACTGCTCGACCGTGGACAGCAGGTCGACCTTCGGGTCCAGGCGGCGTGAGCCGAGGACCGGGTCGGGGCCGTCCAGGGTGCGCCGCCACAGGTCCATCTCGGCGAGCCGGCTCTCGCTCCTGGCCTCGTCGACAAGGGCGTGCGTCCAGCGCCGCACCGAGGTGCCGACCGCCGGGAGTTCGGGGGTCTTTCCGGCCTTGACCTGCTCCCAGGCCTCGGCGAAGTCGGGGAGCAGGATGCGCCAGGACACGCCGTCGACCGCGATGTGGTGCAGGGCGACGAGCAGGCGCCCGGGGACCTCGGGGTCGGTGGAGTCGAACCAGACGAACTGGGCCATCACCCCGGCCGCGGTGTCCAGGCGGCCGGTGGCGGCGTTGAGTTCGACGGCGGCGAGCCGCTGCCAGTCCTCGTCCCACACCCCGTCGCACTCCACGCGGTGGATGAGCCCGGCGGCGTCCAGGGTGCCCTTCGGGTCGATCTCGATGGCGCCGCCGTCCTCCAGGAGCAGGCGCGAGCGCATGATGTCGTGCCGGTCGACGACGGCGTTGAGGGTGGCGACCAGGCCCGCCTCGTCGATGCCGAGCGGCAGGTCGAGGGCGAGCGACATGGAGAACCGGTCGTATCCGCCGCCCAGTTCGATCATGTACTTGACGATCGGCAGGAGCGGTACGAGGCCGACGCCGCCGCCCTCCAGCTCCTCCAGGACGACCGCGGTGCCGGTGCTCTCGGCGACCTGGGCGAGCTCGGCGACGGTGCGCTGCTCGAAGATCTGCCGGGGGCTGACCTCGACGCCCTGGGCGCGGGCGCGGGTGACGACCTGGATGGAGCGGATGGAGTCGCCGCCGACGGCGAAGAAGTCGTCGTCGATGCCGACCCGGTCCAGGCCCAGGACGTCGGCGTAGACGGCGGCGAGGACCTTCTCTTCCGGGGTGCGCGGCGCGCGGTAGGTGCCGCCGGTGAACTCCGGCTCCGGCAGCGCGTTCCGGTCCAGCTTGCCGTTGGGCATCAAAGGCAGCCGGTCCATGATCACGAAGGCGGAGGGGACCATGAACTCCGGCAGGCGCTGTCCGACGAAGGCGCGCAGGTCGCGGGAGGAGACTCCGGCCGTCAGGTCGTAGTCGTTCTCGCCGACGTTCTCGGCGCTGGTGTGCTCGCCCGCGCCGACCGGCACGACGTAACCGACCAGCTGCCTGGCGCTGTTGCTGCCCGCGCCCGCCCGTACGACGACGGCGGCCTGGGCGACGCCGGGGTGGGCGACCATCGCGGCCTCGACCTCGCCGGGCTCGATGCGGAAGCCGCGCACCTTGACCTGGGTGTCGCTGCGGCCCACGTATTCGAGGTCGCCGTCGGTGTTCCAGCGGGCGAGGTCGCCGGTGCGGTACATCCGCGAGCCGGGCTCGCCGTAGGGGTCGGCGACGAAGCGCTCGGCGGTCAGGTCGGGGCGGCCGAGGTAGCCGCGGCCGACGTTGCCGCCGACGTACAGCTCGCCGACCACGCCGGGGGCGACGGGCTGCAGGCCCGGGCCGAGCACGTAGGTGCGCATGTTGCCGAGCGGCGCTCCGATGGGCGCGCTGCCCATGCCCTCCCACTCCTGGTCGCCCCAGACGGCGAAGGAGGTGGCGTAGAACGACTCGGTCTGGCCGTAGGCGTTGATGACCTGGACGCCCGGGATGAGCTCCCGCATGCGGGTGACCAGCGTGGCCGGGAGGGCCTCGCCGGCGAAGACGACGGTGTCGACCTCGATGCTGCCCGCGAGCTGGTCGAGCAGCTCGGAGAAGGCGGACGGCACGGTCGAGATGACGTTGCCGCTCCAGCCGCCGCGCTCGCCGATCACCAGGACGTCGCGGACGACCTCGATGGTGCCGCCGTGGCAGAGGTTGGTGAAGATCTCGAACGCGGAGACGTCGAAGTTGATCGACGTGCCGGCCAGGGCCTTGCGGCCCGGGCCCGCGTTGATGCGTGCGGCCAGCTGGGTGACGCCGTTGACGATGTTGGCGTGGCTGATGGCGACGCCCTTGGGGGTGCCGCTGGAGCCCGAGGTGTACATGACGTACGCCAGGTGCTGCGGCTTCAGGGCTGCCGTGCGGTCGCGGCCGGTCAGGTCGGCCGCATCCCCGTTGTCCAGGTCGACGTCGCCGAGGAACAGGGCCTCGATGTCGCTCTTCGGCAGCACCGAGACCGTCTCGGCGTCGGTGAGGATCAGCTGGGGCTTCGCCTCGCCGAGGATGAACTCCAGGCGGTGGCTCGGGTACTTCGGGTCGATCGGCAGGTAGGCCGCGCCCGACTTCAGGACCGCCAGCATGCCGATCACCAGCTCCGCCGAGCGCGGCAGCGACAGCGCGACGACCGACTCCGGGCCGACCCCGCGCATACGTCAGCTCGGTGTCTTCGAAGACCACCGCGACCGCGTCCGGCGTCGCCGCCACCTGCTGCTCGAACAGGCCGGGCACGGTGACCTGCGGGGTCGGCACGGCCGTGCTGTTGCGGCCGCGCAGGACCAGCTCGCGCTCGGCCGGCTCCAGGACGTCGACCAGGCCGACCCGCACCGCCGGGTCCGCGACCAGCTGGCGCAGCACCCGCACGAAGCGGGCCGCCATCGCCTCGACCGTCGATCGGTCGAACAGGTCGGTCGCGTACTCGATGAGGCCCTGGGCCTCGCGGCCGGTGGGCTCGGTGACCTCGGTCAGGTTGAAGAACAGGTCGAACTTGGCGGTGCCGGTGATGACAGGCACGAAGTCCACCCGCAGGCCCGGCAGGTCGAAGTCGGCCTGCGCGAAGTTCTGCCAGGCGAACATCACCTGGAACAAAGGGTGGTACGCGGTGGAGCGGTCCGGGTTGAGGAGCTCGACCAGGCGCTCGAAGGGGGCGTCCTGGTTGCCGTACGCGCCGAGCGCCTTGTCCTTCACCTGGGCGATCAGCTCGTCGAAGGTGGGGTTGCCCGCGAGTTCGGCGCGCAGCACCCAGGTGTTGACGAAGAAGCCGATCAGGTCGTCGAGGGCGTCGTCGGTGCGGCCCGCGATCGGCGAGCCGATCGGGATGTCGTCGCCCGCTCCCAGCTGGTGCAGCAGGACCGCGAGGACGGACTGCATGACCATGGAGACCGTCACGTCGCGCTCGCGCGCCAACTCCTCGACGGCGGCGAGCAGTTGGGGCTCGACGGTGAACTCGATCATGTCGCCGCGGTAGCTGGCCTTCGGCGGCCGCGGCCGGTCGGCGGGCAGCTGGAGCGGCTGCGGGATGCCGGAGAGCTCCTTGTGCCAGTAGCCGGACTGGTCGGCGAGGACGCTCTCGGGGTCGTCGGCCTCGCCGAGCAGCTCGCGCTGCCAGATGGCGTAGTCGACGTACTGGACCGGGAGTTCCGCGAACTCGGGCACCTGGCCCGCGCGGCGGGCCGCGTAGGCGGCGGAGACCTCGCGGATCAGCGGGGCCATCGACTCGCCGTCGCTGGCGATGTGGTGGATGACCAGCGACAGGACGTGCTCCTGCGGGCCGGTCGCCAGGATGCGGGCGCGCACCGGGATCTCGCGGTCGAGCGCGAAGGTGTACTCGGCGGTCTCGGAGATCGCCGCGTCCAGGTGGCCGTCGGCGACCTCGACCACGGGCACGTCCAGGACGGCCTCGCCCACCGGCACGACCAGCTGGAACGGCACGCCCTCGGTGTCCTCGCGGTAGACCGTGCGCAGGCTCTCGTGCCGGTCCACGACGTCCTTGAGCGCGGCGGCGAGCGCCGGTGCGTCGAGGTCGCCGGTGAGCCTGAGGTTCAGCGGGATGTTGTACGTCGCCGAGGGGCCCTCGAACTTGTCGATGAACCACAGGCGGCGCTGGGCGAAGGACAGCGGCAGCTTCTCGGGCCGCCGCTCCAGGCGGGTCAGCGCGGTGCGGACCTTGACGCCGGCCGAGAGGTGGGTGGCGAGCTCGGCGACCGTCGGCGAACCGAAGACCACCTTGATCGGGACCTCCGCGCCGAGCACCGTACGGATCCGGCTGATCAGGCGGGTCGCGAGCAGCGAGTGCCCGCCGAGGGTGAAGAAGTTGTCGTCGATGCCGACCCGCTCCAGGCCGAGCACCTCGCCGAACAGGCCCGCCAGGGTCTCCTCGTCGGTGGTGCGCGGCGCCCGGTAGGCGCCGGAGGTGAACTCCGGCTCGGGCAGGGCGGCCCGGTCCAGCTTGCCGTTGGGCATCAAAGGCAGCCGGTCCAGGGTCATGAAGACGGCGGGGACCATGAAGTCGGGCAGCCGCTCGGCGGCGGCCTCGCGCAGCTCCTCGGCCGTGATGCCTCCGGCCTCGGCGGGGACGACGTAGGCGACGAGCTGCTTGCCCGCGTTGCTGCCCGCTCCGGCCCGGGCGACGACGGCGGCCTGGGCGACCGCCGGGTGCGCCACGATCGCGGCCTCGACCTCGCCGGGCTCGATGCGGAAGCCGCGCACCTTGATCTGGGTGTCGCTGCGGCCGATGTATTCGAGGCGGCCCTCGCTGTTCCAGCGGGCCATGTCGCCGGTGCGGTACATCCGCGAACCGGGTGTGCCGTAGGGGTCGGCGACGAAGCGCTCGGCGGTCAGGTCGGGGCGGCCGCGGTAGCCGCGGCCGACGTTGCCGCCGATGTAGAGCTCTCCCGCAACGCCCTGCGGGACCGGCTGGAGGCCGGGGCTCAGGACGTAGGCGCGCATGTTGCCGAGCGGCGAGCCGATGGGGGCGCTGCCGAGGGCGGCCGGGGAGCCGGAGGCGGTGAAGGTGGTGGCGTAGAACGACTCGGTCTGGCCGTAGGCGTTGATGATCTGCACGCCGGGGAAGGCCTCGCGGGCCCGGTTGACCAGGTCGGCGGGCAGGGCCTCGCCGGCGAAGACCAGGACGTCGACCTTCGTCCTGTCGGCGATCTGGTCGAGGAGTTCGGCGAAGGCGGAGGGGACGGTGGAGATGACATTGCCGCTCCACCCGTCCCTCTCGCCGAGGACGAGGACGTCGCGGACGACCTCGACGGTGCCGCCGGTCACCAGGGTCGTGAAGATCTCGAACGCGGAGACGTCGAAGTTGATCGACGTGCCGGCGAGCGCCTTGCGGCCGGGACCTGCACCGATGCGCTCGGCGAGCTGGGTGACGCCGTTGACGACGTTGTGGTGGGTGATGGCGACGCCCTTGGGGGTGCCGCTGGAGCCCGAGGTGTACATGACGTACGCCAGGTGGTCGGCGACCAGGGCGCCCCTGCGGTCGCCGTCTCCGAGGTCGGGGACGCCTGCCTCGATGTCCAGGTCGACGTCGTCGAAGTCGACGTCACCGTAGAACAGCACCGGTGCGTCGGTCTTGGGCAGGACGGAGACCGTCTCGGTGTCGGTGAGGACCAGCTGGGGCTTCGCCTCGCCGAGGATGAACTCCAGGCGGTGGCTCGGGTACTTCGGGTCGATCGGCAGGTAGGCCGCCCCCGACTTGAGGACCGCGAGGAGCCCGACGACGAGTTCGGCCGAGCGCGGCAGCGAGAGCGCGACGACCGACTCCGGGCCCGCTCCCCCCCTGACCAGTTCCCGGGCGAGCCGGTTGGCGCGGGCGTTGACCTGCGCATACGTCAGCTCGGTGGCTTCGAAGACCACCGCGACCGCGTCCGGCGTCGCCGCCACCTGCTGCTCGAAGAGCGCGGGGATCGTGGCGTCCGGGGTGAGGGCCTCGGTGCTGTTCAACTGCTCAATCAGATGCACTCGTTCAGCCGGCTCCAGGACGTCGACCCGGCCGACCGGGACCGTCGGGTCGGCGATCAGCTGGCGCAGGACCCGCAGCAGCCGGCCCGCCATGACCTCGACGGTGTCGCGGTCCAGGACGTGCTCCTGGAACTGGAGGGTCAGGCGCAGGTGCGGGTCGGCGTCCGCCATGACGGTCAGCGGGTAGTGGGTGCCGGTCGAGGGGCGGATGCCGGTGAAGGCGATGCCGGCCGCCGAGTTGGCGTCGCTGAGCCCGTCGCGGTCCACCGGGTACGACTCGAACACCACCAGGGTGTCGAAGAGCGTCTTGAGGCCGGTGGCCTGGTGGATCTCGGTGAGGCCGTAGTGGTGGTGGTCCAGGAGGGCGGCCTGGCGCATCTGCAGGTTGTGCAGGACCTCGGCGAGGGTGTCGCTCTGGGTGTACTCGACGCGCACCGGGAGCGTGTTGATGAACATGCCGACGATGGAGTCGACGCCGGTGACGGCCGGGGGACGGCCGGAGACGGTGGCGCCGAACACGACGTCCTGGCGGCCGGTGAGCTGGCCGAGCAGCACCGCCCAGGTGCCCTGGACCAGGGTGTTGACAGTGACGCCGAGCTCGGAGGCGCGCCGGTTCAGCTCGCGGACCTCGTCAAGGGGCAGCGGGACCTGGACGTGGCCGATGCCGGAGCTGCCGTGCTCGGAGGCCGCGCCCGGCAGCAGGACGGTCGGCTCCTCGACCCCGGCGAGCTCCTCGGCCCAGGCGCGGGCCGTCTCGTCGTGGTCCAGGCGGGAGAGGTGGACGAGGAAGTCCTTGAAGCCGCGGACCCTCGGCAGCACCGAGGCGTCGCCCGCCGACCCGTACAGGCGCAGCAGGTCCTGCATGAGGATCGGCAGGGACCAGCCGTCGAACAGGACGTGGTTGGCGGTCAGGACGAGCTCGGACTGGTCGTCCTCGGTGCGCACCAGGGTCAGGCGCAGCATGGGCGGGGTGAGGGGGTCGAAGCTCCTGCGGTGGTCCTCGACGAGGAACTGGTCGAAGGCTTCGGTGCGGGCCTGCTCGTCGAGGCCGCGCAGGTCGATGTCCTGCCAGGGCACCTCGACGCCGTCGACGACGACCTGGACCTGGTTGCCCGCGAGGTCGTTGACGAACGCGGTCCGCAGGTTGGCGTGCCGGTCCAGCATGGCTTGAGCCGCGGCGCGCATGCGGGCGGGGTCGACGCGGCCCTCGATGTGGAAGGCCATCTGCATCTGGTAGGCGTCCCACGAGTCGTCGTTCAGCATCGTGTGGAACAGCAGGCCGGACTGGAGCGCGGTGAGCGGCCACACGTCCGTCAGGCCCGGGTAGCGCTCCTCCCACACCTCGATGTCCTGCTGGGTGACGTTCACCAGCGGCAGGTCCGAGGGGGTCAGGCCGCCCGCCCCGGGGGCGGCTGCGTGCAGCGCGAGGGCCTCCAGGGCCTTGAACCACAGCCCGATGAGCTCCTCGACGTCGGCGCGGGCGAGCAGGCCCGCGGGGAAACCCGCCGATACGTCCAGCTGGGCGCCCCGGTCGGTGTCGATGACCATCGAGTTGATTTCGAGCGACGACATGGCCGGCATGTCCTCGTCGAGGGGGGCGGCCATCTCGGAGATCTGGGTGAAGCCGAGGCCGCGCAGGTTCTCCGGCATGTCGGCGGAGGAGAAGCGGCCCAGGTAGTTGAAGCCGATCTGGCCGGTGGCGAGCTGCTTCAGCTCGGCGGCGGTCTCCTCGTTGAGGTAGCGCAGCAGTCCGAAGCCGAGGCCCTTGTCGGGGATGGCCAGGAGCTGTTCCTTGACGGCCTTGACGACGCCGCCCGCGGCGGGGCCCGCGGCGAACGCCTCGTCGAGGTCGAAGCCCGCCGTGTCCAGGCGTACCGGGAACATCGAGGTGAACCAGCCGACCGTGGCGGACAGGTCGGCGCCGGGCACCACGTCCTGTTCGCGGCCGTGGCCCTCCAGCTTGATGAGGGTGGAGGTCTCCTCGATGCCGCGGGCCCGGCGCCACTGGGCGACGGCGAGGGCGAGGGCGGCCAGCAGGCCGTCGTTGACGCCGCCGTGGAAGGCGGCGGGCACCTTGGTCAGGAGGGCGTCGGTGATGTGCGCGGGGAGCTGCACGTTCAGGTAGTCCAGCGCCGTACGGGTGTCGACGGCCGGGTCGAGCGCGCGGGAGCCGAGCAGCGGGTCGGGGCCGTCCAGGACCGAGCGCCACAGCGGGAGTTCCGCGGTGCGCTCGGGGCTGTTGGCCTCGTCGATCAGTGCGTGCGTCCAGCGGCGCACCGAGGTGCCCGACTGCGGCAGTGCGGGGGCCTTGCCGTCCTTGACCTGCTGCCAGGCGGCGGCGAGGTCGGGGAGCAGGATGCGCCAGGACACTCCGTCGACGACGGCGTGGTGCAGGGCGATGACCAGGCGGCCGGGGACGGCGGCATCGGCCGGGTCGAACCACACGAACTGGGCCATCACGCCGGCGGCGGTGTCCAGGCGGCCGGTCGCGGCATCGAGTTCGGCCTCGGCGCTCGCCCGCCAGGCCTCGTCCCAGGTGCCGTCGCAGGGGATGCGGCGGATCAGTGCGGACGTGTCGACGGAGCCGGCCGGGTCGACGCGCATCGCGCCGCCGTCCTCGGTGAGGATGGCCGAGCGCAGGATGTCGTGCCGGTCGAAGACCGCGTTCACTGTGGCGGCCAGGCCCGACTCGTCGATGCCCAGCGGGAGTTCGGCAAGGAGCGACATGGAGAACCGGTCGTATCCGCCGCCCAGCTCCAGCATGTACTGGGCGATGGGGAGCAGCGGGAGCAGGCCTGTGCCGCCGCCCTCGAACTCCTCCAGGACGATGCCGCCGGTGCTTTCGGTCCTGGCGACGTCGGCCAGGTCGGCGACGGTGCGGCACTCGAAGATCTGCCGGGGGGTGACCTCCAGGCCCTGGGCGCGGGCCCGGGAGACGACCTGGATGGAGCGGATGGAGTCGCCGCCGACGGCGAAGAAGTCGTCGTCGATGCCGACCCGGTCCAGGCCCAGGACCTCGGCGTACACGCCGGCCAGGATCTTCTCGGCGTCGCTGCGCGGCGCGCGGTACTCGCCGCCGGTGAACTCGGGCT
Organism: Streptomyces mauvecolor; assembly: GCF_039532965.1. Classification (NCBI taxonomy): domain Bacteria; kingdom Bacillati; phylum Actinomycetota; class Actinomycetes; order Kitasatosporales; family Streptomycetaceae; genus Streptomyces; species Streptomyces mauvecolor. The sequence continues at coordinate 35,224 of NZ_BAAASQ010000003.1, read as the reverse complement.
CCGGCAGCGCCTTGCGGTCCAGCTTGCCGTTGGGCATCAGCGGCAGCCGGTCGAGGATGACGAAGGCGGAGGGGACCATGAAGTCGGGCAGCCGCTGCGAGGCGAAGGACCTGAGGTCGGTGGCCTCGATGCCGGAGCGGAAGTCGTGGCTGTTCTCGTCGCTGGTGAAGGCGGGGACGACGTAGCCGACGAGCTGCTTGGCGGAGTTGGTGCCCTGGCCCTCGCGGGCGATGACGGCGGCCTGGCCGACGCCGGGGTGGGCGAGCAGCGCCGCCTCGACCTCGCCGGGTTCGATGCGGAAGCCGCGCACCTTGACCTGGGAGTCGCCGCGGCCGACGTATTCGAGCTGGCCGTCGCTGTTCCAGCGGGCCATGTCGCCGGTGCGGTACATCCGGTCGCCGGGGGTGCCGAACAGGTCGGGCAGGAAGCGCTCGAAGGTCAGGTCGGGGCGGCCGAGGTAGCCGCGTGCCACGTTGCCCGCGATGTAGAGCTCTCCCGCGACACCCGGGGCGACCGGGCGCAGGGTCGGGCCGAGCACGTAGGCGCGCATGTTGCCCAGCGGGCGGCCGATCGGGGCGTTGCCGCTGCCTTCCCACTCCTGGCCGTCGGCGACGGTGAAGGCGGTGGCGTAGAACGACTCGGTCTGGCCGTAGGCGTTGACGACGCGTACGCCGGGGAACGTCTCGCGGACCTTGGTGACGAGGGAGGCCGGGAGGGCCTCTCCGGCGAAGACCAGGGTGTCGACGGTGATGCGGTCGGCGATCTGGTCGACGAGCTCGCCGAAGGCGGACGGCACGGTGGAGATGATGTGGCCGTCCCAGCGCTCGCGGTCCGCGAGGACGAGGACGTCGCGGACGACCTCGATGGTGCCGCCGTGGCAGAGGTTGGTGAAGATCTCGAACGCGGAGACGTCGAAGTTGATCGACGTGCCGGCGAGCGCCTTGCGGCCGGGACCTGCGCCGATGCGCTCGGCGAGGTGGGTGATGCCGTTGACGATGTTGGCGTGGGTGATGGCGACGCCCTTGGGGGTGCCGCTGGAGCCCGAGGTGTACATGACGTACGCCAGGTGCTGCTGTGCCAGGTTTCCCGAGCGGTCGGCGTCGGTGAGGTTGTCCGCGCCTTCGGTGAGGTCGACGTCGCCGAGGAAGAGCACCGGGGTGTCGGTCTCCGGCAGGACCGAGACCGTCTCGGTGTCGGTGAGGATCAGCTGGGGCTTCGCCTCGCCGAGGATGAACTCCAGGCGGTGGCTCGGGTACTTCGGGTCGATCGGCAGGGAGGCGCCGCCGGCCTTCAGGACCGCGAGGAGGCCGATGACGAGCTCCGCCGAGCGCGGCAGCGACAGGGCGACGACCGACTCGGGGCCGACTCCGGGCGCCACCAGCTCGCGGGCGAGGCGGTTGGCGCGGGCGTTGACCTGCGCATACGTCAGCTCGGTGTCTTCGAAGACCACCGCGACCGCGTCCGGCGTGGACGCCGCCTGCTGCTCGAAGAGCGCCGGGACGGTGACCTCGGGGACCTCGGCGGCGGTGGCGTTGAGCGCGGCGAACTGCTCGCGCTCGGCCGGGGAGAGGATCTCCAGGGCGCCGACGGGCCTGGCGGGGTCGGCGATCAGCTGGGCCAGGACCCGTACGTAGCGCTCGCCGATGCTCTGGACGGTGTCGCGGTCGAACAGGTCGGTGGCGTACTCGATGGTGCCGCGCGCGCCGTCGCCCTCGGCGGCCGGGGCCACGTTGAACTCCAGGTCGAACTTGGAGCTCTTGGTGCCCAGCTGCTCGAAGTCCAGCCGGGCCTCGAGGCCCGGCAGGTCGATCTCGGCGCGGCTGATGTTCTGCCAGGCGAAGAACACCTGGAACAGCGGGTTGTAGGCGGTGGAGCGCTCCGGCGCGAGCTGGTCGACCAGCATCTCGAACGGGGCGTCCTGGTTCTCGTACGCGCCGAGCGCCTTGTCCTTCACCTGGTCGAGCAGGCCCTCGAAGGAGGGGTTGCCGGGCAGCTGGACCCGCAGCACCCAGGTGTTGACGAAGAAGCCGACCAGGTCGGCGAGGTCCTCGTCGATGCGGCCCGCGATGGGCGAGCCGATCGGGATGTCGGTGCCGGCGCCCAGGTGGTGCAGGAGCACGGCGAGCGTGGACTGCAGGACCATCGAGACGGTCAGGCCCTTGTCCTGCGCCAACTGCTCGACGGCGGCCCGCAGTTCGGGCTCGATGTGGAACTCGACGGTGTCGCCGCCGTGGCTGGCCGTCGACGGGCGGACCCGGTCGAGCGGCAGCTGGAGCGGCTGGTCCATGCCGGCCAGCTCCTCGCGCCAGTGGGCGAGCTGGCCGTACAGCATGGACTCGGGGTCGTTCTCGTCGCCGAGCAGGTCGCGCTGCCACAGCGTGTAGTCCGAGTACTGGACCGGCAGGTCCTCCCACCCGGGGGCCTCGCCCCCGATGCGGGCGGTGTAGGCCTCGGTCAGGTCCCGCAGGAGCGGCACCGCCGACTCGCCGTCCGCCGCGATGTGGTGGAACAGGAGGACCAGGACGTGCCCGTCCGGGCCGTGCTTCAGAATCCGGGCCCGGACGGGGATCTCCGCGTACAGGTCGAACGCGTAGTTGATCGCTTCGGCAATGGCGTCGTCCACCTTGTCCGGCCGCACCGGCACGACCGGCACGTCGAGGACGGCGTCCTCGACCGGCAGGATCCGCTGGTACGGGACGCCCTCCTCCTCGAAGAGGACGGTGCGCAGGCTCTCGTGCCGGCCCACCACGTCCCTGAGCGCCGCGGTGAGCGCCGCGGTGTCCAGGTCGCCCGTCAGCCACAACGCCAGGGGGACGTTGTAGGTCGCCGAGGGCCCCTCGAAACGGTCGAGGAACCACAGGCGTCGCTGTGCATAGGACAAGGGGATCACTTTGGGTCTACTCCTTGGTCATCTTGCGCAGACGGGGCCGGCTCTTCGTAGCAGTGGCCTGGATCTGACCCGAAAGCTCCGCAATTGTTGAATACTGGAAAATTGTTCTGATGGACGCTTCGAGACCGAGCGTCCGGCGCATCCGGCCGATCAGCCGGGTCGCCTTCAGCGAATTGCCGCCGAGGGCGAAGAAGTTGTCGTCGATGCCGACCCGCTCCACGCCGAGGATCTCGGCGAACAGCGCGCACAGCGCCTCTTCCTGCTCGGTGCGCCCCGCCCGGAACCCGTCGTCCGCGCCCTGCGCGCCGGGCTCGGGCAGCGCCCCGTGGTCCACGGTTCCGTCAGCGGCCAGAGGCAGCTCCTCCAGCGTCACGAAGGTCACCGGGACCATGTACTCGGGCAGGTTCCGCGCCACGAACTCGCGCAGTTCCTCCGCCCCGGGCGCCGTGGCGCCGCGCAGCGGGACGACGTAGCCGGCCAGTTGGTCGCTGCCGTCCTCGCCCGGCCGGGCGAGGGCCGCCGCCTGGGAGAGCGCCGGGTGGGCGGCGAGGGCGGCCTCGACGTCGCCCAGCTGGAAGCGGTGGCCGCGGACCTTGGCCTGCGCCCCGCCGCGCCCCACGTATTCGAGCCGGCCCTCGCTGTTCCAGCGGGCCAGGTCGCCCGTGCGGTACATCCGCGAGCCGGGCACCCCGTACGGGTCGGCGATGAAGCGCTGGGCGGTCAGGCCCGCGTGCCCGTGGTAGCCGCGGGCCACCTCCCCCGCGACGTACAGCTCGCCGGTCACTCCGGCCGGTACGAGCTGGAGCGCGGGGCTCAGGACGTAGGCCCGCATGCTGCCGAGCACGGAGCCGAGCGGGGCCGCGCCCTGCCCGGTCCATCCTTCGGCGGCGGTCAGTGCGGTCGCGCGGATCGTCTCGGTCGGCCCGTACGCGCTGACCACCCGCACTCCGGGGATCACTTCGCGCACGCGCTGGACGAACGAGCCGAGCAGGACGTCCCCGGTGAACACCGTGGTGGCGGCCCGGATGGGGCCGGCCGCGCGGTTGAGGAGGCTAGCGAAGAGCGGGGCGACCGTGCTGATGACGTCGCCGCTCCAGCCCTCGGGGCGGGCCAGCGTCATCAGGTCCGCCACGACTTCGACGCCCGCTCCGGCGCACAGGCCGGTCAGGAGCTCGAAGGCGGTCGCGTCCCCGTGCGGAGATGCTGCCAGCATCCGGGCCCCGGGCACCAGGCCCGCGCTGTCGGCGAAGCGGACCACGCCGCCTGCGAGCGCCCGGTGGCTGATGGCGACGCCGCTGTTGGCGCCGGACAGGTAGCGCACGCACGCCAGGTGCTGGGGCCGCAGGGCCGCGTTGCGCTCCCGGTCGCCCAGGTCACCCGTCAACTCGCCTTCTTCCAGGGCGAGTTCGTCGATCGACAGGAGCGGTACGCCCGCCTGGAGGAGGTCGTCGGCCAGGGCCGGGGCGCTCGTCGAGGTGAGGATCAGCTCGGGGGCCGCCTCCATGAGGACGACGTCCCGCCGGCGTTCGGTGTACTCCGGGCTGATCAGTACGTATCCGGCGCCGGCCTTCAGGGTGCCGATCAGGGCGATCGCCAGGTCCGCGGTGCGCGGCAGCGCGAGCCCGACCACCGACTCGGGGCCCGCGCTCGCCCGCACCAGGTGGTGCGCCAGGCGGTTGGCCCGCGCGTTCAGCTCCCCGTAGGTGAGCTCGCTGCCCTCGAAGCGGACCGCGACCGCGTCCGGGGTGGCCGCCGCCTGCCGCTCGAAGAGCGCGGTGACGGTCTCGGCGGGCAGCTCGCCGCCGGTGGCGTCGTACGCGCCGAGCAGCTGCTCGCGTTCGGCGGGAAGCAGCACGTCCACGGAGGCGATGCGCCGGCCCGCGTCGTCGGCGAGCTGGCCGAGCACCGAGCGGAAGCGGGCCGCGATGTCCTCGGCAGTGCCCCGGTCGAAGAGGTTCTGGTGGTACTGCAGGGTGAGCCGGTCCGCCTCGACGATCAGTGCGAGCGGGTAGCTGGCGCCGCCCACCGACTGGATGCCGGTGACCTCGATGCCGGCCGCGGCGCTCGCCTCGGCCGTCGCGGCCCGGTCGGCGGGGTAGGACTGGAACGCCACCAGCGTGTCGAAGAGGGCGTCGAAGCCGGTCGCCTGGTGGATCTCGGTGAGGCTGTGGTGGTGGTGGTCGAGCAGCGCCGTCTGGCGCTCCTGGAGGCCGGTGAGCAGCTCGGCGAGCGAGTCGCCGGGCGCGCACCGGGCCCGTACCGGGAGGGTGTTGATGAACAGGCCGACCATCGACTCGACGCCGGACAGGGTGCCGGGGCGGCCGGAGACGGTGGCGCCGAACACGACGTCCTGGCGGCCGGTCAGCGCGGACAGGAGCACCGCCCAGGCGCCCTGCACCAGCGTGTTGGTGGTGACCCCCAGCTCGGCGCCCCGCCGGGCCAGTCGACGGACCTCGTCGGCGGTGAGGTCCAGGGCGACCTCGCCGACGCTCGCGTTCTGGGTGCGCGAGGCGGTCGCGGGCACCAGCGTGGTCGGGGCGTCCACCCCGGCGAGCTCGGTGGCCCAGGCGGCCGCGCTCTCGGCGCGGTCCTGGCGGGCCAGCCACGCCAGGAAGTCGCGGAAGCCGCGCACCTCGGGCAGTGCGGATGCCTCGCCGCCGCTCGCGTACAGGCGCAGCAGGTCCTGGCCGATGATCTGCTCCGACCAGCCGTCGATCAGGACGTGGTGGGAGGAGAGGACCAGTTCGCTTCGCTCGGGGCTCAGGCGCACCAGGGCCAGGCGGAGCAGCGGGGGCGCGGCCAGGTCGAAGCGGTCGGCGCGGTCCTCGGCGAGGAACGCCTCGAAGGCGGCGTCGCGGTCGGCGTCGGTGAGGTCGCTCAGGTCGATCTCGCGCCAGGGCAGTTCGGCGCCGTCGACGACGACCTGCACCAGGTTGCCCGCGGCATCCGCGGTGAAGCCCGCCCGCAGGTTGGCGTAGCGCGTGAGCAGCGCCTGGCCGACCGCCCGCATGCGGTCCGCGTCCACGGCGCCGGACAGGTGGTAGACGGTCTGCATCTGGTAGGCGTCGTCGCCGGTGTCGCTCAGCATCGACTCGAAGAGCATCCCGGACTGCATCGCGGTCAGCGGCCACACGTCGGCGAGGTTCGGGTAGCGCCGGGCGAAGGCCTCGATGTCGTCCTGGGTGAGGTCGACGAGCGGCGCCGAGGCGTCCTCCGCCTGGGCGTTCTCGTCGGCGTCGGTGGCCACCAGGGCGAGTTCGGCGACCGTGCGGGACTGCAGGACCTGGCGCGGGGTGACCTCGATGGCGCGGGCGCGGCAGCGGGTGACGACCTGGATGGAGCGGATGGAGTCGCCGCCGAGCGCGATGAAGTCGTCGTCGACGCCGACCCGCTCCACGCCCAGGACCTCGGCGAAGACGCCGGCCAGGATCTGTTCGCGTTCGGTGCGCGGCGCCCGGTAGTCGGTGTCGGTGAACGAGGGGGCGGGCATGCCCTTGCGGTCGAGCTTCCCGTTCGGGGTGAGCGGCAGCTTGTCCAGGGCGACGAAGGCGGCCGGGACCATGTAGTCGGGCAGCTTGGCCGCGGCCAGGGTGCGCAGTTCATCGGTGTCGACGTGTCCGCCGCCGGTGCCGACGTAGGCGACCAGGCGCCGCCCGTCGTGGGCGACGACCGCGCTCTGCAGCACCGCGGGGTGCGAGCGCAGGACGGCCTCGATCTCGCCGAGTTCGACGCGCAGGCCGTGGATCTTGACCTGGAAGTCGATGCGGCCGAGCAGTTCGATCATTCCGTCGGCGCCGTGGCGGGCCAGGTCGCCGGTGCGGTAGATCCGGTCGGTGACCTCGCCGTGCGACCACTCCAGGAAGCGTTCGGCGGTGCGCTCGGCCTGGCCGAGGTAGCCGCGGGCCAGGCCCACGCCCGCCAGGTACAGCTCGCCGGGCACGCCGGGCGGGACGGGCTGCAGGGCCGCGTCCAGGATGTAGGTGCGCTGGTTGGCCATCGGGCGCCCGTACGGGATGGACGTCCACTCGGGGTCGCTCTGCTCCACCTCGAAGATCGTGGAGTGGATGGAGGCCTCGGTGGCGCCGCCCATCGCGATGAACGTCAGGCCGGGGGCGATCGCGCGGACCCGGTCGGGCAGCGTGACCGGCACCCAGTCGCCGCCGAGCAGCGCCAGGCGCAGCAGCGGCAGCGGCTCGCAGCCGCTCTGCTCGACCTGGTCGGTGAGCAGCTCCAGCAGGGCCGGAGCCGAGTTCCACAGCGTGACGCCGTGGGTGCGCAGGAGTTCGGTCCAGTGCGCGGGGTCCTTGGTGCGGGCCGCTTCCGGGATCACGACGGCGGCGCCGGAGGTGGCCATGCCCAGGTACTCGTACACGGACAGGTCGAAGCTGGGCGAGGACAGCGAGAGCACCGAGTCGCCGGGGCCCACCCGGAAGCGGGAGTTGAGGTCGGCGAGGTTGTTCATCACGCCGCGGTGGCGCAGCGCGATCGGCTTGGGCGCGCCGGTGGAACCGGAGGTGTGGATGATGTAGCAGAGGTCGTCGGGGCCGGAGGTGCGGCCCTGGTTGCCGGCCGGGAGCGCGGCGAGCATGTCGGCGTCGCGGTCGAGGAGCACCAGCGGGCGGGCGTCGCCGTCGGCGGGCAGGTTCGCGGTGAGCGCCTCGCGGCTGACCATCACGGCGCAGGCGGTGCCCTGGACCATGGTGGCGATGCGCTGGGCCGGGTACTCCGGGTCGAGCGGCACATAGGCGCCGCCCGCCTTCAGGATGCCGAGCACCGCGACCAGGAGCTGCGGCGAGCGGTCCAGGCACAGGCCGACGCGTACGTCCGGGCCGACGCCGAGCGAGATCAGGTGGTGGGCGAGGCGGTTGGCCGCGGTGTTGACGTCGCCGTAGGTGTGGCGCACGCCCGCGTGGATCGCGACGGTCGCCTCGGGGTCGCGGGCCGCCTGCGCCTCGAACGCCTCGTGCAGGGTGACGTCGTGCGGCAGGTCCGTCCCGGTCAGGTTCCACTCGACGAGGGTGGTGTGCAGCTCGGCGTCGGTGAGCAGCTGGAGCTCGGCGACGGCCTTGTCGGGCGCGCCGAGCGCGTCGGTGAGCAGGGTGGTGAAGTGGGCGAGGAGGCGGGCCGCGGTCGCGGCGCCGAACAGCTCGCCGTCGTAGTGGAGTTCCAGGGCGGTGCCGCGCACCACCAGCTGGAGCTCGAACGGGGCGCCGCCGGCGGCTGCCTCACCCTCCCCGGCCACGCGCAGGGCGACCGGGGCAGCGCTCGCGCCCGGGGTGCGGGCGTCCGCGGCGCAGTCGGCCAGGGACCACAGCGTGGCGTCGGCGCCGACCGGGAAGCGGGCCTCGCCGCCCTCGAGGGCGAAGGAGACGGCCTCCTGGCCGGTGTAGCGGAAGAGGAAGGCGGCGAAGGCGGCGAGCAGCACGTCCTCGCGGGGCGTCTCGACCGCCGTCTCGGGTACGTCGATGGCCGCGTGGGCCACGGCCGAGCACCGGGACCCGACGCCCGGCCTGCGCGGCCGGTCCGTCGGCAGCAGCACCGGCGGCCACACCGGTGCGGCGGCGTCCTGGGGGTCGTGGTTCACTGTCCGGCTCCAATCAGGGATGCGGGGATGCTGTCGCAGCGCTCCAGCGGCAGCGGGTAGCGGGCGCACAGGCTCTTGACGTCCTCGCGGACCTGGGCTGCCAGCGCCGGGTCGATCTGGTACTCGGTGTCGCTCAGGGCGGTGGTGGCCGAAAGCACGGTGTGCATCAGGCGGGCGCAGTCGCGCATCTGGGCGGGGCCCATGCCGCGCTGGGCGAGGATGTTGGTGCCGAGCCGCAGACCGCTGGTGACCAGCGGCGACTTGGTGTCGCCCGGGATGCGGTTGCGGTTGGCGAGGATCGCGCACTGCTCCAGGGCGCGCTCTGCGACGACGCCGCTCAGGCCGCTCTCGATGATGTCGACGAGCACGATGTGGTTGTCGGTGCCGCCGGTCAGGATCCGGTAGCCGAGCGAGGCCAGTTCGGCGGCGAGCGCGCTCGCGCTCGCCACGATCAGCTGCGTCGTCTCGGCGAAGCCGTCGGTGTCGGCCAGCGCGAACGCCCTGGCCTTGGCGGCGATGGTGGCCGGGCTGGGCGTGCCCTGCGACTGCGGGAACACCGCCCGCTGCATCAGCCGCGACAGCGGGGTCTTGCCGTCGGGGCCGAACGTGCTGTGGTCGCGGCCGGACAGGATCAGTCCGCCGCGCGGGCCGCCGAGCTGCTTGTAGGTGCTCATCGTGGTGATGTGCGCCAGGTCCACGGGGCTGGGGTGCTCGCCGGTGGCGACCAGGCCCGCGATGTGGGAGATGTCCGCGAGCAGGTACGCCCCGACGGAGTCGGCGATGGTGCGGAAGCGGGCGAAGTCGATGGTGCGCGGGTACGCGCTGGCCCCCGCGATGATGAGCTTGGGGCGGTGCGTCCGGGCGAGTTCGGCGACCTGGCCGTAGTCGATGCGGCCCGCCTCGTCCAGGCCGTAGTGCACCGCGTTGTAGTGACGGCCCGTCACCGAGGCCGGGGAGCCGTGGGTGAGGTGGCCGCCCGCGTCCAGGTGCAGGCCGAGGATCGTCTCCCCCGCCGGGACCAGCGCCGCGAGGACCGCGAGGTTGGCCGAGGAGCAGGAGTGCGGCTGAACGTTGGCGTACTGGGCGCCGAAGAGGTCCTTGGCCCGGGCGACCGCCAGGCGCTCGACCTCGTCGAAGCGGGCGGCGCCGGGGTGGTAGCGGTGGCCGGGGTAGCCCTCGGCGGTCACGTTCGACAGGGCCGCGCCGCCGGCCGCGAGAACCGACGGGTCGGCGATGCTGGCGGAGGCGATCATCGCGAGCGTCGCGTCCTGGTGGCGGACCTCCGCGTCCAGCAGGGCCGCGAGCTCCGGGTCCGTGCGGTGCAGGGAGTCCATGCCGATCCGCAGCTGCCTGGCCTGCTCCCCTCCCGCCTCGGAAGCGACATCCTCAAGGGCAGTTTCCACCAATGCGGTGCGCCACTGACCGGCCATCTCCAACACCTCATCTCTCGTTAGAACACTGCCCATAAGGACTGCAAGGACTGGAACGACTGAATTTCTATTTCTTTGGAAATCGACGCCGGGCGGACATTCTTCGGCACACGGCGGAATTCCTTGGGATGCGCCTGGACCATAACTTTTGCGCCAGCCGAAGGGCAACCCTTTCCCTGGCGCTCGAAGAGTGACGGTACGGCGGCGGCTCGGGAGCCGGGGGCTCTCACCGGGAGGGTGTCAAGTGTTCAATTTCCCGGGGGCCCATGTGCTTTTTTCGTCGAATACAAATTAGCGGGTGACGCTCAACAGGAATAGCGGGGGCCGGTAAAAAGCCGGGACATGCGGTGCCCGGTCCGGCGGTTTGGCCCCCGTGGTCCGCGCACCTGGGGTGCGCGGACCACGGGGAAGGCCTCAGCCGGCCGCCACGGGCTCGGCCAGCGTGGCCAGCGTGATGGTCTCGGCGAGAGCGGCCACCGTCGGGTTCTCGTACAGCTCGTTGGTGGTGAGCCGCACGGCCAGCTCGTCGCCGATGCGGGCGAGCAGGCGGGTGGCGCGCAGGGAGTTGCCGCCCAGGTCGAAGAACGAGTCGTCCCGGCCGACGGCGGACTGGTTGAGGATGTCGGCCCAGATCCCGGCGAGCTGCTGCTCCAGCGCCCCCACCGGCTCTACGTGCTTCCTGCGCCCGGGCCGCTGCGGGGCGGCGTCCAGGAGCAGCTGGGTGGTGTCGACGGAGCCCGCGGCGTCCGTCGGGATGCTGTTGACCTCCATCAGGCGTACGGGGACGGGGAAGGCGGCGAGGACCGGCTGAAGGGCCCGGTGGACGGCCTCGGCGTCCGCGCCCTCGGCGGTGTAGGCGACGAGGACCTCGCGGGCGCTGAGCTCGTCGGTGACCAGCTCGGACAGGATCGCCGGGTTCTCCAGGTCGAGGCCGATGAGCAGGTAGTGGTGCGGCATGGAGGTCGCGGCCAGGAAGGCGCGCAGGCCGTCGTCGAGGCCGATGGCCCGGAAGCCGCGCTGGCGGGCCGGGGCCGAGGACTGGCCCTGGTTCATGCCGACGCCGTCCCACATGCTCCAGGCCAGGCACCGCACGTCGCGCCCGCGCTCGTGGCGCCAGTGGTCGGCGAAGCCCACCAGGAAGGTGTTGGCGGCCGAGTAGGCGCCGAAGGAGTGGCCGCCGAACTCGCCGTTGACCGAGCCGAACAGGACGAGGGAGGCCTTGGGCCGGCTGTCGAGGACGGCCGCGATGGCGAGGGTGCCGCTGACCTTGGCGGCGTACTGCTCGGCGAAGGTGGCCGCGCTCTCGCGGGCCAGGGTGTGCTCCTCCAGGTTCTTGCGCTGCCCGCTCACATCGGCGGCGGCCAGGTGCAGGACGCCGTCCAGGGTGCGGCCGAAGTGCTCCTCGGCGTCGGCGACGGCCGCTCCCAGCTGGTCGGCGCTGGCGACGTCGGCCCGGCGGTAGAGGACCTGGCCGAGCGCGGTCAGGTCTTCCAGGGCCTCGGCCTTGGCGCCCTTGGGCACCGAGCGGCCGACCAGCAGGAGCTTCACGCCGTAGGCGGCGGCCAGGTATCCGGCGAGGTCGTGGGCGATGCCGCCGAGGCCGCCGGTGACCAGGTAGAGCCCGCCCGGCGTGATCGCCGGGGCGCCCTCGGCCTCGGCCTCGGGGACCGGGCGCAGCCGCGGCTGCCAACGCAGGCCCTCGCGGGCGGCGACGACGCCGGTGTGGGTGCGGTCGGCGAGCTCGGCGCGTACGGCCTGCGCCCACTTCTCGCGGTCGGCCGGCAGGTCGAGCTGGCGCACGGTGGCCGAGGCGATCTCGCCGGCCGCGGTGCGCACCAGGCCCGGCAGGGCGCAGGTGGCGAGGTCGATGCGGTCCCAGGGGCGTACGTGGACGGAGCCGGCGGTGAGCAGGAGCAGCAGCGGGCGGCCGCCGTCCGCGATGTCGGGGGTTTCGAGGTCCTCCAGCGCCGCGACCAGGGAGGTCACCTCGGCGCTGATGGCCGCCAGGCGCTCGGCCGGGTCGCCGTGGGCGCCGTCGGCGGGCAGCGACCAGGCGTGCACCACCGAGGAGATGCGGCCGTGGCGTGCGGTGACGTCGGCCAGCACGTGGCGCAGCTGGCCGGCGTCGCCCGGGGTGACGTGGAAGAGGTCGGGGGCCGCGTGGACGAAGGAGTCGCCCCGGGTGACCACGACCGACGCGACGCCGTCGAGACCCAGGCGCTTGATCTGGCCCGGCTCGGCGAACACGAGGCGTACCCCGTCGGCCGGTTCGGTGGTGCTCGCCTCGTCCAGGCGCGACCACTGGCGCTCGAAGAAGAGGGTGCCCGCGTCGGTGTCGCAGTCGTCGTCCTGGGCGATGCGGTCGGCGAAGCGTCCGGCGCGCAGGTCGGCGACGAGGGCGGCGCGCTGGATCTTGCCGCTGGCGGTCTTGGGGAACTCGGCGTCGGTGACCGGCACGAGCAGGTCGGGGGCGAGGCCCGCCTCGCGGCCGAGCCGGGCGCGGATCTCGGTGAAGGTCCGCGCGAGGGAGTCGTTGTCCCAGCGGGTGGGGACGAAGAAGACGACCAGGCGGTCCGATCCCTCGCCCGGTTCGCGCACGCCGGCGGCCGCCGAGAAGGTGACGCGCACGCCGTCGACCTCCTCGACCACGCTCTCCAGTTCGTGGGCGATGTAGTTGGCGCCGCGGACCACGATCTGGTCCTTCTTGCGGCCCGCGATGACGAGCGCGCCCTCGTGGACGAAGGCGAGGTCGCCGGTGCGGAACCAGCCCTCGGGGTCGAAGGCGGCCTGGTTGGCCTCGGCGTTGCCGTGGTAGCCGCGCATCATCGTGACGCCGCGGATCTGGAGCTCGCCGATGCGGTCCTGCGGCAGGACCGCTCCGTCCGGGTCGACGACGCGGATGGTGACGCCGGGCAGCGGGCCGCCGACGGTGGAGAAGGCGACCGCGTCCTGGCCGCCCTTGTCGTCCTCGGTGAGGAAGCGGAGCTCGGTGTCGAAGGAGGAGGGGGCCACGACCACGGTCCCGGCGGTGCGGTCCTCGCGGCTCTGGGTGGAGTACGTGACGCCCGAGCAGGTCTCCGACATGCCCCAGGCCGGCGCCATCGCGGTGGCCGGCAGGCCGTGCGGGGCGAGCAGTTCGAGGAAGCGGTGGGAGGTGCCGGCCACGACCGGCTCGCCGCCGTTGGTGAACTCGCGCACCTTCGACAGGTCCCAGCTGCGCCCGGCGATCTCGTCGGCCTGCTCGTTGATGAGCGCGAACGCGAAGTTGGGCGCCCAGGTGTTGGTGGCGCCGTAGCGCTCCAGGGAGTCCAGCCAGGACAGCGGGTCGGCGAGGAAGTCGTCGATGCGGCCGTTGATGTGCTGGGCCCGCAGGAACATGTCGCGGATGTTGTAGAAGACGATCGTGACGTGGTCGAGCGGCATCCAGATGACGCTGACGTCGTCCTCGGTGTAGCCGCGGCCCTGGATGACGGCCCAGCTGCGGGCCGCCGCGCTGGCGTTGGTGTGCTGGACGCACTTGGGGACGCCGGTGCTGCCCGAGGTCAGCAGGTTGAAGACGGGTGTCTCGGGCCGGGTCGGGAACCAGTCGCCGTCCCGCTCGTGCCGGGCGAGCTTTTCGACGGTGAGGATCCGCACGGTGGACTCGCCCCACAGCTCGCGGACCTCGCTGAGCGCGGGCGCGGTCGCGGCGTCGGTCAGCACGACCGGGTGGTCGAGCAGGTTCCAGGCGCCGAACAGCTTGCGGTTGGTCTCGTTGTGCGAGGTGTACGTGGTGGCCACGGCGACCGGCGTCGGCACGAACCCGCCGAGCACGCAGGCCCAGAACGCGGTCATGTAGGCGCGGTGGTCGCCGAACTGGAACAGCGCCGCGTCCCCCGGCTCCAGTCCCGCCGCGCGCAGCCCGGCGAGCACCCGCTCGGCCTCGGCGAGGAGCTCGGGGTAGGTCTGCAGGTCGGGCTCGCTGTCGCGGCGCAGGTAGACGGTGCCCTTGCCGGGGGCGAGTTCGGCGGCGGTGCGCAGGGCGCCCTGCAAGGTGGTGGGGGCGCCCGCCGGTATGTGCAGCTCACCGCCGTACACCTGGGAGGAAGGTTTCTTCGGGGCCGCGGCCGCGGCCGCGGGCTCCACCGGCCCGGGCGCGTTCTGCCCGGGCTGCTCCGGGGCGGCGGCCCCGGCCGCGGCGGGCCGTGCGCCCTGGCGTACGACGGCGACGGCCTCCTGGACGCCGGGCACGGCCCGGGCGGCGGCGGCGAGTTCGGCGACCAGCGACGGGTCGATCGCTTGGGACGTGCTCATGAGGCTCTCCCTGCCATCTCGGGCGCCAGCAGTGTCTGGCTGATGAAGGCGACCACCTCGGCGGTCTTGTCGAGGAAGTAGAAGTGGCCGCCCGCATAGAAGCGGCTGTCGAAGCCGGCGCCGGTCTGCTCGCGCCAGGGGCCGAGCGTGTCCAGCGGGGCCCGGGGGTCGTCGTCGCCGGCCAGCACCGTGATGGGGGTGGCGAGGCGGGGGCCCGGCTCGATGCGGTGGTTCTCCCACAGGTCGAAGTCCGCCCGCAGGGTGGGCAGGAGCGAGTCCATGACGTCCTCGTCCTCGGCGATCTCCGGCTCGATGCCGCCCAGGCGCACGATCTCGGCGGCGAGCTCGTCGTCGGTGAGGTCGTGCAGCTGCGCCACCTCGCCGAGCAGGCCGGGCGCGGGCTGCGCGGACAGGAACAGGCGGCTGGGCCGCGGCCCGCCCTTGGCCTCGAGAGCCCGGGCCACCTCGAAGGCGAGGGTGGCGCCGCCGGAGTGCCCGAAGAAGGAGAACGGCCCGTCCATGACCGGCCGCAGCGCCTGGGTGAGCACCCTGACCAGCGGCCCGACGGCGGCCGGCGGGTCCTCGGCGATCCGGTTCTGGCGCCCGGGCAGCTGGACGGCGGCGAGCTCGATCTCCGGCGGGACGAGTTCGGCCCACTCGGCGTAGGCGCCCGCTCCGGCGCCCGCGTGCGGGAAGCAGATCAGGCGGTGGCGGGCACCGGCTCTGCGGGCCCGCCAGATGAACGGGGTCTCGGCCACCAGCTCGGCGAATTCGGCGCTCATTTCTCACACCTCGCCATCGGTGAAGGCCGGGACGGATATCGCGTTCTTCGGGTCCGGCTGGCGCCGCGAAGCTGTTCGCACGGCTCCTCCATAAAATTCTCTGTGGGATTCGAATGTCGAAGTGGAATCCGGCCCGGTTGTCACCCGGTCGGTCTGCGGAACTGGATCGACCAGCTCAGCAGTCGTTTTCGGCAGAGGCTCATGATGCTGGCCGTTTCCGCGAACCGGCCGGGGTGCAATTTCCGGGTGCGTTCCTGAACCGTTGTGCAGGGTCCGGTTCTCCTGTGCTGCCTGGTGTCCACCGTGCTCTCCGCTCGGGACTCGTAAGGAGGGACGAGGTTTCCCGAGAGTGCGTGGTGCGTCGTGGGCGGTCATGAGCACCGCATCTCGAGTTCGTGGGCCAGGCGGAGCCAGTGGTCGGCGCAGCGGCGGGCGGCCTGGGCGAGGGTGGCCGCGCGGTGGCGGGGCACGCTCTGGGCGAGCCGGCGCCACTTCGCCTCGTCGCCGATGGAGTGCAGGTTCATCAGCTGCAGGAGCATGCGCCCCGCCTCCGTGCGCAGCGAGGGGTCCTTGCTCATGTTGGGCAGGATCATCGAGAGGGCGGCCGCCGAGGTACGGGTGGTGGCGCGGCCGGTGGCCGGGCGGGCCGGGGTCTCGGCCGCCCGGGGCGCGGGCAGCTGGACGGCGGCCCGGGTGCGCTGGGGCACCGGGTCCTGGCCCTGGCGGATCCGGTCGCGTACGTCCTTGGCGGTGGCGGTCGCGATGCCGGCGCGCTGGGCGATCTCGCGCAGGGACGCGTCGGGGTGGGCGGCGATGACCTGGCTGGCGCGGATGCGGCCTTCGGCGGCGTGCAGCGGGCGGATGCGTCCGTCGCGTCCGGCCCGGGCGTTCAACTGCTCGCTCTGCACGGTTGAACGGCGCCGGATGGCGGCCACGGTGCCGGCCGCGAGGCCGGTGTTGGCGGCGATGCGGCGGTCCGACCAGTGCGGGCGGGCGGTGACGATGCGGGTGGCGGCCGCGGTGCGCTCGGCCTGCGAGAGCGGCAGCCCGTGCACGACGTTGAGCTTGACGGCGAGCGCGAAGGCGTCCTCGGCCTCGCCGTCGAAGAACTCGACCTCGATGTTCTTGTCGCCGCGCAGCCGGGCCGCGCGCAGCCGGTGCATGCCGTCGATGACCCGCATGGAGGCGCGGTGCACCAGGATCGGCGGGAGCGGGGAGTCGAGGTCGGCCAGGATCTGCGCGTGCTCGTCGTTGAGGCCGCCCGCCCGGGGGGAGTCGGAGGGCAGCAGCGATGCGATGGCGACGGTGGCCTGCTGTCCGGCGGGGCGCTGGGCCTCGGCGGCCGGGGTGTCCTCGGCGGGCGCCGCCAGGTCGAGACTCATCGAAGGACCCTCCCCTGCGTCGCCGCGCCGGACGGCGTGCGGCCGGCCGGTTCGGTGTGAGCGTCGAAGACGTTCATGACGTGGTGGGTCCTCCCCCTGTGGCTCCTCAGGTCCGTGTGCGGCCTGGGCACGATCGGTCGGTCGTCGGTGGTTCCCCGGAAGTGGTGCGCGTACGGAGGAAGTTGTCCGCGGTCCCCGCGGGGAGCGGCGCCGGACCGGCCGTACTGCTCCGGCTTGTGCGCCGCCTGCCACCAGGCACGCGAGTGATGCAAGTGCACGTACGGCTCCCCTCGAACGGCCGCAACCTCAACCTCGGAAGGAAAAGTACCAGTCCGCTGGTTTTTTTTCGAGACTCGGTCGAGAAAGGTCTTGCGTACTTCCGTGTGAAGCGGTGGAGCACTACAGCCCGCAGCCGCACCCCGGGGGACGATGGTGCGGCTGCGGGAGCTGGGGACCCCACGGAGCGGATCACAGAAAAGACCAGGTCAGGCTGTGCGTCCAGCGATATACGGCCTTCTCGTCGACCCGGCCGTCAGGGACGGGAAACCCGCCGCCGGGCGGGTCGCCGACCCCCTCCGCGGGGTTCGGCGATGACTAAAACATACCTGCATGCTGGTTTTCAAGCAGGAACATAGGCACTCAAAACGCCCGACGCACCCCGGCGGATCTCGGCCAAATCCGGAGCCGCCTCTTCAACTTCCGCCCCGGGTGCGGGATCTGATGGCTTTCCGGCCGGATTGCCCACCCCGATTCCTCCTCCCGGTGCCGGACCCGGAACGGCGGAGCGGCGGCCGGTTCCTGTGGCCGACGGCCGGCACGGGGGCGTGGATCGATGCCCGGGATTACTGCAGGGCCCATCGAATTCCCGTACGGACAGGGGCATTCGGGGCGCACTGAAGGCCGCCGGCGCCCGCGCATACAGGAGCGATCCGGACGACTCCGGGCAAGCCCTGGTTACAAAACCGCGAAGCTGGTTTGATAAGTTCTCATGGTGCAGCCCCATCCCCTGAGGAGCCACCGGTGATGAAACAGGAACGTGCCGTGCGCACCCGCCACTCGCTGATCCGTTCCGCGGCCGAGGCCTTCGAGCGCCACGGATACGTCCAGGCGAAGCTGGCCGACATCAGCGCCAGCGCCGGCGTCAGCCTGGGCGCGCTCCACTTCCACTTCGAAAACAAAGCCGCATTGGCCACGACGGTGGAGACGACGGCGGCCGTGAGCCTGCGCCGCGCGGCCTGGATCGCCCAGCGTCCCGGCATGAACGCCCTGCAGCGCCTGACCGACACCTCGCACGCCCTGGTCGACCAGCTGCACAAGGACGTCGTGTCGCGCGCGGGCTTCCAGCTGAGCGGCGAGGCGGCCCACCCCGGCAACGTGAACCTGCGTCAGGAATGGCAGGCGTGCGTGCAGCAGTTGCTGTCGGAGGCCTGTGACGAGCGCCTGCTCGCCGGGCACATGGAGCAGCACGACATGGTCGCCGCCATCGTGGCGGCGACGACCGGCTTCGAACTGCTCGGCCGCAAGGACCCGCAGTGGGTCTCCCACCGCTCGCTGTCCGGCTTCTGGCGGCTCGTCATGCCGTGCCTGGCCACCCCCGCCGCCCTCGTCGAGGTCGACCCCGCGAGCACGGTGCGGGAACTCGAAAGCATGGCGGCGATGACCGTCTGAGTCAGGTGCGTCACACCCAACTGCCCGACAGAGTACGTTGATCCCTGGCCGAGCATCGCTCCCGCCGGGGGTGGCCGCGGGCTTCTTCTCGTATGCCGGAACCCGTAGGTGAAGGGGTTTGCCGCAGGCAAGAAGCCGGGTTCGTAAGGCCGATTGAATGCATACCGGTTGCACGGTATGTTCGATCGAGGTCACCTTGATGACCTGCCATTACGACCCGGGGGAGGGCCACGTGGGAGGGAACGCCAACCACGCGTGGCGCCGGTACGCCATTTCCTTTGCACACCAGTACCCGTACGGCATCGTCACCGCCGTTCACGGGCTCTTCGGCATGCCCTCTGCGACCGCGCGCGGACAGCGCACAGGTGTGCGGGTCGAGGGGAGTGTCATGCCGTAACGCACGGGGTGAGTCCGGCCCTTGTGGAACCAAGGGACCGCTCACGTGCCGCGAGGGTGGCTTTAACCACCACCACTACGCGGCCCCTGCATCTCGTCTCTGCCGACCGAGCGCCAACTCGGCGGACGGAGTGCCCATCGGACGCCAATCCGATGGACTAAATCGGTTCACCCGAACCAGCCCCGCAAGGGGCTTCGCACCACAACGGCTTCCCTGCAAGGAGACCGTCCACCACACCCATCACCCCGAAACCGAGAGGAGGCAACCGACCCCCGAAGGGAGACAACCGACCCATCTGTTCCGTCTCGCGACTTGCGACTTGCGTCTTGTGACGAGTTGTCAGGCTCCGTAAGTCCCACCACCCCGAAAGGAGGCAGTCGTCCCGTAGCCGTCTTGTGATCCCGAGAGGGGGAGTGCCCCAACTAATGCCAGAGCCCTATCAGGAGTGCACCACACATCATGCTGCACAGCGGTCAGGTTTGCCAGTTCGTCAGCTGTAATCCGTTAGATCTGTCCGATCGTTTCGCTTCTGCACACGGTCAATCGGCTGGATCCGTACCTCGTGGGGACGTCTCGCCGTTCCTTCCCTCCCCTGTCCGGCGGGCCAGGAAACGGGCCAACTCGTGGCTTCCGGTGGCCAGGGCTGCCCAGGACGTGCTCACCACGGCCTCGCGTCACGCGCAGCCGCGCGCCTGGCTGCGGGCGGTGGAATGGCTGGTGGGGAGCGGGATCCACCCCAGGGCCAGTGCCGTCACCGTCGCCGTGGCACGCGATCTCGCGGCGCGCATGGACTACGGCGCGGGCACCGTCCTGTACGACCTGGAGGGCACCGCCGGGCGCGTCGGCATCAGCCGGGCGGGCCTGAAGAGGCACGTGGCTTATTTGCGCGAACTCGGCGCACTTGTATGGCTGGTTCACGGCTCCAAGCGCAATCTGCGCCTGCCCGGGCGGAAGTACACCGCCACCGCCACCGTGTACGCGGCCGCCATCCCTCCCGTCTACGACGCCGCCATGGGCCACCGGGTGCCGGTCGCCGGCTACGAGGGGCGCGTCACCGGTCTCACTCCCGTCCCACCAGCCACTCCCGACGGGGCGAACTGCCCCTGTGGATACAGCTGTGGAGAAGTCTGTGGAGAAACAGTTCTGCGCAGACCCCCTGTTCACGGCCTTGAGCCCCCTTCCCGTACCGCTTCTACCCCCGGCCCGACAGCTGAGGTAGAACGTGGTTTTTCAAACACGAGAGCAACACTTGCGCGCGGGCGCAACCGAGCCCCGAAAGCGGCGCCCGAGAGCCCCGAGAAGGCCCCGAGGGCCAGAAAGACGAAGCAGCCGAGGAGGGGCAGGAAGGCCGGTTCGACCCGCCGTTCCCCGCTGCAGGTGGCCAAGGACATCCAGATCGCCCGCCAGGTGCGCCCCCGGGTCAACTGGACCCAGGGCGAGGGCCTGAGGCGGCTCGCCTTCAGCCTGCGCCCGCTCATCGACCAGGGCCTCGACGCCGACACCATCGCCGCCGAACTCCACGCCTGGTTCCTGGACTGGCGCCCCGCCGACCCCGCCGCCTACATCCGCACGCAGCTGCGCCGACAGGCAGAACTCGCCGCCCAGCTGCTCCCCCCCGACCAGCAGGTCCGGCCCCAGGACAACGCGGCCTGGCGGAACTGGTGCGAGCAGAACGCGGCCGAGGAAGCCGCCCGCGAGAGCCTCTCCCGGGCTCCGCGCACCGATGAGGACCGCGCCACCGCCCGCGCCCGGGGCACCTACGACATCACCGTGGTCCTCGACCACCTCGACGACCACGGCACCGACGACACCCTCGACCTCTACGGCACCCGCCTGACCTCGCTCGCCGCCCGCATGCAGGCCTCGGGCACCATCACCCCGTACTGAACGCCCAAACGCGGCACGGCAGCCGGAGAACTCCGGACACCGGGCCATCAGCCCGCCTCGGCCGCCGTCCCCGAGGCCACCAGGCGGTCCAGGACCGACTCCTCGGCCAGCCGGGGCAGCAGCAGCCCCCAGAAGCGCGTCAGCGACGCCGGGGACAGCCACTGGGGGTCCTGCCCGCCCAGCGCCTCGAAGCCGGCCACGGCGGCCACCACGGCCAGCGCCGCGTCCTGGGCCGACACGTCGTCGGCCAGCGTCCCCTCGCGGTCGGCCTGGGCGAACACCGCCTCCACCCAGCCCTGCCAGCGCCGGTGCAGGTCCTCCCCCGCACCCGTCGACTCCGGGCTGTCGCCGAGGTCGAACCCCGCCCGCAGCACCACGTCGTGACTGAAGCCCCGCAGCAGGGCGTGGCTGGCGTCGATCAGTATCTGCAGCGCGCCGTCCGCCTGCTCCTGCTCTCCGCCTTCCCCGGTGATCCGGCCGAGGCGCTGCGCCGCCGCCTCGCACACCGCAGCGGCCAGGGCCGCCTTGCTCGCGAAGTGGAAGTGCAGCGCACCGTTGCTCACACCGGCACGGGCACTGATCGTGGAGAGCGACGCGGTCTCGAAACCGTCCCGGTCGAACAGCTCGGCGGCCGACTCGATCAACGCATTGCGCGTACGTACCGCGCGTTCCTGTCTTGCCATCAAGGCGCTCCGTTAGTGCGGAGGGATGCCGTGCGCGAGAGACCCTCGTTCGGCCTGTGCGTGAAGACCGCACACCTCACCTTAACAAACCGCTGCGGCGGTTTCTAGATGGCCCATGCACGTCCCCAGGGAAACCTCATGGTCTGCGGGGATTCGAACCCCCGCAGGCGTAAGGAACACCGTACGGTGGAGCGCACAGTGTGCGCAACGGCGCACAGTGACACACGCCCGCCCCGCCTCCGGGAACGCGAAAGCTCCGCGGCCGTACGCGGGCCGCGGAGCTCGTGCGGGTCCCTCTCCCGAGGGGTGCAGGCTCAGGCGGCGGGCCGCAGCACCACCGGCAGCGTCGCGTACCCGTTGACGATGAACGACGGCAGCGGCTCCAGGTCCGCCACCGGCCCGGCCGGCGCAAGCTGCGGGAACCGGCCGAAGAGCGCCTCCAGCGCCACCGTCGTCTCCAGCTTGGCCAGCGGCGCCCCCAGGCAGCGGTGGACCCCGTGCCCGAAGGCCAGGTCCTCGCCGCGCCCGGCCAGCACGTCGAATACGCCCGCGTCCGCCCCGTGCTGCCCCGGGTCCGAGACCGCCGCCGCGAACGAGACGACGATGGCATCCCCCTGACGGATCGTCAGGCCGTCCAGGTCGATGTCCTCCACCGCGAACCGCAGCGGCTGGAAGGCGGCGGGATTGTGCGTGCGCAGCGTCTCGGTCATCACCTCGGCCCACCCGGCCCGCCCGGCCCGTACGTGCGCCAGCTGCCCGGGACGGGCCAGCAGCGCCCCGACCGCGTTCGCGATCAGCGTCGACGTCGTCTCCTGGCCCGCCGCGATCATGAGATACAGCGTGCCCAGGAGCTCCTCCTCGCTGAGCCGGTCCCCGTCGTCGCGCGCCGCTATCAGCGCGGACGTCAGATCGTCCCCGGGCCGCGCCCGCTTGGCCGCCACCAGCTCGCCCAGGATCCGGTACGCCTCAAGTCGCGCCGCGTCCATCTCCTCGGCCGGGACGACCGTGTCGAAGACGACCTCCAGCGTGGCGCACAGCGGCTGTCTGAACTCCTCGGGCACACCGAACAGTTCACAGATCACCTGCATCGGGAGCAGCTTGGCGAACGACGCGCGCAAGTCGACCGTCTCCCCCGCCGGCACCTCGGCCAGGACGTCCAGGAGCCGCTCGGCCGCCTCCTCGACCTTGCCCCGCAGGGCTTCGGTGCGGCGCATGGTGAACGCCCCGGACACAAGGCGCCGCAGCCGGGCGTGGCTGTCCCCGTAGGAGAACAGCATGTTCTCGTTCGCCACCCACGGATACAGCGGCCACTCCTGCGTGATGCGCCCCTCGGCGAACTCGGGCCAGTGCTGCCGCGCGTCCTTGGACACCCGCGGGTCGAGCAGCAGCTGCTTGACGTAGCGGTGCCGCGTGACCGCCCACGCCCGCACGCCGCCCGGCAGCACGACCTCGACAGCCGGCCCCTGCGCCTGCAGCGCGGCCGCTTCGCCCGCGAGATCCCGCCCCGTGACATCCAGCGCATACGGGCAGACAGCCTGACTCATCCGTGCCTCCGCTCAGTGGATCACTGCATTGACGTACCAAAACCCCTGCGCACACAGTGCACAGGCACGGCCCCGCCCGCCCCCGCAACGCGGAAAAGGGCGGCACTCAGCCCGGCAGGACCAGCTCCGCGCCGCCGCGCAGCTTCATCGCCGCCTCGTAGATCTCCGGCCCGCGCGTCGGCGTGAAGTCCATCCGCACGAGCACGGCCGGCATGGCGATCGACGGCATCACGTGCCGGTACAGGTCGACCACCCGCTCCGCCATGTCGGTGCGGTCCGACATGATCCTCGACAGCACCTGGATCCCGGTGAACGAGCCCACCATCAGCTTCGCCACACGGGAGACGTCCGTGTCCGCCATGATCTCCCCGCGGACCTTCGCCTCACTCAGGAGCTCGACGTTGTGCTGGATCCACCCCGCCATCGGCACCTGCCGGTCCAGGCCGTCCCTCGGCGAACCCTGGTCCACGGTCAGGCGGATGCTGCCCTGCACGATCGGATCACCCGTGTCCCGCCCCAGCAGGTACGTGAGCAGCAGCGACTCGTCCAGCGACTGCTGCAGCTTAAGGTCCCGCTCCGGCACCAGCGGCATGGCCAGCACCTGCTCGGCGAGCACCGCCTGGGCGAGCTCCTCCTTCGAGGTGAAGTGGAAGTACAGAGCTCCCTTGGTCATCCCCGACTTCTTCAGGATGTCGGTGATCGTCGCCGCCTCGTACCCGACCTCGTCGAACACTTCGGCCGCCGAAACAAGGATCTTCTGCCGAGTCCGAACCGCTCGTTCCTGCCGCGCCACAACCCACCTCCACACATGCCCTGACCAGCCGAGAAAGAAACCGAAGGGTTCGTATTCTAGCAGCGGCGACACGCCGCACCAGCGTGCGTGCCGAACCTGCACATATCCGCCTAACCAGGCTCATTCCCTGACGATCATCGACGACTGCCCAGTCATAGGGAAGAATAAAACCAGCTGATCGGTTTTTCAACGTGCGGAGTCGGCGGACCCGGGGGAGGTCCCTGGTGGCCGAACTGCCCCCGGAGCTGGGCTCCATGCCCTGAATGGGCCATTCCGGTGTGATCGCGGGGTGCCCCCGGCATGAGCGCCACTCAAGTGCCGCTTGAGGCGGCCTCAAGAAGGGGCTTGAAAATAAAACCGGTTGGTACGTATCTTTAGGGCCTGAGCTTCCCACCTACCGGGTTCCTCATCAACGGGGAGAGGTCCATGACCTTGCTGACGTTCCAGAAGACCGAGTTCGTCGACACAGAGATGGAGGCGGCCGCCGGCGCCGACGGCCGGGACGGCCGTTTCGCCTTCGGGGCCTCGGCCCTGGCGGCCGGTGAACTGGCCCACCTGCTCTTCGACCGCCAGGACCGCGACCGCGTGCACGAGACCTGGCGCAGCCTGGTGAGCGGAGCGGACTTCGCCCACCGCCCGGGACTGGCCCCCGCCGAGCGGGCCGCCCTTTCCTACCGGCGCCTGCGCCTGGCCAACCAGGCCGTCGACAGTGCCGAGGAACTCGCCGACGACCCGCACCGCCTCGCAGCCCTGCACGAGTGGACCGGCCCCGTCGACGGCGGCCTGTGCACCGTGGCGAGCATTCACTACAACCTGTTCCTCGGCAGCCTCCTCGACCACGACAACGAGGGCCGGGACCTGTCCGCCTTTACGTCGATGAAGCGCACAGGAACGTTTCTTTGCACCGAGCTCGCCCACGGCAACGACGTCGCCTCCATGGAGACCACCGCGACCCTGGACCGCACCACCGACGGGTTCGTGCTGCACACCCCCAACCCGGGCGCGCAGAAGTTCATGCCGAACACCAGCACCATCGGCGGGCCCAAGAGCGCCGTGGTGGCCGCCCGCCTCCTGGTCGACGACCAGGACCACGGGATCTTCCTCTTCCTGACTCCCCTGAGCGACGAGAACGGCCACCTGCCCGGCGTGAAGGTCCGCCCGCTGCCCGAGCGCACCGGCACCCCCGTGGACCACTGCCTCACCGCCTTCGACCACGTGTGGCTCCCCCGCGAAGCCCTCCTGGAGGCCGCCCACGGACGGCTGGACGCGGAGGGCGGTCTGAGCAGCAATCTCGGCAACAAGAGAAAGCGCTTGCTGCGGTCCATCGGCCGCGTGACCATGGGAAAGCTCTGCATGAGCGCCGGAACACTCGGCATGTCACGTACAGCGCTTTCCATCGCCGTGCGCTACTCCCACGACCGTCTCATCGCCGGCCCCAAGGCCGGGCAGAAGGTGGCGCTGGCCGCCCACCGCAGCCACCACAGCCGCCTCCTCGACAAGCTCGCCACCGCCTATGCCATGACGTTCCTGCACCGCACCACCGTGGACCGCTGGGCCCGGCACACCGACGAGGACCGCGAGGAGACCGAGCGCCTGGTGGCCATCGCCAAGGGCTGGATCACCTGGCAGGCCCGCGGCATCACGACCGAGTGCCGCGAACGCTGCGGCGCCCAGGGCCTCTTCCCCGCCAACGGCCTGTCCGACCTCACCCTCAACATCGAGGGCGGCATCACCGCCGAGGGCGACAACCTCGTCATCTGGGTCAAGGCGGCCTCCGAGATGGTGCTCGGCCACCAGGTCGACCGCAAGGCCTCCGCCCACCTGCCCGCCGCCGAACGCAGCCTCACCGACCTGCACTTCCTGCGCGACCTGCTCGCCGAGGTCGAAGGCCTGTGGCAGGCCAGGGCCCGCACCGCGCTGCGCCACGGCCCGTGCGGCGACCCGCTGTCCCGCTGGAACGAGACCTCGCCGGCCGCCCTGGAAATGGTCTCCGCCCACGCCCGCCTCCAAGCCGCCGACGCCTTCCTCGCCGCGGCCGCCCAGGCCCTCGACCCCACCGCCCGCTTCCTGCTGGAGAGCCTGTGCCGGCTCTTCCTGCTCAAGCAGATCACCGAGCACACCGGCGACCTGCTCGCCGATGAGCACATGACAGCCGACCAGGTGCGCGCCCTGCCCCGCACGGTCAACGCGATCCTCGCCGACCTCGCCCCCCACATGACCACCCTGGTCGACGCCTTCGACGTCCCCGCCGAGATCCTGGCCGGCGTCCCCATCGCCTCCGGCGACCACATCGGCCACTACACGGCGGAGCCCGCCACCGAGGGCCTGCGCACGCCCTGCTGACTCCTCACATCCAGCCATGCGAACACTGTACTCAGAAGAAGAATGGTGTACGCTAGTTGCGAATGGTGTGCGCTACGGTGATTCGCAGAGCACGACCGGCCCGGATTATCACGCCGTGATAATCCGCAGGCGCCCCCACGCAACGGGCAGATGAGGAGGCCACGTGCCCATCGACGAGCAGCAGACGATTCCCTCGGTGTGGACCCGCCCGCGTGGCCGGCGCGAACAGCCGGCCCTGAGCCGCGAGCAGATCGTCGCCGAAGCCGTACAACTCCTCGACTCCGAGGGCATCGACGCGCTGAGCATGCGCAAGCTCGGCACCCGCCTCGGAGCCGGCGCCACCTCCCTCTACCGGCATGTGGCCAACAAGGACGAACTCATCGAGCTCGTCGTGGACGAGGTGTACGGCGAGATCGACGAACCCGACACCGACAGGCCCGCCCACTGGCGCGACGTCACCACCCTGCGCGCCCACAACCTGCGCGCCATGATCCTCAAGCACCCCTGGATCGCCTCGGTGCTCGGCGAGGTCGGCGTCGCCTACCTCGGCCCGAACCTGATGCGCCTGTCCGACCGCATGATCGCCACCTTCGAGGCAGCGGGCTTCCCCCTCGACGAATCCGATCACGCGGTACGCACCGTCTTCGCGTACGTCACCGGAATGACCACCAGCGAAGCGGCCTGGCTCACCATGCTCGCCCGCAGCGGCCAGACCGAACAGGACTGGGTCGAGCGCCTGTGGCCCGCCGCCGAAGAAGCCGCCCAGTCCTACCCGCGCCTGCAGAAGGGCTACGCCGACAAGCGCGGCAAGGACCCGCGCACCTCCCGCGACGAGAACTTCGTCTACGGCCTGGAGCGAATCCTCGACGGCCTGGAAGTCCGCCTCGGCAGGACGGCCTGACTCGGCATCACCCCCAGACTGCCGGGCCGGCCGGTCCATCCCCCGTACCGGTCGACCCGGCATCCGCTCCTCTCCCCCGCCGTGCGGAATTATCACGCCGTGATAATCCGCGCCGCGCCGCGCAGCGGGAGCCGAGGCCGCTCCGCCCTGAGGCCCCGATTATCACGGCGTGATAATCGGGGCCGTGCACTGCCGCAGACCGGAGGCCGCCCCGCCCTGCGTCCGGGATTATCACGGCGTGATAATCCCGGCTCCCCCCTGCCACCACGGCTTGTTGAGCCGCCCTCAGGGACCCGCCGCCGGGCCGACCCCGAGGGGCGCCGCCGCGGGGCTGGATTATCACGCCGTGATAATCGGCCTCGTCGGGCCGGACCAGGCGCCCACTCGTGACTCCCGCCCGTCCCTTGAGACCCCGTCACTTCGCCTCGTCACCGGCCGACGCGCGAGCCCCGGGCCGGGCACCGCTTCCCTGCCGCAGGTGATTATCACGGCGTGATAATCCGGACCGCGCCGCGCAGCGGGACCCAGGGGCCGAAGCCACCCCGCCAACCGAGCCGCAATTATCACGCCGTGATAATCCCCGAACCCCCTCGCCGCCCCGGCCCGTTGAGGCAGCCGCCCGGGCCGATGGCGCGGCAAGGAGGAGGCGATCGGGAGGCTGGGCGAGGGCCGGGCGAGGGCCGGACGAGGGCCGGACGGCGGCGGAGACGAGCCGCCCCTCGATTATCACGCCGTGATAATCGCCCCCCACCCTGATACCTAACTAACGTGTCGGTACGGAAGTTGAGCAAGTTCGTTAGTAAGGTTCCCCCTATGGCTTCCCCCGCGAACGCTGGCGACCGCGAGAAGGTCGTCTCCAAACTGCCCGGCTGGCTCAGGCAGGACCTGAAGATCAGGTCCGCCCAACTCGGCATAGAGATCCAGGGCGCCGTGGAACAGGGCCTCGCCCAGTGGTCCGCCCTCGCCTCCGCCCCCACCGCCGTCGACACCTCCGGCGCCGACTCCTTCTCCACCTGGCTCCCGGCCGGCCAGTGGGACACCTTCAGGAACATCGCCGCCGACCGCGGAATCTCCCTCACCCAGGGCCTGGCCCAGGCCGTCCAGGTCTGGCTCCAGACCCACCCGGCCCCCACCGTCGTACGCCCCGAAATCCCCCGCCGCATCATCGTCTGCAACCAGAAGGGCGGCGTCGGCAAGACCGCCATCACCGCCGGCACCGGCGAAGCCCTCGCCGAGGACGCCGCCACCCTCCACCCCGTACGCGTCTCCAAATACTTCGCGGCCCTGCTCGACGACAACGACGGCTCCGACCCGCTCGCCCTGGAAGACCTCCCCGGCCTCGGGCTGCGCGTCCTGCTCGTCGACTTCGACCCGCAGTGCCACCTCACCCGCCAGCTCGGCCACAACCCCCTGCCCATGGAGGGCGACAGCCTCACCAAACACATGGCGGGAGAAGCGGCAGGCCGCCTCGCCGACCTCGTCGTCCCCATCGAGGAGGACCGCTTCGGCGACCGGCTCCACCTGCTGCCCGGCTGCCACGACGCCTTCCTCCTCGACGTCCGCCTCTCCGCGGTACGCGCCAGAGAAGCCTCCCTCGAACGCGCACTGGCTCCCCTGGAAGGCGAATTCGACGCCATCCTCGTCGACTGCCCGCCCAGCCTCGGCCTCAGCATGGACGCCGCCGTCCACTACGGACGGCGCCGCACCAACGAAGCCCCCGGCGCCTCCGGCGTCCTCATCGTCGTCCAGGCCGAAGACAGCTCCGCCGACGCCTACGACCTGCTCACCAGCCAGATCGAAGACCTCCGCGGCGACCTCGCCCTCGACATCGACTACCTCGGCATCGTGGTCAACCAGTACGACGGCCGCCGCGGCTACATCGCCACCTCCTCCCTCCAGGCGTGGACCGACATAAAGGAACCCCGCGTCGTCGGCGTCATCGCCGACCTCAAGGAGCAGAAGGAAGCAGTACGCCTCAAGCGCCCGCTGCTCGCGTACGCACCCAAGTCCGACCAGGCCATCGGCATGCGCGCCCTGGCGAGGGAGATCTCATGAGCAAGGCCGAACGACTCGGCGCCGGCGTCTCCTTCGGCCAGGCCCGCCCGGTCAGCGCCCGCCGCGCCGCCATCGGGGCCGCCACCGGCGCCCCCACCGCAGGCGTCCCCGACCCCACCGAGCTCCCCGTCGAGCTCATCAGCCAGAACCCCGACAACCCTCGCGACCACCTGCGCGACCTCGACGGAATGACCCGCAGCATCCAGGAGCTCGGCCTGGTCAACGCCATCACCGTCGCCTCCGTCGACGCCTATCTGCAGGCCCGCCGAGAGCGCGCCGGAGACCTCGACGAAGGCGCCAAGTACATCGTCGTCGACGGCCACCGCCGCCTCGAAGGCGCCCGCCGCGCCGGCCTCAAGACCCTCCGGGTCCAGGTCGACAACTCCCGCGTGGCCACCGACGAAGCACTCCTGGAAGCCGCGTTCGTCGCCAACTTCCACCGCGACGACATGACCGACCTCGAGCAGGCCCACGCCCTCGATGCACTGGTGAAGTTCTACGGAAGCCAGACCAAGGCATCCCACCGGCTCGGCATCTCCCAGGCGACGATCTCCTCGAAGCTGTCCCTGCTGAAGCTCTCCACCGACCTCCAGGCCGAACTCGCCGAAGGCCGCCGCCAGGTCGAGCACGTACGCAACCTCGGCAAGCTGACCGCCGAGGAACAGCGCATCGCGGCCGACGCCCGCGCCAAGGAAGCCAAGCAGCGCGCCGAACGAAAGCCGGCCGCCGATTATCACGCCGTGATAATCGACCCGACCAAGCCAACCCCGGCCGGCTCGAAGGCAGCAGCACCAGCCGTACCGGCCCAGCCCGACCACCACGACCAGCCCGCAGCACCTTCGGACCCGGCGGCCACCATGCCGTGGGACGACATGAACGCCCTAGCCGCCATGATCATCGCCCGCGTCCCCGCCACCGAGCGCCTCCAACTGACAGTGCTCCTCCAGAGAAAGAACCGAGAGGAACTCAAGACCCACCCGTGACGGCGCCCCACCAACCGGCCCTCCGCCGACCGGCCCCGGATTATCACGCCGTGATAATCCGCAGGAGCGGGGAGACTGGGGGCCGGTGAGCGGGAGGACGGCGGGACTTGGCCCCCACCCTCCGCGAGCACCGGAGGGTGACGGGACACCAGGCAGGGTGCCGAGGCGGCAGCGAGGCGCTCGTGATTATCACGGCGTGATAATCGAGACCCGAGCCGAAGCCCCGCCTACGACGCGACCAGGGCTGGCGGCACCTGGCCGGACAGCGGCCCACCCGGATTATCACGCCGTGATAATCGGCGGCCCCCACGGAGCCGCGCTTCCTGCTCGCCCCCCCCGGGTCGTCCCCGGGTCGTCCCCCGGTCGCCCTCCCGGCCGGACACCGGACAGCTGCCCGCCGAGCCGGCCCCGGATTATCACGGCGTGATAGTTGGACCGGCCCGAGCACCCATGCGGTGCGGAGGGTTCGCGATTATCACGCCGTGATAATCACCGGGACCTCGGCGGCGGCTCGCCCCTGGCCCCACGGCCATGGCCCCGCCACCGACGGTCGACGAGCTCGCCGAATTATCACGGCGTGATAATCACGGCCGCCGACCAAGCTCCACCCGGCACCCCGGGCCGGTCCCCGACCGCCTCTCCCCTGGGCCGAGCCTCCAAGGGCCAGGGCCAGCCGCCGGATTATCACGCCGTGATAATCGCCGCCTCATCGACGAAGCCTGGTCCGGGGCAGGGCCGGTACTGCAGCCCCGGCGGCAGCCAACGCCCGGATTATCACGGCGTGATAGTCGCGACTGCCCTACCGCACCGCCCCCCACCGCGTGGGTGCTCGGGCGGGCCCAACTATCACGCGGTGATAATTCGGCGGCTGGCTCGCGCTCGCCCAGAGGGGCGGCGCGGCGTTGAGACCGAGGCCGCAACTGGGCCGAACCGACAGCCACTTCGCCAAGCGCGGCGACCGACTCCCGGATTATCACGCCGTGATAATCACCAGCGGCTCCAGCCCGCAGGTCCGAACCCGCCCGCTCCCCTTAGCCCAGCCCAGCCCCCAGCCCCAGCCCGACACACCAGTACGCCAAAAGTACGGTCAAAGTCCGCCTCAAGGTAGCCTTGGGGCAGGAGGTGCCCGATGTCCGACCGCTTCGACGCGATCGATGCCCTGATCGCAAGCCAGCCGTTCCTGCCGCCGCCCAGCGAGCGCGAACGGCTGCGCAAGGCCCACGGCCTCACCCAGGAGGCACTCGCCGAAGCGCTCGGCGTACGCAAGGCCACCCTCGTCGACTGGGAGAAGGGCCGCACCCACCCGCGCCCCCCTCAGCGAGAGCTGTACGCCCACTTCCTCAACAAGCTCGCCAAGATCTACCCCTCCGGCCAGCCCAACCAGCCCAACCAGCCCAACCAGCCCAACCAGCCCAACCAGCCCAACCTCCCAGCGCCCCAGGCCCCCGAAGCCGCGCCCCGCCGCCCCGCCCCCCAGCCCGCCGCCGCGGATTATCACGCCGTGATAATCACGGAGCCGCAGACGGAGCCGCAGAACGAAGCGGCGCCGAAGACCGATGCCGCCGCCCCCGAGCAGCCACAGACTCAACCCGCGCCCGAGCCGCCCACCCCGCCCCTCACCCCGGCTCCGC
Organism: Streptomyces mauvecolor; assembly: GCF_039532965.1. Lineage (NCBI taxonomy): Bacteria > Bacillati > Actinomycetota > Actinomycetes > Kitasatosporales > Streptomycetaceae > Streptomyces > Streptomyces mauvecolor. The sequence goes on along the minus strand of NZ_BAAASQ010000003.1, from coordinate 3,978 downwards.
CGCCCCCGGCCCAACCCCAACAGAAGGCCGCCGATTATCACGCCGTGATAATCGCCCCCCAAACGACCCCGGCACCCCCCAAAGCCACCGTCAAAGCCCCCACCCCCAAACCCACCCCCACCCCCAAGCCCACCCCCAACACGCCCTACCCCAACGGCCCCCTAGCCGTAGTGGACGGAGACGGCACCGCCTACTGCACGGGCGGCCTGGTCCTGGACTGCCCCGCCAAAACCCTCTCCGGCCTCGTCGACTGGACCCTCAACGAATCCGGCCTCGGCGCCCAGGCCCTGCACCCCTCGGGCAAGGACGCCGACCCCCTGATCGTGCTCACCGAATCCGCCGCCGTACGGTTCGGCCTGCCCGCCCAGCTCCCCGACGACCCGGCAGTCCAGCGCGCACAGCGCCTCCCCGACGACCATAAAGTGATCAAGGCGCTCACCCGGGCCAAGTGGAAGCTCACCAAGCGAGGCCTCGGCCCCTGGCCGCGCATCTACCGCCCCGCAACGGGCAACCGCCGCCAGTGCGTTCAGCTCGCCCTCGTCTCCTGGGGAGCCCTCGACGCCCGCGACTGGGGCAAGGACTTCGCCCGCGCAGCCACCGCCGGCGAGATCCCCCCGCCCGAACTCGCCCGCGTCCTCGCCACGTACGCCGCCCTCGTCCTCACCCCGCGCGGAGGCGGAGCGACTTGCGGCATCGCCCTGATGGAAGCCCTGCGCCCCCGAACCCGCGCCGTACGCAGCGAAGACGGCGGCTGGATGTCCGGCCCGCAGCCCGGCTCGCTCACCCTCGCCGTCGACCCCGCCCCCTGCGAGGCCCCCGCCGAACACCCCGTCCCCTCCACCCTGTGGGGAACAAACAATCGCCCACTCGAACAGGCAATCAACGAAGAGGCATACGAGTGGATCCGTGACCCGGAACTGCTCACCGACGAGGAATGCCTCAAGCCGTACGCCCTCGGCCTCGACGTGAACATGGCCTTCGCTGCGGCCCTCAACCGCCTCGTCGTCGGCCTCGGCGAAGCCGTGCACCTCAACGCGCCGGACTTCGACAAGGCGCTGCCCGGCTCCTGGCACGTCGACCTGTCGCACATCGACATCGACCCCCGCCTGCCCAACCCCTTCACCCCCGACGGAACGAAGCCGACCGGCCCCGCCTGGTACGCCACCCCCACCGTCGCCTACGCCGCCGAACTAGGCCACCACGTACAGCCGCTGGAAGCCTGGGTACGCCCCACCACCGACCAGCTCGCCCGCCTCGGCATCCCCGCGCCCGCGGCAGCATGGGAAATCGGCGATACGGACCGACTCGACCGCCTGGGCCTGACGACAACCCCGCCCGCCTTCCTCCACCAAGTCGTACGCTTCGACAACGGCGCCTACTTCGACCCGGTCTACAAGCACCTGCGCCAGGCCTACCTGACGGTGATGGAGCAGCTCGGCGTCACCCCCGGCATGGCCGCCCCCGACTTCGTCGAAGCCATGTCCGTACACAAACAACAGGACCCGGGCCTCGCCGCCGTACTGACCGCGATCAAGGGCACCGTCAAGGGAGGCGTCGGCAAGATGCGCGAACGCCCCCAGGGCAAGAACTACCGCCCCGGCGAACCCTGGCCGGCCCTCGCCCGCCCGACCTGGCGCCCCGACCTCCGCGCCGCCATCATCTCCACGGCCCGCATCAACATGCACCGCAAGATGCTCAAAATGGCGGCCGCGGGCCTCTACCCGATCGCCGTCCTCTCGGACTGCGTCGTCTACCCCAGCGACGACCAGGCCCCACAGAACCTGCTGCCCACCGGCCCCGACGGCAAGCCACTGCCCGGAATCTTCCGACTCGGCGTATCACCCGGCATGGTCAAGGTCGAAGGCGTCCAGCCCTTCCTGTGGGCCGCCCACCTCCTCGACCAGGGCGACAACCCCGCCCGCCACATCAAAGATCCCCAGTCCAACGAGGACAGCGGAGAGTAGGAGAGACCCGTGGGGCTCATCGACGACGCACTGGAGCGGGCGGAACAGGAGAACGTCCACCGCCCGATCCCGGCCACCACATACGGCCAGATCACCTACCTGCTCAAGCAGGCCCAGATCGCCGACCGCAAGCACGCCAGGACCACCGGCACCAAGCCCGCCTCCAACGCCGAACTCGCCCGCCGCGTCGCCCGCCAGGTCGGCACCACCCAGCGCACGGTCGAGCGCTACCGCGATAAAAAAATCAAAAAAGCAAAAGGCGTCCTCGCCTCCCGCATCGAAGCAGCGGTACGCCGCACCTGGCAGCCGAAGGTACGCGCAGCAGCCCGCAAGCGCGCCTCCACGACCGGCGGCATCACCGTGGAGACCAGGGCCCGCTTCGGTTTTTCCGCCGCCGGCACCTCCACCGACGACCCCCGCCTCCGCCTCATCACCCAGCACCTGCCCCCCTCGTACGCGGCCCGCCTGTTCACCGCGAAGGACTCAGGTGCGACGCACGCCCAACTGCAAAACATCGTCGCAGAGGGCCTCCAGGAGGAGTATTTCAAGAACAGCGGCACCCGGGCGCAGGGCCTGCAGGTGGAATTCGACGGAATTCAGTACGTGGAATTGGATTTCTAGGGAGCTTTCCTCACCACCGGGACGTGTTCCCCGAGCCTTCCTACGCCACCGCGTGCAGCCCGCTCTTGCCATTCTTGGGCGGCCGCTTGGCGTAGTCCGGTACGAGGATGGGCGCGGGCCCGCCCAGGGCAAGTTGCTTGCTCATCTCGTCCTGGAGGTCACTCTGCGATTCGTAGCCAGCCACAGCGGGGTTCAACGCGTAGCGGTGGCCTCGCCCACCGCCTGAGCGGAGAACGATCCCCCGGTCAACGAGAAGCGCCATGGCACGGCTCATGGAGGCCTGGCCGACGCCGAGGATGGCGTCGATCTCGGACTGCTTCATCTCGACAGCCCCTCCAGGCTGCTGATGCTTGACCATCACTGAGAGGACGTCGATCGCCGTCGGTGTGAGCTGAAGCTGATAGAGCGCGCCGAGGAGGCCGGTGGTAGTGAACAGCATGGGGTCCGTCCCTTCGTTCAGCTGATCTCGGACCTGGAGAAAAGAGTGAGCTCGGGAGCAAGTTCGTCAGGGAAACGGGACTCCAGCTCAAGCGATCGTAGCTCCGCCAGGAAGTCTCGCTGCTCTGCGCCGTTACCGTTGTACGCAACCCGAGGGTTGAGCTCGTAGGTGCTGCGCCGAACCTTCCGGATCAGGTTCTTCCTGCACAGTGCGTCCAGAGCATTCCCGATGCTCGTGCGAGCGACTCCGAGCTCCTTGGCGATCTCCGCATGAGTGACACTGATCCGCCCCTTCTTCTGCCGACCGATGATGTTCGACAGGACTGCTCCCTGAAGCTTGCTGATGATGTTGTGCATCAGGCAGTACGGCAGCACACGGCGGAGGAAGTAGTTGCTGACCAACGAGTAACCGTCGGTCCCAAGCATGTCGTGCGGTGGCCTTCGATAGACCGTCGTCTTGACTTCGTGAACCGGACCGTGCCCGAGCTGCGAGGCAATCAGTTCGGCTAGGTCATGGTCCGGTCCCTCAACAGGCCTTACAGGCTTGAGCACGGGAGCCGACGCCGGTCGGCGTGCGCGCAACGGCCCTACTTCATTGCCCACTTGGCGATCCTTTCACGTACAAGTGAGCGGTACTGTACGGCAAAACTTGTGGACAGACGCATGTTACGCGCCAAAAAGTTGCTCCTGCTCGCAAGTCTTCGTCAGTGGCCGCCGACATCAACCCGGCTAGGACAGGGGAAGAAACCTTCCCTTCCCCGCTCTCACCAACTAACCCGGTAGAGCGACCACTTCAACGTCCACCAGCCTTCCAGGGCAAGATCCTCTTCTTCGTCGCTCCGGCACTGCCTGGAGCGGCGGCAGCTCCTCAACAGACACGAAACATGCGGCTGTTGACAAGTTTTGAGGTAGACTTGTCAGTAGACGCATGTTTCGCACTTCAATGTGGGGGGGA